>CALVZQ010000004.1 GCA_944372585.1 uncultured Clostridia bacterium
AAATCTCGATACATACCAAAACATTTCTGTTAAATCAGAGTCAATTATAACATTTTTAGTATTTTTATAAATTTGATCAAGTACCATAAATTTTTACAACTTAAAATCTTTTTATTTTTTTGTGAGCGCCATTTCCATCAACAAAAAATGATTAAGTTTTTAGAAAAAATCATATAAAAAGGGTTGAGAATTTATTACAATGCCCAACCTATTCGCTTCTTATTTATTGTCATATCAATTTTACTACTTCAAATTCTTCACAAATTACTTTGCAATTTTTATTAAAACTTAGGCCATGTTCTTCTAGTTCCTTTGAAAAAAACTTTTTATGTATTTCTCGCCACATTTTTAAAGATTTATCGCCTTCACCTTCTTTTTGAGCATGATTTATTGATACTTTATTAAAAGTTGTTTCATATATGTTAGTTGTTAAAATAATAATTTTTTTAGTTTTATCCCAATTTGTTAAAATGGAAAAGCCTGTTTTGTTTTCTTTATCTGAAAAATATAGGTATGATGTTGCCGTTTTGTCGCCATTTAGGACCAATTCAAATAATTTGTCAGCATTTTTTTTATCATTACAAAAATGCCAATCTTCTATATCCTGTTGAAATCTTATTAAATATCCGTCAGGGTCTTGAACTAAAAATTCAAGGACGTGATTGTTTATATTATTTTCTTGATAATCACTAACAATAAGGTCAATAAAAATTTTTACATTATGTTTTTTCAATGAATAATAAATTTTAGATATATCAGGCAAAATTATTTGAAAATTTATACCTCGTCCAAGTGGATATTCAATATCATCTGTAACATTCCAACTTCCTTTAGTCGAAGGTAGAATAAGTTTTTGCAACATTATCTGGCAATCGTCTAAAACCATCATTGCAAAGTTCTTTCTTTCATATTTCACATTAAAACCCAAAATTTCAGTATAAAATTTTTTTGATTTATCAATGTCAAACACTCTTAATTCAGGGATTAAGCAATTGAATTTCATAATTTCTATCTTCTCTCCTATTTTCTTATAAAACACTCCACTTTAACACTCAATTATATAATTTAAATCCTCAATTGCCTTTGGTGCGTTAAAAAAGCCATTCCCAACAGGGTAGTAAACTGGATAGCACTTATAGATTTTGTTTTCTATAACTAGATCTTCACTTATTTTTCTATATTCACTCACGCTCACTTTTTTGTTTAACACTATACTTGCCACTTGATTTCCAAATAATATAACCTTTTTAGGATTAACCATTTTTATTTCTTCCAAAAGCAAATCTCTGTATTCCTTAAATACTTTATCTGGCAGTGATCTTGCGTCATCTTGTGTGCATTTTGCTAAATTTGTTATATATACCTTTTGTCTAGCAACTTCACCATAAACTTCTTCACAAAATTTAGGCGACCAGTCTTTTGGCTTCATATTTTGAATTTGATTGTTTAAGTCTTTATCAAACAATCCAACTTCTGTCAAAAATTTCCAAACTTGTTTTGTGCCAAGCCACTGACATCTTATGCCTTTCCAATCTTTGCTTGTTGCAATGTTTTTTGCGGTAGGGTTCATAAATACCAAACATAAATCTGGATTGTTATCTTTGCCACCACCATACACAGAGTTGCAGGTGGCACTGCCAAATTTCTCTTGCAATTTATCAAATTCTTTAATCAAATCTTCCTTCGTCATTTAATCTCCTTAAATCCATTCCGGCTCCAAAGCCAGAGTGGTGTATGCAGGTCTATTGGACAATATTCCGTATCCTTTAAAAGTTCGCACCACTTTTGAATTACTATTTGCTGAACATTGCTTTTGTTATAATCGTCATCAATTATAATTCCAAGTTTTTGAGTTGCTTGAATAACATGAGTGTCTGGTGCAACAGTCAAGTCTTGCAAATTTTGATATTTGACATCTGCGTATTGATGTAAGACATAAAGCCAATAATTACATATTTTATTTCCAGAAAGATACGGAAAATCTCTTTTATGTTCGACTTGGATATAAGTTCTTATTTTGTTTACATCATGATTGCACCTTACAAATAAGTTCCTTATATCACCATTGAATTGTTCGCATATAGTTTTGCAAAGTTTAATCCATATTTCTGTTTGCTTTGTTGGTTGCAGTGCAACTTTATATTTCGTTAATGCAGTTTTAACTTTTTCAAATTCACTATCTACCACCTTTTCAACATCAAAAACAAATTTTGTCGTTTGATCATTAAAAGTCACAAGTGCACTTTCCCAAAGTTTGTATGAATTTCTTTGATAATTTAAAGCCATAGGCAAAGTGAAATACAAAAAGTTTTCTTTTGATGATTTTGCAAGATGTGGATTGCTATCTTCTGGCATATATTCTCCGCCAAGTTCACCATTTCCCCACATTTTATACAATGTTCTAACATTTTCAAGTATTTTTGACTTTTGTGCTTTATCCATAAAATGATTATAACATATTTCACTCAAACTTGTATAAGATTTATAAAAATATTAAATTTTTTTCTCCAACTGTCTAAAATTTTCGTAAAAAAGTTTAACTTCAATGTTCTCAACATAAATTATTTTTTAATCTACTTTTTCTGAAGAACGACTAAAATAACAAACTTGCTTAAAATATCAAAATTTTAATTTAAAATACACTTTACAAAACCACAGAAAGTGTTATAATAACAATATGAAGAAAATATTAAAAAGCAAAAAACCTCTCAAAAAGAGTACTATACAAACACTTACAGGATTATCTATCCTGTTTTTAGCTTCCGCCCTCTCACTTTCCGCTTGTGCAACCCCTGTAATGACCGAAGAAAAAATTCCACCTCTGACAGAAAATGTTGAACAAAACGAAAATATTTCACCTTTTGATGCTTATAAGCATAAAATTCCAGAAGAAACAAAAAACAAAATTATTGCAATTTATGAAGAACTTGAGAATTTGACACCCGATGAAGCAATTAAACTTGTTGAAAAATCTTTATTGATCACAGACAAATACACCAAACCAGAATCTCGTGCCGAGTTTCTTGAAACTTTAAAAACTGAAAAATTAAACAAAGACTTTGGAAATGATCCAGTCACCTTTGTTTTGGAAGAGAATTTGGAATTAAAGCAAAAAAGCCCAATTTATATTTCTATGACAGAAGAAAAATTTGATTATGTCGGAATTTCATACAACACCGAAAGCATTTGGGGATATTTAAATGGAAATTTATTTGAAGATTCTCAAGACACATTTGTTTATAATGGACTTGTTGTTGATTTTGAAACAATGAAAAATTTTGATGGTCAGGAAATTTTGTCTCTTGGTTATGTTTATGCCAATATTGGTGATTTTGTTGTGAGTGTTTATTCTTACCAAAATAGTGATGATTTCTGCATTGAATTTAGCAGACTCTTTAAAATAAAAGATATTTCATTTGAAGACTATGCAAAAGAATATGGAGTCGATGATCCGTCCTTGATTGGTTGGACAGATTCTATCTTAGAAAATTCAAAATCAAAATTGTCGAGTGAAGAAAAAGAATTTGAAAAATAAGACCTTGTTTTGCTCGATCATCTTAAATCCATTTAACATGATAGTTCAAACTAACAAAATGTTAGGAACTGAACTGAGAATTAAATATCTCATAATAGAACCCTTCTCTCTTTAGAAGTTCCTCATGCTTTCCTTGTTCGACAATTTTTCCATCTCTCATCACAAGAATTATGTCAGCATTGACTATTGTTGACAATCTGTGAGCGACAATAAAACATGTCTTTCCTTCCATCACAATATCAATCGCCTGTTGAATTTTCAACTCTGTTCTTGTATCAACATTGCTTGTTGCCTCATCAAGAATCAAAAGTGGTGGGTGTTTCAAAATGACTCTAGCAATGCACAACAATTGTTTTTGTCCAGCACTTATATTATCCGCACGCTCCGAGATGATAGTGTTGTATCCATCAGGCAGACGCTCTATAAACGAATGTGCATTTGCAAGTTTGCAAGCCTCAACAATTTCATCCATGGTTGCATCTGGTTTTCCGTAAGCAACATTTTCACGAATGGTTGCGTTGTATAACCAAGTTTCTTGAAGAACCATGCCATAATATTCACGAAAAGACTTTCTTGTTACTTTTCTTATATCCTTCCCACTAAGTTTGATGCTTCCTTTGTCGACATCATAAAATCGCATTAACAAATTTATCAATGTACTTTTTCCACAACCAGTGGGTCCGACTATTGCAATTCTTTGGCCTTTCTTAACTTCAAGATTGAAATTTTCTATTAATTTGATTGATGGATCATATGAGAATGATACATTTTTTAATCTAACTTCTCCATTGCAAGTTTTTAAAGCAGCATAGTTTTTGTCCGAAATTTCATTATCTTCCTCCAATAGATCAAAAACCCTTTTTGCGCTTGCAATGGCAATATTTAAATCGGCGAAAACACTTGTCAAATCATTGAAAGGCTTTGTATAATTCTCACTATAACTGAGGAAAGAAAGAATCTTTCCCGGAGATACCAACAATTTTACTGCCATAATAGCCCCTACAACACAAACAACCCCATTCAAAATTCCGTTAACAAGACGGGACGTAGGGTTTGCAAGTGAAGCATAATAGACAGATTTTTCGCTTGCCTTATATAAATTGTTGTTTTTGGCGCTGAAATCAAAAATTGATTTTGATTCGCTATTATATGCTTTTATTATTTTCATATTGGCAATCATTTCTTCTGTATAACCACTGATATCGCCTTGAATTTCAACACGCTTTTTGTATAGTTTTTTGCTTCTTCTAGTTATGGTTATTGCAAAAATCAAAGAAAAAGGAGAAACCAATATGACAATAAGAGCCAATGTCCAATTGAGTGCAAACATGAAAACAATGACAATAATAATTTGAAAAATTCCATTTACTATTGATTTAAAACCATTCAACAATCCATCAGTTACATTTTCAACATCTGCGACCATTGTGTTCATCAAGTCTCCATGAGAGTTGTTGTCGATAAATTTCACTGGGACATTGTTTAATTTGTCGTAGATGGCATCTCTGAGAGATTGACCTGTTTTGAATGTCAAAATGTTTGCATAGTAAGTTCCTATCCAGTCAAAAAGAGAACTTCCAATAGATAATGCCGCAATATATATTAAACATTTGTTAAGTTCTGCAAAATCAACATCATTAATTCCAATCATTGTGTCTAATGCATATCCGGAAAACAGAGGTATAAGCATATTGCAAATGATGGTAAACATGCTGAAAAAAACAGAAAAGAAGAATATGGTTTTATGGGGCTTGATATATGGCAAAAGTTTTGAAATTAAGTTTTTTATCGATGTTTTATTTTCCATTTTAACCTACCTAGTTTGTGACTGATATATCTCAAGATAAACTTCACAAGTTTTCAACAAATCTTTGTGCTTCCCCATACCAACAACATTGCCATTATCCAAAACTATTATTAAGTCTGCATTCTGTACAGATGTTGCGCGTTGAGAGATTAGAACAAGAGTGGTATCTAATTTTTTTAGAGACTTCCTCAATTTGCTATCCGTCAAAAAATCAAGTGCAGAATTGCTGTCATCCAAAATCAATAAATCAGGTTTGTTGACAATTGCTCGAGCAATTGTCAATCTTTGCAATTGCCCTCCACTTACATTCTTCCCTCCAGCCAAGATTTGATGATCAAGTCCGTCTCTCCATTTGGAAACGAAGTCATATGCCTGACTGATTTTCAAAGACTCTTTTATTTCTTCATCAGTTGCATTTGCATCGCGAAGTTGCATATTCTCTCTCACAGTTCCCTTGAAAAGAGAACTTCTTTGTTGCACAACACTCAAATCTCTTCTTAAACATTTCAATGAGATGTCTTTTACATTCACCCCTTTAAACAGAACTTCACCTTGAACCACATCATAAAAACGAGCCATCAAATTTGCTATCGTAGTTTTCCCGCTTCCTGTTCCACCTATAATTCCAATTGTCTGATGTGGATATATTGAAAATGACAGGTTTTTGATGAATGACGGAGTCTCTTTATCGCATGCATAATTAAACGAAACATTCTTAAATTCCATGATGGCATCATATTTTAAATTTTTTGTTTCAAGAGCATCAGGCTTGTCCTGAATGTTTGGTATAACAGAAAATACTTGATTTATTCGATACAAACTGGCATTTGTTCTGACGACCATAATGATAAGCTGTGACATAATCAAGAGTGAAAGAGTGATCATAGTGACATAATCAATAAGCGCCAAAATTTCGCCTTGTTGCATGTTCCCAATGTTGACTTGCCAGCCGCCAAGCATTAATATGGCGATCGTGACTATATTGACAAATAAAAGCATCAAAGGACTTAAAAGTGCTGAAATTTTTGAGATCTTAATGCTTGTTTTTGTGTAGTCAGCACTTGCCAAATTAAATCTTTTTTCTTCATCTTCTTGTTTGTTGAATGCACGAATAACACGAGTTCCTTTGAGATTTTCTTGCGTAATTTTTCCAACCGTATCCAATTTTTCACGCATCACTTTATAGTGAGGAGTTGTTTTTTTTGTGTAAATCCAAAGAATGACACAAATTATTGGAATAAGTATTAAAAACACCAGTGAAATTTTTGCATTGATTATCAAACTTATGACAAATGCTCCTAAAAGCAAAAAAGGAATTCTGATTAAAAGCCTCATAGAAAGTCCGACTGCGTTTTCCACTTGGTTGACATCATTGATGATTCTGTTGACCAGCGAAGCAGTTCCAAACTGATCAAGTTCTTTATGAGAAAATTCTGACACCTTTTTAAATAAATCTTTTCTTAAACTTGTTGCAACTCCTGTGCTGGTCAAGGAAGCACATTTCTGGCTTATCAGATTAAAAAGAAAACCAACAACATTAACAATCAATATGACAATTCCCCATGTAATTATATAATCAACATCATCATTCTCAACGCCAACATCAACAATTTTTGCAACAATGATTGGATTGCAAAGTTCAAGAATGGTACCTAGCAACTTAAAAAACGGACCAACGAAAATATACCATTTATATTTTTTTAAGTAGTTCTTTAACATTTTCATATTTATTATTATATCTTACTATGATATCTTTTTGCAAATTTTTTAAACAAAGACTAATCGCAAAAAAATAGACAGTAAACCATTGCTGTCTAAAAACTTCTGATAATTTGAAATACTCAACTGGATTTTGTTGAGTAGATCTTGGTTTAACTTTTCTCATTCAAAATTTTTAGAAGGGTTTGCAACTCCATCATCATTGTTTGAGTCTGTAATGAAATCCGCCTGTTCCTTGACATATTCATTTGCGTTGCACATTGCAATCTCGCAAAATGTCTTTTTCTAATCAATCAGCCCATCTTCTTTCAACTTTTTTATGCTTTCTTTATGTAAACGAATGTCATCATTCAAATTGATAAATTTGTTTCTCCACCTTGAAACTTTTTTGTCAACAATACTGGAAGAAAAAATCATTGCTTTTCCTTCTTTGATGCTTTTCTGCCAGTCATCTTTGTTTGTGTATTCTTCTGCTCGTTGCATCGTTCTTCTATAAATGTTTTGTGCTTTGCTGTTCCAAAACTTTATATGTCACAAGCCTGAATTCTTTTTTGTTGTAAGTGCGTGCAATTTCAATTATCTTGAACAAAGCATGAGTTTCTTTTGGAAGCAAAGGGCTCGGAATAATAAATTTTACTTTCTCCGCTGGTTTTTCTCACATATTTTCATTCGTTCTTTCAATTAAATATTTAACACCATCAATGCTTACACAGTCCAAAACAACGTATTTGTTGTTTAAATAAAAAAGGGTCTATGTTTCAAGACCCTTTTTCTTATTTAATTTCAATGCGATTTGATTTTGGTTGTTCTTTTTTCTCTTTTGGAAGTTTGATAGTCAAAATTCCATTTTCAAGCTTTGCTTCAATGTCTGACTCTTTGATGTCTCCAACATAAAAACTTCTGCTGAATTGTCCAAAACTTCTTTCTCTTCTGATGAAGTTGCCTTTCTTTTCATCATCTTCCTCAACTTTATGTTCTCTTTTTGCTGTGATAGAAAGATATCCATTGTCAAGTTCAAGTGACACATCTTTTTTGTCAAAACCTGGCAAGTCAACTTCCAAAACATAGTTGTCGCCTGATTCTTTGATGTCTGTCTTCATAATTGAATTGAATTGTTTCATTTCCTTTCTTGAAAACATTGGCATGAGATCATCAAACCAATCATCGAAGAAACCAAGTGGCTCCCTGTCATGTTCTCCTCTTGAGATTAAACCGAAATTATTATTGTTATGTTTCATATAAATTACCTCCCTGTATTAGTTTTTCCTAATACATTGACAATTATACAACTCATTTGCTAGCAATGTCAACTAAAGAGTGCCAATTTTTAAAAATTTTTTTATTTTTTCTTTCCATCAACGAGTGCTTTGAACATAAATTTCAAGAGTAATATATACTGATATTGGGAGGTTTTTAATATGAGCAAAACTCAAGAAGAACTCACTGTTAATCCTTCAATACAAATTGATGTTAACGACATGGTTACACACAACATTTGCTTTGATAGATGCGAAAATAATAAAAGTGTCGTATTGGAAAAACAAAACTTATCAAGCATTGGAAGGTTCTTAACTGTTAACACCACAGTCAAAAATGTTTGTCCAAACAAACAAATTGCAATTGGACTTAGACTTTATGAAACAACTGGTGGAAACAAGGTCATCAAAGGGCACAAAATGTTTGCCATTCAACATAGTGAATCCTGCTGTGCTGATATAACATTATCAAATATTCACTTTGTATTGCCGGAAGAAATAGCTGAAACAAGCGACAAATCAAATATTTGCAGTCGTAGGACATTCGATCTTGAAACAACCTCGCATTATATTGATTTATCAAGCATTTCTTAAAAAAACTAACTGCCAAATGGTAGTTAGTACATATTTTGCTCAAACACTCCTATTTTAAGTGAAAAATCAATTCATCTATGCTCGTTTGCGGAAAGAAACAATTTTTTCGTCATCATCGTTGTCGGTTTGTTGAACAGATTGTTTCAATGCATCCAACAAATTGATGACCTTCTTTGGCCTTGGAGCTTTAACAACCTGGATTTTTTGACCAGCGATTTTATCTTCAATCGCCTTTATCACCCGTTCTTTGTATTCATTCTTATAAGCAGTTATATCAAATTTTTTGGTCATGTTCGCAATAAGTTTTTTTGCCAAGTCCAATTCTTCTTTTTTCACACTTTCTTTTGGTTTTTCCACTGGGTTTTCTTGAATCTCGTCAGCAAAATGTAGTTTGCTTAAAACCAGACGACCATCAATTACCCTGGCAGCAATCAGCGTTTCTGTCGTTCCAAGAATAGTTTTTGCAATTCCGACCTTCTTTTCGCTTTCCAATGCTTTGACAAACAACACAAAAGCATTTTTTGCACCTGTGGGTTCAACATAAAAAGAATCTTCGTAATACAAAGGATCAATTTCATCAAGTTTTGAAAATTGCAAAATTTCAATATTTTCATCTTTTTTAGCCCTCAATTTTTTCAGCTCTTCGCTAGTCAATGTCACATATTTGCCCCTTTCGTACTCATAGCCCTTGACAATGTCTTCTTGCGAAATCTTGGCTGGACAATCTTCACATGTTTTGTTGTATTTGATTTTTTGACCAGTTTTCTTATAAATCAAATTGAAACCAATATCCGTGTTTTTGGTGCACGAATGTAAGGTGATAGGAATGTAAACCAATCCAAATTGGATTGCTGTCTTAATTTTTGCCATAAACTCTCCATTCTTTTATTTTGTGCAGAAATGCAACTTGTAAACATCTTTTTTATGACGGTGAATTTTTAGAAATATTTTAGTTAAAATTTTTTAAATTTGTTTGTAATTAACTTAACAATGTGTTAAAATGTCATTAGTATAAACTTTGCTGATTCTATTTTGGCTATAAATAATCAATTTTTATACCATTCCAACTAAACTATTGATAGGGAGTTTCAACATGATTATCACATTGGTTACAGACCAATTTTATAAAAACAATCACGGAACAAGTGTTTCCGCTCAACAAATATACAATGGACTTGTCAAAAGAGGACATACTGTCAGAGTGCTTGCTATCGACGAAACAAACAACACCGCCTATGCACTCAAAGAAAGATATTTTGGCAAGCCAATCACAAAGATTATAAACTCTCAAGGATTTCAGTTTGCAAAACCTGATAGAGAAATAATCAAAAAATCAATTGAAGGGGCTGACGTTGTTCATGTCTATATGCCTTTCAAACTTGGTTGCAAAACGATAGAATTATGCAGAGAGATGAATGTGCCTTGCACAGCAGGTTTTCATATTATTCCTGAAAATATCACATCGACAATCTACATGAACAAGGTCGCCGTTGTGAATGCTTCATTGTGGGAAAAATTCAAAAATTGTACATACAGATATGTCAAACATATCCATTGTCCTTCACTCATGGTGGCAAAACTCTTGGAAAAACATCATTTCAATTCAAACTTGCATGTCATTTCAAATGGTTATAATCCAATTTTCAAAATCCTTGAAGGCGAAGAAAAACCTAAAGTTTTCAAAGATAAAATTGTCATCACATTCATAGGACGATTTTCTCGTGAAAAACGCCATGATTTGATTATCAAAGCAGTCAATGAAAGCAAATACCGTGACAAAATCCAACTTATATTTGGTGGTAAAGGCCCAACAAAAAAACATATCATGAAAATGGCTCAAAAACTGCCGATCTATCCAATGTTTAGTTTCTTTTCAAAAGAACAAATCGTCTCCTTGTTGAATTTTTCCGACCTATACATTCACCCTGCGGATATTGAAGTGGAAGGAATGAGTTGCATCGAAGCAATCGCTTGTGGTTGTGTTCCAATTGTTTCAAACAGTGTCAAGAGTGCAACTCCACAGTTCACCATTCATGAAAAGAGCATTTTTGAACATGGAAACTATAAAGACCTAACCGAAAAAATTGATTGGTGGATTGAACACCCTGAACAGCTCAAGGCTCATAGAAAAGTTATTGCAGAGCATGCTCTCAAATTCACCGTTGAAAGAAGCATGGATTACTACATTGAAATGTTTGAGCAAGCAATCAAAGATTGGGATAAAGACTATGACGGCAAAAACAAGAAAAAAGCAATCAAGCCTGTCATAATCAACAATTACGAAACCAAATAAGAACAAAAAAATCGCAATTGTATGCGATTTTTTTTGTTCTCTTTAGATTTTTTACGTACAAATCATTTCTACTGAAACACAACTTCACCACTCAACCAGGCAGCAAAATAACTTTCCAAATTTGAATTTGCAGAATGGCAAAAACTTTCAATCAATTTTTCAGATGAAGAATTTTTGAATTTGTAATCTTTATAATAATTCCTCAAACAATTGAAAAACTTTTTTTCGCTCATACTTTGTCTGAGATTGTCAAAAAGCAACATTCCTTTTGTATAGACACAGTTGACATACTCTGGTTCGGTGTTGAACTGTGACAAATTTCTTTCCATACTCTCATCAACATCACCATTGATATTCGTGAAAATTGACACAAAATTTTTATAGGCATCGGTGGCATTTTCCATGATAATATCATAATCCAAGCCGTACTCCCTATTTTGTTCAAAGAAAAGAGCAGTAGAAAATTCCGTCAACCCTTCATCAATCCAAGAATCCTCATATTCATTGTTCCCAACAATTCCATACCACCACTGATGTGCAATTTCATGAACAATGACATAGTTTTCCGCCTCCTGCTCAACATCATCTGAAATCATCACAAGATTCGGATATTCCATTCCTCCAAAACAGAAATTTGTTTGAACCACGCTCAATTGACTGTAAGGATATTTCCCAAAAAGATTTTGAAAGGTTGTGACTGCGTCAACAGATGTTTTGAGATGTGTTTGTGCATTTGCATCATCATAGAAATAATATTTGATCTCAATTTCTCCAACATTGTCAGAGATCACTTGAAAATCTTTTGACAAAACAAAGCAAAAATCTCTTATGTCTTCACCTTTGCAAACTGAAGTTGTCTGTCCGTCCATAACACTCTGACTTATCAATTCTCCAGAAGATGCAAGCACATAGTCTTCTGGATAGGAAATTGAAACATTGAAATTGGAAACATCACTATAAAACGGATCACCACTTGCAGAAAATTGATTCTTTACAAATCCAACACCATCTTCATAGACACACGCAATAGGGAAAAAATTTCCGAAGTTTACAGCATTATTTCCATAACCTAAACGATGATTGATGTTTGCAAGGTTGATTGTGTACATCATATAAATTTCCACTTTTTCTTGTGGAAATAACTCTTGAATCAAACTCACTGTCAAAATGTTTTTTTCTTCACTGACCGAAAAACTTACATCTTGTCCATCAATCTGCACACTTTCAAATTCCAAATTTCCAAAACTTTCACCATTTGGATATGCCCTGTTTGTGTATGAGTTTGGAACAGTTGTTTGTCCTTCTGCAAATGCATTGGCATAGAGAAAAAAACAAACTTCATTCAAGACACTTTCACTGTTGTTGACATAGTCAATTTTTTGAACACAATCAAGTGTCTGCGACTGATCATCATATATTGCTTCAATCTTATATGAATTCAACTCACTTGTGGTCGAACAACCAACCAGGAAAAGAGGCAGACAAAATGCTATCATCAACACAAAAACAAATTTTTTCATGTTGTATTGTATTCTTCAAGATATCAAAACATGCTCTCAAAAGGTTGTAAAAAGACAATTTTTGTGCTATCATTACAAATAAATGTTCTGCTATAGGAGGAAATATGGCTTTTTGTAAATATTCCATTGATATGTTGGCGAACAACAGCACTGAGGTTGATAACATTTTTATCAACAACTATCTTCCTTATGCAGATGCAAACTATGTCAAAATCTATCTCTATGGGCTTTATAAATGTCAAGACAGCAACGGCAGAGATAACACATTGGAAAATTTTGCAAATGAATTGAATTTGTCACAAGAAGAAATTGAAAAAGCATTCTACTATTGGCAAGAACAGGGCTTGGTGCAAATTCTCAATGTCATTCCTTTTGAAGTTCGCTATCTTCCAATAAGCGATGTTTTGAACAACACAAAGAAATATAATGCAAAAAAATATCAATCTTTCAATGCTCAAGCACAAGAGATTTTGAGTGGAAGAATGATAACTCCAAATGAATATAGAGAATATTACGACATCATTGAGCGCTTGCATATGGAAAAAGAAGCGCTCCTTATGATTATCAACTATTGCGTCAACATCAAAGGAAACAATGTTGGCTATGCATACATCACAACAATTGCAAAAGATTGGGCAAACCAAAAGTTAACAACTGCAAAGCAGGTTGAAGAAAGATTGATTGAATTTGAAAGTTTGCAAACAGGAATGGAATATTTGCTCAAACTTATGGGATCAAAACGCCTGCCAAGCATTGAAGAAAGATCGCTCTATCAAAAATGGGTTCAACAAGGGTTTGATGACGAAGTTTTGACCTATGTCGCAAAAAAAATGAAAGCAAAAAACAAAGCAAGTTTTCAATATATGGACAATGTTTTAGAAAAATATTATGCAAACAAACTCTTCTCCGTTGGCGAAATTGAACTTTTTGAAGAAGAAAAGACAAAAGCAACTCAAATTGCAAGAACTCTCACCAAAAATCTTGGACTCTACTATGAAAACATTGAGCCTGTTGTGGACAACTATATCTTCAACTGGATAAATTTGGGATTTTCAGAGAAAATGTTGGAAGAAATCTCCAATTATTGTTTCAAAACAAATGTCCGCACTCTTGAAGGAATGAACAAAGTCCTTGAAAAATTCCACAAACTTGGGATTTTGACAGAAAAATCTCTTGCCGAATATTTCAACGAAGTTCTGGTGGTGGACAAACAAATCAAAGATGTTCTTGAAAAAATTGGACTTTCAAGAAACGTGAATCAATTTGACAGAGACAAGTATAGAATTTGGAAAGATGTTTGGAAACTGCCAGATGATGTCATTGATTATGCCTGCACCATGTCAGCCGGAAAAGATCAACCTATGCAATATCTTTCCAGAATTCTCTCCACTTTTCACGATAAAAACATCAAAACTGTTGAAGATGCAAAAAATTCGTTCAACATTTTGAGCAAAACAGAAAGTAAATCCAATTTTTCAACTGGAAGGACTTATTCTAAAGAAGAAATGAATGCACTCTTCCAATCTATTGATGAAATTGAAATTTAAGGAGGAACAATGAAACAAGAAATCGTACGCAATGCAATGGCAATCATTCAACAAAGAAAACGAGAGGCAGAAGCCGAATATGACAAAAAAATGGCTCCTCTCTTCTGTGATGAGGAATATATTCAAACTTACAAAACTTACACCAACCTTCAAATTGAAAATGCCAGAAAATTGGCGTACGGTGAAAGTCCAGATGAAAAAAGTGAACAACAGGCTCTAGACAAAATTGAAAGAATGAAAATTAAATACGGTCTAGGTGGCGAAAAAATCAATTATTCATGCAAAAAGTGTAATGACGAAGGCTATAAAAATGGTCAAATGTGCACATGTTTAAAAAAAGAAATTTCAAGACAGATTCTCAAAAACAGTGGCTTCGAAGAACTCAAAGATTTTGAAGTCGAAATCAAAACCTCTGGTGACCTTGCTCCAGTTTACAAAAAAATGCAAGAATGGTGCAATAGTGATTTTAAGAAAAATTTGATATATATCGCTGGCCCAATAGGTGTTGGAAAAACATATCTCATTCGATGTATGGCAAATGAACTCATAAAAAGAGGAAAAATAATCAAAATGGTTTCTGCTCCCTACATGAGCATAGAATTTAAAGAATTCACAAAATATCAAGACACAGAGATAATCAAAAAATATATAGAGTGTGAAATCTTATTTATTGACGACCTTGGAACTGAAACCATGTTCAAAAATTCCACTTTGGAAAACATATATTTTGTGTTGAACGAACGAAAAATCAGAAAACTTCCAACAATCATAACAAGCAATTTGGATCTGAATGATTTGAAAAAGACATATGAAGAAAGAATATACTCCCGCATTGTTGACAGAAATACGTCAATAACAATTTATTTAGATGGACACGATAAAAGAATAAAAAAATAAATAATAATTAATTTAAAAAAACACAATTAAATAATAAAATAATTAATTTGTATAATTAAAAAATAAAAAATCGTCAAAAATGGCGATTTTTCTTTATTTATCGACGATTTAAATACTTTTTAATATTATATTTTTATTAATTTAATTTATTTTTTTAATATTTTTAATTATTTGCTTCATTATTATTAATTTTTTAAGTAATTATCTACTTAAAAATTTAATCCACAATTTTGCCACTTTGTCTTGAACAGATTTTGGATTGTCTTGACCATGCCCTGAGTGCATCACGGAATAATCTTTTTCAACCAAAAAATCAAGACTTTCTTTCATTTTTGATTTGTCTCCACCATACAAATCGACTCTGCCCATATCTCTTCCAATCAAAATGTCTCCAACAAAAATCTCACCATCAACTGTGTAACACATATCACTTTTGCTGTGTCCCCCAAGAAGATGATATTCAACTTCAAAGTTTTTCAAATTAACTTTTCCTTTGGAATTAAGAAAAACAAAATCTGAAAAATTGGTGATTTCAAAATGCCCTTCACTGTAATTATAGTCTGGGTTTTGCAAATATTCTTTTGCTTCTTGAGCACAAAAAATCTGACAGCCGAACATCTTTTGATAATCAAGCACATAGAAACAATGATCATAATGTCCATGCGTCAAAAAGATGGCTTCAACTTTTTTGTCTCCAACCTCTTGTTTGATAATTTCTGGTTCAACACCAGCGTCTATAATGATGCATGAGTCATCATGAGAAACAACAAATGCATTGCTTTCAATCAGTTTGCTAACAACTCTGTTTGTCATAATTGTCTCCACATAAAAAATCACAAATAGTATAACAATAAAAATTTTTTTAGGCAAACAATTTGGCAAAAATACTTGTACAAGTTTAAGAATTTTATTGACACTTTCAACAAATTATAGTAAAATAAGAGAGCATTCAAATGAAAGGGAATATATAGGGGTGTAGTTCATCGGTAGAATGAGAGTCTCCAAAACTCCAGAGGAGGGTTCGATTCCTTCCACCCCTGCCAAAGACAAGCATTAAGCTTGTTTTTTTTATTCCTTATCATCAATTATCTACTCAGAAAGACATCAACCAGGTCCGTTCCTGTCAGACCGAAACAAATCGCTCTGTTTTTGACTAAAAATGACCATGCTTGAGACTTTTTGTCCTATTTATTTCGTCTTTGAACAACCATATCAGCAAACCATTCAACCATATTAGGATCTTGATGTGAGAAGAACAGGCTTGTTTTTGTGTCAAGGTTGTTTATCTCTTCCATTTCTTGTTCACTCAAACTGAAATCCAAAATATTCAAATTCCCAATCATTCTTTCTTTGTGAGTTGATTTTGGAATAATAATAATATCTCTTTGATATTCCCAACGCAAAATGATTTGTGCAACACTCTTTTTGTGGTCTTTTGCAATTTTCAAAAGAGTCTCATTTTCAAACAAACCATTTCTTTTTTCTCCAAGTGGTGCCCATGCCTCATGCGCAACACCATATTTATCCAACCATTTGTGTGCTTCAAATTGTGCATTTAAAGGATTGGTTTCAATTTGATTTACCATAGGTTTGATTTCCGCGAAGGCGCAAATATCAACAAGCCTATCAGGATAAAAATTCGAAACACCTATTGCTCTGACCTTACCTTCTTTGTACAATTCTTCAAGGGCTCTCCAAGCGCCATAATAATCAGAAAATGGTTGATGCAACAACACCAAATCAATATAATCTGTTTTAAGTTTTTTTAATGATGTTTCAACTGATTTCAGACATTTTTCATAACCATAGTTGTCAATCCACACTTTTGTTGTTATAAAAATATCCTTTCTTGGCACTCCTGACTTTTGTATGGCATTTCCAACTTCTTCCTCGTTGAAATAACTTTGAGCAGTATCAATATGGCGATAACCCACTTCAAGAGCGTCAAGAACACAACGTTCACACTCTTCCTTTGACACTTGATACACCCCGTATCCAATTCTTGGCATCAAAACACCATTATAAAGTTTTTTATATTCCATAATTTTCTCTCCTTTTTTATTATTTACATTTTACAGCAGACAAATCATCAAGTTTAAAATCAAACAAATTAACTTCAGTTTTGTTGACTTATTCTTTTGATTATGTCAAAATATATTTTAATAGTCGTGAGTTACTCACGGTCAAACAATTTTAAAAAAAATTTTGACGTTAAAGGAGAATTTTATGTACACAATGCAAGAATGTTGCAAAATGACGGGACTTAACTATGACACGTTGAAGTATTATTGCAATATTGGAATAATACCAAATGTAAAGAGAGACAAGTTCAACAACTACAGAGTCTTTGATGACAATGATATCAACTGGATAAAAGGGATAATCTGTTTGAAAAAATGCAATTTCTCGTTGAATGAAATAAAGTTATATTGTGATTTATGTTTAAAAGGAAAAGACAGCATTCCAGAGCGAAAAAAGATGTTAATCGAACACAAAAAACAACTTCAAGAACAAATCTCTTCAATCCAAGAATCTATTGAATACATAAATAAGAAAAATGAATTATATGACAAATTTTTATCCGGCGAAACAGAATATTTTTCATATATTTTAAACGAAGATTCTCAAAAATAGAATAAAAATAAAAAGCCTTTGAAATTCAAAGGCTTTTTATTTTACATTTTTTCTTGATTTTTTCTATATTTGCAACCCAAATCAAGCATTCCTTTGGAAATTATTGGAGAAATAATCAACCAAATTGCCGACAATGCAATGAGAACATAAATTGCAATTCCCCAACCGTTGCGGTATCCCATACACATCCATGTCACCAAGTCAAAATCAAAAATTCCGACAAGGCCCCAATTCAATGCTCCAATCAAAGTTAGAATGTAAGCTATGTAGTTTACTACTATCATAAATCCCCTCCTCTTTGTTAGAGTTAGCAAAAGAACAATTATTATTCAAAAAAGCCACATTTCTGTGTCCTTGTTTTTATTGATAATATTTATTTATGTTTTTATTTCTCCAATCTTTGTCAACTTTAACAAAAAGTTTCAACATACACTTCTTTTCAAGCAAATTTTCAATGTATTCTCTTGTTTCTTGTCCCAATTTTTTAAGAACACTGCCATTCTTTCCAATAATTATCCCCTTATGCTGTTCTCTTTCACAAATGATTTCCGCTTCAATTTTGACAATGTCTGTCATCTCCTCAAAATTGACGATTTCCACTGCAACGCCATGAGGAATTTCTTTGTCCAAATTATTAAGCAAAAAGCCCCTTATTTTTTCGCTAATTAAAAACGATACACTCTTATCAGTATAAAGGTCATCTTCATAAATTTGTTCATTTTCTGGAAGATAGTCAACAATTTTATTCAACAGAACATCAATATTCTTTCCATTCATAACTGAAACCTGCAAAGCACCAAGGTCATTTGCAACTTGCTTCTTGTCTGCTTTTGTTTGCACCAAGATCAATTTTTCTGCTTTATTTTTCAGCATTTGGATATATTGCAACTCTTCATCTTCCAGTGATTTTGTGCCATCAAAAAGATAAAGCACAACATCTGCCCCTGCCAAAGCATTTCTCACATTTTTCATCATGAATTTATCAAGATTGTTTTTGCTGTGATGTATTCCAGGTGTGTCAATGAAAATAATTTGATAGCCTTCTCCATTCTTGATGCCAAGAATAGAATTTCTTGTGGTCTGTCTTCTGTGAGAGACAATTGCAACTTCTTCTCCAACAAAAAAATTCACGAGACTGCTTTTCCCCGCATTAGGTTGTCCCAAAACAGCAACATATCCACACTTCATCTTTCCACTCCAAATTTTTCCAAAATTGAATTTGCCGTTTTCATCATAAGTTCTTCGTCTTTCTTTTCAATATGGTCATACCCCAAAAGGTGGAGAAGACCATGCAACGCCAGAAAGCAAACTTCTCTTTTTTTGCTGTGCCCATATTCCCTTGCTTGTTTGAATGCCACATTTTTGCAAATCACAATATCTCCCAAAAACAGAACACCATCTTCATATTTTTCCTTTTCAAACTCTTTCAAAGATTGATTAACATTTTTGTTTAGATTCGGAAAAGAAAGAACGTCCGTGACTTTGTCGACATTTCTGAAATCTTTGTTTAATTCTTTTATCTTTTCCTCACAGACAAAATTTATTGAAAGATTGACTTCTTCAAAATTTTCTTTCAAAATCTGCTCAGCAACATCAAACATTTTTTTGATTGTTTTTTTATATGGAAAAATTTTTCCATCAATAATCATTCAATTCCTCCTATTTGTTCTGAAGTAATTATGCAATAATTGACAATTGTAACCCCAGAAAGATGCCTTAAAGTATAGAACTCATCAATTATTGTATCATAATTGTCACAATTTTCCAACGCATTTTCTTTTGCTTTTGCGATATATTCTTCTTTAACATCTTCGAATTCACTGCTGATTATCTTTTCTTCCAATTCATAGTATATTGTTTTTCTCATTTTGAAGGGCAAAAACAAGTTGTTGGTCAAATCTAGGTCTTCGTATTCGACTTCATACATTTGAAAATTCATATCCTCTTTAAAACTGTAAATCAAAAGTCCAAACAAAGATATGTCATTTTGTTCCACTACTCTTCCAGTTCTGTCAACTTGAATGTAAGTTTGATAATGATCACAACTTCCCTCATTATATACTTCGGCAAAAATTTCTCCCTTGGCTTCAACATTTTTAAGTTCTCCCGAAGCATCAATTGTGTATGGTTCAATCAGAACATCGCCTTTTTGAACAAGGTCCCCCACCTTGACTTTAGCCGTCCCAGAAATCAGATTTATTCCTGTAATTTTTCCATCTTTTTGAGATATTATTGGAGCAAACTCACCATACATCTCATCTGGCCACAATTTTTCCTTTATGTTGATCACAAGAGTTTGTCCCTTTATCATGCAAGAAACAAAACTTATTTCTTCAAATTCGTCGACAAGACCGAATTCTATCTCATCAATCGAAATTTTGTTTTTCTGCCTTGAAAAATTTTCTTTAACAAAATCTACAACCTCAACCTCACTCAACCTGTCCACGCCATTGATTTCATATTGCAAAATAAATTGATTCTGCACAAAATAAAAAACAGAAAAAAGTAAAACTGCCAAAATCAGTCCATATGAAGTTAAAATCTTTTTCAAATTGTATGCCAAACCAGAATGTTTGATTGAAACAATCTTAACATTCCTATTTTTCAAAAATTTTTCCACTTTTTTATATTCAAAATAGGAACACTCAAAAGTTGTTTCATTTTTCTCTTTTCTTTCAATCTCGTTCAATGAAACAGTTTTGCATAGATCACTTAGCAACTTTTCTTGATTTAATCCATGAATATGAAATTTGGTTTGGTTTTTGAAATTCATCAAATTTGTTCCACCTTATTAATGCTTCCACAAATTTTTATTGTGTTTTCGCTTAATTCTGCCAATATCATGTCGCTCCCTTCAACCATAATGACCCCCTTTTTGACTTTGAAGGAAATCAGTTCTTTTGAAAGCGACACAAGTCCCAAATGTCCCTCGACATAAAGCAAACGACCGGACACATTTATGATGTTAAAACTGTCTAAATCAAAGTTTTTTGAATTTTTTATATTATCCTTAATCTCTCCTAAAAAATTGAACATATCTCACCTATAAAGTTTTCATAGTATTATATGAACAATCGGTGTTTAAAAGAAGATTAAAATAAAAAAAGAAGACCATCAGTCTTCTTTATCATCAAAATTTTTCTTGCCTAATATATCAGTCATAAGCAACTCCTGTGCCTTAGGTGGAAGAGATTTGATAAGTTCTGCAATTTCATCGTCACTTTTTCCTTTCAAAGAATCAAAATCAAAGTCGGTCAAAGCATTGAGAGCATCATTTCCTTCTAGTTCTTCTTCCACATCATTATTTCCAGAGTTTTCACGATTTGTTACATTTTTCAATTCGTCCTCCTCAGAATCATATCTGAGACTCTCTCTTAAAAATTTCTCGTATTCTGCAAATTTTTCATCAAAATTATCATCACCATTATCTTCATCATCTTCAAAGTCATCAGTCTCATCGACAAAGGGATTGAAAAATGTATTATTGTCCGCAGCACTCACTTCTTGCTTTGAAACTTTTGACTTTTTTTCGTCTAAAGAAAAATCTTCAAATTCTGCATCAATAACAGGTTCTTTATTGACAATCTCGACCTGATCTGTGTTTTGTTCTTTCTCAATACTTTGATGAAAGTCCACTTCTTTCAT
Source organism: uncultured Clostridia bacterium (assembly GCA_944372585.1). Lineage (GTDB taxonomy): Bacteria > Bacillota > Clostridia > Christensenellales > UBA1242 > Caccovivens. The sequence goes on from CALVZQ010000004.1 coordinate 21,448, forward strand.
TATTCTGTCAACATTTTCAATTCCTGAATTTTTGTAATCATTCAAGTGCCTCTTATCTTTTTTGTTTCTTAAGACGAAAAACAAGACAATCAAAACAACCACAAGAACAATAGCACACACATAGATTGCTATATACATTTTCCCCTCCTTTTAAGTTAAACTTTGATAATCGGTTATGATTTATTGTTTTTTCCAATCAAATGTCTTCTCATTTCAGTATCAGCCTGCAAATTTTGAAGTTTGTAATAGTCCACGACATCTTTCATTTTTCCTTCTCTGATTGCCTCTACAACAGCTTTTGGAACTTCTGCTTCTTTTTCAATGACCTTGACACGCATTTCTTCTGCTTTGGCCTTCATCTCTTGTTCAACGGCAACAGCAACAAGTCTGCGGTGTTCAAGTTGATTTGCAGAAAGAATCCTATTTTTTTCAATTTGTTCTTTTTCTGCGGAAAGCCCTCTGTTAATACCCAAATCAACATGAATAACATCAGCAGAGACAAGTTCATATTTTGAATCATCATCAATGCCAGCATCAAAAATTGCTTTATCAATAAGTTGAGGCTTCGAAACTAAAAAACTAGCTTTCTCAGTGTTTGCAATTTTTGTTACAACTGCCTCAACAGCCCTTGCTGAAATTGTTTCTTCCGTAACACCACTCAAAAAGTTTTTTATGTCGACCTTAAGTGTCAAAGAAACCTTGACATTGACTTCCCAATTATCTTGAGCGACTGAAGAAATCAAAGGAAGTTCCACAATTTTTGGATTGATACATTCTCTCACAACTTCCAAGACCTCTCTCCCAGATATGTCAACAGCCTTAACAAAATCCATATCAAAATCCAATTTTGCGTTTTTCGCGGCATTCAAACCCTCTACAATTTTCAAAGGGTGTCCACCACTGGTAGAGATAATTTCAAGATCATAGATTGAAATAGAGATATGTGATTTTTTTGCAAGCACATAAGCATTGAAAATTTCATCAACATTAAGTTTTCTCAACTTCATGCTTATAGACTTAAACAAAGAAACATATGCCCCTGAAAAAAGTACAGTAAAGAATGCTTTTCTAGGCATTAGAATGAATAAAATCATCAAAAATATAAAAATCAAACCAACCAAAACAATGGCGACAATAACACCTGCGTTCATTTTTTTCTCCCTGCAAAAAACGATATTTGTCTCTTTGATATTATACCACACCCATAACCATCTGTCTAGATGCAACATAGCAAAAAATAAAAAAAGAGGTGTTAGTCAAGCAATTTTGAAACTAGCAAAATAATTAACGCTTTAACTACAAAAGTTAAGGTGTTTTTTATTCTCTCTTGACTGCAAAATTAAACGAATATTTCTGCTGTTGTCATAGGTTGCTATTATAATTTTTGATTTGTAAATTTTTAGACATTCATTTTAATCCTGACAACAAAGAATATTCGTTTATACTAGAATAAGAGAAATAAAAAAACTCTTTCGCTTTAACCTAAATTATTTTGTGTGCTTGTCTTTCGGTGGAGCGAAGCAACACCGACTTGTATCAAGACAAGCACACGCCTAAATGCCATTTTTATTAATTTTCTATATTTTTGATAGAGATAAACACGTTTTGTGCTATAATAAATTTTATAAGTGAATAGGGGAGGGAATAATGTTACTTACATTAAAAGATTTTATAAAAATGGAAGAAATTGACCATCAATACTTTCCAGATGAAAATATATCACCTGCAAGAGAAGCTTATAAATGGTATCTTGCTGATCCAAATTCTTGCATTGTGGTAAAAAATAATTCAAAAGTTATCGCTTATGTAAATATTCTTTCTCTTAACAAAGAGACATATGATAAAATAAAATATAACAAAATAAACGAAAGTCAAATACTAGTTAGTGATTTAGAACTTGATAAAGATAAATATTATAATTACTTATATTTCTCTGCTATTGCTATTGATAGAAAACATAGAAATATAAAAACTTTAATGGAACTTATAAAGATTACTAGCAACAAATTAATTGAAATTATAAGTCAGGGTTTTCATATTAAAGAAGTAATGGCAGATTGCTCAACTTCTCAAGGTCAAAAGATAACTCAAAGATTTTTAGGTTTACAACCTTTTATGAAAACATCCCACAACTCTCTTATACATACATTAGAAGGAGAACAATTTTGTACTTTTATAAAAAAACACAAGATTAAATCTTAAACTTGTGTTTTGTTAGTTTCAAACTTTATAACCCTTTCACCTCTTTTTTAAACATCTTGAGTGCCGATATAATAAAGACCAACTTTGTAGTTGTAATTTATATCCGAATCATCTTTTTCCTTGTTTATATCAAAATAGATCTCAATGAAATCGCAAGCATCTTCTCCTGCCTCATTAACTGAAAACTTGCTTTCTTCAAGTGTGCTGTAAGAACCATACGTTGACGAAGGATTAAGCCTATAATAACTCCTTGCATTATCCGTGCCTGAAATCAATTTTGATGCATATAAGTCACCCTCAACAACAGTCCCCGAAACAAATGGATTAAGCACACCATCTCCAATATCATTGTTAAATCCAGTGTTGATTGTCAAATCCCCTGTCAAAGCAATATCATATTGGTCTTGCTCATTTACGCTGTATCCAATATAAACCCAATTTACATCGGGATTTTCTCCCTCAACTTCACCATTTTTGCCATATTTGACTTCTATCGAAGTTTCTCCTTCACAAACAATATCTCCAGCGCCACCATTTGCAGTGCAACTGAAATATCTAAAGCCAACATTGATTGTGATTGAGGCAGCCATTCTCTTTGAAGGATCTGGGTTTTCATAATATTCAAAGGCCAACCAAATGTCTTCAAGATTCTTGCCAATATCTTCCTCTTGTGGAAACAACACAAGACTTTGATATTCAGCAGCTTCAATATATTTAAACAATTCGCTGTCATCATTGTTTTCATAGTTCAAGAAAAAGTAATCTCCTGACCAATCAACAATTTTTGATATCGGATAAGAATTATCCAATGTCAAACTTTCTCCCGTTTCACTATCATAACCGATTGGCGCTTGCGAACAAGCATAATCAATTATGTTTTCGACAATCTTCTCGTAATTTCTGTTAAACCTCAGTGAAGTCCCTGTCACTGGATATGAAGGAAGCCCCGCATCATTCTGTTGAATGGAATGTTGTGTCACTGTCAATTGGTCATTTTCCAACGCGTTTTCACCAATGACTTTGTCAAGAATGAATCTTGCAATTTGCTCCTTGTTTTCTGATGTTACACCAACCAGTTCCGCTTCATCTTGGTATATTTCTTTCACTCTTGCAAGTGCATCAACAATGGAAATAGTTTGATTTCCCCACCCATTGACTCTCACATCAGACACAACTCCAGTAGCATCATTATATTCCACTTCAAAATCGAACAACGGTGCATCTTCTGTTTCCACAAAAACTCCTGGAGCAGTCTCTTCAACATAATCATAACCCAACACAAACAAATAAGTCGCATATTCCAAGGCATCTTGGAAATAGTTGACAGTTGGCAATGTTCCTCCGCTTGCTTGAAACGCACTCAAATCTTCCGCGGTCGCAACATTTTGTTCATAATAAGGTGACAACCAATAATTTGTTGTAACGCCATTTTCTTTATATGTTCCAGTTTCAACTCCATAATATTCACTAAAGGAAGGATAGGTTATACTATCATCATTCATGGCTTCATCAAAAACACTTTGCCAATCTGTTCCATTGATAGTGACTGTTTTAGGATTTATATTGTTGTCAACAGATACCACATCTTTGTATGATTCATCATTAGAAAGTAAAATGAAGAAATTTTCCACGCCTGTTGCATCATTTTTGATTGTCCAATTCCAACCAGAATTGGTGTCCAACGTCAAAGTTTGAGAATTGATTGTTTCATCTGCGTTGTATGTTGTTGTCACATCTGTGATTGAATATCTCAAAGAATCAAACAAATAATATTGGTTGTTTCCTGTAAAATTTGTAAATGTTTCACCTTTTTCGGTATCAATATCCTTAAATATTGTTCCTTGTTCTGTTGGATCAAGAGTATTAGCAGATTCATAAACTTGATAAAGATAATATGATATATATCTAGCAAAAATATTATAATAATATTGTGAAGCATTTTCACCTACGGCATCAGAAAAGTTATATTCTGCTGGTCTGCTCAAAGTTTTCGCACCAGCAAGAGATTGAGGGTTGCCGTCATCTCCACCGCCGATGCCTCCCATGCCGCCGTCACAGCCCATAAAAAACAAAAACATAAAACAAAACAAAACTGACAAAAATCGTATGTTTTTTCTATTTTTCATATTTATATGATATCACAATCTTTCAAAAAAAACAATATTTTAAAACAAAAAAGAGAATTGATTACAATTCTCTTTCTTTTCCCGTTGTGTAATAAGCCGTAGCTGTTGCTTGAACACTGTTCTTTTTATATAATTCTTGATTTTCTTGATCTATTTCCTTTCTTTCAATCTCATTAATTACATATCCATCGTCATTACCATTGATGACATTTTCCTTTTCGTTTGAGACTCTGTCAATAGAAGACTTGATTGACACACTAACAAATTCCAATTTTCCATCAACATTCAATATATAATAATGATTCCAAGACTTGCTATTGCCCAAATCTGCACCTATGCCAGTTCCTCCTGCAGGGGTTTTAAAGCCAAACAACATTTCAGCATTTTCATATTCTGGGATGTTGTCCCTTCCAGGATCATTGACACTTGACACTTGAATTCCTATTTCGGCAATCTTAGTTAAAATATTTTTGGTCATTTGATTAAATTCTGCCAACTCTGTCGAATCTGCATTCTCCGTTGAATATTCAAATACTATTTGATCCCCATAGTTAAAAGGTTTTGTATCAGCATTAAGATAATTTTTGAACTTTTCAATAGAATTATTTGAAGCATCTTCCATAAATCTTTCCCAACTACCTGTTTCATTTGAAATTACATCAAATCGTTTGTATCCATTCGTAATAATTCCAATTTCCAAATTTGTTAAGGAAGGATTTATAAAAATAATTTCATCAACTGTTCTGTTTTTAGCGATAAACAAATTTTTGTAATAATCAGAAATCCATGTTGTTCCATTTGTTGTTTTTTCATTCAAAACATCAACCATTGCAGGAATATCAAAAACATATTCTCCATTGCTATTGATCGTGTAGAGTTTTTCTTCTTCAACTGGCACATTTTGATTTTCGTTGTATATCATTGACTCGTCTGGCAATTCGACACTTATCTTTCCAACATTCTCAATCCTTTCTTCAATGCCATTTCGTCTGATTATTGCCCCAGTTGATGTGAATTCCAGAGTGATTTCCTCTCCACCAACAGTCCCACTCAAAACTTGAGTGTCTTCATCATAAGAGTTCCATTCAGCAGAAGACAAATCGTCGTAAACGAAGTCATCAACATCTTTGGCTATGGTCTCACTTTTATGCCACAAACCATCAGAACTGTCAAATGTCAAAACATAAGGAACATTGTTTTCAACAAAATAATAATACTCTTTTGCATCTTGTCCCTCAACCACTTTCCAAGCGTCGCCATCAAATAAATATTCTTCCACAACGCCATCTTCAGTTTTTGTGTATTTGTAATTTCCACTCTTAAGACTTTCAAGCAATTGATTGACTTTTTCAACAGGAACACTTTCACTCTGCATGTTCAACTCTTCCAAAGTTGGAATTTCAACAACAGTGGTGCCAATGTCATAAACTACACTCCTGTAGTCTTCCCACTGAACAGTCAATCCAGTTTTATCATCAGAAATCTTGAGAGTAACAGTCTCTTCTCCATACTCACCAGTATAAGCCTTTGTATCTTCATCATATGCACTCCAACTGACCGTTCTTAATTTGTCATATATGACTGAATCTGTATCATATCTGACATTTTTTTCTATTAGCCAAGTTTGACTGTAGTTGCCGTAATACAATCTATAAGGAATGTCTTGAGAATCATCAAAATATATTTTAGTTCCATTTTCTTCGATAATCATTTTTTGATCATCATAATAAAAATCTCTTTCTCTGCCATCATTAAATTCTTCTTTACATGAAAAATTGTCTGATAAATGCAATATAGTTAAGATTTCAGAAATTGGTTCCATTGGAAAACCTGGTATATTCACAATAATTTCAGGTGGCTCATTCACCACCGGTTCCACATTTTCTCCACATCCAGCAAAAGTTGCAACACTCGCAAAAGCAACAAGTGAAGCCAAACCTGTTACAACTGCTTTTGGAAGTCTTAAAATTTCTCGTTTCTTAACAACTCCTCCAATCTCTTCTTGTTTTGTCTCTTCTAATAAAATATCCCCTTTTTTCATTTTATCCCCCTTAATTTATTTATATAATAACACAGATATTTCAAAAATGCAATAAGCTTTTACAATTTTGTAAATTTTTGAAAATGTGTGCTAATTATCACGTATGTAATAAAACAAATATTGTTGTGCATATCCAGACAATTCCCCAAATTGTCTTGTCAGATTGTTTCTTATTTTTTCTCTGTTGTCAAGATTCTCATAAAATTTGTTATACATTTTCTGAATCCATGTATCAACAGGAAAAACATCCCCTTTTCCATATCCGAACAATAACACACAATCAGCAACTTTTGGACCGACTCCGGAAAGTGCTATAAGTTTTTTTCTCAATTCATTGGTAGGCAAACTTTTCCAGTTTTCCAAAGTCTCCTCGTCAATTTGTCTTACAACACTATATAAATATTTGTCTCTATATCCTGCACCGATATCTGTGAAAAATTTTACATCAACGGAAAGTAGTTCATCTCTTGTTGGAAAGGCATGATAAGTCCCCATATCTTTGCCCAGTTTTTCTCTCAACCTATTCAAAATAAGTTGAATTCTTTTAATGTTGTTGTTTGCCGAAACAATGAAAGAAATCAATGTTTCAAACAGATTCTGCTTTAAAATTCTGATTCCACCTCCAAATTGAATTGGTTTTTGCAAAATTTCATATTTGGAAAGAGCTTTTTTTATCGCACCATAGTCTGTCTGCAAGTCAAAATAATTTTCATAATAGTCAGGACTGTCTGTTTTGATTATATATCCCTTGTAAGTTTCGGTGACTTTGGCCTTTTTGTTTGCTGAGTAAACCAAAAAGCAATCTTCGTTTTCTTGATATGAGAACACTTGACCGCACTCTAATGTTTGTTTAATGTTGAAATCATCTTTTCCAAAAATTTCAATGTAATCTTTTCCTTTGTAAAACCTCATTTTCCTACCTCTGATCCTAAAAAGTTACCTAAAATCTGAAATATTCGTCAAAAAACATGAAAATAATGAAAAAAGGGCATAAAGCCCTTTAAATTATTCAGCAACAACTGAAACTATATTCTTTCCATTGCCCTTCCCAAAAACAACTTTTCCATTTTTGAGAGCAAAAAGTGTGTAGTCCTTTCCAAGTCCAACATTTGCACCAGGATAAACCTTTGTGCCTCTCTGTCTAACGATAATAGAACCTGCTGTAACATATTGTCCAGCATAAGCCTTAACGCCAAGACGTTTTGCTTGAGAATCTCTACCGTTTTTGGTGCTACCGCCACCTTTCTTATGAGCAAAAAGTTGTAAATTAATATACATCTCTTCTTACCTCCATCTTAACAAACTTAGAATAATTTTTTGCGATATCTTCCAAAGTTTTTTCCATGCTTCGAAGCAAAACTTGAGCAGAAACATTTTGATATTCTTTTTTGTCTAGTCTAACAACCAAAAATCCATCATCAATGTTGCTTTCAAGGTCAAGATTCAAAATCTCTTTAAGCCCAAGCAAAGCCATTTGTGTTGCAACCGAAACACCAGAACAAACAATGTCTTGACCCTCTTGTGCATATCCACTGTGCCCTTTGACTTGGAATCCCGCAATCAAATCATCTTTTTTAAAAATCGTAATCTTAATCATATTACATCTTTATAGAAACAATTTTGATTTCTGTCCATGGTTGTCTGTGACCTTGTTTCTTACGTTCATTTTTCTTAGGTTTATATTTGTAAACAACAATTTTATCACCTTTTCCGTGAGAAATAATTTCTGCAACCACTTCTGCCGTTTTAACGGTAGGCGTTCCAGCAACAGTTTTGTTTCCGTCTGAAACGAGCAAAACATCAAGTTTAACTTTGTCGCCAACTGCACCATTAAGTTTTTCAACTTTAAGCACATCATTTTCAGTCACATTATACTGCTTTCCGCCTGTCTGAACTACTGCAAACATCTATCTTTACCTCCTCTAACCAAACTCGCTACATCCTAGGTGGTGTCTATGACACTCTCTATATAAAAAAAATAAAATATATAGATTTTTCTTCCAAAACCCGACATATGCGGATACATGAGTATTTTACCAAAAAAAAGAGGTAATGTCAAGTAAAATATGAGCAAAACCCCTCAAAAATTGGTCTTTGACAAAAATATCAATCAGTTAACTGCCAAATTTCAGCATTATCTAATGAATACAAATCAAGATTTTTGTTTTCTGGCACCCCTTTAAAATATAAACCACTCACTCTTGCAACACCATTATGTGCAACCACTAAAACCGTTTTGTTTTTGTATTTATCAAGAATTTCTTGATAAAAGGATTTAAGCCTTTCATACAACATATCAACTTTTTCTACACTTTCTGGAAGCACAGTTTCCAAGTGCCAAAAATTTTGAGGCAATAATTCATCTGGTTTTCCATCAAATTCACCCCAATCTCTTTCTCGAAGTCTTTCATCATAGAAAATTGGAGTGTCTTTGTGATATTTCAATATTGCCCTTGCAGTCTGTTTCGCCCTTTTCATAGGAGAACAAAACACAACATCAATCTTCACATTTTTCAATTTTTCTGCTGCTTGATTTGCTTGTTTTCTTCCTGTCTCGTTCAAAGGGACATCTGATTTTCCACCCGCAATAATTTTTTTTGCATTAAACTCTGTCTGCCCATGCCTTACAAATAAAATCATATCACACCCCTAAATTTCTTTTTGTTTCTTCATATAATCCTGAAAATACTGTGGAAGTGGAACTTCAAAGGTCATTCTCTGAGAAGTTCTTGGATGCAGGAAAGACAATTTGTAAGCATGCAAGAGTTGTCCTTTCAGTCCTTTCACTTCTTTCCCATACAATTTGTCTCCAACAATTGGATGATTGAGAAATTTTGTGTGAACTCTGATTTGATGTGTTCGACCTGTTTGTAAAGAAAACTCTACCAAACAACACTTTTCAAATCTTTTGAGAACTCTAAAATCAGTAATTGCAATCCTACCACTTTCCTGAACACTAATCTTCTTTCTGTCTTTTGGATCTCGCTTCAGAAAAGTTTTAATTTCTCCTTCATCATCTTTCAAATTTCCCTCAAGTATTGCCAAATAGTTCCTATGACACGTCTTGCTTTTGATTTGTTCTGCTAAGTTGATGTGTGCAAAGTCATTTTTCGCAACAACCAAAAGTCCACTTGTATCCTTATCCAACCTGTGCACAATCCCCGGTCTGAAACTGCCGTTTATTCCACTCAAATCTTTAATTCTAAACAAAAGTCCATTAACAAGCGTCCCGCTTTTTGTTGAAGAACATGGGTGAACCACAAGTCCCTGTGGCTTGTTAATGACGGCCAAATCTTTGTCCTGATAGACAATTTCAAACTCAATATCTTCCGCTTTGGTTGAAATTTTTTCAATTTCAAGTTCCTCCACATCAATTTCTTCGCCTGCTTTTAAACAAGTTCCGGCTTTTTGGATTAATTTCCCATCAACAGAAACTTTTCCCTTTTCAATCATGTTTTTGATGTGAGAACGAGAAAACTCCGGAAATTTGGATAACAAAAAGACATCAAGCCTTTGCCCTTTGTCCTCATTGAAAACCTTAAATGTTTTTGTCATTCTTATCCTCTTCCTTAATTTTTTCTTTTTTGCGATTTTTGACAAAATATATTATCAAATAAATGATAAACATCACAACTCCAACACAAAGAGCAACATCAGCAAAGTTGAAAATTGGGAAAGATTGCCAAAAGTCAAATTGAATGAAATCTCTCACATATCCAAAAATCATTCGATCATAAAGATTTCCAAAACAACCTGCAAACAAAAACCCAAACGTAATGTTCAACAGCCATGTTTTGTTTGGTTCTTTGATGTAAAAAAAAATGAAAATTGCCATAAAGACAAGGCTTAAAACAATCAAAAACACTTGTTTGCCAGCCATCAATCCCCAAGCAGCACCATAGTTGTGAACAAGTTTAAAATTAAACAAATACGGAATGACCGTGATTGTACTTCCATCAGAAAGGAGATCATCAAAAACATATTTTGTCACCAGATCAAGTGTCAAAATCACTGCAATGATAGCAAACATAACACACATTTTTATAATATTTTTCTTTTTCAAATCACCCTCGTATTTTCTTATATTTTTTCTTTAATTTTTCCAAGCTTTCATCATCAAAATATCTTTCAGTATATCCACAATCACAACAAACATAACGGGAAGTGAAAATTTGCTTCCCAAAAGCGCCAATCACTTCATAATCTGCAGTAGATTTCTTAGAATTTTTATTCTTGTTTTCAAAAACCAAAATGTTTTCACCATGACATTTTGGGCATTTTCCAGACGACTTCATATCTAATCCTTATCAATTTCCATATTTTTTGGAAGAAAAATATACAAATCTTTGTCAACAACCTCTTCATTTGCACCCAAAACATCAATAACACCGTGGTAGTAATCCAAAATTTTGTTTTTCTCACTTGAATTGCAAGCTCTAAAATCTATGAAAAATGGAATTTCTTTCTTAAGTAAATCAACCTTATCTTTGCAATCTTCAAATTTTTCAGGATAAAACACTTTGATTCCATCAATTTCATCAGGCAATTTTTGAGCCAACTTCAAATTATATGATGCCTTTGGCTCTTTTTTCTTTTTGACAACCTTAACATCATCACCTTCAAAACCAAAAAATTTATAGATGTAATTCATAAATCCCATATAAATACCTCAATTTATTTTAACACAATTAATTTCTCTATGCAAACAAATTAAATCTGAATAAGATCTTTGTTAAATATTTTTGAAAAATCCATCAAAATTTGATATTTTTTGATGTCTATTCATGATTTTAAAATCAATTTTAAGATTTTTTGCAACAAAAAAAGACTTTGATTAACCAAAGCCTTTTTTATATTTCTACAATTATTCAATAATTTGAGAAACAACTCCGGAACCAACTGTTCTGCCACCTTCACGGATAGCGAAACGAAGTCCTTGTTCAATAGCGATTTCTTTGTTAAGAGTGATTGTCATCTTAACGTTGTCGCCAGGCATAACCATTTCAACGCCTGCAGGAAGTTCAATTGTTCCTGTAACGTCTGTTGTTCTGAAATAGAATTGTGGTCTGTAACCATTGAAGAATGGAGTGTGACGTCCGCCTTCTTCTTTCTTCAAAACGTAAACTTCAGCAGCAAATTTTGTGTGTGGGTGAATTGAACCTGGTTTGCAAAGAACTTGTCCTCTTTCGATTTCTGTTCTTTGGATACCACGAAGAAGAATACCAACGTTGAATCCTGCGATTCCTTCGTCAACAGTCTTTCTAAACATTTCAATTCCAGTTACAACTGTTTGCTTCTTAGCGCCCAAACCAACGATTTCAACAACATCATTAAGTTTAACAGTTCCTCTTTCAATTCTACCAGTTGCAACAGTTCCACGTCCAGTGATTGTGAAAACGTCTTCAACAGGCATAAGGAAAGGTTTGTCTGTATCTCTTTCTGGTTCTGGGATATAAGCATCCAAAGCATCAAGAAGTTCTTGGATGCAAGCACATGCAGGATCTGTAACATTTCCTGCTTGAGCTGCTTCCAAAGCTTTCAATGCAGAACCTTTGATGATAGGTGTCTTGTCTCCTGGGAAACCATACTCTGTCAAAAGTTCTCTGATTTCCATTTCAACAAGGTCCAAAAGTTCTGGATCATCAACTTGATCTGTTTTGTTCATGAATACAACGATGTATGGAACGCCAACTTGTCTAGCAAGCAAGATGTGTTCTCTTGTTTGAGGCATAGGACCATCAGTTGCAGCAACAACGAGGATGGCACCGTCCATCTGAGCAGCACCAGTGATCATGTTTTTAACATAGTCAGCGTGTCCTGGACAGTCAACGTGTGCATAGTGACGTTTGTCTGTTTGATATTCAACGTGTGCAGTGTTGATTGTGATTCCTCTTGCCTTTTCTTCTGGCGCCTTATCAATTTCATCATATCTCATTTTTTGAGCGTAACCCTTTGCGGCACTATACATTGTAATAGCAGCAGTAAGAGTTGTTTTACCGTGGTCAACGTGTCCAATTGTTCCAACGTTAACGTGTGGTTTGGTATTATCATATTTTCCTGTAGCCATTTTAATAATCTCCTTTTTATGTTTTACTGTGATATTTTAACATATATTTTGAAAATGTCAAAACAATTTAAGCATTTTTATAATTTTTTTTCAAAATATCTTTTGCAGCAACTTAACTTTTCACAGACAAGCAAGTTTATTTTTCAAATTATCAGTTTTGAGCCAAGCAAAATGCGAAACTATTTGCAAATTTTTTCGTTATGCTTGTTTTTTACGCTGACCAACAATAGTTTCAGCAATGTTCTTTGGAACTTCTGCATATTTCAAGAATTCCATTGTGAATGTTCCACGACCTTGTGTTTGAGAACGCAAGTCAGTTGCATATCCAAACATTTCTCCAAGTGGAACTTCTGCATTGACAACTTGCACTCCTGGTTTTGTTTCATTTCCTGTCAAAATACCACGACGAGATGTCAAATTGCCCATAACCGTTCCAAGATAGTCATCTGGAACTTCAACTTGAACTTTCATTATAGGTTCAAGAAGAACTGGGTTGGCCTTCAAAGCACCTTCTTTGAATGCCATAGAACCAGCAATCTTAAATGCCATTTCAGAAGAGTCAACTTCATGGTAAGAACCATCAACAACAGTCGCTTTGAAGTCAACAGTTTCGTATCCTGCAATAACACCATTTTTGCTTGCTTCTTGAATACCATTATTAACTGGTTGGATATATTCCTTAGGAATAGAACCACCAACAGTCTTGTCTTCAAAAACATATCCAGCGCCTGGTTCAAGAGGTTCCATTTCGATAACGCAGTGACCGTATTGTCCCTTACCACCAGACTGTCTAACAAACTTGCCTTCTGCACGAGTTGCTTTTCTGATTGTTTCTTTGTAAGCAACTTGTGGTTTACCTACATTTGCTTCAACTTTAAATTCACGAAGCAATCTATCAACGATGATTTCAAGGTGAAGTTCACCCATACCAGCGATGATAGTTTGTCCAGTTTCTTGATCTGTGTAGGTTTTGAAAGTTGGGTCTTCTTCTGCAAGTTTAACAAGAGCGAGAACCATCTTTTCTTGCATCAATTTTGTCTTAGGTTCAATGGCAACCTTGATAACTGGTTCTGGGAATTCCATACTTTCAAGCACAATTGGTTTCTTTTCATCACAAAGAGTTTCTCCTGTGATTGTGTCCTTAAGACCAACGATAGCAGCAATGTCACCAGCACCAACTTCTTTGATTTCTTCTCTTTGATTTGCATGCATTCTGATAAGACGACCAACTCTTTCTTTTTCACCCTTGTTTGAGTTGTAAACATAAGAGCCAGCAGTCAATTTTCCAGAGTAAACTCTGAAGAACGCAAGACGACCAACAAATGGGTCCGTCATGATCTTGAATGCAAGACCAGCAAATGGAGCATCTTCACTTGGCGCTCTTGTTTCTGTTTCTCCAGTGTCTGGGTTAACACCTTCAATGTGGTCAATATCAAGTGGAGATGGAAGATATTCCACCATAGCGTCCAAAAGCATTTGAACACCCTTGTTTTTGTATGAAGAACCACAAAGAACTGGAACAACTGCTCTTGAAATTGTTGCCTTTCTCAAAGCTTTCTTAAGTTCATCAAGTGTGATTTCTGCACCTTCAAAATATTTTTCAAGCAAAGCATCATCAGTTTCAACGATTTTTTCAATCATTTCATCATGAAGTTGTTGTGCTTTTGCTTTGTATTCTTCTGGAATATCGGTAATCTCAATTTGAGTTCCCATATCATCTTTATAGATTTCTGCTTTCATTGTCAAAAGGTCAATAATTCCACTGAAAGTATCTGCTTCTCCAATTGGCATTTGAATGGCAAGAGGATTTGTTTTGAGTCTGTCTCTGATTGAATCTACGCAACCAAAAAAGTCTGCAGCATCTCTGTCCATTTTGTTGACATAGATGATTGTTGGAACTTTGTATTTTGTAGATTGACGCCAAACAGTTTCAGTCTGAGGTTGAACTTTGTCACGAGCTGAAAGCACAAGAACGGCACCATCAAGAACTTTCAAAGAACGTTCAACTTCAACAGTGAAGTCAACGTGTCCTGGAGTGTCGATGATGTTGATTTTGTGACCTTTCCAGAAACATGTTGTGCAGGCAGAAGTGATTGTGATGCCTCTTTCTTGTTCTTGAGCCATCCAGTCCATAGTTGCAGCACCATCATGAACTTCACCTATTTTATGGTTCTTACCAGTATAGAACAAAATTCTTTCAGTAGTTGTTGTCTTACCAGCATCGATGTGAGCCATAATACCAACATTTCTGGTCAATTCTAGGTTTGTAGCCATATTTTTTCTCCTTAATTATTTTTCTCTATCTTCTTGAATTTTGCCGTGTCTATGTTGATAGATTTGCTTAGACACGGAAAGATTATCACCTTTTTGGTCAGTTTCAACCCGTCTTTCTTGTGCAGATTTGACTAATTTTTGATAACCTTCAAATTTTGATTTGTCGTAATACATATCTCTTACCACTTATAATGTGCAAAAGCCTTGTTAGCTTCAGCCATTCTGTGCATTTCGTCACGCTTTTTGATTGAAGCGCCAGCATTGTTGTATGCATCTGTAAGTTCACCAGCAAGTTTTTCGTCCATATTTCTTTCGCCAGTTCTCTTTCTTGCATTGTTAACAATCCAACGAATAGCAAGAGTTTGTCTTCTTTCAGGACGGATTTCCATTGGAACTTGGTAAGTTGCACCACCAACTCTACGTCCTTTTGTTTCAAGCATTGGTTTGACATTTTCAATTGCTGTGAGACAAACATCAAGAGGTTCCAAGCTTGTTTTTTCTTTAATAATATCGAAAGCACCATAAACAATTCTTTGAGCAAGGCCTTTCTTTCCACTCATCATAACTTGATTGATAAGTTTTGTGACAACCTTGTTGTTGTAAATTGGATCTGGTAAAACATCTTTCTTAACCGCACTATTTCTTCTTGGCATTGGTTTTACTCTCCTTTTAAAAAATTTTGATTTTTAACACATTTGAAAACCAACCACCCTTCGCCCACACATCTTGGCAAGCGAATTGTCATCAATGACCGTGGCAAGTAATCAAACATTAAAGCACAATTTTGAATAAACATCAAAAATGAGCAGTTTTTGCAGATTACTTACCTGCTTTTGGTCTTTTTGCGCCATATTTGGAACGGCTTTGTTTTCTGTTTGCAACACCAGCAGTGTCAAGGGTTCCACGAATGATGTGATAACGCACACCAGGAAGATCCTTAACACGTCCGCCACGAACAAGAACGACACTGTGTTCTTGCAAGTTGTGTCCAACACCTGGAATATAGCATGTTCCTTCTTGACCATTTGAAAGTTTTACTCTGGCAATTTTTCTGAGAGCAGAGTTAGGCTTCTTAGGAGTTGCTGTTCTAACTGACAAGCAAACACCACGCTTTTGAGGACATTCTTCAAGAAGTGGAGCCTTTTTCTTTTTCTCAAATGATTTTCTTCCATTTCTAATGAGTTGGTTAAATGTAGGCATGTTCATATCTCCTTTTGTAGATTTTCAGTTTTAAATCATGAATTGGATTTGTCATAAGAAAACACTTTTTTAACTTGCGTTACTTCTGTGTCTTCATAAAAAAGACACGGGTTTCCGTGTCAATGAAAAAATGCTCTTTATGTTAAACATGAACAACACAATTGCATTGTCGCAGAAACAAAACTTTTCTGCCCGTTGCAACTTTGAAGAAAAATCTTCAAATCGGTGAGGTTTGTAACCCTTTTCCTGTCGCTTGAACTTAATCAAACTGCGCTGAAACTGAAAACTCAAATCAGCCCGTCACCTGTTGTTTGTTTATGCTTAAGAAACTAAGCATGGTTTCCGACAACGAAACACATGCTAATTATAATTATCTTTCACTTTCTTGTCAAGTGTTTTTAACAATAAAATTTGTTATTTTTATTGTTTGATCTTCAGTTTGGAAGTTTTTTCCTTTTGCTTTTCAGAAAACTTGTCCAATTTTTCAGATAGATTTTTTCTAAGCAAATTAAACTCCGACCTTTTCAACCCCATATTCTTGAAAACTTCACATTCATCAAGTTCTTGCACAATGGCATACAGAATCATCAGTTGCTCTTTGACAGTTTTAAGTTTTGGTCTGAAATCTCTCGCAATAATCCTCTTTCCGCCCCACTTTTTGATTTGTTCTTGCGAATACACCTTCAAGTTTTGCTTTCCAGATTCTCTCTCAGAACTTTTCTTTTTCTCTTCCTCGTTTTCAAATGAATCTCCACCAAAGTTCAAGGATTGTTGTTGAAGAGTTTCTTCAATCATCTTATCTATGGCTTGCAATGCCTTAAAATCTGTTTTCTCAAGTTTGTCCAAAATGAGTTTTTCACAACGTATGATGAAAACCTTGCTGATTTTCATATGTTCGCTCATGCTGTCATACGTGGCAAATCTTGGACGCAAATAAAGATCTTCGAAAACAGTTCTTTGTTGTTGTGGCAAAGTTGGCAAAAAATATTTCCTCAAAAACTCCACTCCGCCATATTTTTTTACGACACTAAGTCTTTGTTTGACCTTTTCTATGTTTTTGACAGAAAACACACCAGGCTCAATTTGGCAACTTTCAGCATTGTCAATTAGGTCAACAACAACTTCAAAGTCCGTGGACTTTAGTTTTTCTATAACTCGCTCTGTCGTCGAATAAAGATTTGTTATCTCAATTCCAATTTTTTTTGCAATATTTGATGGAGTATCTCCATAATACGACAAAACTTGGGCATCAAAACATCTCTTTTCAAGTTCTGTCAAAGTTGGCAAAAAATATTTTCTCAAAAAAATTTCACCACCAAACTCGTTTACCAGCATCTTGTTACTCTTTATCCTCTGACGAATTTTTGACGTCAATTTTTTTGACTTGGCATCTTGTCCCTCGTTGTATTTTTCAAACAACCTTTCAACGTTTTTGTCAATGAAAGACTTGATTTTTGAAACACCAGTCGCGACATCACTCACACTCATATCCAATTTTTTGCCAATGCTTGAAGCAGATTGACCATAATAATTGAGATAATATTCTTTGAAAATATTTCTTTGTCTTGGTGTCAATCTCAAACAGAAATAATCTTCCAAAAAGCCCCTTCCATAGGTTTTGATGAAACCATGAATTTTTCTGGCTCTTTCTTTTTGCTGTGCGTTTAAATCAACTCCCCTTGCAAGTTCATCGGCTTCTGTCACACCAAATTCATACTGATTTTTGATTTGTTTGCTTAAACTTTCCAATTGTCTGGCAAGGTAAGATTGTGAAATGCCATATTCTTCTGCGATTTCCACTTGAGTTCGACCTTTAATATAATACGCCAAGAAAATATCTCTTTTCTTTTTAGGAAGAATTTTAAGAATTCTCTTTAAATCTTCAATTTCTATTCTTTGATTGATTTGCTCGACAGCCAAATTGTCATCTCCAAGCAAATCCATAAGAGTGCCGCCTTCTTCGCCATCTTTTTCTTGAAATGGAGTCTCCAAACTTTGTGTTTTTTGTGCAAGTTTGGCATTTTTGTTCCTTTTCAACATTGCCAAATCATTGCGTAAGGAATTGGACAAATAAGTCAAAAATTGAGTTCCATAATTGACATCAAATTTGTCTATTGCCTTGATCAAAACAAAGACCCCTTGTTGCAACAGATCCTCCAAACTTGGAGAAACGCTTGATTGACAATTGACAAGCCATTGCATTTTGTTTGAAATGTAATATTTGATAAATTTCAAGTTTCCTTCAATAAGTTTTCTCTTGATTTCGTCCGAACCTGTTTGTTTGTATTCTTTCATCAACTCTGCATTTTCGAAACTTGTTAACGCATCAGGAAGATTGTTCCAAAAAGAATTTTGATCCATGCTTCCTCCTATGACTGATTTTTTGACTTCTCTTGTTTCTGTTCTTTGTTTGTCTTTTTGCTTCTCTCTTCTGCAAAGTTGTCCAACTTGTCTGAAACTGCTTTTTTGACAGTTTTAAATTGATTCCAATTCAATCCCATATTTTTGAAAACTTCGCTTTCATCAAGTTCTTGCACAATGGAATACAAAATCATAAGTTGCTCTCTGACTGTTTTGAATTTTGGCATAAACTCTTTTGCAACAACTTTTTTTCCGCCCCATTTTTCTATCTGTTTTTGAGAGTACACTTTTGGATCTTCAAATTCTTCCATTTCTCTTGGCTCTTCTTGTTTTTCTTGTTGTTCAGGTTCTCCAAATGCCATCTTCTCAAAATCTTCATCATGGATCAATTCAAAATCTTTTTGCATGTAAAAAGATCTGACTTCAGCATCAAAATCTTCAAAACTTTCTCTGAATTCTTGCAACATCGGCATAATTCGACTGACGATTACTTTATGTACATATGCGGAATTTTTGTTTAATTTCAACATTTCATTGATTTCCGCAAGATGGCGTCCTTCAACCATATATTTCTCAAAAATGATTTCGTCAGCTCTAATCAAGTTTGGCACAAATCTTTCTCTCAAAAATGCCAACCCTCCATTTTTGGCTATTATGTCTCTATATTTTGAAGTTTTCCTTTTTTTAACTGTTTCTTTAGTTGGTGCTTTAAGTTCTCTATCAACCATTTGACTGATTCGTTGAAGTTGTGCAATGTCTGTCTGTGAAAGTTTCTCCAAAATGACCTTTTCGCATTTGATGATGAAAGCAGTTCTCATTCCTGTTGCCTCGCTCATGCTGTCATAGGTTGCAAAAGTAGGTCTCAAATAAAGCATGTCAAAAACAGTTCTTTGCTGTTCTGGCAAAATTGGAAGAAAATGTTTTCTCAACGCATCAGCACCACCGTATTTTTTGACTACTTCCATTCTCCGTTTGACTTTTTCAACATTTGAAACAGAGAGAGCTGTTGGGAGGATTTGTTTTTGTTCTGCATTGTCAATCATGTCAACAACAATCCCAAAATCTGTTGTTTCAAGTTTCTTGACAACCTTTTCTGTCAACATATAAAGATTATTGACAGAAACTCCAACTTTCTTTGCAATTCTGTCTTGCGATTCTCCATGAAATGACAGAATTTGAGCATCAAAACATTTTCTTTCAAGTTCTGTCAATGTTGGCAAGAAATATTTTCTCAAGAAAAGTTCTCCGCCAAATTCATTCACCATTCTCCTGTTTCTGTTGATTCTTTGTTGAATTTTCAATGGCAATTTTCTTGGCTTGACTTCTTGCCCTTTTTTGTATTCCTCAAACAATCTCTCGATATTATCGTCAATAAAAGATTGAATTCTTAACATTGTTTTCGTGAGACCGTTCACACTCATATTCAATTTTTTGCTGATCTCAGAGGCCGTTTGTCCATAATAGTTGAAATAACATTCCTTGAAAACGTCTCTTTGATTTGGGGTTAATTTCAAACAGAAATAGTCTTCCAAAAAGCCTCGTCCATAAGTCTTGATAAAACCATGAATCTTTCTGACTTTTTCTTTTTGTGTCGGAGAGAGATCAACTCCTCTGGCAAGTTGGTCAATTTCTGTCACACCAAATTCATACATATCTCTGATTTGCTTGCTTGCACTTATCACAAGTCTGGAAACTCGTGTCTGGTCAATGCCATATCTTTCCGCAATTTCCTTTTGTGGTTTTCCTTCAACAAAATTAGCAAGATAAATATCTCTTTTTTTCTTTGGCAAAAGCATGAGAATTTTTTTCAAATCTTTGACTTCAATATCCTCATTCATTTTGTCCACCGCCAAATTGTCATCTCCAAGCTTGTCAATAAGTCTAATTCCAGAATCTGACTTCTTCCAATTTGTAAAATCATACAAACTTCTTGTGTTCTGCGCAAGTTTGACATTTTTGCTTCTTTTCAAGTTTGACAACGATTTTTCCAAAGCACCAGACAAATAAGTGGAAAATTGGAAATTGTAACTCAAATCAAACTTGTCTATTGCGCGCATCAAAACCATGGTGCCTTGTTGCATCAAATCTTCTATATCTGGTTCGATGCTTGATTGACAGCGAATCAACCATCTCATATATTTTGAGACATAATACCTGACAAATCTCAAATGACTTTCAATCAACTTTTGTCTAGCCTCTTCTGAGCCATATTCTTTGTATTCCTTCATCAACCTCATAATTTCTTGATTGCTCAATCTTTCAGGAAGATTTCTCCAAACAGAAAATTTATCCATATCAACCTCTTGCTTTATATGATAATAAATCTATTGCTCAAAGTCAATACTCTTTTTTGTTTAATTTTAATAAAAAATTGAAAACAAACAAATGTTTTCAATTTGCAAACACAATATCAATCTTGAAGAAATTTGGAAACAAACTCACTCTCGCTCAAAATTGGAATACCAAGTGATTTTGCTTTGTCAAGTTTGCTTCCCGCCTCCTCTCCCGCCAAAACATAGGTTGTGTTTTTTGAAACAGAAGATGCGGTTTTTCCACCATTTTCTTCAATAAGTTTTGTCATGTCAGAGCGCGAATAGTTTGGAAGAGTCCCCGTCAAAACAAAAGTCATTCCAGAAAGTTTGTCTGATTTAGGCGCACTTTCTTCCAAAATAACCACTCCGACACCAAAAAGTCTTTCAATTTCGTTCAAGTTGTTTTCGTCTTTGAAAAATTCAACAATGTTGCCAGCAATGATGTCTCCAATGTCTTCAACGGCAACCAATTCTTCAAATGTGGCATTTTTGAAGTTTTCAAAGGTTTTGAAAGTTTTTGCCAAATCTTTTGCAGTCTTGATTCCAACTTCGCTGATGCCGATGCCATAAATGAATCTGAAAAGTTCAATATGTTTGCTTTTTTCCAAACTTGCAAGCACATTTTCTGCTTTTTTATCCTTAAACTTTTCAAGTCCAACAAGTTGTTCTTTTGTGAGTTTGTAAAGGTCAGAATAATGCCTAAGTCCCAAATCATCATAAAACTGAATGATTGTCTTTTCAGAAAGACCTTCAATGTTGAATGCTTCTCTCTCAACAAAATGAACAAGCCTTGCAACAATTTGTTCTTTGCAGTTGTCATGATTTGGACAGAAAATCAAAGGTCCCTTTTTAACCAATGGAGTTTGACAACATGGGCAAACTTTTGGCTCTTCAATAACTTCTGAATTGTCATATTTCTCAGCAAGGCCCAGCACTTCAGGAATGACCTCGTTGCTACGTCTGATGAAAACCCTGCTTTTCAAAAAGACATTTTTCTTTCTTATGTCTTCAATGTTGTTGAGCGTTGCTCTTGAAATTGTCGCACCAGCGAGTTCCACAGGATCCAAAATTGCAGTTGGAGAGACTTTCCCGCTTCTTCCAACTTGCCAAACCACATCATTAAGCATTGTTGAAACTTCTTCCGCTTCAAACTTGTATGCTCTTGCCCATTTAGGAAACTTGTTTGTGTATCCAATTTCTTCACGAGGAGCAATCTCATTAAGCTTAACCACCGCCCCATCAATCATGACATCAAGATTGGATTTTTGAGCATCGATTTGATTGATGATGACTTCCGCTTCCGCCTCAGTTTTGACAACCTTGAAGAAATCGCCGGTTTTGAAACCATTCTCTTTGATAAATTCGTGCATTTCATCTTGAGTCTTGAAAGTTTTTCCTTCAGAAAGCAAAACGGCATAACAAAAATAATCCAGTTGTCTTTTTGCTGTTTCCTTAGGGTCAAGATTTCTGATTGCTCCAGCAACCCCATTTCTTGGGTTTTTCAAAGGTTCTTCTGCAGTTCTGTTATAACGCCTAAAACTCGAATTGGTCATCATGCCTTCGCCTTGTAAAATCAATCTGCCTTTGAAAGGAATCCCCAGCGGAACACTTTTGATTGTTCTGACTTGTTCTGTCACATCTTCCCCAATCTCTCCGTTCCCACGAGTCGTTGCACTGGCATATTTCCCATCAACATATTCTGTCACAATGGTCAAGCCGTCAAACTTATATTCCACAGCAAAAGTTGGATTTTTTACATATTTTTTCATGTCAGAGAAGAAAGTTCTAAGTTCGTCAAAAGAGCGCACCTTGCCCATTGAATAAAGACGAACAGCATGTTTTTTCTTGACAAATTTGTCAAGCACATCTCCGCCAACTCTCTGTGTTGGAGAGTTTGAAAGCACAACACCAGTTTCTTTTTCAAGGTCAACAAGTTCGTCATAGAGTTCGTCATATTCCTTATCCGAAATGGTTGGATTGTCAAGTTCGTAATAGTTTCGGTTGTGCATCAAAATGACGTCAACCAATTCTTTCATTCTTTCAAGTTTATCCATTGTCCGCCTCCACTTTTTCAAGATTTTTGGAATTAAGCATGATTTCTTTGATGCCAAAATCATCAAAATCTATTTTACCCACAAATCCGTCATCAGAAACCTCAACAATTTCGCCTTCACCATAGCGAGAAAGATAAACCCGATCGCCAACATGAAAACCACTGTCAAAAGCGTCGGCAGTTTCCTTTTCTTTTCTGAAAAAATCATCTCCTGCTGTGATTTTTGGTTTTTTCTTGTCAACAATTCCAAGTTCCTTCAAAAACCTGCTTTCAACTTGAAAATTGCTTTTGCCATACATATATCTTTTGCAAGCATGAATGAGATAAATCTTTTCTTCCGCCCTTGTGATTGCAACATACATCAACCTGCGTTCTTCTTCCATTTCACTGTTGGAGTAAGTCGCACGAGAAAGCGGAAAAATCCCTTCTTCCAAACCAACAACAAAAACAACCCTAAACTCCAACCCTTTGACAGAGTGGATTGTTGCAACCGAAACAAATCCATTTTCTTGAATGTTGTCGCTGTCACTTCTGAGCATGACATTTGCAAGATAGTCAGCAAGCGAACACTCGCCATTTTCGTCAACAAATTCTTGAACACCAGAAATCAAACTGTCAATGTTGCCAAGTTTGTTGATTGCTTCTTCATCTTTTCCAGCATACGCCTCTCTGATTTTGAAGACTTTGACTACCTTTTCAACAAAATCAGCAAGCGGAATGACATCAAGTTCTTCGCGCAAAGATTTGATGTTTTCAACAAAATGTTCAAGTTTGGAATGGTATTTTGAAAACTTGAACTTGTCACTCAAAAGATATTCCAAAACCGTCTTATCTTCCGCTTCGTTTTGCAAGTTTGAGATTGCAACATCACCAATTCCACGCTTTGGAAAGTTGATGATTTTGAAGAGAGAAATCTCATCTTTTGGATTGACAAAAACCGACAGATAAGACAAAATCATTTTGATTTCCGCTCTTTCATAAAACTTGAATCCGCCATAGAGTTTGTAAGGAATTTGTGACATCATAAGCCCTTCTTCAATAGGACGAGAAAGAGCATTGATACGCATCAAAACCGCAAAGTCATTGTAAGTGTATCCCTGTTCGACCAATTCTTCAATTGTGCGAGCAACAAACATTGCTTCATCTCTCTCATCAAAAGCGGTGTAAATGACTGGTGCCGCACCATCTTCTTTGTCTGTCCAAAGGTTCTTTTTCAAACGTTCATTGTTGTTCGCAATGACATTGTTTGCCAAGGTCAAAATGTTTTTTGTTGAACGATAATTTCTTTCAAGTTTATAGGTTTTGACATCTTCAAAATCGTTTTTCAAATTGAAGATGTTGTGAAAGTTTGCCCCTCTCCAAGAATAGATGCATTGGTCCTCATCTCCGACCACAAACAAGTTTTTATGTTTACTTGCGAGTAATTTGATGAGCTTGTATTGCACAAGGTTTGTGTCTTGAAACTCATCAACCAAAATGTAATGAAATCTGTCAGAATAATGATCAAGAACATTTTTGTAGTTGTTAAACAAAAACAGTGTTTTATTGAGCAAATCGTCAAAATCAAGAGCATTATTTTTCTGCAAATATTCTTCATATTGCCAACATATTTTTTGATAGTTTTTCAAATCAGTTTTGTTTCCAAATTCCTGCAAAGACAAGAAATATTCATCAATATCAAGCCCCTTGTTTTTGATGTTGTCAAGATGTCCTTCCACTCTTGAAAGTTCGTCATCTTGAAGGTTATTTTTTTTCAAAAGGTCTTTCAAAATCTTATCTCTGTCCGCTTCAGCAATGATTGTGAAGTTTTTGTCATATCCGTCAAGAAACTCAATATTTTCTCTCAAAATTCTCACGCACATAGAATGGAAAGTGGAAATCCAAACATTGCGGTCACACATTTTCGCCACTCTTTCTTTCATCTCGTTGGTTGCTTTGTTTGTGAAGGTGATTGCCAAAATGTTGTAAGGAGAAACCCCATTTTCAATCAAATAGCAAATTCTGTGTGTCAAAAGTCTGGTCTTGCCACTGCCCGCCCCAGCAGTAACCAAAACCACTCCATCAGTTTGCAAAAGTGCTTTTTTTTGTTCTTCGTTAAGAGAATTTAAATCATAGCCATTCATGCTCTCATTTTAGCACAACATCAAAAAAAGACAAAACAAAACCATTGTTTAGTCGAAAAAGATATTGTGAGAATTTTTTGAATGTCCCAAGATTGCCCCTACAAACTCCAAAGTGTATGAAACAACCGCACGTTCACGATTACGTTGTTCACTTTGAGCAAGCAAAATGAAATTCTCAAATGGTAGTTTTTGTTTATCATCTAAATTTTTCCATAATTCAGTTTCTTCTGCATCTGGCATTTTCATAGCCCAAAATTCATTTTTATCTTTCTCAAAATTTTTTAAAACGAAATTGACAATGTCCGCCTTCTTCATTAACCCCTCCAAAATATGTGCTATTTTGACACTCTTGGTTTTATTATAGTGCTAAATTGGTACAATGTCAACATGAATAATAAAGATTATCAGAAAATGTGCAAAAGTATTAAAGATTTCAGAGAAGAGAAAGGACTTTCACAAGGCGAAATTTCCAAAATTCTCAACATCAATCGCACAGTATATAATAGATACGAAAATGGCAAGAGAGCGATACCCATAGAAATTCTTTGGCAATTAGCCGATTTCTATAAAATTTCCATCGACCTTTTGATTGGAAGAATAGATTAAAAAACAGGTATTACCTGCTTGAATGTTTACAAATTAATCTACCAGTCCTAATAAATAATCAGTTGAAACTTTGAAAAATTTTGCTAGAATAATCAAATTGTCACTTGTTATATCATTAACACCATTCTCCCAACCACAAAGCGCAGAAGAACTTAAACCCACCAACTTGCTCAATTTTTCAAAAGATAGGTTCTGTTCAGTTCTCAATTCATTCAATCTTTCTGCAAACTTTCTTTTCATAGTTGTATCTTTAATTTATTTCAAATAAATCGTCAATCCCACATTCTAAAATTTCACATAAAAGTTCTAAGTTTTCATACCTGATGCCTTTGGTCTCATTATTAACCATTTTATTAAAATTTTGATAACTCATATTCATCTGATTGTAAAGCCAATATTTTGTTTTTCCTTTCTCTTTTAATATTTCCAACACTCTTAATCTAATCATACCTTACCTCTACATAATATATGATTAGATTATATAGACAAATTATGTTTGACATATAGACTTATAAATTATATAATGTATACATGACATAAAAGGAGAAAAATAAAAATGAGAAACAAAATAAATCTTGTGCGAATTATTCATGAACAATTTAAGCAATCAAAAAAATTTGATGAAAAAAATCAAAAATCTCAATTGGAAGAACAATTTTATCATGATTTAACGCCACAACAAAAATCATTGTATAATCAAATAAATTCAGAAAAGCGATTTAAATCTTTTGTAGTTGAAATGGAAATCATTCAATATGTCCTAGATTTCATCTCTTCAATCTACCAAACCCGTGACAACACAAGAATTTATTTTGATTAAAAAACAGACCAAAATTGGCCTGTTTTAATTTTTATTAACCTCTTTTTCTTGCTCTTTTTCTTGCTTGTTCGCTTTTCTTTTTTCTTGCAACGCTAGGTTTGTCGTATGCTTCTTTTTTTCTTATATCACCGATAATGCCGTCTTTTTGACATTTTCTTTTAAAACGTTTCAAAGCGCTTTCAAGAGATTCGTTCTCGCCTACTTTAACTGTTGTCAACTTTCTCACCACCTTTCAAGGTCAATTTTCTGCGTAATGATAACATATTTTATGATTAATGTCAACATTTTATAAACAAATTTTTCACTCACAAAAAACTCCGTCCCTAAAAGGTTTGGCAAATTTTACTTCAATCACATCTCCAACACACATATTTGTTTTGGCTTTGATGTAACATTTGATATAATTTTCTGTGTAGCCTTCAAAAAACTCACCATTTCTTTCTTCAATCAAAACTTTTCCACTTGAGTTTTGCATGATGAATTCATTTTTAAGTTTTTTGCCAAGAGTTTCCAAACGTTTCAAACGCTCTTTCTTAACTTGCCCTGGCAAATCTTTGTAAAGTTTTGCTGCCACAGTTCCATTTCTTTTTGAATATGGGAATATGTGCAACTGTGAAAATTTGATTTTTTCGACAAATTTCAAAGTATCTTCAAAATCTTCTTCTGTTTCAGTTGGAAAACCAACAATAACATCTGTTGTGATTCCAGCCAAAGGGAAATATTTTCTGATCAAATTGACACTGTTTTCAAAGTCCGCCGTCAAATAGTGTCTGTTCATCTTCTTCAAAACATTGTCTGAGCCGCTTTGAAGTGAAAGATGAAAATGCGGACAAAAATTCTTAAGCCCTGAAAGTGTTTTCAAAAATTCTTCATCAATCAAATTGTCTTCCATTGAAGAAAGACGTAAGCGCTTGCCATATTTGTCCAAATCAGAAAGCAGTTTCCCAAGCCCCTTTTTACCGTCAATCTTAAAATCCGAAACATCAATTCCAACAAGCACAATTTCCTTGACATCTTCTGGCAACTTTTCAACTTCATTAATTATGCTCGTCTCGCTTCTTGACCTGCTTCTTCCACGAAGATATGGAATCAAACAGTATGTGCAAAAATGGTCACAGCCATCTTGAATTTTGATGAATGCTCTTGAGAGCGTCTGAGCAGAAAACAGGTCGTCCTCATATTCCTTCGGAAGTTCAAAAATCATCTCTCCCTGTTTTTCAAGATTGTCCAAAAGTTTTTTCTTCCCTGCTGTTCCGATGACAAATTTTGCGCCCTTTTCTTCAAATTGAATTGGTTTGTTTTGACTTGCACACCCCATGATATAGATTTGTGCGTAAGGGTTGAATTTTCTTGCCCTTTCCAACATTTGTCTTGATTTTTTCTCAGCTTCGTTCGTCACAGCACAAGTGTTGATTATGTAAGCATCTGCTTCTTCAAGTTTGTCGGTTGCTTCAAAACCTCTGCTTTTTAATTCAAAAATGAGAGCATCGCTCTCATATTTGTTAACTTTGCAACCCAATGTTAAAACTGCAATTTTCATATTAATTTCCACTCAAAATTGACACCAAACTCATCATAGCAACAGAAGCGGTTTCACATCTGTAAATTCTTCTTCCAAGGCTGATAGACACTGCTCCCGCCTTGATGAATGCTTCTTTTTCTTTCTGAGAAAAACCGCCTTCTGAGCCGACAATGATTCCGATGTTTTTATATTTGCTCAAATCTTTGATTTTTTCTCCCTTGTCAGTTCTTTCATTTGCAAACAAAACAACATCAAAATCTTTGATTGAAGCAATGACATCATCAACAGTTTTTGTCTCGTCGATGATAGGCATGATTGTTCTTTCACATTGTTTGCACGCATTGAGAGCAATTGACTGCAACCTATCCATTTTGTTTTCAGTCATTTTTGCGATGACATAATCACTGACAAAAGGAACGATTTTTGTTATGCCAACTTCTGTGGCTTTTTGAACAATAAATTCAAATTTAGGTCTTTTAGTGATAGCCTGAAAAATTACAATATTCTTCTGAGGATTTCCAACACATTCCTCTTTTCCAATAATCTTGCAAACCGCTTTTCCTTTTTCAAATTTTGTGATTTCGCAAGAATATTGATATTCATCATTAAGACTGACAAGAACAACATCTCCAATGTTCAATCTGAGAACATTTTTAAGATGATTATATTCATCTCCTTCGATGTAAATCAAATCATTTTTTCTTGAACCGAAAAATCTTTTCATATCAACCTCACTAACCATATGATACAACAAAAAATCAAGAAAAATCAAGGAAAATAAATAAAAAAGGAAAAAGAATAGAAATCCTAGTGCCCGCCGTTTAGAATTGAGCCCACAAACGACAAAACCAACTCAATCAAAATGCGGTCATGGAACATTTCGCAACGATAAATTTCTTCACATAATTTGCTGTATTTTTGTCTTTGAACATTGGACAAAGAATCAACAAACTCACTTTCCAATTTGTTTTTTTCATCTTCAAAAAGTTTTTCCCTATCATCAAGAACCCTATTATTAAACTCATTTAACAAAATTTCAACAGCATCAATTTTTTTCTTCATAATAATCTCCTTATAAAAATAATTTTAGTGGACATTGTAATTATATACCATAACTTACTACCACTGCAAGTAAATTACCCTACTTTAGTCCTAAAATTTTATTAATATGAAAGAAAGGAACTATTTTGAAATCTTCAAAGAAGCTTTAGAAGAAAGAAATTTGACAATAAAGGACTTAGAAGAAAATAATGTCTTGAAAAAAGACACATTTTATAATTTTTCGACATATTGTCCATCATTAATTAATGCAATAAAAATTGCAAATTTTTTGAAATTATCATTAGATTATATTTTGGGAAATGTTGATACTAATGTTTTTAAACCATATAAAGAAGTCCAAAACAACTTTCATTCTATTTATAGAAAAATATTAAAGGCTTATAATGTTTCTAACTATAGGATATCAAAAGAGATAGATATTGCAGAAAATAATGTAACAAAATGGAAAAATGGAGCAATTCCAAAATTTTCAACTGTGATTGCCATTTCTGACTATCTCGGCTGTGGTGTTGATGATTTGTTGGAACATGAATAATTTGCAACAAAAAAAGAGAGACAACCTCTCTTTTTTTATTTGATTTTGCTTTTGAATTTCTTTGTTTCTGGATAATCATCTTCTGTGAATTTGCTTTCCAATTCTTGCAAAACTGATTTTGCTTTTTTGCTGAGATTTTTTGGTATTTCACTTTTGATTGTGACAACCAAATCACCTTTTTTGTCTGAGTTAAGGCGTTTGACACCCTCACCCTTGACTCTAAGCACTGTTCCATTTTTTGTCCCTTCTTCAAGTTTCACAATTTTTGTCCCCTTGGTAAGTGGAATTTCAATCTTTCCACCAAGCAAACAAGTTGTGAAAGGAACAGCCATATCATAGAACAAATCAAACCCATTTCTTTTGAAAATTGGATGAGATGAAACAGAAACTTTGATGTTTAAATCTCCACTGATTCCTTGACCTGCTGGAGCATTTCCTTCACCTTTCATTCTGATTGTTTGACCATCATCAATTCCCGCTGGAACTTTGCAGTGAACTTGTGCAGGGACCTTCTTATATCCTTTCCCAGAACATTCCTCACATCTTTCTTTGATCATCTTGCCTGTTCCGCCACAACGAGGACAAACAGATTCTCTGATTGTTGTTCCAAACATGGTGTTTTGTTGGATTCTCACTCTGCCTGCCCCTTTACAATCAGGACAAGTTGTGAATTCTCTTCCGTTTTTTGCACCAGTTCCAGAACATTTCGAGCAAGTTTCAACACGATTAAAAGAAATAATCTTCTCACAACCAAAAATTGCTTCGTCAAAACTTAAATTCATGGCGATGTTGATGTCAGAGCCACGCTCTGAAACACGACCACTTCTTCTTTCTCCACCACCAAAAGCAGAGAAAATGTCGGAAAAGATATCAGAAAAGCCACCAAATCCTTGACCACCGCCAAAGAAATCACTGAAACCGCCTGCGCCACTTGCTCCGCCACCACCAAATTGTGGACCATCTGCAGAGCCATATTGGTCATAGTTTGCACGTTTTCTATCGTCACTCAAGACTTCATAGGCCTCATTGATTTCCTTAAATTTTTCTGCGGCTTCAGGTGCTTTATTCAAATCAGGGTGATATTTTTTTGCAAGTCTACGATATGCGGACTTGATTTCGTCCGCATCCGCATCTTTGCTTACACCCAAAATTTCATAATAATCTTTATTTGCCACGACTTTTTCCTTTTAATTCGTATTTAAATTATTCGATAATCACATCATCATCGCCGTTTTTCTTGTCAGAAGAGCCAGCTCCATTGTTGTCGCTTGAACCAGCGCCAGCATTTCCAGCGTCACCTGTTGCTCCGTTTGGATTTGCGTTTTGATACATCTTTGTGAAGACTTCGTTAGAAACTTTTGTAAGTTCTTCAAGTTCTTTCTTGAGAACTTCAATATCATCACTTTCAAACTCTTTCTTTGCTTTTTCGATTTCATCTTCAAGACGTTTCTTGTCTTCAGCAGAAATCTTGTCGCCGTTTTCTTTCAAGAGTTTTTCAAGAGAGTAAACCATGTTGTCTGCTTGGTTCTTTGTTTCAACAAATTCTTTTCTCTTCTTGTCTTCTTCAGCGTGTGCTTCAGCTTCTTTGATAGCTTTATCAATGTCAGCTTCGCTCAAATTTGAAGAAGCAGTGATTGTGATGTTTTGTTCTTTGTTTGTTCCAAGGTCTTTTGCAGAAACCTTAACAATTCCGTTTGCATCAATATCAAATGTAACTTCGATTTGAGGAACTCCTCTTGGTGCTGGTGGAATGTCATTAAGTTGGAATCTTCCAAGAGTTTTGTTTTGAGCAGCAAACTCTCTTTCACCTTGAAGAACATGAATGTCAACAGCTGGTTGATTGTCTGCAGCAGTTGAGAAAATTTGAGATTTTCTTGTTGGGATTGTTGTGTTTCTTTCAATCAATTTTGTAAACACACCGCCCAAGGTTTCAATACCAAGAGAAAGTGGAGTAACATCAAGAAGAAGAACGTCCTTAACTTCTCCAGCCAAAACGCCTGCTTGAATTGCAGCACCAATGGCAACACATTCGTCTGGGTTGATTCCCTTGAAAGGTTCTTTTCCTGTGAAGTTTTTAACTGCTTCAACAACTGCGGGAATACGTGTTGAACCACCAACCAAGATAACTTTGTCAATCTTTTCTTTTGTAAGTTTTGCATCTTTCAATGCTTTTTCACAACATTCGGTTGTTTCTTTAACCAAATCTTCTGTAAGTGCATCAAATTTTGCACGAGTAAGTTCAACTTCCAAGTGTTTTGGACCATTTGCATCAGCAGAAATAAATGGAAGAGAAATTGTTGTCATAGGAGTTGCAGAAAGGTCAATCTTAGCCTTTTCAGCAGCTTCTTTAAGTCTTTGCATAGCAAGTTTGTCTTTTGACAAATCCATGCCTGCATTTTGGTTTTTGAATTCTTCAACCAAGAAATCAATGATTCTGTTGTCGAAGTCATCTCCACCAAGTCTTGTGTTTCCGTTTGTTGACAAAACTTCAAAAACGTTGTCTCCAATTTCAAGAATTGAAACATCGAATGTTCCACCGCCAAGGTCATAGACCAAGATCTTTTGATTCTTGTTTTCGCCTTTGTCAAGACCATAAGCAAGAGCGGCAGCAGTAGGTTCGTTGATGATACGAAGAACTTCAAGCCCTGCAATCTTACCAGCGTCTTTTGTTGCTTGTCTTTGACTGTCGTTGAAATAAGCAGGAACAGTGATTACAGCTTGTGTAACCTTTTCACCAAGATAACTTTCTGCATCAGCCTTAAGTTTAGACAAAATCATGGCAGAAATTTCTTGAGGTGTGTATTCCTTTCCATTAAGTTTAACTTTGTGGTCAGTTCCCATTTCTCTCTTGATTGAGATAACAGTGTTTTCGTGGTTAACAATGGCCTGTCTCTTAGCCACCTTACCAACAAGTCTTTCGCCTTCTTTTGTGTAAGCAACAACAGAAGGTGTTGTTCTGTCTCCTTCAGCATTGGCAATTACAGTAGGTTTTCCACCTTCCATAACAGCAACGCAAGAATTTGTAGTTCCTAAGTCAATACCAATAATTTTACTCATTTTTTTATCTCCTTTTATAATTTATTAGCGATTACTTTTGCGTATCGTATGACTTTTCCATTAAATTTATATCCTGCTTGGAATTCCTCCAAGATGATATCATTTTCAGCATTTTCATTTTTCATAACAGCAATAACTTCCATGGTGTTATGATCAAATTTTTGACCTACCGTTTCAATTTTTTCGACATTCAATGTTTTTAATGCATTGTTGATTTTGTCTTCAATCATCTCCACACCGGCCAAAACTTTTTCATCTGTAATGCTCTTTTTGGCTTCCTTAAAAGTGTCCAAACATGGTAAGAATACTTCAATGACACTTCTAATTCCTTCTTGTTTTTGAATTTCCAATTGCTCAGCAACGTGTTTGCGATAGTTGTCAAAATCTGCTTGAAGTCGCTGTGCCATTTCCAAATATTGTCTTGCTTTTGCCTCAAGCTCATGTGGTGGAAGATGGTGTTTGTCATGTTCGTGTTCATGATGATGTTTATGCTCTCCGTCATGCTCTTCATGACAATGGCAATGTTCATCACATTCACATTCGTCGTCATCTTCTTCATCATCATCATCATCATCGTCATCATGGTCATGTTTGTGGCAGTGACATTCATGGTCGTGATGATGTTTGTGCTTGTGTTCATGCTCACAATGTTCGTCATCTTCATCTAAATCATCACCGTCTTCATCGTGCTCATGGCAATGACACTCTTTTCCTTCTTGGCAACCGCAATCACAATCTTCATCGCAACCGCAATTGTTTTCTTTTTCCCCTGAAGAAATCTCTTCTTCGTCGTCAAATTTCTTATCTTTATCTTTTTTCATTTATTCTCCTTTTTCCTTGTTGAGTTCATCAATAACCACTTTAAGAGCGGAAGCAATGCCCATATAGTCCATTTTTTGAGGTCCAAACACACCAATTGATGCAAGTTTGTTTCCACCAACAATGATTGGAGCCTTGACAACTGAACATTTTTCGTCATTTTCGTCAGCGATAACAGCAGAAATACCCTCTTCATCACTGTCCAAAACTTCGATGAGTTCTTCTTTGTCGCTCAAAGTTTTCAAAACCTTCTTGGCTTCTTTGATGTCTTTTTCTTTATCAACCAAGTCTGCAACACCATCAGCCTGAACATTCAACAATTTTTGCTTGTTGAGTTTTGAAAGCCCAAGCACAATGTTATCAACAACAGATTGGAAAGCTTTGATTTCACCACTCATACCCTTCATAAATTGGTCGATGTTCTCAAGCATAAAGCCCATTGTCTCGCCTTTGAAATATTTGGTCAAATAGCTTGAAGCATCTTCGCAATTTTGAGCGGTGGCTTTGATGTCCATGGTGTTTGTGATGTAACCATAGTTTGTTCCAATCAAAACCATACATTTTTCTTCCAAAAGTGGAATAATTTTAAACTCTTGCAAAACCAGATTTTCAATGCCATTGACCAGCACCACAGTTGGATAATTGGTCGCCTTTGAAATGATTTTTGCAATTCCTGCAACGATATTTTCCAAACTCTGAGTTCTGTTTTCAATAAGAGCACGAACTTCTTCCAATTCTCCATTTGTGGCTTTGATGTTTTTGAGCAAATTCTCAACATAGAACCTATACCCCTGAGCAGTGGGAATACGCCCACCGGAAGTGTGGAGTTGTTTCAAAAATCCCATAGCTTCCAAAGCGTTAAGTTCTGCTCTCAGAGTTGCGGTTGAAACATCAAGAGATGTTCTGTCCTTAACCGATCCACTTGTGATTGGTGCGGAGTCTTTGATGAACTCTTCAATAGCAATGGTTAAAATCTTAATTTTTCTTTCGGAAAGTTCCATAATTACTAACCTTTAAAATGTATTTGCTAGCACTCTCGACTTATCAGTGCTAGCATTATTATATGCAGTTAAAAAAGAAAAGTCAACAAATTTTGTCAACTTTTTAAATTTTTTTAATTTTTTTCAGCCTACTTTTCCCCAACACTCTATATCATATAATTTCTTAAAATATGACAAAAAAAGACCTGCAGTCATGCAAGTCTTTTCTCTTTCTTACAACCTTGGAACATTTGAGAGTGCCGAAGCGGTCGGATAGATTGGCAAATCTTGGAATCCAGGGCACGCACTTGCTTGTGGTGCTTGTTGACATGGTGGCAAAACAGGATATCCATAAGATGGAACCAAAACATCGACAACACTTGTAACCTTCACGATGATTTGAATGCAACCTGTCACGGTGAAAATGTTTGGTGATGTGAATGTTCCAATCTGACTGCTGAATGTTGCAACCGCTGTGATATCAATCGGAGAAATTGCTGGTTGTGGAACAAACAAAATCACAGATTTTTGAACAGTGATTGTTGATACTGCAGTCCCCAAAGTGCCATTTGCGTCACGGTATGTAACCGTCACAGGAATGGTGATAGTGAAACTTACGTTGGCATAATTTGGACAAGTGTCCAATCTGTCAATCACAAGGTCAGAAATTGTTGGGGTTGAATTTGGTGTATTTTCTGCTGAAACATAAGTAAGTGGCAAAACAGGATCAGCAGGCAAGAAGTCTGAAACCTGCAAGATTATGCCAGATTCAGTGCTGGTGCAAACGCAAGCATCAAAAACTTTTGTTGTTTCAATCAAAATCTTTTCACAAATACCATTTGTCGGATTTCCGCAAATCGGTCCAGGTCTGTTAGGATTAGTATTATTGATGTAAAATGACATTTTAAACCTCCTTAAAGTCCATACACTAATAAGATATGAGAAGTTCCGTCAAAATGCCACAAAAATGAAAATCTTTTCCGAATTTCACTATTTATGAAATGTTTGGTCAATTGCAAACTTTTACAATAAAAGCATTATACAAAAAGCTAATCTCACACATCGTTATTAAAACAACAAATGTTAAACAGAAAAAAAGGAAGCTTAAACTTCCATTTTTAATTATTTTAATATAACTATTCCAACGATACTAAATAGTAATAAACAGGTTGACCACCATTTGCAACAGTAACTTCACAATCTGGATATTTTTCTGCCAAAGTCGCCTGCAAAGCATTTGCTTCATCTTCTCTGATGTCTTCTCCATAGAAAAGAGTGATATTCATGACTGCATCATCAAACATGGCGTCGATAAGTTTTTCTGTTGTTTCGTTAACCAAACTACCCTTTGCCAAAATTGCCTTGTTGTCAAGTCCAATAATCTCACCTTTTGCAAGGTCAAATCCGTCAACGTGAGTGTCACGAACGGCATAGGTAACAGAACCAGAGCGAACACTCTTGATTGCTTCAAGCATGGCATTTTTGTTCTCTTCAACTGAAGCATCAGGATTGAAAGCAATTGAAGCTGCAATTCCTTCTGGGACACTCTTTGTTGGAATGACAATCAAATTCTTGTTTGTGACATCATTGGCCTGTTCTGCAGCCAAAACAATGTTTTTGTTGTTTGGGAAAACAAAAATGTTTCTTGCTGGTACTTTGTCAGCGGCATTTGCAATGTCCTCTGCACTTGGATTCATCGTCTGTCCGCCAACAATAATTTCGTCAACAGTGAGTTCCTTGAAAATTTGTGCCAATCCGTCTCCTGGTGCAACTGCAATCATTCCAAGTTCTTTTGTCTCTTCAACAGCTTGAGCACGTTTCTTGAGCTCTCTGTTTTGCTCACGCATATTTTCAATTTTCAAGTTGTAAAGTTCACCAAGTTCCAAAGCGTAACCAAGTGCCTTATTAGGTTCATTTGTGTGGACATGGACTTTGACCAAAGACAAATCTCCAATACAGATGACAGAGTCGCCTATTTCCATAAGCCTTTCACGAAGTTTGTCAATGTCGGCCTCTGTTGTCTTTTTAAACATATTGATGATCATATACTCTGTGCAATAACCAAATTCAATGTCACCAAGTTTGTTGATATCAGCAATGACATCGTCAACAGATTGAGGTTTTGTGTCGTCCTCAAAGGTATATTCCAAATCTTCTTCACCAGCAAGGAAACGCTGAAAACCTGTGAAAATCACCAAAATGCCGCGACCACCAGAGTCAACAACCCCTGCCTTTTTCAAAACAGGCAACATCTCAGGTGTTTGCTTCAAAATTTCTTCACCTGTGTCTATCACTTTTCTGAAGAAAACATCAAAGTCATCGTGTTTTTTTGCCAAACTTACGGCATTTTCTGCCATAACACGAATGACGGTCAAAATTGTTCCTTCTTTTGGCTTGGTAACCGCCTTATATGCGATCGTTGCACCTTCTTGCATGGCCTTTGCAAAGTCTTTTGTTGTGATTTCTTTACAATTTTTTGTCACAGAACAAAAACCCTTGAAAATTTGAGAAGTGATAACACCACTGTTTCCCCTCGCGCCACGAAGAGCACCCTTGGCGAAAGCTTCAGAGAGAGAAGCCAAATCATTATTCATACACTTATTGATTTCGCCAACAGCAGATTTCATAGTTAAAAACATATTAGTTCCCGTGTCACCATCAGGAACTGGAAAAACGTTTAAAGAATCAATGTATTCCTTGTTTTGTTCAAGCAGGCTAACACCTGCAAGGACCATCTTTCGAAAGGTCGCCCCATTAATAGATTTTTGCATTTTTTATGCTCCCTTAGATTATACACACACGCCAACGACGTGAACATTCACTGTATCAACAATCATTCCAGTAAAATTTTCGACACTATATTTAACAGATTTTTTGAGCGATTCAGCCACGGCACTGATAGAAACACCGTACTTCAAAATACAGTGTATATCAATGAAAATACGATTATCAATATGGCTTACAGTTATACCTTTGGAGTATCTCTCTTTTTTGAACAATTCCCTTGCACTATCACGGAAATTTTTTGCGACAAGGTCAACAACACCATAGCAATCCAACGCAACAAAACCAGCAACAGTGCGGATTGCATTGTCGCTGATTGATATGTTTCCATAATAGTTGTTTGTATCGACAGTCAAAGGATTCCTCCAAAACTAAGTATATTCGCAATAATATAATACAACAATTAAGAAAATTTGACAAGCAAAATCAATCTCAAAACAAAAAATTTTTGCCAAGACAAAGCCTCATCAAACAAATTTTGCTCAATCTAACACAATATATATACATGAAAACAAAAAATTGTATGATAAACATGTCAAAAAACAGTTGATTTTTTTGTTTGATTATGGTATGATTAAGCACGGAAAACTATTGAAAGGAGACGAGATATGAGCAGAGTTTGTGAAATTTGCGGCAAAGGTAAGATGGATGGCAAGACAGTAAGCCATGCAAACAACAAAGCGCCTAGAAAATATAATGTCAATTTGCAGAACACGGAAATTGACGGGAAGAAAGTTAGAGCTTGCACAAAATGCATCAAGACAGCAAAGAAAAAATAATCGAAAATCACGGAAAACGATTTTCGCTTTGTGTGAAGAAGGAAGCTTCCTTCTTTTTTTGTTGCAAAATCAAAAAGTCAATGCTTGCGCATTTTTACATTTTGTTAAATTTTAAAAAGACACAAAAGATTTTCAGTCTTCTATGTCTTTTTTGTAAAACATTTTCAAAAATGGCACAGTCCAACGTGGCGCTTTGACACAAATTATTTTGATGTTTGATTTCTTTTCTTTTTCCATGGTATTGTTTATGCACAATCTTTTTCAGGTGTTACAAATTTTTATTAAATCATGCCAATTGTCCAGCAATTGCACCATCACTGCATGCCATGACAATTTGCTTCAAAAATCCACATCTCACATCTCCAACGGCAAAAACTCCATCAACAGAAGTTCTCATGTTGGAATCTGTTTTAATGAATCCCCTATCATCTAAGTCTATAATATTTTGATATATATCAGTTTTTGGCTTTTTACCAAGTTCCACAAACAGAGCAGCTGTTTTGATTTCTCTGTCTTTTCCGTCAACATTTGCAACAATTCTGTCGACAACCTTGTCCCCTTCAACCTTTTTGATCTCAGCATTTGAGATCACTTGAATTTTTGGATTTTTGTTTGCACTTGCATATTTAGACATATCTTCACTGTCAAGCACAACAACCTTTGAGCAAACTTCTGCAAGTTCCAAAGCGCCTTTAATTCCACTGCCACCTTTGCTTGCCACACAAACAGCTTGATTTTTGTAGAAATTGGCATCACAAACTGCACAATAACTCACACCGCGACCAAAAAAGTCATTCTCATTCTTCCCAAGTTCCACACTTGAAAGCCCTGTGGCAATTATGATACTTTTTGCACGATATTGTCCTTTTCCCCCATAAAGAACTTTTTCTTTGTCAGAAAAGTCCACTTTGATTATGTCATCAAAAATAACTTTGACATTCAAATGCTTAATTTGTTTTGAAAACATTTGACTCAAAGACAGTCCATCAATCTCAGACTGAGAAGGGAAATTTTCAATTCTGGTCAATGAAACGACTTGTCCGCCAAGAGCGAACCTTTCAATTATTGCAACATTTTTGCCTCTTCTTTTGGCGTAAATGGCTGCCGTCATTCCAGCCACACCGCCACCAATTATCAAAACATCATAAAGTGATTCCATATGTTTATTATATCATATATGATCAAAGAAAATAAAAAAATTCACGAGTTTTTCGTGAATTTTTTGTGAATTACAACAATTATTAAGCAATTGTTCTCCAAGCACCATTAATAACTAAGTCAGCTTCCAAATCTCCATAACCAACGGCAAGGACATATTTGTATCTCACTTGGTTTGCATTATCAGGATTGGATTCAGAAGTCACATTCAAAACAAGTTCACTGTCCAGAAGTCCTTTGGTTCTCAAAACCATAGCATTTCTGTTTTTCTCTATTTCAAAATTTGCCTTCAAGTTTCCAACATTATATTCATATTCAACTTCAATGTTTCCTCTGGTATCTCTTTCCAAATCAAAATTCATTTGAGTTTCAATTCCGCCAACAAAAATACTAAAAGCATATTCTTCTTCAACTTCTCCATTTTCAACACTTTTTTCTTGCTTGAAAACTATTTTGTTGTTTTCTCTCTCAGAACCTGATTCAAAATAGCTTGCAGTAAACTCAACTTCCATTTCGCTTTCGCCATTTTCTTGTTCAACTTCTTTCTTTCCGGTCACATAAAGTGCTTGATCTCTATCATCGTTAACAAACAACACCCCTGAGAGTTTTGTTTCTCTTTCTTCCTCATCAATGTCATCAACTTCTTCATCGCTTTCAAGCAAAGTTTCGTTGAAATACATAGTGTAGTTTGTTTCAACTCCGTCAATTGAACTTACGGAGATTGTCAATTTATGATTATATTGGTCCTTGTATTCATCTTCAACTGCAGTTTCTCTGACATCTACAGGTTTTTTCCCACCTGTAATTGAATCGAAAATATTCATATATTCATCTAAAGTCCCAGAGATCATAGTCTCCAAATTTTCTTGTAAAGAAGTTCCTGTGTTGTTCGCCCCAAGCATTTGTCCACCTATAGTTTGATCCGATGCCAACATAGCAGTAGTTGCACCTGCAAAGCCATAAACTTCTGTGGTGTTTGACAAAGGTTCACTGTTGCTTTTCCCTCCACAACCAGCAAGCGCGCCAACTCCTGTTGCCAAAACTCCACACATCAAAAGTCCTGCCAAGATTTTGCGATTTTTTTTCATATTCTTCCCTCCTTTGAAATTAGTCTATCATGAAGTGGTAGAAATTGCCAAGCAAATTTATGATTTTTCACAGAACATAAAAAAGAATTTTGACAAAAACAAAACAAAAAAAACAAGCACAAAGCTTGTCTTTTGTTTTATCTCTTTGAAAATTGTGGTGCCTTTCTTGCTTTTTTGAGTCCATATTTTTTTCTTTCTTTCATTCTTGGATCACGTGTGAGAAGTCCAGCATCTTTAAGTTCTTTCTTATATGTTTCGCTAACCTTGACAAGTGCTCTTGCAATTCCGTGACAAATTGCTCCCGCTTGCCCAGAAATACCACCACCATCGACATTGACAACAACATCAAATTTGTCAGCGGTTGAAGTGATTGTCAAAGGTTGTTTTGCAATGATGATCAAAGTGTCTCTTTGAAGATACTCTTCAACATCTCTTCCATTAATTTCAATTTTGCCAGAGCCAGGATACAAACGAACTCTTGCTATTGATTTTTTCCTTCTTCCTGTTGCAATAAAGCAACCACCCTTATTTTGTTTTTTCTCAGCCATTATTCAATTGCTCCTTTTAATGCTACTGTTTCAGGTTTTTGTGCTTCATGATTGTGATTTGCATCTTTGTAAACATGAAGTCTTGTGAATTGTTTTCTTCCCATCGAATTTTTTGGAAGCATTCCTTTCACTGCTTTTTCAACAACTTTACAAGAGTTGTTTTTCATCAAAGTTGAGTAGTCAACTTCCTTAAGTCCTCCAACATATCCTGTATGCCAACGAAGTTTCTTTTGTTCCAATTTCTTCCCTGTCAAAACAACTTTGTCAGAATTGATAACAATCACAAAATCTCCTGTGTCAACATGTGGAGTGTATATAGTTTTATTTTTTCCAGTCAAAATGTCTGCAACTTGACTTGCAAGTCTTCCAAGTGGCATGTTGGTTGCGTCAACAACAAAACATTTTCTTTCAACAGTTGCTGGATTTGCCATGTAAGTTTTCATCATTTTCTCCCTTGAAATTTTTAATATAATCGACGAAAATTTTTCAAATTAAGTTCGTCAAGTTCAAAGATTGTCACTTTGCCAGTAAGCAACAATTGCCATAATTATTTTTCTTTGCGATTTTTTTGGGGCTAACAATAAAAATCGCCTTCAAAATAAAGACGATTATATTTTAATGAAACAAATGTCATTTGTCAAGCATTTATATTGAAAAATCTGA
This sequence comes from uncultured Clostridia bacterium, assembly GCA_944372585.1. Taxonomy (GTDB): domain Bacteria; phylum Bacillota; class Clostridia; order Christensenellales; family UBA1242; genus Caccovivens. Next base: position 62,628 of record CALVZQ010000004.1, read on the forward strand.
ATTTTTTTGCTAGAACAAACCTCTCAACCCACCAATCTTTCAATGTCTGAAGTTGTGATTGAATGGTCTTGAACTTTGCTTGCTGTGTCAACCAAAGAATTGTATTTTATCACATCTTTAAATAAAGCGCTTTTTTCTTTTATGTTTGAGTTCCAATCTGATTTGGTAATTGTTGTGGAAATCTTTTGAAACAAGCCACCAGAAAGAGCTGTCAATATGTATGCCAAATGTTTGTCGTTTTCCACTTTCTTAACACTGCTTGAAAAGTCTTTGTCCCTAACAGGAACAGCACTGTTCAACCGTGAAATAAACTCTCTATCTGAGGAAGAATTGTTTGCAAACATTTGAACTCTTGGGTGGCAATTTTTCAAAACTTCTTTTCTTGCTTTTTCAAAACTTCCGCCTTGCTCAACATCTCTCAAAACCTCTGCCAACCTGTCTTTGAAAAAATCAGGTATTTGAAGTTTGTCTTCTTTCAAGAAATATGTATTATATTTGCTAATTAAATACAAAAAGTTTGAACGCGAATGATTGATATCATTTGTGGAACTTGCATTAACACTCCCCTTTTCATCAAAACTTACCAAGTCAAAAAAAAGTAAAAAGCTCATTATGTTCTCCTTTAGATAAATCTATCTTACCACAAACAAAATGAATAAATCAAACAATTTTTTGAATATTTATACATTTTTTCTAAAAAATTTTAGTGCAAAACAAGACAATTTCAGTGGCATAAAGGTTTCCACCATAATAGCGTAGATAAAACTTGTAATCATCTCTTATGTTTTCAATCATTCTTGGGATTTCAAAAATGTCCGTGTTGTTGTGATAGACGGATATCATGAGGTTTGGATAATCCTTTATAATATGATCTGTGCAACCTCTCAATGCACACTGCTCCCCACCCTCTATGTCCATTTTTATCATTGAAATTTTGTCCTTTATATCTTCGTCCAAACTGACCTGCTCAATTTCTACACTTCCTGTCGAGCAGACTTGATTGGCAGAATCAGAAGTTGAATTTTTATCTAAGAACACTTTTCCTTTCCCATCTCCAACCGCTTTGTTGGCAATCTCAATGTTGGAATAACCTTTCAAATTATCTTTCATTTTTTCAATTACGTACGGTGTTATCTCATAGCAGTAAATTTTCTTGTAACAATCACTGCCAAAACATCGGACAAAATCCATAACCGTTTCGCCACAATAAGCTCCGACATCAACAAAGGTTTCATCTTTCAAATTTGTCAATATGTCTAAGTCGAAATATTGCGAATAAATCGGCTCAATGGCTTTTTTCAAATTTACAAAATCAAAATTGTAGAAATTGTTTAGAATTGCGTACAAAACAAACTTAGAACGAACATCAATCAATTTGTTATAAAGCCAAATGAAATCTTCAAAATGGTTTTTAAAGACTTTTGCTTTTTTATGCAAAATTTCAAAATCATTGTCTTTAAACGACAGCCGTCCCCAATATGGATATTTATCCCAATAAGAACTTAATGAATCTTGAATTGGAATTGGCACTTTGGTCAAAAACTGATTTTTCATATTTGAAAAAAGTTTGTCAACATTGCTTGTTTTAAACTCGTTTATTAAACCATTAAAAGAATCATCAATCCACATAAATTTCCTATATAATTGTATTCCTAAGAAGGATTTTATGTCAATAATTTAGTTTGCAAATTAAAAACAATTGTGATATAATTCATTAGTCATCAATGACCTCATAGTAAAACAGGATATTACGGTCCCCTCCTAAGGGATTGTTCTGGGTTCGAGTCCCGGTGGGGTCACCAAAATTTACATAACATGAAAAAGTGACCATACCTATTGTCAATCGCGTCGTCAAAAATGTTGACATTCTTTTTCGTCTCTTCAAAAAATCAATACAAATTCAATTTGCAATGAATGGAATTTGTAAACAATTTTTCGACAAGTTTATGGCATACATTTTTTGGATCATATTCCTTTGAAAATTCTTTTGTCTATAAAAAGAAATTTCTTTAATTCTAATTATTAAACAAAAATTGTTTAGGCAAATTTATGAACACCTGCAAATTGTTTTGAAATTCGTGGTCGATGTTAGGAAGAATCGCCAAATTAAGTTTTTCAGTCTCGGGCAATAATCCCACCCATTTGCTCGACGGGTCATTTCCGCCAATCACAACATTTAAACATTCCCCTTTGAAATTTTTTATTCCCTTTTCTATCCAATGAAAATTGACATTCATAACTGGATTGATTGCCAAAATCTTTTTTATTTGTGGAAAAAGGTAGGAAAAACTCAATACAATATTTGCACCAGCGGAGGAGCCCATCACATATATGTTAAGGTTTTCACAATTTAACTTTTCAAAAACATAATTCAAAACATATTGCAAATTTTCTTTAAGTGTCAACCACGAACCTGATGGTGTTGTTGCAACAAAAACTGAAAAATGGAAATCTGCTGTGATATATTTGGCAATTTTTTCATACTTATTTTGATATCCTTTTGTTGTTCCACCAATACCTGTGAAAATAACCAAAACATCTTTCCCACTTTCATAAAACTCTATGTCAATATTTGCCATTTGCTTTCCTTTTTTATAAATTATATCGAAATTGCTTATTCACTTTTGGCTGAATGTTGTTTTTTTGTGAACTCTCTTTGTTTTGTTGACTAAATTTGCCGCTTCTCAAGCATATTTGTCTCACAACTCAATGGACAGATTATATCTATTCCAGCGGTCGTATAGATTGTGATCTTGTTTGTCAAACCTAAAAACTTCAAAGCCGCTTCCAAAATTGTCTCTGACACCTGTGCGTTTGCACAACTCTTTCATTAAAGGTGTCAGATGCCATTCTTTCTCTTCAAACCAAACAGTGCTTTCTCCATCAATTTTCGCTTTAAACTCGGGGTTGAAAATAAACTCAATTATGTCTCCATTCTTCAATCCCATAGCATAAAAGGTTTTACTGTCAGACTTTGAAGTTTTTGGAGAAACTTTTTCACTACATACAGAACATATTTCTTCGTTATCTTGCATGTAGTTTATTTCACAATTAGGACACTTTTTCATACTTTCCTCCCCTTAAAAACGAAACCTTTTCATTTCAAAATCTGTTCAACCAAATTAAAATTTTGGCGAATAACAAAAAGACACTAAACTTGTTTGGACAAAAATATCATAATGATAATATAACACTTTTGTTTTTTATTTCAAAACGTTTTAAATATTGCTCAGCATGATATTTTCTTATAAAAAAAATATTTTTATATTTAAAAATTTTTCACTAACTCAACTATCGTGCTATAATGAAACGTGTTACATTTTATCTTTTCATAAATTTTGGGAGGCATTGCCTTAATACTTGTTTGCGTATCTTATATCTTTGTTAAGAAAGTTTTTTTGTTTTTTCAAATCATTGCAAATATTTTCTATGGGCTTGGCTTTCTTGCTTCCTCTTTCTTTGTTGCTGGGTTGAACACTTTCGTAAGCACAATCAGATGTCTGATATTTTATGTTTACGAAAAAAGAAATTCAAGATTGCCAATTTTTTATTTGTTTATATTTTCAGCTTTGTATGTTTTTATCGGTGTTATTTTCTTCAAAACATATTGGGACATCATAACAATAATCTGCCCTGTTATTTTCACAATTGCCATGATGATGAAAAATATGATCATGGTAAAATGGACAATGCTTTTGCCTAATTTTGCTCTTGTAATTTTCAATTTGTTTAACAATTTTTTCACTTCCGCAATGCTGGAAATCATAGAATTTTCTGTTATCGTCGTTGCAATAGTAGTTTTCTATTCCAGAAAAAAGAAAGTTAATGAAAGCTATGAAACAATCAAAAAAGTTGCCTTTTCCAAAGATTTAGACCAAAACAAACTCTAAGTTTTTATAAAATGCACAATTATTATATGGTATTTTGAAATTATGGTATCTTTCACTTGGCAAAAAATGAATTATATGATATATTATTAATTAATCGGAGTTTTTTATGATTAATGTTTGTTACAGTGGAAACAAAAAAATTTTTGAAGGCTTGCTCTTGGCTGTCCTCTCTCTTGCAAGAGTAACACGAGAAGAATTAAAGGTCCATGTTTTGACAATGGATTTGCATGACGAGAATCCAAATTTTTTGCCCTTTTCGGACGAACAGATTGCACTTCTAGACAAAATTGTTAAAGAAAAAAATCCCAACAGTCAGGTTGTTAAAATTGATGTTACAAAAGAATATATCCAAGAATTGAGAGATGGAAAGAATCATCATAATGGCTACACCCCTTATGCCACCTTGCGTCTGCTTTTGGATTTGGTTCCAAACATGCCTGACAAAATGATTTATATGGACATTGACACCATGTGTGTTTCAGACATCAAACAACTTGATGATGTTGACATTGAAGGTTATGATTTTGGTGCAACAAAAGACTACATGGGCAGATTTTGGATACATAGAAATTATTGCAATTCAGGTGTCATGACAATGAATCTCAAACAAATCAAAGAAAATGGTTTGTTTGTTAAATGTCGCAGGAAAGTCAACAAAACAAAAATGCTTATGCCTGACCAAACTGCACTAAACAAATATGGCATAAAGAAATATCTTCCTTTCAAATTCAACGAACAGCGAAAAATCAAAGAAGACACAGTTGTCAAACATTTTTGCAAAGGAATTGTTTTCTTTTTGCCTTTTGGCTTTCACATCTACAACATCAAACAGTGGCAACGAGAGAATGTTCATAAAAGTTTGAAAATTTTTCGTTTCGACGACTTATATGAAAGAGTCGACCAACTGAAAATTGACTATCCAAAATGTTTTTAATAAAAAAAGAACAAGTTTAATTACTTGTTCTTTTTTTTGCACAATCTTCACAAACTCCATAAAAATTCACGTCCTGCTTCAAAATATCAAACCCCTTGACCATGTTTGAAAAACTTTTATCAAATTCTTCTGTTATAGGTTTGTCAACGATTTTGTTGCATATATTGCACACCAAATGAAAGTGGTTTTCTCTGACATAATCAAAGTGTGCCAAATTATCCTTTGTAACAATTTTGCAAACTTTTCCTTCTTCAACCAAATTGTTTAAGATTCGATAAATGCTCACCTCCCCTATTTTCACTCCTTCTTTCAAAGCATCATCATATATTTGAGAAACGGTGGGGTGATCAAAGCGATTTAACAAATTGCCAAGCACATACTCTTTTTGCTTTGTTTTGCGATGATTTGTCATTTAAAGCCTCTTATTTGTTTTTCTTCTCTCTTCTGAAGCACATGAACCAATCCAAACAATATTGGTCTTCTGTTTGGTTTTCCACTCTTTCTTTTGCTGTTCCACAAGAGCCCGCTGTTGGAACAATGACATCTTGTCCTGGTCTCCAATCAGCAGGAGTTGCAACATCATCTGCATCTGCTTTTTGAAGAGCAATTATAATTCTTTTAATCTCGTCAAAATTTCTTCCAGTTGAAAGTGGATAATAGAGAATTGTCCTGATGACTCCCTTTGGATCAATAACAAAAACCGCTCTAACAGCTTGAGTGTTGGACTGACCAGGTTGAATCATTCCATATTTGTTTGCAACTTCCATTCTGATGTCTTCAATCAATGGAAATTTGACTTCGATATTTTTCTTTCCGTTCCATTCAAGTTCTTGAATTTTTCTAAGCCAAGCAATATGTGAATAAATTGAATCAACTGAAAGTCCAACAAGTTCTGTGTTCAAAGCCTTAAATTCTTCTGCCATAGAACCAAAAGTCATAAACTCTGTTGTGCAAACTGGTGTGAAATCTGCAGGGTGAGAGAAAAGAATCACCCATTTACCTTTGTAATCTTCAGGGAAATTGATGGTCCCCTGTGTTGTGTTTGCAGTGAAACTTGGTGCTTTGTCGCCAATCAATGGCATTCTGTTGTATTCCATTTCCATAATTTTTCTCCTTTTTAGAAAATGTTTCTTATTGAAAATCATTTTCATTAGGATTATATCAAAATAAAAAAGAATTTGCAAACAAAATCAACAAATTCTTTTTTATTTTCTAGGGACATCAAATTTGGCTAGCAGAAACTCATATTCCTCAAATTTATGTTTTCTTATCGGATAGGAAGCACCATCATCAAAATGAATAAGCATACATGGTGAAATGTTGTGGTATGATTCTAGATATTCAAAACAAACAGCATGTTTTTCTTTGATCATTCTTTGAACCTTGGCATGATAATTGAAATACATGAAACTAATATGCTCAAAATTGAAAATTTCTTACACATTTTCATCATTTTGTATTGTATCAAACCTTGGTGATTCTTCCACAGAATTTTCTTTTGATTTTCTTTTCTTCCATTCCAAAAGAACGACAATTGTTGCCCCAATAAGTCCGCCAACAAAGTCACAAATGATGTCATACATTGTGTCCATAATTGCCATGCGCCCAATCAAGTCTTCTGTGACCTGTGCGTCATTATGGAATAAGATGTCTGTTGTGAACTCCCAAATCTCCCAAACTCCGCCACACATCATCACAACAGAGAAAGTCAACATAAACAGCCAAAACAAAGAAATTTTATTGTTTTTGCTTTCTTTGAAAAGTGCATATGCCAAAAGAGCAATCATAACTCCGCTTCCAAAGTGAACAATCTTATCAAACGGATCCCACATTTTGTATAACCCCCAAAGAGAACCAACAAGCAGTGACAAAATAAGGAAAATCTGATAACTTGTAATAACAACAAATCCAAATTTAGTCTTGAAAAGAAGGTTTAGAAAAAATGGTATCCATGCGCAAAGCAAATATCCAAAAATAAACAAATAAGAAATGTGTCTCATTTCAACAATGTCTAAGCATGCCAAAATGGTGTAAACAATCAGATTCACAACCGCAATCAATGTGGAAATGATTGAAATCCATAGTAAATTCTTCTTCATAATGCCCTACTTTTAATAAATATGTTTCAATAAATATATATTATCACAATAAATTATTATTTTTCAATAAAATAACAAACATATTCAATAAAAAAAGACATGAAAGCATGCCTTTTATTTTTTTTAACCAATTATTTTTTCATTGCCACAGCACTTGTTGCCAAAGATCCAACACCAATCACAGCATTGACAATAAGTGTTGCCCAATTTGCCACACGACCACTGACTTTGTCAGTTATTGGGTCTGCTTCGCCATCACAGTATGTTCCTGTGACAATGCAATTTACAATCACCAAAACAGCCACTGCAATTGCTGACAAAAGAAGCCCAAATGTTGCAAATTTGTTGAAACCAGAACTTTTAACAACACCCAAATCTGCCAAAAGTTTCAAGATTGCAAACAAAGCCAAAAGTGCTGCAAAGATAACAAGCAACAACAACACAACTGAAAGTCCTGTATTTGCACCGTCTTCGAAACTGATTAAGTCATAGCCAGATGCACTTGTTACAGTTTCTCCAACCAAAAGCACAGACAATTGTGGAAGCGCCATAAAACCAAGAAGAAGTCCAGCCAAAACAAGTGTGACAAAATCCCACAATGCTCTCATGTTTGATTTGCTAGATTTTTTTGCCATTTTATCCTCCTTTTTTTGATATTAATATTTTATCAAAGAAAAAGTTGCCAAGTCAACCAAACTTAGCAACTTGCATCAAAATTTTAAAGCAAAATACAAAGCACTCCACCTTTCCCTTCATTGATGATTCTTCCAAGTGTTTTTTTCATCTTTCTTTGAGCATCTGCTGGCATCATGACAATCTTGGAACTTATGTTGTCGTCAATCAAGGAATAAAGACTTTTCCCAAGAAGATTTGTTTCCCAAATTCCTTCTGGATCGCTTTCAAATCTTTCTGTCAAATAGTCCACCAAATCTTGACTTTGAGTCTCTGTTCCAACAAGAGGCGTAACTTCCGTTTCAACATCAACCTTGATGATATGCAAACTTGGAGCAGATGCTTTGATTTTGACACCAAATTTGTTTCCTTGTTTGACAACTTCCGGTTGTTGCAAAGTGTATTCTTGTTTCCCAGGAACAACGATGCCATATCCTGTTTGTTCCACTTCATCAAGTGCATCTTTGAGTTTGTCATATTCCACCTTTGCCACAGCCAAGTTTTTGATGTATGAAACAAGTTCATAGTCATCATTGATTGCAAATCCACATTCATCAGAAAGCACTCTGTAGAAGAGATTTTCTTTTGGAATGACGTTGAATTTGATTATACCTTCGCCCATTTCAATGTTAGAGAAAGTTATTGGGTCAAAACTCTCACTCTCGGTGAAAACCACACTTTCTTTGTTCGCGTCACCAATTTTTCGGACATCTTGTGCAAATTTCTTAACTTCAGAAACAATTTCAGAGATGATTGGATTTGCAAAAGAAAGTGCTTGAATCCATTTTGGCATTTTGACTTTAATGCACTTAACAGGAAATTCCAACAAAACCTTTTCAAAAATTTTGTCAACATCTTGTTCTTTCATTTCCGCAACATTCATTGCCACAACTTGAGCTTGGTATTTTTCGCTTAAATTTTGAGCCAATTTTTTGCTCTCAGCATTGTTTGGATTTTTGCAGTTGAGCACAATGACAAATGGTTTTCCACAGGCCTTCATTTCACTGACAACACGCTCTTCAGCAGAGATATAGTTTGCTCTTCCAATGTCAGTCACAGAGCCGTCAGTTGTGACCACAATGCCAATTGTGGAATGTTCTTCAATGACCTTTTTTGTGCCAATTTCTGCTGCCTGTTCAAAAGGCATTTCTTCGTCTGACCAAGGTGTTTTGACAAGTCTTATCTTGTCATTTTCTGTTGCACCCATTGCACCACTAACCAAATAACCCACACAATCAATCATTCTCACTTTCAAGTTGATTTTGTCAGCAACTGAGATTTTGACTGCTTCGTTTGGAACAAATTTTGGTTGAGTTGTCATAACAGTTTTTCCGTCAGCACTTTGAGGAAGTTCATCAATTGCTCTGTCTCTGACATTTTTGTTTTCGATGTTTGGAATGACAAGCTTTTTCATAAATTCAGAAATAAAGGTTGATTTCCCCACCCTAACAGGTCCAACCACGCCGACATATATATCACCATTGGTGCGAGTTTTTATGTCTTCATAAATTTGATACTTTTCCATTTAAACCTCCAAGTTAGAATAATTTATGAAGATAAAAAAACAAATAGAACATTCACTTGATAAGTATAAGTGCATTTACGTCAACATTCATAAATTTAGCCATAGAGGCAATGTTTGATATTCTAAAATTAAGTTTGTTTTTTAATATATTATAAAGCGTAGACAATGAAAATCCGCAACCTGTTGCAAATTCAAGTTTTGACAAATTTTTTAATTCCATAAACCTTTTTATTAAATTAACATTAACATTGATATTCATATCTACTCCTTTTTATCAATTATATCGTTTCAATTTTGAGATGTCAAACATATTGTCAAAAACAAAAGATAAAATATTAAATATGAATAAAGAATTTTCGTCAAGATTGAAGGAATTACGAACTGAGCAAAATTTGTCATTTGAAAAATTAAGTCAACTGACAAAGATTAGTCGTGCAACATTATGCAGATATGAAAATAATCAAACGGATGTTAATGGTGAAAATTTGATAATACTTGCCAAATTTTTTCACGTATCAACTGATTATTTGCTGGGATTAGAAGATTAAAAAAGCAAGAATTTATTTCTTGCTTTTTGTTTTGTTTTTAATCAAATCATAACTCATTTCAACAAGTGGAACAACCTCATCCAAACTTACCTCTTCCAAAATCACAGAAATCCAATGGACTTTGTTCATGTGGTATGCAACATAAACCCCCTTGTTTTGCAAAAGCGGTTGCCTGAGCATTGGGTCGCATTTCAAATCCAAAACATCGACAATTCTGCTTTCATTTCCAGTGATTTTGTTTTTCTCAACTAGCAAAACTGCTCCAAACCATTTTTTGTTTCCTTTGTGACGCAAAATGGCAGTTTTAAAGTCTTTATCAAAAGGAAAGTCAGGCTCAATGCCAAAATCTTCTTTGACATAATCAAACAGTTGTTCTCTTGTCATCTTCTCCCTCTTTTGTTGTTTCGTCTGTTTCAGTTTTTTCACTGTCAACAGCACTTTCTTGAGCAGGTTCTTGAATCTGTTCAGTTTTTTCTTCTTTTTTATGCTTTTTGAAAACCTTGTCCCTGAAATGAACTTTGTTTTCCGTTCCAGAGAGCAAACGCTTGATGTTTCCCCTATGCAAGATGACAATAAGCACAAAGTTGAGCCAAATGATGACAATCAAAGGAATGAACCACATAACTTGCTCAATTGCAAAAAGACAAGTTGCATAGATTGAAAGGGTCAAAATGAATGTCAAAGAAATCACGAACGGATAATCAATGAAGAAGAACAAGATGAAACAAAGCGCAAACATGATCAATGAAACCCACCATAAATCTGGGTGGAAAACAAACATACCAAATGTGCACGCAACTCCCTTCCCGCCTTTAAATTTGTAAAATACTGGGAAGCAATGTCCCAAAATTGCACCGAAAGCGGCCAAAAAGTATGCCAAATTGCCAAAGCCAACAAAGTAATGCTCAAACAAGAAATAGCACGCAATTGCAGGTCCACCAGATTTGATAGCTTCCATGATAAGTGTCAAAAGTGCCTCGCCAAAACCACGAGTTCTGAGCATATTCATTGTCCCTGGATTTTTGCTCCCGACTGTTGTTATGTCTTTTTTTGCAAACATCCAAGAAAATATTCTTGCAAAATTGATGTTTCCAATCAAATATCCCACAACAAGTGCAATTGCCAAATATAAATAAACTATCATTCTTCCTCCTTTCCTTTAAACACCAATTCAATAGGCGTTCCGGAAAAATCAACTTTTTCTCTCAAACGATTTTCCAAATATCTCTCATACGAAAAATTGATAAACTGCGGTTGTGTGCAGAAAAACACAAACTTTGGAGGATTTGTGCTTGGCTGAGTTACAAACAAAATTTTGCACTTCTTTCCATTTTTTGAAGGTGGTTCAAAATTCAAAATTGCGTCATGCAAAATATCATTCAAAATTCCCGTTGAAATTCTTCTTGAAGAGTTTTCATAAACCTCATCAACCGTTGTCATGATTTCTGACAATCCTTTTCCTGTGAGTGCTGAAACAAACAAAACTTTGAAATATGACATGAATGACAGCTTGCTTTGCAAAAGTTTTGTATATTCGTCCTTCGTCATTGTTCTTTCGTCCCACTTGTTGACAACGATAATGTTTGGCTTTTTTGCTTCATGAACGAAACCAGCAATTCTGACATCTTGCTCTGACAATTCTTTTGTCGCATCAAAAACAACAAGCACAACATCACTCATTTCAATTGCGGACATACTGCGAAGAACAGAATAGCCTTCAACTGACTGTTTTTCGACAGAACGCTGTCTGCGAAGTCCAGCAGTGTCAACAAGGAAATAGTCCTTCTTGTTGCACCTGAACGGAATGGTCACCGAATCCCTTGTTGTTCCCTCAATGTCACTCACAACAACTCTTTTCTTTCCAAGCAATCTGTTTATGATTGAACTTTTCCCAACATTTGGACGTCCAACAAGAGTGATTTTGATGCCATTGTTCTCTTCAATTCCGTCGTCTTCAGGAAAATATGACACAACTTTGTCAAGCACATCACCAATGCCCTTGCTTTGTGCACAAGAAATTGGCATTGGGTCGCCAAGTCCAAGTCCATAAAATTCATAGATCGCCGACAAATCAAAAGTGTCAAGTTTGTTGACAACCAAAACAACAGGGACTTTTTGTTTTCTCAAAAGTTTTGCAACATCTTCATCGGACTGAGTGATCCCTGTTTTTCCGTCAACGAGAAAAATGATTACGGTTGCATTTTCAATTGCAAGCATGACTTGTTCAATGATTTCTTTTTGGAAAACATCTTCACTGGCAAGTTCCACACCGCCAGTGTCAACAATCGTAAAATCTCTGCCACACCAATTTGCGTCAGCATAAAGCCTGTCACGGGTAACACCCGCAACATCATCAACGATGCTTATTCTTTTTCCACAAATCTTATTGAAAAATGTTGATTTCCCAACATTTGCTCTTCCAACGATTGCGACAATCGGCTTAATCATATATAAAAATATATCATAAAAACAAAATATAAGCAAATGTTTCCATTCTTTTTCAGGGCGAATTTTAAACAAAAATTTCCTGTTATCTATTTTCTCTTTTTGCAATCCAGATTGCAGCTTTCACAATGAGCGCAAAGTTGTTTTTTCTTAAACTTCTTGACAATCATTGTCACGGCCAAAGCAATCACAAAAAGCGAAAACAAAACAATGAACGGTTTCAAAAATCCAAAGACTTCAAAAGCAAAACTGATGTTGTAAATGACAAAAGCCACAATGTATGCAGTCAGAAGTTGAATTGCAATGCTTATGCAAGTCCATTTCCCGCCAATTTCTTGCAAAAGCATGGAAATTGAAGCAATGCAAGGTGTGTATAGCAAACAGAACACAAGGAAGGAAATCACGCTTGCCTTTGAAGAAAAATAGATCGCACTTGTTGAAAGCAGAATGGACTGCGAAATAAGTTTTGTTGCCCCTGCATCAATTCCGTTGAACATGGCAATTGACGACACAACAACTTCTTTTGCAACAAGACCAGCAAGAAGAGAAGCGACAATCGCCCAGTTGTCAAAACCAAGTGGTGCAAAAATTGGTGCAAGAAACTTTCCAAAACTTTCTAGCATACTCTGCCCACCTTCAGATGCAACATAAGAGAAAGAAAAACTAAAGGATGACAAAAGCCAGATGACAATGTTCATGGAAATCATAACTGAGCCAACTTTGATGAGAAACGTTTTGACGTTCTTCCACAAGATGTTTCCAATCCTTTTCAAAGAAGAAACCCTATAAGGCGGAAATTCCAAAATGAAAGTCTGTTTTTGACTTTTCAAAACAGTGACATCAAGAATTTTTGAAATGGTGATTGCTACCACAACTCCCAAAAGATAAAGTCCAATTATGCAAAGCAAATTGCTTGCACCAAAAAATGCTCCTCCAATGACTGTGTAGATTGGAATTTTTGCCGAACAACTCATGTATGGGCAAAGAATGGCGGTCTTTATCTTTGCATTCTTATCGTCCATATTTCGAGAAGTCATAATAGCAGTGGTTGAGCATCCAAACCCCATAAGAAGTGTATAAACACTTTTCCCCGAAAGACCAATTTTTCCTAAAATGTCTTCAAAAATGAAGGCAATTCGGGACATATAACCACTGTCTTCCAAAATGGATAGAAAGAAAAACAAAAGCACAACTTGTGGCAGGAAAGAAAGAACTGTTCCGACGCCACCAAAAATGGCGACTTTAAACAGGTCATAAATCCATGACTGACCAAATGAATTTTCAATCAAGTTCAAGATTGGCGTGGTCAAGACTTCCAAAAGACTTCCCAGACAATCTGATAAAAATGCTCCCAGCGAAAAGAATGTTAAATAGAAAATGGCAGACAGAATCAAAAGGAAGATTGGAAAAGCCAACCATTTGTTCAAAACAAACTTGTCCAACTTGCTTTTGCCATAAACCTGATTTGTTCTGACTGTGCAAGCCTTTATGATTTCATCAATGTAGGCATATCTGAACCCGCTTATGATTTCCAAACTGTTTTTGGGAACACTTTGGAAAATTTTTTCAACATCAACTTCTCCAACATCTTGAAAAAACTTCTCATCTTTCTCGTATGCTTTGATGAGCATATACTCTTCTGTGCAACTTTTTTTTGCAGGCAAAACATTCCCACCAAATTTCAAGTTTTTAATGTATGGAAGTTTCACTTTTCGTGCACTTTCTTTTGAGACACACTCTTTGAGTTTTTCAACATTAATCTTCTTCTCGGCATTGATTCCAACAACATCGACACCAAGCATTTTCCCCAGTTTATCATAGTCAATTTTGAAAATTGGTCGTTTGTCAATTTCATTCACAGCAACCACAACATCACAACCTTTTTCCAAAAGACAAAGCGTCAAATAGAGATTTCTTTGCAAATTGTTTTGATCGCAAATGTTGATAATTTTCATATTCGTGCTCTCAAAAATTGTCTTGACTGAAACCTCTTCTTCAAAAGAAAGCGGACAAAGAGAATAGATCCCCGGCGTATCAATCAACGCATACTCTTCTCCACCATAAACAAAAGATTTTTCCTTGTTTTCAACCGTAACACCATGCCAGTTTCCAACGTGTTCGTTCGAATGCGTCAAACTGTTAAACAAAGTGGTTTTTCCAGCATTTGGATTTCCAACCAATAAAATTTCTTTCATCAAACACCAACCTTAACAACCCCAAAAAGTTAAATTTCAAGAACTTCAATTCTGCTCAGAAGTCCAGCACGAACACTGAGCAAATATCCCCTAAGTTCAATCAAAAAGACTTTTTTTTGAAGTGAGGTTGCCACGATTTTGACCCTTTCTCCAACAGTGAAACCAAGTTCCATAAAGCGTCTCAGAACCGCATCATTTTCGGAAGAAAAACCGACAATTTTGTATAATTTCATTTTCCTTGCTTGATTTAAAGTTGTCATATAGTAAGTTATGGACTTGCCTTTTCACTTATTCAAAATAATGCGGACAAATTTACTATGAATTGTGTAAAAATGTTTGTCTTAATACAAAATATTGTGTTATACTATTCATAGTTAAAGGAGAAACAACATGAAATGTATTTATTGTGGTTGTGAAGAAAGCAAAGTTTTGGACTCTAGAAGCACTGACGAATCAAATTCCATCAGAAGAAGAAGAGAATGTCTCGGTTGTGGAAGAAGATTCACTACATATGAAACTGTCGAAACAGTGCCAATTTTGGTGGTTAAAAAGGACGGAAGTCGCCAACCTTTCAATATTGAAAAAATCAAATGCGGAATGATCAAAGCCTGCGAAAAAAGACCTGTTTCCATATCTCAAATCGACCAAATGGCAGAAGATATCGAAAAACAAATTCAAAACTCATTGAAGCAAGAAATCTCTTCTCAAGAGATTGGCGAAATGATAATGGAAAAACTGAAAAAAGTTGATGAAATTGCCTATGTTCGCTTTGCTTCAGTTTATCGCCAATTCAAAGATGTGACAAACTTCATCAAACTCATCACAGAAATGTAAAAAACAACTTTATTTTGGCAACAAAAAAATAGCAGACAAATTCTGCTATTTTTCTTTTTTCTTCGCCCCTGCACTCATGATGTATGGTGGATTTGGATTGGCATTTGCAAACAATTCCACCAAAACGGCATCTTCGCCAACCTTAACAATTTGGCTGAGTGGAATAAAAAGCTCCATTCCACTTTTAAAAACATTCCAAAAATTGCGTTCTCCCGGAACTACAATGCCCTGCAGACAGCCATTTTCCAAATTGAAAATGACATCAACAATATGACCCAATCTTCGACCGTCAACCACATTGACAACTTCTTTGCATCTTAACTCTAAAAATGATGTTTCCATGTGGTAATTTATGTCGCAATTTGTCTAAAAATTCATAAAAACAAAATAAATTAATCAATAAAATTTTTGATTGTTTTCAAAGCATTTTTCTCAAGTCTGGAAACCTGTGCCTGAGAAATTCCAACTTCTTCGCTGACCTCCATTTGGGTTTTGCCAACATAATATCTCATAAGCAAAATTTCCTTTTCTCTTTCAGAAAGATTTTTGATTGCATCATTTAATGACAACTTTTCAAGAATGTCATCATCGCAATTTTTGTCATCAGCGATTTGGTCCATGATTCTGATTGTTTCATTGCCGTCATTATAAATCGGTTCACTCAAAGAAATTGTTTCGCTTATGGCATCAAGTGCAAAAGTCACATCTGAAAGTGGCATTTCAATCATTTGAGCAATCTGCTCAAGTGTTGGTTCACTGTTGTTTTCTTTGATGTAGTGTTCTTTTGCTTGCAAAGCCTTGTAAGCTGTGTCTCTGATTGAACGGGAAACTCTGACTGAATTGTTGTCACGAAGATATCTTCTGATTTCTCCAACAATCATTGGAACAGCATAGGTTGAAAATCTGACATTAAGTGTTTCGTCAAAATTGTCAATAGCCTTCAAAAGTCCAACACACCCAACTTGGAACATATCGTCCGCCTTGTCACAATGGCCAGAAAATCTCTGAACAACCGAAAGGACAAGTCTGAGATTTGCAATGACAAATTTGTCCCTTGCAAACTCATCACCTTGCTTGACTTGTTTGAGAAGATCCATGATTTCTTGGTTTTTAAGTTTTGGAAGATTTGAAGTGTTGACGCCCGAAATGACAACTCTGTTTGACATAGCTCACCCCTTGCTTTTTTTGTTATAGAGTTATCTTTCCCATGCCAGTCAAAACTATGCAAACCAAAACAAAAACCACAAAAATAGTGTCCATTCGTCAAAAATCAACAAAAAATTCAAATCTTCATAAGTTTATATTTCGCTAACCTTTTCCAATTTTTTACGAAGCTTTGAAAGAATTTTCTTTTCAATTCGAGAGATGTAACTTTGACTTATCCCCATCATATCGGCAACTTCTTTTTGTGTTTTCTCTTCATTGCCTGCAAGCCCAAAGCGAAGATACATAATCATCTGTTCTCGACTGTCAAGGTTGGCTATCACACTCATGAGAATTTGTTTTTCTGCCGAAGTCTCAATGTTTTTGGAAACACATTCTTCATCAACAGAGATAATGTCCGCCAAAAGCAATTCATTGCCTTCTCCGTCCGATGACAAAGGTTCGTCAAGAGAAATTTCGTTTTTTATTCTTGTGTTTTTTCTCAGTTGCATCAAAATTTCATTTTCAATGCAGCGAGAAGCATATGTCGCAAGTTTGATGTTTTTGTCAATGCTGTAGGTCTTGACCGCCTTGATCAGTCCAATTGCTCCAATGGAAATCAAGTCCTCAAGTTCAATCCCTGAAGTCTCAAATTTTTTGGCAATATAAACCACAAGTCTTAAGTTGTGTTCAATGAGTTTGTCCCTTGCAGTCAAGTTGCCATTTTTGGTTTCTTCAAGCAAAACCAACTCTTCTTCACTTTCAAGAGGCTGAGGCAGTGCCTTGTTTCCGCAAATGTAACACATGATATCTTCAGCATGTTTACTGTCTTCCCTGTTAAAAAACTTCCAAAGTAACAATCTCAATTTGATAAGCCAGTTCATATTTCCCTCCTTAAACGCCCAATGTGGCAAAATTGTTGTGCAGAATAATGTCTGTCCCAAACGCTTTGTCAAAATCTTTCAAAGACAACCCAAGTGTCGCCTTTTCCACTGTGTTTTCGTTCACTTTCAATTTATCAACTTGAAAAACCAGAATTTTGTTGTCGCTGCCCAATGTGTTGAAATTGATGTAATGGGCAAACCTAAGCCTTTTAAGTTTTTCTGTTCTCATAAGGATATCTTGCAGGTCAATCTCTTTGAAAATAGATGAAAAAACCTTGTAATTAATCAATGTCACAGGACTTTCTGTCAACGGGTCAAAGAGCATATTTCCGCTGTCCAAAAAACCATTCCAATGTGTGACTGTTCCGCCAGCTTCAATCTCTACATCAAAACAAAACCCATCAATGCTTGCTTTCCGATTAAACTTCTTCATAAGAAATTTGATTATGACAAACACAAAAACAACAATGCCCAACACAATCAAAATTGACTGAATTCCAAACAAACTCTCAAAGAAATAACACGCACCACCATAGACAAACAATGTGACGAAAAAGCATAGAAAAAGATGAAGAAATTTTTTTAATGTTTTGAACCTAAATGAAAGGCAAACACTGAGAATTGCGACACCAATTTCCACCAAAAAATAACCAAGCGAAGAAAGATAAAAAATTGGCATCGCCACGGTTAAACAGGCACTTAAGAATGATGAAAGCAAGAAAAGTCTGCCCTTTTCTTTTGTCAAAAGAGCGGTTGTTTTCAAAACTATCAGATTGATAAAAAGGTTTTCCAAGAGCACGTATTCAACAACGATTTCCATCTTCACCTCTTTTCCATTTTATTAAATCGCAAACCCATATTAATAGGAAAAAAATAAAAAAAAGAGAGGTATTTTCTCTCTTTTTGTCAACTGTTATGAAAAGAAAAAATAACGCTTTTCAGCGTTATCAATTTTCGTCAATTTTTGACCCACAATTTGGACAGAACTTTGTGCCTTCTTCAATTTTCGCATTGCAATTTGAACAATATTTGTCTTTTGCAAGTTTTTCTCCACAGTTGGCACAAAACTTGTTTTTAGCATTGTTTTCAGCCCCACATTTTGCACACACAATCTTCTTGGAGTCACGTTTTCCTTTTGTGATTCCAGAAGTTATTGCCTCAGCCATTCCGCCCACTGCATTATTAACCGAAGGTGAAACACTATCTGCCATATAGTTCACCGTGTCACCAACAACCGGAGCAATTGAACTTGCACCAAATGACGCAATTTCTCTTGCATGAGCAAAAAAAGTTGCATACACTCCATATCCAAACAACCCAACTCCAATAGCAAGTCCGAAACCGCCAACAATAAACATGGTCATTGAAGAACTTGCAGATGTAAACATACCTTGCGGGTCGTCAAGTGAAGATTTTCCAAATGAAGAGAAACCAATCACCAACATCACAAGACCTGCCACTGCCAAACACGCACCAACAATCATCAAAACAATACCAACTTTTTTGAGTTTGGATTTTATCTTTTGGTGATTTTCTTCGTTTACATATTTGCCATTCAATTCAGCCATAACAATAACCTACCTTTACAACAAAATTGAGAGATTTTTCCTCTCAATTTTTATCTTTTATTTTTGTTTCTGATTTTTTCAATCCAAGGTGGAATTGAAGATATGCTTGGATTCACATCAACACGTGAAGTGTTGTCATTTGCTTCAACTCTGACATCTTTTTGTGGAGCAGCTTGAGCCTGAGGGTTGTAACCAAATGGATTGAATCCTGCAAATTGATCTTTTGGCTTTTCTTCAACCTTAGGTTCTTCTTCCTCTTTCTTTTCGTCCTCTTCTCCAGGAGTTTTGAAACCAGTTGCAATGATTGTGATTTCAACTTCATCTCTCATTTCTGGATCAATGCTGCTTCCGAAAATAAGGTTGCAACTTGGGTCAATGACTTCTTTAACCATGTTTGCTGCTTCAGTAACTTCACGAAGAGTGATGTCGCTTCCACCCTTGATGTTAAGAACAACACCTGTTGCCCCTTCAATTGTGGTTTCAATAAGTGGAGATGCAACCGCTTGACGAACAGCCTCCAAAGTTTTGTTTTCGCCTTTTCCATGACCAATTCCCATGTGAGCAAGGCCACGGTTTTTCATGATTGTTTCGATGTCAGCAAAGTCAAGGTTGATCATTCCTGGGAAGACAATCAAATCTGAAATCCCTTGAATACCTTGTCTAAGCACATCGTCAGCATATCTGAATGCTTCAACCAATGTTGTTTTTTCTGGCAAAATGGTGAGCAATCTTTCATTTGGAATGATGACAATTGTGTCAACATATTTTCTGAGTTCTGCAATGCCCTTCTCAGCATTTTCCATTCTCTTTGGATTTTCAAATTGGAAAGGTTTTGTGACAATTCCAACAGTCAAGATGCCGAGTTCTTTTGCAATTTGTGCAATAACTGGAGCAGCACCAGTTCCTGTTCCACCACCCATACCAGCAGTGATGAACACAAGGTCTGTTCCTTTCAAAATTTCTGTGATTGATGACTTGCTTTCTTCAGCAGCTTTTCTTCCGATTTCTGGGATTGCACCAGCACCACGACCACCAGTCAATCTTTCACCAATCTGAAGTCTTTTGTCTGCTTTTGAAATCAAAAGTGCTTGTTTATCAGTGTTGATTGCAACAAATTCAGCAGAAGAAACATTTGCTTCAATCATACGGTTAACGGCATTATTTCCGCCACCGCCAACGCCAAGAACCTTGATTTTTACGACAGATGTTGAGTTGTTAGAATTGTTTTCCATAAGAATATCTCCTTAATATATAAATATTTTACAGCAAAAACTAGTTTTTTGCAAGAATTTTTATGTATTTTCGACCTTAATAAAGTGGTATTTTATCAATTTTCCTCGATAGCCTCATTGAGAAGTCCCAACATGCTCGCATATTCTGGCTTATCCATGGCCGGAATTGGTGGCAAACCATAGGATATGTTTCTTCCAATGCACTTTGCAAAGAAATCTTTTCCGCCCTTGATTTTGCTTACACCAGCACCACAAAGATAGATTGGATAATATGGCACATATTCCTTTGCAAACAAACGAATGCACTCATTCACTGTTTTTGCAATCAGTTCCAAACGATAGCAGACAACTTCATTTGCGAAGTTCAATGGAATTTTTGTCACCCTTCCACCCAATGTCACAAGTTCATAGAAATCACTGTCATTGCCTTTCAAAGAAAGGACTATTTCTTTTTTCAAGTTCCTAGCGTCATTGTATGAAATTCCACACGCTTCACTCAAATCACTTGTGATGTAAGAGCCACCCATTGAAAATGAAGTCAAGTTTGAAAGTCCATCACCTTTGACAAATGCCACACTTGTCGATCTTGCTCCAACATCAATGACAATGCAAGTTCTTTCTCTTTCTTCTTTTTCCAAAATCAACATTGCTTCACAGAGTGGTTCGCTTAGATATTCCACTTGCTCAATACCAATTCTAGCCCAAATTTTGTTGAAAGTTTGAATGAAAGATGTTTGTGCCAAGATGATTGAAAGTTCTGCAGAAATTTTTCCTGCCTTAAGTTTCAAAGGCTCGTTTGTTCTGCGATTGTCGTCCAAAGTGAAATAGATTGGATTGACAGAAAGAATTTCCATTCCTTCAACATCAATTTTTTCAGAAGCATTTGCAGAAAGTTGTTCAATGTCACTTTGTCTTACTGCTCTTTTAAACTTGAAAATGATTTGTTCTTTTGCTGAAGTAACCTTTGAAAATTCAGCAGGAACACCAACATAAATTTTTTCAATTTTTTTCTTGTAAACAGACTGAATTTGAGCAAAAAGGGTTTTGATTGCATCTTCCAGAAGAGATTTTTCAATAAATTCTCCCTCAAAGAAGCCAGCATATTCAACAGTAGCCTTTGCTTTGATGTTGAAAATACCGTTAACTCCCCTTTGTGCAACAATGCACGACAGTTTTGATGACCCTATTTCAACAACGGTTACACACTCTTTTGCCATAAGCCCCTCATTATTTAAGAATAGTTTATACATTTTTAGACAAAATGTCAATTAAAAAATGATTTTATTCATAAAAATTAGTTTTTTTTATAATTATACATTTTTGTGCAAAATAAAAACACTTGAAATTCAAGTGCTTTCATTAATCATTTAAAACAAAGATCTAGCGACCGTGTGAGCCACCGCCTCCTCCGCCTCCGCCAAAGGATCCGCCACGACCACCGCCGAAGCCACCTCCACCAAAGCCACCGCTTCTGCCACTGCTTGCATAAACACTTCTTGAAACGGTTCTCATAGAGTGACTGAGCACAATGCCAAATGCAACGGCGGAATTGTTTCCAAGATATTCAGGTTTTTCCACTCTCAAATCTTCAAATTTGCTTTCCATCTTCTTTGTTATACCAAAAACATAGCAGAAAGGAAGGATGTCATAATAATAATTTGGATTTTCTTCCACAAGCATCTCCAAACGATTAAGTTCTGCTGTGACAAGGAAATTCTTGAAACCAAGAATTTTCCCCAAATCTTTCATCTCTTGGTCGGAATATGCTTTAAGCAAAAAGACAGCAAGATTTCCAATCAGAAAAATGGCAATAGTGATATAAAGCAACCCGTAGACATCATAAATGCATGTCAGCATACTTGCAAGAGCATAAAGTGGTGCGCCACCAAAAAGCAGACACCAGAAAACCTTGAAAACAACCGGCCCATCAAGATAAAGGAAGACCAATATTCCAACTATTGGGAAAACAGCCACAAAAAATGTCATTGGCATGGAATATCCCAACACCAAATTCCAAAGCATAAACAACACAAAAGGAAGTGCAGAAATCACATTTATTGCCGTTCTGAAAGGATAAAGTTTTTTCTTCTTTTCCTTTTCAATTCCATAAAGTTTTCTTACCGAACTTTTCATGCTTGCGCTTGCAGAATAACTATCTGTAAATGTCACAGAATCTCCACTTGCGAACAAACTGTCAAAGTATTCTTTTTCATATTTCTTTGAATCAACCAAAGGACTGTCTGCTTCAGCTTCAGGCAAATCTTTCAATTTTGTCAATGTGATGACTTCGTCTTCATTTTTGATTGAAACATAACCTTTGCCCACCCAATAAATCACAAGGGAAGCAAAATCATTTGATTTGATTTTTCCGCGATATGCTCTTGCCACATCTAAAGGAGAATAATCCTTTGGTGCATAAAACTCCACTGTCTCAACAACTTTTTGCTTTCTCCTGTTGATTATAACAACGATCACCACAGCAACAACAGCGAGAATTGAAGAAGCAAGAACAATCCAATATAATACATTTGGAGAATATGATGTGTTGAAATAATCTTCAGGCAAAATCAACTGCATTGTAAGCCCAGTGTATGTCCCAAGATCATTCAAACTGCAAGAGATGGTTTGTTTGCCTTCAGTCTCGGAGATTTCAAAATTGACCGCCTCAAAGCCCAATCCTTGAAAATTGTTTGTTCTGAAAGATAAAACATCTTCAATGCTTTGACCTTCAGTCAAAAAGGTTTTAGGCAAAGTGATTTGTGCAGAAAAACTTTCAACAGGGCTGGCAAAACCATAGTCCATCAAATCGAATGTGACATCATCAAATGCTCCAATGAAATCTTCTCCCATGTCATAGAGATATCTGATTTCATAGGTGTGAGTTCCAACTTTGTAATCGCCGTCAGCCCCAGTGTTGATGTAATAATATTCATCATCTTCTTCAACGAAATTAAATTCTTCCTCGCCGTCCATTGTGACACTGACAAGATCCAAATCATTGATTGTTGTCGTCACATATTCCTTACCCTGATAGATTCTTGTGATTTTGTTGATTTTTGAAATGTTTCTTGAAAGACCAACATTGATTCCCGGATTTTTGTATGTGACAGTAATTCTTTCTGTTATGTCCAAGACCTTTTCTTCTGAAATATCAATCGTCTTTTCAACTGAGTTATACACAACATTGGTGTCTTTAATGTTTGCCACTGAAACATTGCTTGCATTGACATTTCCAACAGAAAACAGAGTTGGAGCGAAAAACAAGACTGCAAGCAGAATTGCAATCATAAAAGTTTTAAGTGATTTTTTAAAAAAAATAGTCATCGGCAAACTTCCTTTTTGTCATTATAACAAATATTTATTAAATCAAAAAACATTTATAACAACAAAAAAGCAAAGATTTTGTCTTTGCTTATCGTTTTTATTTCTTTGGCATGATTTTTTCTTGTCCACCCATGTATTTTCTGAGCGCAACAGGAATTGTGATTGAACCATCAGCATTTTGACATTGTTCAATGAGAGCAACAAAAACTCTGCTTGTCGCAAGTCCAGAACCATTAAGTGTGCAAACATATTCGGTTTTTCCAGTTTTTGCATCACGATATTTGGTGTTGTTTCTTCTTGCTTGATAGTCATTTGCTGTGCTTACAGAACTTACTTCCTTATAAATCTGCATACTTGGAATCCAAATTTCAATGTCATAAGTCCTTGCCATACTGTCAGAGCAATCTCCAGCCGCCAACTTTTCAAGTCTGAAGTGAAGTCCAAGCCCTTCAACAAGTTTGCAAGCCTTTTCAACCAATTCTTCAAAAGCCTGTTTGTTTTGTGCAGGTGTGCAATATTGCACCATTTCCACTTTGTTGAACTGATGTCCCCTTATCATTCCACGTTCTTCTGCACGATAAGAACCGGCTTCTCTTCTGTAGCAAGGTGTATATGCAAAATATTTCTTTGGCAATTCGTTTTCAGCAAAAATTTCTCCTGCGTGCATATTGACAAGAGCAGTTTCAGCGGTTGGCAAAATAAATTTGCTGTCTTGTCCTTTTTTGTCGATCCAATAAACTTCGTCTTCAAATTTTGGGAATTGTCCAGCACCAAGACCACATGCATAACCCAGCATATGTGGAGGCAAAATGAATTGATAGCCATCATTCAAGTGGTTTTCAATGAAATAATTCAAAAGTGCCCACTCCAGTCTTGCACCTTCGCCCTTATATATCCACGCACCATTTCCAGCAAGTTTTGTTCCTCTTTCATAATCAATCAAGTCCAAATCTTTGCAAAGTTCGATATGATTTTTTGGTGTGAAATCAAATTTTGGTTGTTCCCCAAAAACCTTGATTGGTTTGTTGTTTTCCTTTCCACCAGCAAGCAAATCATCATCTGGAAGATTTGGAAGACACATAAGAAGATAGTTCAATCTGTCAGAAATTTCTCCAAGTTCCTTGTCAAGAACAGCGATTTCTTCTCCAAGAGCCTTCATCTCGGCAATGATTGGTGCAACATCTTTGCCCTGCTTTTTCAAAACTGGCACTTGTCCACTGACTGTGTTTCTTTCTGCTTTCTTTTCGTCAACTTTTTGTTGTGTTGCACGACGCTTCTTGTCAAGTTCCAAGATTTCTGTCAAATCAATGTCTTTTTCTCTTTTCTTATATCTCTCCACCAATTCTTGTGGATTTTTTCTTATCAAATCAATATTAATCATTTTTCCTTCTCCTTTTTGTCACAATGTGACTTTTTATTTGCTTTCAATTTGTGATTTTCAAATGTTACATCAAAAGATTATCCCTTTACGGGAAATATTGACTTTTTTACAGTTTTTATCAGCAAAAATAAACATAAAAAATCACCTCGTCAAAAGAATAATCTTTCTTAGAGGTGATGAAAACACCACGGTGCCACTCTAATTGGACTTTTTGTCCCACTCAATTATCTGCAAATTGTGCCATGCAGTCAGGCCTGCTCATCGCAAGTATCTCAGGGTTGGAATTGACAATTTTTGTTGTTTGTTTTCAGCAACCACAAACTCTCTGTGAACAAATCAAGTCATTATTCCCGTCAACGATATTAACAATATTATTGTAACCCAGAAAAAGTCAAAAGTCAAGAAAAATTTGTAAGTTTATTGATTCTCAACCAAAGAATAATAGATGTCATTTTCAGTTCGGTCAATGTAATCACTCAGTGTCAAATTGTCAACTTTGATATAACAATTTTGCAAAATCTGGTAAGTGAGAGTAATCTTTTGTTCTTCCGAGTGTTGTTCATTGTCAAATGTCACATACTCTCCGCTTTCTGTCTTGACAACATAAACAAAATCTCCCTTTGCGTTGATGATGTTTCCATCTTCATCAACATTTTGACTGAACAGTGCACTTTCTGTGGCAAACATTTTTTGAATTTTGTTTGCAAATGCAAAATCAATGTTGTTTATGACAAACTTGCGATTTTGAAATGTCAGCATCGTCATTGAGATGTATTCTTTTCCAGTTATTTCATCACGATAATTTCCAAGTTCAATTTCTTTGAATTTTCCAAGTTGCTCTGCCAAATCTCTGTTGTTTTGAAGCATGAAAGCGTAAAACCTTTTCATCGAAGTTTGACCAATGTTCAAAAAGTCTCCAACCGCAATCTCCTCATCTTCAATTTTCAATCCTATCAGCAAAATTGCATTATCTTGCGATGACACAAAATTGTCAGTCACCCTGAGCACCCTGAAATCTCTGTCACAAATCAAAAATTGGCTCTCATGTTCAACCGCAAAAAGTTCTTCCCTTTCTGCAACATGAATGACAAACTTATTTGGAAAAACAGTTTCAATGTTGACCACACGAATGTAAGCAAAATTTTCATTTTCCGATGCATATTCATTGATGTTCTTGATTGATTTCTTCTTCCCCTCAAAAAGCACGGTTGCACCATATCTAAATTTTCCCGCTTCCACAATCTCTTCTTCTGTCACATTCAAATTTTTTGTTGTTGACTCAAAACTAACAGAAACGGATGACAAAGCAAACAGTGTCCAGCACAAAATCAAGAACACTGCAATCACAGAAAAGACAACTGAAAGTGTGATGATAAGTTTTTTACTCAATTTCAATCCTTTTTATGTCCGCTCCCAAAAGGCTGTATTTTTCTTCAATTTTTTCATAGCCCCTGTCAATAAATTCAACATTATGAACAGTCGTGTAGCCTTCTGCTTTCATTCCAGCCATAACCAAACTTGCACCCGCTCTCAAATCTGATGCAAAGACATTTGCTCCGTAGAGTTTTTCAACACCTTTGACAAGTGCAGTGCGGTCCTTAATTACAATGTCGGCACCCATTTTTTTGAGTTCTGGAACAACACCGAAGCGATTTTCAAACAAATTCTCTTGCATAAGACAAACACCTTTGCTGACACTTTGCAAAACCATCATTTGAGATTGCAAATCAGTTGGAAAAAATGGAAACGGTCTGGTTTCAATTTTTTCAATTGAAGAAAGCCTTTTTGAAACTTTCAACCTTATTTTATCATTAAAAGTTTCAATTTGGCAAGCGGTTTGTTTAAGAAAAGAAACAAGGCTTTCATTATCTTTCACTCTTGCACCTTCAACAAGAACATCTCCCCCGCACACAGCCGTTGCCAAAAGATAAGTTCCTGCGACAATTCTGTCTGGCATAACTGCAAACTTTCCACCATGCATTTTTTTGACACCAACAATCTTGATGCAATCTGTTCCCGCTCCAGAAACATTTGCTCCCATGACATTGAGAAAATTTTGCAAATCAACAATTTCTGGTTCTCTTGCGACATTCTTAAGTGTCGTTTCCCCATCAAGCAGACATGCACACATCATAAGACTTTCAGTTGCTCCAACACTTGGAAAGTCAAAAAAGACATCTCCCGCTTTCAAATTTTCTCCAAAGCAATATATGTAGCCATGCTTTTCAACAATCCTTGCACCCAAAGTTCTGAAAGCCTTCAAGTGCAAATCAATTGGTCTTGCTCCAATTTTGCAACCACCAGGATATGCGACCACTGCACTTCTGAATCTTCCAAGCAAAGGCCCAAGCATAAAGATTGATGCTCTAACTTTCTGCGTCAAATCATGAGTTATCTTTTCATTTTTAACATTTTTTGTGTCTATGTAAAGAGAACGATTTGAAGTTTCTGAGTCAATTCCCAAAGTTTTCAAAATCACTCTCATAGAATTTAAATCTTCAAGGTCGCAATAGTTTTCAAGTTCAATTTGCCCATCACAAAGAACTGTTCCCGCCATGATTGGCAAAAAAGCATTTTTTGCACCGTCAACTTTGATCTTCCCTTGCAGTTTGCGTCCGCCATTGATAATCAATCTTTCTTCCATATTTGCATTATATGTTGCAAAATAAATTAGGTGAAAACCATTTTTCAAGTTGAAATTTGGATTCAAATGTATTATAATACATTCATGAAAAGATTTTATCATGGCTCAAACAATGCCAACTTAACAAAACTTAATGTCATCTCAAAATGCAATGACAATCCATCAATCAAATGTGCATATGTCACAGACAATTATTATTACGCACTTTTTTACATCAGGGACATGGACATAAACATTGTAACCGCCTGGGTCGATGAAAATGGAGTCGCTTGTTACGAAGAACAATTTGAAAACCAACTTGAAGTTTTGTATCAAAATCAAAAAGGATATATCTATCATTGCAAAGAAAATGAAAACTTCAAAAAATCAAACACCAATGGCATTTTCTAT
The DNA here is from genome assembly GCA_944372585.1 of uncultured Clostridia bacterium. Classification (GTDB taxonomy): domain Bacteria; phylum Bacillota; class Clostridia; order Christensenellales; family UBA1242; genus Caccovivens. Next base: position 90,336 of record CALVZQ010000004.1, read on the forward strand.
TCAACTTCGCCAGTTTTTTTCGAAAAAGTGGAACAAATTGAAAATGTATATTCCAAAATAACAGATGCAATAAAAAATGGAAAAATCAAACTTAGAAAATTCGAAGATGTTCCGAAAGAAAGAATTGCAGGATTATATAGAGCAATCGCCACAAACATCTTGAAAAACAATTTTTTTGAAAATAATCAAAAATTGAAAGACTTCTATCTCAAACATTACCACGTCGCATGGAATCTCGCACTTGAAGAAAAGGAAGAAAAAAGAACTTGAAATGGAAGTTCTTTTTTTCTTTCACAATGATGAAATTTAAATTATTAACAAAATTTTTGATTTATGTTCTTTTTTGAATGTCTGCTGACAGAAATTGCCACCCCAATCGCTGCCATAAAGACAGCCACAGAAGTTCCACCACTTGAAATGAATGGCAGAGGAAGTCCTGTTGGTGGAATTGAACCTGTGACAACAGCAATATTCAAAAGTGTTTGCACAGCAATGACAATTCCGACACCACAAGAAAGCAAGCAACCAAATCGGTCTTTTGCATTCAAGCCAATTTTGAAAAGAGAATAAATCAAAACAAAATAGATCGCCATAAGTCCAACACAACCAACAAACCCAAGTTCTTCACCAATGATTGAAAAAATGAAGTCCGACTCTGCAAATGGCAAAAAAAGATATTTTTGTCTTGAATTGAAAAGCCCTACTCCAAACCAACCACCATTGCCAAGACTGTAAAGTGATTGAATCAGTTGAAAACCCTCGCCTTGCGGAGATGCCCATGGGTCGAGAAATGCAAAAAGTCTTTTCAAACGATATGGCTCAGCCAGAATCAACACCGGGACAGCAGCACCTGCCATGCAAGAGAAAAGAATGGTATGTTTTTTGCTCATTCCGCCAATTATCAGCATGAAAAGTGTAACAAGCCCCAAACACATGGTCACACTCATGCTTGGTTCGATAATCACCAAAATGCACAGCATTCCAGCCACAGCAAGTGGCGGAATGAGTCCTTTGAATGTTTTGATTTTGTCATGTTTTTCTGCCAAATAACACGCCAAAAACAAGACCAACGCAAATTTTGCAATTTCAGAAGGTTGAATAGAAATGCCAAGAATGTTGACCCATCTGTTTGCACCATAACTTTGCACACCAAACCCTGGAACAAAAACCAAAACGAGCAGAATGACGCTTGCACCCAAAATCCAATATTTAAACTTTTTCAAAAGATGATAGTCAAAAAATGCAAAAAAGAACATCGCAAAAAGTCCAAGCACAACACCAAATATCTGTTTAAACAAGAAAAAATATTCGTTGCCATATCTATGCTCAGCAGAATAGCAACTTGCACTGTAAACCATCAAGCAACCAAATGCAACAAGAAACAAAACAAGTCCAATAACCAACCACTCTTGTTTTGAAAAAAGTTTTAAAATTTTTGATTTTTTCCTATTAAAAGCAATCAAACCTTTCTTTTCAACTTTCACTCTCACCGGCACCACCAAAAATCAAACTTTTGAATTTTTCTCCACGTTCGGCATAACTTTGAAATTCGTCATAACTTGCACAGGCTGGCGAAAGCAAGACATAGTCACCATCTTGTGCGGTCGAAATTGCATGACTCACTGCGTCTTGAAAATGTGAAAAGAAAGTTGTCTTGTATGAAAATTTTTTTGCACATTCTTCAATGTTTTTTCCATCCTGCCCAAAGCAGACCACTTCTTTGATTTTGTAATTCAAAGAAAACAAATCTGCATATTCAATTTCTTTACCTTGCCCACCCATAAGAAGAATGATTTCTTCATTTTTGTATGCATCCACACATGCAATTGTCGATGCCACATTTGTTGCCTTGCTGTCATCAACAAAATTGACTCCATTTATCTTTCCCAAAAATTCCATACGATGTGATGCAGGAACAAAATTTGCAAGCGCATAACGAAAATTTTGAGAGGACACTTTGAAATGTGAACAAATGCTCACACTTGCAAGCACATTTTCCAAATTTTTATCACCTTTCAAATGAATGTCATTCAAACTCAAGATTGGTTTTCGATTTATGAAAATTTGATAATTCCAAACATAGACCCCTTTTTTGAGTTTAAATTTGGAAAAATATTGATAATTTTTATGCAAAATCATTTTTTTTGCCTCTTTATCGTCCAAATTCAAAATCAAAACATCTTTGCTTTTCAAATTTTCAGCAATCTTTCCTTTGACTCTTTTGTATTCCTCAAAACTTCCATGCCTGTCCAAATGATCTGGCTTAACATTCAAAATGCAAGCAATGTTTGGTCTGAAAAATCTGCTCGTTTCAAGCTGAAAATTGCTAACTTCACAAACAATCACACTGTCTTTTGTCGTCTTTTCACATATGGAAGAAAATGGAAGACCAATGTTTCCACACAAAAAAGTTTTAAAGCCCGCAGTCTTCAAGATTTTGTTGGTAAGCATACTGACGGTGGTTTTTCCGTTTGTCCCAGTGATCGCAACAATTTTTCCTTTGCAAAAAAGATACGCCAAATCAAGTTCCGAAATGACAGGAATGTTTTTCTCTTTAAAAATTTTGAGAAGAGGATTGCCCAAACACTTAATGCCCGGACTGATGACCACCAAATCCCAATTTTCGTTTTGTGGACATCTCTCAAACCCAACATATTCATAAAATTTGATGTTATCGTCATAAAAACTGACATACGCATTGTGTTTTTTTAACAATTTGATGACTGCTCGTCCACTGTCACCCAAACCGTAAACCAAAACTTTTTTGTTTTTTAATCTCATTTAAAAACTTCCCTTGGTCAAATTCCAACGGACAGCCAAACTGCCAGAACTGCCAAAGAAACTGCCGCTGTTATAACTATATATACTGCGACAATTCTGTTTTCATGCACTCCTTTTTGTTCAAAATGATGATGAAGTGGTGCCATAAGAAACACCCTCTTTTTTGTTCTTTTATAATGCAAAACTTGGATAATGTCAGAAAGTGCCGACAAAACAAACATAATTCCCATGATAGGGATCAAAAGTTCAAGCCCACTCAAAACCGCAACCACCCCAATGAATCCGCCAAGAGCAAGTGAACCCGTGTCCCCCATGAAAATCTTGGCTGGGAAACAATTAAACATCAAAAAGCCAGCAAGTCCTCCGCAAATCCCAAAGCAAACAATTGCCATGTTTTGGAATTCAAGATATGATGTGGTTGCCAAAATGATTCCAAAAATCAAAATATAGACAAATGACACTCCGCCAGCAAGTCCGTCAAGCCCATCAGTCAGATTGACGCTGTTTGCGGTCGCAACAAGCACCAAAATGACAAGCGGAATCACTCCCCAACCAATGTCAAACTCAAGCGAAAAAAATCTCAGAGTTGTCATTCCAGAAAGATAAAGAAAAACACCAACAATGACAGCTATGCCAACTTGTCCAACAATTTTTTGATATGGTTTCAACCCCTCATTGTGATGCAAGTGCACTTTGATGAAATCATCAAGAAATCCCAAAAGACCATAACAAAATGTCACCGCCATGCAAAACCAAGCAAGAAAAGAGGAATAGTCAAACAAAAAACAAGCAGAAAAAAACATGGTCAAAATAAAAATCAGACCGCCCATTGTTGGTGTTCCTTCCTTTGACGCATGCTTGTCCACATAATGCAAAATGCTTTGTGAAGCCTTGAGTTTTTTGCAAAACCAAAGAATGACTGGGGCAATTATGCTGGAAAAGACCAGACACAAAAGCCCACAAACGATATATTTAACAACCATAATACTCCTTATTGTTTCTGTTCTTTATTGGATTTGATTCTTCAAAATAGTTGTAAACTGACTCAAAATCATTGTAAGGTCTTTTTTCCGTTCCTATTTCTTGATATTTCTCCGCGCCTTTTCCTGCGATAATGACAATATCTCCTGGTTTGGCAAATTCAATCATTTTTTTGATTGCCTTATATCTGTCAGTCTCAACAAAATGTGGTTTTTTCATACCTTTTTCAATGTCCGCAATTATATCCAAAGATTTCTCAAGTCTAGGGTTGTCATCAGTCAAGCAAACATAGTCAGCATATTTTTCTGCAATTTTTCCCATCTGCGGTCGTTTTCCTTTGTCTCTGTTTCCACCACAACCAAACACAACATAAACCTTTTTGTCAGTAAGTTCTCTCGCCGCTTTCAGAACATTCATCATGCTGTCTGGAGAATGAGCAAAGTCAATGACAGCATAGCGTCCATTGATGTTTATGACATTAAATCTCCCTTCGACAGGATTGATGAAATTTATTCCCCTGACGAGTTGTTCTTCATTAAGTCCAAGACATTGGCAAACAGCCAGTGAAGCCAAGGAGTTGTAAACATTATATTGCCCCACCAAATTTGTTTTGATGTCAACAACACAATCACAAACATTTCCCACAAAATGTGTGCCATTCATTGAACAGCAAATATCAATTGCAAAAACATCACTCGGACTGAAGAGACCATAAGTCAAAATTGGAACATCAGTGTTTCCAATCAATTTTCTTGCACACTTGTCATCGGCACAAACAATGCCTTTTTTGATATGTTCACTTGTCAAAAATGACAGTTTTGTCTTTTCGTATGCTTCAAAAGTTTTGAAATAATCCAAATGGTCTTGCGTGACATTTGTCAAAACACCAAGTTCAAATTTGATGCCGTTAATTCGTTTTTGGTCAATCGCATGAGCCGAAACTTCCATGATGACGTATTCCACTCCGTCGTCCAACATCTCAGAAAAGGTCTTGTGCAAAAAATCAGCGTCTGGAGTTGTCAAAGGACATTCCTGAACTTTGCCGTTATAAAAAACTCCGCTGGTTCCAATGACTCCAACTTTCTTTCCATTGCGTTTCAATATCTCGGCAACAACATGTGAGGTTGTTGTCTTTCCATTAGTGCCAGTAATTCCCACAATTTTCAACTTGTCACAAGCCCGATGATAGAAATTTGCGCAAGAATTTGCGAACAAATCTCTACAATCTTCCACTTTGACACATTTTTCAAAAGGTAAATTAAAATCACTAAAAACCACTAATGCACCATTTTTCAATGCTTGTTCACAACGTAATTTTGCTTTTTCCAAATCGTGCGTCAAACAAAAATATGCTTTTCCTGTGTTGTCAACAGTGCTGTCACGACTGATTTCATTGATTTTCAAATCGTCAAATTCAATCGAATTTTTATTAAATTGCAAACTTTTATCCAAAATTTCTTTCAGAAGCATAATCTCTCCTTTACTTGTATTGTAATGTTCAAAAAGCATAATTGTGTTCAACTTTCAAAATAAGTCCAAATTAGACAAATTTAGCAATCACTTTTTAAGCGACTCTGACACATTTTCAAAAATTTTCAATGCGTTGCTTTCAAAACTCACAGTCAATTTTTTCTCTCTTTCAGCATCAAGTTTGCTTTCTTCCAACATTGAAATCAAAAGATCCTTAAATGTTATATCTTTAAACAAATAGAATGCCAAAGAACCAGGAATGGTGTTGATTTCATTGACATACAAAATCTCCGCCTTTTCATCAAACAGGAAATCAACTCTCACAATTCCCTTGCAATCAAAGAGTTTGTAAACCCTCTCTGTCAGAGATTGAACTTTTTTTGACAAAGTCTTGTCAACCTCCCGATTTCCATCTTTCTTTGAAAGATATTTGTCTTCAAAGGAATAAATTTCTTTTTTGTTTCTCACTTCATTGACATTTGATGTGAAGAAGTGTCCTTTAAACAGAAAACATGCGCAATTGAACTCCCTCAAATTCTCCACCAATTTTTCAATCAAGATCTTGTCGTCAAACATCAAAGCAAGTTCAACCGCTTTTTCAAGATCCCCCTCTTTGTGACAGACGGAAATTCCAATGCTGCTTCCAAGATTTGCCGGTTTGACAATAAGAGGAAATTCAATTTTGTTTGCCACATTTTTCAAAATTTTTTCTTTCGTTTGCAAATATGTGCATCTGTCAAATGAAACATATTTTGGGGAAAGAATGTCATTGGCCTTCAAAATGTCCTTCATAAAGACCTTATCCATGCAAAGAGCAGACGATGTCACACCTGACGAAGTCGTTGGGATTGCACAGGTTTTCAAAACTCCTTGCACAGAACCATCTTCGCCAATGTTTCCATGACAACAATTCAAAACGGTCTCCACTTCATATTGTGGAACGAACTTGTTTCCTTTCTTCACTGCAACAACCTTTTCTCCCAGAATCAAAGTGACCTGTTTTCGATTTTTGGACAACCTTTTGAAACTGGAATAAATTTCAATCTCAGACAAATTGTCCGCAATCCACCAAAGCCCCTCTCTGTCTATGTAAACCGGCAAGCAATCAAAACTTTTGGGCCACTGTTTCAATACCTGCATTGCCGTGATGATGGAAATGTCATGTTCAACACTTTTTCCACCAAAAATGACCAATATCCTTTCTTTCATAACCACCCTTTTAAAAATTTTGTTCCAATAACTTATATGAAAAATTTTAGATCAATGATAAAACTTTTTTTCCACAAAATCTTACTTGATATTGTCAGGGAAATCGTTTTCAAAAAGCACCACACCTCCGCTTTTTATCACTTTCTTTAACAATTTTTTTTGTTCATCTCTGGTGTTTGCAAAAAAAATTTGACTTTCACTCATTCCACCTTGTTTTGCACCATCGGACAAGGCTTTTTGATTGGTTTTGTTCATGACGATGAAAATGTCTGCAACTTTTCCCACCTCTTTTCCAACTTCAAAATTGACCTTGTTCTGCTCTGCACCAAGTTCAACAATTCCAGGAGAAACCACAATTTTTTGTCCCTTAAATTTTGAAATAATTTCAAGAGCCTGCAAAAAACCATCATGGTTGCTGTTGAACGAGTCATCAATTATGCTCACATTTGCACCAACGATAAGTTCCAACCTGTGTGGTGTGGACTTCAATCCCTTGATTGCTTTCTGAATGCTGTAGATGCTCTCATTAAGCAAATATGCCATTGCTGAGGCCACAACAATGTTGTCAATGTTCGCTTTTCCCAGCAATCTTGTTTCACAGGCAAAACTTTGACCATCAATCACCATGTCAAATTTTGAACCTGTCGCGGAGGTTTCGATGTTTTTTGCATAAGCAAAACTGTTGTCCTCGCACACCAAATATTTTTTCTTCGGAAACCTGTCAAAAAGACTTCTTGAACCTTTGCTCTTTCCATTGAACACCACCCACTCTTTTGCTTCTTTGCATAGTTCATATTTTTCTTGTTCAATGTTTTCAAAACAACCAAAAGTTTCAAGATGGCAATTTCCTATTGGAGTGATGATTCCAAAATCAACTCCAAAATTTTTTGCCAAAAATTCAATATCACCCAATCTTCTCGCTCCATATTCCACAATCAAGAAATCGTCAGTTTCCTTCAAGTTTTCCAAAATCGTTTTGCAAATTCCCATTGGTGTATTGAAACTTTGTGGCGTTGCACAAACATCAAATTCTTCTTTCAAAATTTGATACAAAATGTTTTTTGTCGATGTCTTTCCATAACTTCCTGTGATGGCAATTTTTTTGCAATTAATATTTGACAATTTTTCTTTCGCTTTTTTGATAAATCTTTTTTTTATCAATTCTTCAAAAGGATATGTGACAAAAAATGACAACAAAACTGCAAAACTGCTTGAAATAACGAAGAAAAAAACAATTACAAAATTAACCCAAAAATTGTCAATTAATCCAAAAAACATTAAAAAAATAAAAAATTTTAATAAAAAATCAATAAAAATTAACCTTTTTAATCTTTTTGTGAAATTGATTTTGTTTTTCTTCCCAAAAGCAAAGTCAAATTCCAGTGTTTTTTTTAAATATTTTTTTATGTCATAATTTTCAAGTTGGAATGTCTTTATGTAAATCAAATCTAGTGCTGTCAAAACTGTCGTCACGAGAAAAGCATAAAAAACAAACATAATATCTCCTTTCTTTTGTTAATTTTTCAAAAAAACTTCAAGGCAATTTGAAAACTCCATTCTTCTGTCCACAAAACAAAAATGTCCCGCTTCTTTCATCAACACAAGCTCAGAATTTTTGATTTCCCGCTTAAATTTTTTTGCCATATAAATCGGTGTTGTCATGTCATTTTCTCCAAAGATTATCAAGGTCTTCGCTTTTATAAATGGTAAAAAATCATCAAGATAAGTGGTGACAATGCTGTTGAAAATTTTTCTCATTTCAGTGTTCAGGACCAAATAATCACAACTTCCATATTTTGAAACATCTAGCCCCAACTTTTTTCTGAGTTTGTAATGATAAACTTTCAAATAATAATTCAAACTTCTTCTTGGTTTCAATCCTGCACTGTCAACCAACACCACTTTTTGCGACTCTTCCTTGCACAGCACAGCCATGATTATGGCAATTCTTCCACCAAAGGAGTGCCCGATGATGTTAAATTTTTTTATCTCCAAATGCTGACATAGAGATATGACCATGTTTGCATAGGTGAAAACACTCCAGCCTCTTATGTTTTTTGAACTCTCTCCAAAAGGTGGAAAATCAACAAACAAAGAATTTTGCCCTTGAACGAAATCTTTGCAAAACAAAAGACTTTTGTGGTCACAGCCCCACCCATGCAAAAATATGTTTGTCACATCACTTTTTTTGTTGATAAACCTGTAGAAAATCTGCGCATCACGATAGACATATTTCATAAAATCATTCTATGAAATAAAATTATTTTTGTGTAATATCTCCGGCAAGTCCCCCGCCCCGACGAACAACAACATCACTTTGTTTTTTTGTTTTTGAAGCAAAAATGTTTTCAAATCTTCAAAATTTTCAAAATATTTCGCATTTTTGTTTGTTTTTTGCACAATTTCTGTAAGTTGCAAAGCACTCAAACCATCTTCTGGTTTTTCTCTTGCAGAATATGTTCTGAAAAACAATGGCTCTTCAACTTCTTGAAAAATTTTGACAAAATCGCTCAACAACAATTTTGTTCTCGAATATGTATGCGGTTGAAAGATTGTAATAATCTCTCTGTTTTTATAGATCTTCTTTGCCGACCTAATCGCTTTTGAAATTTCTGTTGGATGATGCGCATAATCACACACAACCGCATCAAAGAAAGGACAGCAAACTTTTTCAAATCTTGTGCTGACACCCATGTAACTTTCAAGTCCGAGTTTGATTAAACAATCATCAATTCCCAACTTTTTTGCAACCTGATAGGCATAAATACAATTTTGAGTGTTGACATCCTCACATATGTTCAAATTTAAATCAAAGATTTTTTTGTCTTTTTCATAAAGACCAAATCTCAACCGCCCAAATTTGTCATGACGAACATTTTTTGCCTTTAAGTCATTCCTGTTGCCAATGACAAACTCGGATTGATCTTTAAATTTTTCAAATGACTTTAATTGATTTTGAAAGGTTTTAAAATAGTCCAAATGCTCTTTTTCAATGTTTGTCACAACTGAAATAAATGGTTTCAAAAAAAGAAAGTTGTCATGATATTCACATGCTTCAGTCACAAAGAACTCTTCATCTCCCAAATGGAAGTTCAGACCATCATCAAGTTTGTATCCCCCAAGATGCAAAGTTGGATTTTTTCCTGCGCACATCAAAATTTGATAAATCATTGCCGTTGTGGTTGTTTTTCCATGAGAACCTGCAACTGCAATCACTTTTTCATAGCCACATGCGATTTGTCCCAAAATTTTGCCACGTGATGACATTTTTTTACCATTTTCTTTCGCAAAGACAAACAATGGATTATCTTGTTTGATTGCTGATGAATAACAAATCTCGTCCGCTTGCAAAATTTTTTCTTCATTCAAAATATAATCAACATCAATGCCATCTTTGTTTAAAATCTCAGTTCCCTTTCCAGAAAATTCGTCATAACCACCAACTTCAAAACCACGATGTTTGAGCATCACAGCAAGTGCTGACATAGACACACCACCTATGCCTAAGAAATAATATTTTTTCATATTTTGGTTATATGAATTTCAAAAAATCTTTGACAATATTGAAAAATCTTTTGCAATAAGAAACAATTATGATATAATTATTTCGACCGATAAAGGTTAATCTAAAAAAAGGAAGGTATGGAAACTTGAAGATTACGGACATTAGAGTAAGACTTGTAAACAACGGCAACGACAAACTCAAAGCAGTTGCATCAATCACAATCGATGATGAACTCGTTGTTCATGACATCAAAGTCATCAACGGCAAAGATGGTTATTTTCTTTCAATGCCAAGCAGAAAAACTAACGAGGGAGAATTCAAAGACATTGTTCACCCAATCAAAACTGAAGTTAGAGAAATGCTTAAAGAAAAAATCCTTGCTGAATATGAAAAAGCACTTGCAAACGCAGAAAATGAATAATTCGAGTGTTTATAAAAAATCTACATTAATTTGTAGATTTTTTTGTTTCCTTTTCAAAATTTTTATATAATTAATATATGAACATCAAACAACATATCCATTCCTTGAAAGATTCTGACAAAAGAGTCAAAGTGATAACATTCATAACAATGTTATATAATTTCTTTTGGGCAATAGGAAAAATTTTGTTTGGAGTTTTCATGCGTTCTTATCTCTACTGCATAAGTGGTGCATACACTCTGCTATTGGGATTTAGCAAAAAAGTTTTTGTTTCCAACCATAAAACAAAAAAAGAAATCAACCTTGAAACAAAGTCGTTGATCATTGGCATTCTGCTGGCAATCAGTGGAATGGCCTTTGGAATTTATATGGGCGGACTTTATATTTGGAGAATTGACTTTCAGTACAACATGATTTGGTCAATAACCATCGCACTTTGCTCCTTCGTGGAACTTGGAATCTCCATTCACAATCTAATTAAGGTCAGAAAAAAGGTGACATCTTGCTTCTCAGTCTAAGATGTTGCAACATTGGCTCTTCTTTGTTTGCAATGGTTATGACACAAGTGGCTTTGCTCTCTGCAACTGGGACAGAAAACACCTATATGTACAATGCCACAACTGGTGTGATTGCAAGCATTCTTGTCATCTGTCTTGGTTTCTTTGTGATTGGCAAATCCGCTTATATGGAAAAACGGAAACAAACGGAAGACGAGACGAAAAAAGTTGGCAACAATAATGAAGAAAGTGAAAATTTAAATGATCTCACAAAAATAAGTGAAGAAAGTGAAAACCAAATGAAAAATGAGAAAAATAAAAAAGATGAAAATTAATTTCATCTTTTTTAATTAATTTACATAAGTTTGCTTCCATCGTTTGTTTTAACAACTTTCAATATGTTCTCTTCAACATTTGTGTTTGCGTTGATGTAGATATAATAAGTTGAACCATTTCTTTCACATTCAAACTCCCAACACAAAACCTCTCTGTTGTAGTCGAGTGGAGCCAAAACAAGTCTTTCATTCTTGATTGAGAAAGAGGTGTCAATGTTTGTCTTCGCCATTTCTGTTGTCACAGTTGCTCCTGAAATATCTCTGGAAGTATGGTTAATCCAGTAAGAAACTGCATCATAACCAATAACATTTCCATTCTCCAAATCAACTTTCACTTTGACAAGGTCAGGATAAAGAATGATTCCATTTTGTTTTGGCGAAATGTTGAAATATGCTTGAGAATCTAGCTCCTCACTCCAAACAATCTCAGCATTTTCCACACCATTTCCTTTTGCAAAATCAAGTGCAATCTTTTCTGCCTGTTGCATGGTTATGTTCTTAACATCAGAATCAACATGGCCACTGACTGTCAAAATTTTTCCACCTATCTTTGTCACTTGAACATAAACCTTTTGATTGTCTGTATTCAACAAGACATAGTTATAAGTGCTGAACTTACCATTCGTTTGTCCTTGATATTGAAGATTGGAGATATTTTTGAAATATGAGTCCACAATCTTGTATGCTTCATCTTTTGATATCTCACTTCCAGTCAATCCTTTAACTTTTTGGTTGACAACAGAATCAGAGAAAGGTCCGTCATAAATCATGGTTGGATATTCAGTATCATCAGATTTGATTTGTGCAAAATCTAGTGAAAAATCATCATAATTACCATCAATATGATTACTTGCGTCCAAAATGCTGTAACCGTAGATCATTTTTTCGGACATTTGATTGAGATATTTTTTCATCTCCGTCAATGATTCATGCATTTCATTGAGTGTATTTAAGTCGCTTTCGGTCAACTCTCCACCCTTTGCCACTTTTTCTTGCAAAGTCTGAGTATAGCCAGACATTTGATTGATGAATCTGACACTTTCAACAATGTTGTCACTGGAAAGTGGAAGAGCAGCAATGTTGCTTTGCATTTCTTTGGCACCTTGCGCAAGATCATTGAGCATTTTTGCTTGATAATCCTCACTGTTTGATGCAAGAAGTTTGCTTATGTTCATATCAGCCGTGTTGACAGTATCGACAAGTTCATAATAATTTTTCTTGTATATGTTTTCAAGTTGCAGAGAATAACTGTTTGCCTGCGACATTGAAACCCCATATCCAATGCCAAAACCGATTGTACTGAGTCCCAACACCCCTGTCGCAATTGAAAGTCCAATAACAGCACCTCTATATTTGTGCCTTACTGCTGAATTTCTCTTATCTTGAGTTTGGTTGGAATTTTTTACATTTTTGTTTTCAGTTTGAGCAATTTTCTTATCTTCTTTCATAATCCCCTCCTTAAATTGCAAACACATGGTTGCCAATCACAACTGTTGTTGTCTTGCTGTATATCCATTTGTTTGTTGCAGTGCTTGCGTTATAGTAATACAATGCACCATAAGTAGGGTCCCAACCATTCAAAGCATCACGAGCGGCATTATATGCAGTTTGGTCAGGTTCGAGATTGATTTGTCCGTCATTGACTGCCGTAAAAGCCCATGGCTGATAGATGACCCCTGCAATAGTATTTGGAAAATCAGGGCTTTCTACTCTGTTCAAAATAACTGCTGCGACCGCAACTTGTCCAGTGTAACTTTCTCCACGGGCTTCAGCGTAAACACACTTGGCCAAAAGATATAAGTCACTGTTAGAAACCGAATTGTCATCAGTTGAAGACAAGGTCATTCCAAGAGCCGCCGCCGTTTTTGGTCCAACAATTCCGTCAACAGAAAGTCCATTTTTGCTTTGGAAATATCTGACAGCCTTGCGTGTTAAATTTCCATAAATTCCATCGACATTGCCAGTGTAATATCCCCATCTTTTCAATTTTGTTTGAACAGTTCTTGTTTGTGAAGTGGTCAAGGCCGCTTCAACATATTCAATGTTTGGTTGTATGTAATTTGTCAAAACCACAGTAAGCGTTCCGATTGACATGATTGCAAACATAACTGCAAAAGTCAACGCAAATAATTTTTTCTTCATATTTTCTCCTTTTATCGTGTTACACTATTTATAATTTCCCAAATTTTTGAAATATAAACATAATTTTCGTAATTTTTTGAAGAGAGAAAACATACAGCAGGAAAAACGACGCACCACCAATTGTCGCCTTTTCCAGCCCCCAAATCAATTTTCAAACAATCATAAACGCCTTCTTCAAGCACCAAATCATCATATGCACGTGCCGGCATCTCTTCTTGAGTGATGGAAATTGTGGCAGAATATTCCACTCCTTCACTCTTGAGAACTTCATTTACAACCGCTTGCAAGTAAAACAAACTAAGTGCAATAATTTCTGCCGCTTCATCTTTGTTTTCAGCGTAGGCAAGTTTTGGAATCAAAAAATCTACCACTGCATCTTTTACTTTATATTTCAAATTTTGGTCAGTGACAGAATTGGAATTTGCTGTTATGTGAATTCTCATATAACCTTCGTTCAATGCACTTGCGGAAACATTGTTTCCTCCACAAAGAAAGATTGCCAAGCAAATGATTCCAATTCCAACAAATGACAAAATGTATTTCATAAATCCCTCACAAACGAATTTTTGTCTGAAAAATAATAAAAAAACCGCAAAAATTTGCGATTTTTTTCTTTTTTATTAATTTTTTAAAAGTTTGAGAGGTACATCTTTTAAAATTAATTTCTCTTCTTAATTTCTTTTTTGGTAATACACAATCACATTTTCATCTTTTTCAAGTGGGAATGCAAGTTCAGGATTTTGAAGCATGATTGTTTCTTCTCTGACTTTGACGCTTTTTGCAAGGTCCCAAGAAGACTGCCCAGCACTTGCAAAAATAAGTTCAATCGCACAATCTCTCTCAGGATACTCACTTGCCAAGTTGATGTTGGAAATGACCGCCTCAACTTCATCACAATCATAGTTTACATTGATTTTGAGTTTTGCATCAAAATAGAATTCTCTTCCTTTCTTGACAACGACATCAACATCATAAAGCACAGCAAACACACTTTCAATTTGTGCATTGTCGCAAGTTGCACCTGATTTATCCGAAACAACAAAAGGCACTTCAATCACAACACTGTGCAGAGAATTTGTTTCATCATTCAAATAGACAACATTTGTTTTGCTGACTCCTTCAACAAAAATTTCTCCATTCTTGATGTAAGAATTTGTGATTGCAAGATTTGAACCACCGACAAACATAATCTTGTCAACTCTTGGTTTGTCATCTTCCAAGGTTAACGTTCCATCAATTTTGGCCTCAAAATAGTCCCCTTGAAGTTGCTTTGTCATTTCAAAAGATTCAGTTGAAACTTCAAGTTCATTTTCTGTGCTGTAGATGTCTTTGATGATGACTTCACTTTTTTCAAGATAAGATGTCACCTTGACTTCGACTGGCACAGTAATTTTGATGTCGACGCCCTTTTCCGCTTCAGAAACTTCACATTTAACCGCACTTCTTTTTATGCAAGCAGTTGCTTCACTGACTGCTTCACGATTCACACCTTCAAGTTCAACTTCTTCCTTGAAGTTCTCTGTCACATAAGAAGATTCAAACCTGTCTTTTTCTGTCAAATACAAAATTCTTGTGACAACTTCGCCGCTTACAGAAACAAAATTTACTCCGCTTTCTGTTGACTTGACGGAAACATGACTGTCACACAATAGCACTTTTTTGATTGGTTCTTTGATTGAAACTTCGCTTTCAACAGTAAAAACTTCCTGTGCCTGCCCAACCAAAGTGTTGACAAGCATTTCATCTTCACGTGTGCACATATTTTCATCGTCGCTTTTGATGTTTTGCACTTCTCTCTCGCATATCAGCACGCCAAATTGACACACCGTGCAGTTGATTTTGATGTTTGAACTTGTCACAGAATCAATGGAATAGTCTTCCACTTCAACTTGGATTCCAACCTTGTCACCCACAGCAATATCCGAGTCTTCAAACTTTGAAGTGAATGGACATGAAGAATTTATTGTTCCAATTTCTCCATCAACAGTGCAATAAAGCAAGCAAATGTCAAGGCTGCCCGAATAATTGACAACGCCATTCAAAATTTCAGCATTTTCTGCTTGTGCAGTGTGACAGACTGACAAAATTTTGTCAATCTCCACATTAGTTTCAATGTTACATTCAACATTGAACTGAGATTTTTCGAGTCGTTTTTTCTTTACAACTCTGAACTTGTTTGTTTCAAAAGACATATACCCCTCCAAATGAAAAACTAGTATAATATACTTGCAAAATGAACCGCTTAGAACAAAAAATTGAATAAATTTTCTCTTTCATGTCAAAAATCATCAAAAGGAGATTTTATGAGAAAAATTGTTTATGGACTTGATGAAATCAAGTTAAAAATATCAGGATTGAAAGGACAAAATGTTCAAATGAGCATAAACAGAGGACGAAAAAAAATTGAGTCAGTCAATGCAACAATCAAAGATGTCTACCCAAGCGTGTTCACAATCAAAACCCAAGACGACAAACTTCAAACATTTTCATATTTTGATGTTATGTGTGGAGATATTGTTTTTGACAGTGGTAAATCCTAAAACAAAATATTGAAATAACATAATTGATATGTTATAATATAAATATGGATAAAAAAACAGAAATTTTGGAAAAATCAATAATACTCAACGGACCCATTGGAAGTGGAAAAAGCCTTTTGTCAAGAATTCTTGCAAGAAAACTTGGCTACCATGTGATTTCAACAGATTCTTTTAGGCACCTTCCAAGCAAAAAATATTTCCAAAGCAAATCTTTTGAGGATTTAACCGAGCAAGATAAAACTTCCTTGCAACTTAGGCAACACTTGCCAAATCTTCCAAACTATCAAGAGCTTGGTTTCAATCCACAAACTAGCGAAATGATAATGCGTCGCTTTGGAGCTGTTGCATGGCATTTCTATCAAAAACAATTTGAAACAAAACTTCTTTCAGAAATGTTTTCACAACTCCAAACCCCGAGCATAATTGATCTTGGTGGTGGAATGGGAATCTCTTTAGACAGAGATTACAAATATTTAGAGGAAAAAGCACGCGCTATCAATCCCAACTTGTTTAATGAATGTTTTCCATTGAAAAATTATATCGGTTTTGACAAGATTAAGAAACTTTTGGGACAATTCAAAAATGTTATCTATCTCAAACTTCCAAACAATTATTCTGAAAATGTGAAAAAAGCCTCTCAAGACAGATTAAACCCCATTTTTCTCTCAACTGGACAATATCAAGAAACTGCCACTCAAACAATAAGTGTTCAAAATTTGATTTATCAAAATCAACCCAACTGGGACAAAGCAGAGAAACTTGCAGATGAAATCATTTCAAGCTGTGGGCTTGAGCAGTGCAAACATATTGAACGAAAAAGACACCTCACTTGAGATGTCTTTTTTGAATGTATCCAATCAAACTGTTTGTTTTTCCCACTTATAAACATAATAGGTTCTAAGTCTCTCTGCATTAGTTTCACCATTTTCAGTCATCTGATATTCATCTGATTGAGCAAATGGAGAGAAATATTTCCAATTTTCATAATCTCCAAATGTTACACTTATGAGACCCGCACTGCGAAAAGCTTCAGCTTCAATCAAAGTCACAGACTGAGGAATGTATACCTCATGAAGACTTGAAGCATTGTAGAATGCTCTTTGCCCAATCGTTGTAACAGTGTCAGCAATGGAAATTGATTCCAAATTGGAACAATTGACAAAGGTATATGCAGGAATTGAAACTATTCCACTTGAAATAACAACTGAGGTTATGCCCTCATTGCCATAGAATGCACCCTGATTTTGCTCTGTTGTAGAGTAAATTTGAACGGTGTAAACAACTCCTTCATGTTCAACATTTCCAGGAATGATCAACTCTCCTGTTGGCATGTTGTCCGCATTTTGTCTTACTGTGACTGTTTTGTCCGTTTCGTTGTAGCCTTCAAAAAGCAATGTTGTATAAGAATCGGCATCTTTAATTGCATCTTCTGGAGGTGTTGTTTTTTTCAAGCCCAAACCAAGTCCTAAGCCAAGTGCAAGTCCCACAACAACGACCGCCAAAACGATAGTAAGCACTTTGTATTTTTTACTCATATCCTCTTCCAATTATTTATTTATGAAATAAATTTGATTATTTTGCCTAATTTCATCCTTGATTGACATTATAAACAAAATTTATTCCTACTTAGAAAACAAACTCTTTTTCTTTCTTGGATATTTGATTGCAGCTTGAGCAGCAGCAAGACGAGCAATTGGAACTCTGTATGGTGAACAAGAAACATAGTTAAGTCCAATTCTGTGGCAGAATTCAATTGATGATGGATCTCCACCATGTTCTCCACAAATTCCAAGTTTGATGTCTGGTCTTGTGCTTCTTCCAAGTTCAGCAGCGATTCTCACAAGTTTGCCAACACCATTTTGGTCAAGTCTAGCAAATGGATCGCTTTCAAAAATCTTCTTTTCATAATAAACATCAAGGAATTTTCCAGCGTCGTCACGAGAGAATCCATAAGTCATTTGAGTCAAGTCATTTGTTCCAAATGAGAAGAATTCAGCATATTTTGCAATTTGGTCAGCAGTGATTGCCGCTCTTGGGATTTCAATCATTGTTCCAACTTTGTATTTCATTTCAACTTTGTTTGCTTCCAAAATTTTGTCAGCTGTTGATGTCACGATGTCTTTAACATACTTAAATTCGGCACTGTCACAAGTAAGAGGAATCATGATTTCTGGAATAACGTCAATCTTGTCTTCTTTCATAACTTCAATTGCAGCTTTGATGACAGCTTCAGTCTGCATTTCTGCAATTTCAGGATATGTCACAGCAAGTCTAAGACCACGGTGTCCCATCATTGGGTTGAATTCATGAAGAGATTCAACAGTGCTCTTGAGAGCTTCAAATGTCAAGCCCATTTCTTTTGCAAGAGCCTTGATTTCGCTGTCTTCATGTGGCAAAAATTCATGAAGAGGAGGATCCAAGAAACGAATTGTAACTGGACGTCCTTTCATAGCCTTGAAGATGCCCTTGAAATCTTTTTGTTGCATTGGAAGAAGTTTTTTGAGTGCCTTCTTTCTCTCTTCTGTTGTTGTTGAAACAATCATTTCTCTAACAGCAGGAATTCTGTCTGCTTCAAAGAACATATGTTCGGTTCTGCAAAGTCCAACACCTTCTGCACCAAAATTGAAAGCAACAGAAGTATCTCTTGGGTTGTCTGCGTTTGTTCTGATCATCAAATCTCTGTGTTCGTCTGCCCATTGCATAATTGTGGCAAATTCACCAGAAATCTTTGCTTCAACAGTGTCGATTAAACCATCATAGATCTTTCCTGTTGAACCGTCGAAAGAGATAACATCTCCTTCTTTATATTTCTTTCCGCCGAGAGTGAATGATTTTCCATCATCAGCAAATTTGATTGCTGAACACCCAGCAACACAGCAAGTTCCCATCCCACGAGCAACAACAGCAGCATGAGAAGTCATACCGCCACGAGCGGTCAAAATTCCTTGAGAGGCAGCCATACCTTCAATATCTTCTGGAGATGTTTCAAGACGAACAAGAACAACCTTTTCTTTCTTTCCTTGTTCTTTTGCTTTTTCAGCAGTGAAGCAAATCTTACCACTTGCAGCTCCTGGAGATGCAGGAAGAGCTTCACCAATCACTGTTGCCTTCTTGATTGCCTTTTCATCAAAGGTTGGGTGAAGAAGGGCATCAAGTTGTTTTGGATCAATCATAAGAAGCGCTGTTTTCTTGTCAATCATACCTTCATTAACAAGGTCAACGGCAATCTTGAGAGCAGCCTTTGCTGTTCTTTTGCCATTTCTGGTTTGAAGCATAAAGAGTTTGCCTTTTTCAATTGTAAACTCCATATCTTGCATATCTTTATAGTGGTTTTCAAGTTTTTTGCAAATTGCAACAAATTGAGCAAAAACTTCTGGGTTTTGTTTTTCAAGTTGAGAAATTGGTTGTGGTGTTCTGATACCAGCAACAACGTCTTCGCCTTGAGCATTCATCAAATATTCTCCATAGAGAACATTTTCACCAGTTGATGGGTTTCTTGTGAAAGCAACACCAGTTCCACTGTCGTCTCCCATGTTTCCAAACACCATTGATTGAACGTTTACAGCAGTTCCCCAGTTGTATGGAATGTCGTGCATTCTTCTGTAAACATTTGCTCTGTCATTATCCCAAGAACGGAACACAGCCTTAACAGCTTCAATAAGCTGAACTTTTGGTTCTTGAGGGAACTCTGTCTTTTGAGAGTCTTTGTAGAGTTTCTTGAAGAGTTTAACGATTTCTTTCAAATCGTCAGCAGTAAGGTCTTTGTCAAACTTGACACCTTTCTTTTCTTTGATTTCGTCCAAAATTCTTTCATATTTAGACTTGTCTTGTTGCATAACAACATCACTAAACATCTGAATGAAACGACGATATGAGTCATAAGCAAATCTTTCGTTGTTTGTAAGTTTTGCAAGACCTTCAACAACTTCATCATTGAGACCAAGGTTCAAAATTGTGTCCATCATTCCAGGCATTGAAACTCTTGCTCCAGAACGAACGGAAACAAGAAGAGGATTGCTTGGATCACCAAATTTCTTTCCTGTGATTTTTTCAATTTGTGCAAGTTTTTCTTCAATTTGTGCTTTGATGGCATCATTGATCATTCTTCCATCTTCATAATATTTTGTGCACGCCTCAGTAGTGATTGTGAAGCCTTGTGGAACTGGCAAGCCAATTTTTGTCATTTCAGCAAGGTTTGCACCTTTACCACCAAAAAGTGCTTTGTTCTTTCCATCTGCTTCTTTAAACAAGTAAACATATTTTTTCATAAATAAACATCTCCTTTATTTTCTGTAACGATAATATTATATCAAAACACACTTATCCTTGGCAAACAATTTCAAAATATTTATGAATAAATTGTGAAAATTTTTCATATTGAGAACAACTTTGCCTTCATAAAAGAAAAGACTTTCAAAATTGAAAGTCCATTTCACACTTATATCAAGTTTTCAATATATTCAAGAATTTTTTCTCTTCCGAAACCGCTTTCTGAGGAATAACCTTGAACCAATTCTTTCCTGACACCAAGTGTTTTTGCAATCATATTGCAAGCTTGTGGAATTTTGCTCTTTGCAATTTTGTCAACTTTTGTTGCAACAACCATATAAGGAATTTGATAAACATTCAAAAATTCAATCATCATCTTGTCAAGTTCACTAGGTTCATGCCTGCAATCGACCAAAACAAAAACGGTTTTCAAACTTTGCGACAATGTCAAATATTTTTCCATAAGCCCCGCCCAGTTTGCAATGTGCTTATGTCCAGTTTTTGCATATCCATAACCTGGCAGGTCAACAATTCTGAATTTGTCATTGACAACAAAATAATTGATCATTTTGGTAAGTCCCGGAGTTGAAGATGTTTTGGCAAGATTTTTTTGTCCGCAAAGAGAATTTATGAGAGAAGATTTTCCCACATTGCTTCTTCCAACAAAGGCAAATTCCACCACCTCATCTTTCAAAATATTCTCTTCTTTCACAACACTTGTGAGATATTTTGCACTGACTATCTTCATGGAGTTATTATAACAAAAAACAAAGAAAATTCAAAACAAAAACAAAATTCAGCAAAAAGTTATAAATATATCAAAAATATTTAAAAATTTTTAACTATTTCGCTTTACTAAAATTTCCAAAATGTATATAATCAATTTCAAGATCATGTGAATGATCATTTCAAACTTAAAAAAGGATAGGATAACAACACAATGAAAAAAGAATATGATAAATCACTTCCAAAATACACAAAAGGAGAAGAAATATTCAATGCTGTCACACACATTGTTGGTGGTGCTTTTGGAATTATTTTCTTGATTGTCGGCGTGATTTATGCCCATTGGCACTGCGATGGAGTCGGAATTTTGAGCATGTACATCTATGGATTTTGCATGATAATAGCATACACAATGTCTGCAATTTATCATTTCTTGCGTCCAAACAGAGCCAAGAAGGTTTTTCGCATTTTTGATCATTGCTCAATATTTCTTTTGATTGCAGGAACCTACACCCCATATTGTCTCATCACACTTGCAGAAGTTCCAGAATGGGGATACTCCATTTTTGCGTTGGTTTGGAGTCTTTCCATTCTTGGAATTGTTCTAAATGCAATAAACATGCACAGGTGGAAAGTTCTCAGCATGATTCTTTACATCGCTCTTGGCTGGTGCATTGTGATTGCAATCGTTCCTCTTTTGCAACATCTTGACATGGCTGGCTTTTGGTGGCTTTTGTCAGGCGGAATTGCATACACTGTTGGAGCTGTTTTCTATGGTTTTGGTTCAAAAGTGAAATATATCCACAGCATTTGGCATCTGTTTGTCCTTTTTGGAAGCATTTTGCAATTTGTGTCTATTTTGTTTTATGTGATTTTGTAACTCTTCCGAGTTTATTGAGAAATCTCATATAGTCATTTCGAGTTTGTCGAGTGATCAAAAAAAGAAGACTGAAACTCAGTCTCCTTTTTTATACTCTGCTTCCACTAGGCATTGTCACAGCAAATCTGACTCCTTTCAAAGTGTCCAACCATGTCGTCTTCTTTTCTCCAGCTTCTGTGATTATCTGTCCATTGCCAAGTCCTGTTCCCAGATTTCTTGTCCAATAGTCCACAAATTCGTCTGTTCCACATCCAAGCAACAGACAAACCATGTCACTTGCCTTAGCTGAAAAGTCTGATGTATAGTCATCTATCTCTTCAATTGATGCCACTCTTATTCCACTTAGTGATGATGACACACTTTCAACTTTGTCTTGTTGCCCAGCATCTCCAAATCTGTAGTTATATCCTGATACCGTCCCATATGACACTTCTGCGTAAAAATTGGTGGTCGAAGCTCCGTTGTTGAATCTTGATGTGTTGGTGTATAGGTCACTGCTTGTGTATGCCCAACCTTCTGTCACGTTGCTTGCCTCAACTGCCCCAATCATCAATATTCTGTCACTTACCACTGAGAAGTCCGACTTGTATGTTCCATATGTGCTCCAACCACTTGGATACGATGTGCTGGACACTCCATAGTTGCTCAACCGCCACCTGATTGGTTCAACTTCAAACCAATAATATGTTCCACTGTTGAATGTGAATGTTCCATTGCTCATTGTGAGTGTCTGTGTGCTGGTTGCCTGCACCCTTGCATATCGGTTGCTGTTGTATGTGTATAGGTATATATATACAGTTGATGAACCATTGTTATATTGTATTCTTCCGCTTTGTGTTGTATTCCCATTGCTATATGCAGTTGTGAGTGTGCTGTTCATTGATGTTCCAACATAACTTTGTGGAAACACTCCATTTTCAAAATACCAATACCTCTCTGTGCTGTCATATTTCAATTCAAAAGATGACGTCACCTTGAAATATAAATAACATGTATATGTTCCTGTCGCAGTTGGCGTAATAGTTGTTGACCGATTGCTTGGTATTGTCGTGCTGCTCGTGGTCACTCCAAGATAGACATATCCACTATTAGCTGTTGGCGTGAATGTGACAGCTCTGCTTAATAAAGCATTTGTTGCAACTGTTGTCGCTGACGCACTCGTCACACTCACAGATGAAGATTGTGTTGCTGTGTTGTTATTGTCATAATAATACCGAACTGTTGTTGTTCCACCAGTCACCGAATTGCTGAATGTCGAACCATTTGTTGACGTCTTGATCTGAACTCTGATTGTTGCCGTTCTTGGCGTCCAATCTGCATACAGCGTGTCACTTGCGTTTGTGGAATAACTTCCACCCGAACTGTAAGCCGTTCCCGTTCCAGCACTGTTTGTGTTCCAACCATTTGCTGTATAACTCGTTTTTGTCAAATTGTTTGTCCCAAGCGTCAAAGCTGTTCCATGTATTTTATATTTATAAGTATCTGATGTCGGCAAATCTCCACTTCCACCATTGGAATTGTATGTTATTGTGTACCGCTGTTTCACATACACATACAATGTATCATTCGAATCTGGTGTCCAAGAATATGTGTAAGAATCCGAAGATGAGTCATAGAGTTTTGTGTATGTGCTTGTTGTTGGGTTGCTTCCTGTCCTCATGTAATAATCATACGATCCATTGGACAACGTGATGGTGACACTCTGCGCTGTCGTGGAGTATGCATGACTTATTGTGGTGGATCCACCTGTGGAAACTGCAGTGCCATTAACTTCCAGATTTGTTGTGTTGCTTTGCCGTGTCGTTCCTCCATAATACCGGACGGTCAAAGTGTGCGTATCAATTTCAGCCCAAGCATAATATGTGTTTGATGTGTCAACTGTGAAGGTGTAAGTCGAACTGGTGCTCACTGCAGATGCCGAGCTGCTGTTTGTTGTCGTCCATTTGGAAAAGGAATAATGAGTGTCAGCCGTAACGGCAATGGTATATTCTGAGCCATACGTGGCAGTGACCTCTTTGTATCTTCCAATTGAGTTTGAATACCAACTTGTGGCAGGTTGGTTGATGTCCACAATTCCAGTCATTGCGTACACCCTTATTGAATATGAGTTCACTTCCCATTGTGCTATGGCTTCATAACTGCCGGTAATATCATTGTTGTCTCTATATTCGGTGCTGAGTGTTATATCGCTCCATGGAATTGTGTCTCCAGCATCATAAATATCAAATGAAGACCCCATTGTTTCACCAATGTACTGCAACCTCCAACCAGTAAATGTATAACCCGTTCTTGTTGGAATTGTGTCTGATAATGTCACAGGGCGTCCAGCATAAAATGATTGATCTCCTGGAGCCCCGCTTCCACCATTGGCATCATACTCTAAGGTCAAATTACGCCTAATTTTTATGTACCAATTCCCAGACATAGAGGTCCCCACTGATGAACTCGGTGCAGATGTTGCTGTTTGACTATTTCTATAAATATAAGAATATGTCGAGGTTCCAGTTGTTTGTCTGCTGGTTTCAAACGAAGAACTTGTATTAATACTCCATCTTGTGTAACCACCTGATGCTATTGCGTATAATCTTGCATATCTTTGAACACCCCAAAAATAATTGTACTTAAAATACACCAAATTGCTTGCGTATGTAGAATTTGAATTGCCGCCATTTACTGAATACCCATACGCAGCTGTTGTGGTTGGAGTGTTTCCCCAAGTTTGGGTGGTTCCATGGTTTGATCCACCATCTCCCTCATACCAATAAATTGTAAATCTGCCCGCATGAATGCTATTGCTGTTTAATTCAGAATAACTTGTCCCTGTGGCGCCACTATTCCATGGCATAAATGCAGTAATTCGCACCGAGAAATCTACGGCATCTTGTGCCAGTATGTCGTCATCTTCGTTTTCTTCATTGTTGTTATCATCTTCAGTGTCCGATCCGTCTTCACCAGGATTTTCCATCTCTCCATCTTCAGGAGTTTCCAAACCACCCTCTGATTGAGAACAACCAGCAAACAAAAATGCACCCCCTCCAATCAGAGAGAATCCGCATAATATCAAAAAAAGTGCGCACAAAAACTTTTTCATATACTTATGATATATTATTTTTAGCAAAATAGCAAATATTTTGCATTAATTTTGGTTTCTCTTGTTTTCCGTCACAATCCACTGGTCATTTTCAAAGAAAAGATCTTTGTTTGGACGCAATTTTCTGGAATATTTTTCATCACCAAATCCGCAATCTTGAATTTGATACCATTCTTCTGCAACTCTCTTTGTTGTTTCATATGTTTGTTGCATCATTTTTTCTGATTTGCTCTTCTCGTCAGGCAGAGTTTTGTCCGGATAAACTGGATTGCAGATTGCAAAATATATTCTATATTTATACTTTCCGTCCTTTTTCTTTTTGCCTTTAAAAAGCAAAACTATTGGCAAAACAGGAACATCATTCTTTACCGCAATTGAGAAAGCCCCTCTTTTGTATGGTCTTATTTCTCTGTAATGTGGCCACATTGACCCCTCTGGATTGAAAAGAATTGGTTTTTTCTTCTTCAGAATTTCGCTCAAATCTTGGTTGTATTTCTTCATTCCAGAAATGCTTGTTGCTGGAATTGGAATTCCTCCCAAAGAGCGCAAGAAAAATCCAATCATTGGTCTTTGAATGTTTTGTTGCAAAGTTGTATAGTATATCTTTCTCCAACAAAACAAATTTGTTCCAATGCTGACATCATCAAACAAATGCACGTGATTGCAAGTCATCACAAAAGGTTTTCCTTTCAGTTTCTTTTTGTTTTCTTCTCCAAAAGTCTTCATTTTGAATTTGAAAACCATGAAAGGATTGAAAAAACATATGGCAAGCCCTCTGAAAAATGCCGCCCACATACGAAAAAATATGCTTCTTGGTTTATAGTTGTATTTGTCATCAAATTTGATTTTGCGTGTTGTGTTTTTAATTTCCAAAATGTTTCCATCAAATTTGTCAGGACGCTCTATTCCATCTTTATCTATCATTTTTCCCTTCCCCTTCTGTTACCTGCATTCTCCATGCGTTTCATTGGATCTATTGTAAATGATTTTAAACGATTTTGCAAGCAAAAAATTTAATATATCAACAAACATTGACCTATGCATCAAATAAATCATAAATACTAATTGTATCAGGAGGATTTATGACCAAATTTTTTGGAACAGATGGCATCAGAGGAGAATATGGAAAAACATTGACTTGTGACATTGCTTTTTCGGTTGGAAATGCTCTAACTCAAATCAAAAACAATCCAAAAGTTGTCGTTGGACACGACACGAGAATTTCTGCTGATGCTTTGATGTTGTCTTTATGTGCCGGAATTGTGCAAGGTGGAGGAAATGTTGTCAATGTCAAAACCATACCTACTGCAGGAATTTCTTTCTTGACAGAAAATGAAAAGTTTGATTTTGGTGTCATCATAACAGCCTCTCACAACCCACCAAACTACAACGGCATCAAAATTTTTGATTGCGCAGGCAGAAAATTGTGCGACAGCGAAGAGGAATTTTTGGAAGAGTTCTTTTCAAATAAATATATAAGTGATCACTGCGGAAAATATAAAGAAAAAGAAAATCTTCAAAAAAAATATGTTGATCATTTGCTCCACTGCACAAATGTGAAATTGTCAAATTTGAAAGTGTGCATTGATGCCAGCAATGGTGCAGGATTCAAAATTGCTCCAAAAATCTTCCAAAAACTCGGAGCAAAAGTTTGCAAACTCTCTTGCAAAAATGACGGAAACAAAATCAATGTAAATTGTGGCTCCTTGCATGTTGAAAACTTGAGAAAAAAGGTTCTTTCAACCAAGTCAGACATTGGGTTTGCTTACGATGGAGATGCAGACAGAGTGATTGCGGTGAGCAAAAGTGGTGCTGTCTTTGATGGAGACAAATTGCTCTACATTTTGGCAACACAGATGAAACAACAAGGACAATTATTCGCAAACTCAGTTGTTGGAACAAGTCACACAAACAGCGGAATCATGGTTGCACTCAATCGCAACAAAATCAATCTGATCAGAACAGATATCGGTGACAAATATGTGATTGAAGCCATGGAAAAAATGAATTTGACACTTGGCGGAGAGCAGTCTGGACATATCATAATCAAAAATCACGCACAAACTGGTGACGGAATTTTGACGTCTTTGAAAATATGTGAAACAATCCAAAAAACACAAAAATCCCTTGACCAACTTTTTGATGCAAAATTAATCTATCAAGAAAACATCAATCTGCAAGTTAAGGATAAGATAAAAATCTTAAATAATGAAAATTTGAAAATTTTGGCAAACAAGATTGCAAATGAAATTGCCCCTGCTGGAAGAATTTTGATCAGAGCAAGCGGAACAGAAGACAAGATAAGAATCATGATTGAATATCCAAACAAGCAAAAAGCAATATCTTTTGCAAACCAAATAAAAAGCCTGATACAAAAAATATAACCAAGAAGGCTCGTAGCCTTTGAAACTATCAAAAAAATATAGTGGAAAATTGTTTCCCACTATTTTTTTGAATCAGTTTGAAAAATAATTGACTGATGTCTCGTTTTTTTATGCTTTTTCACTGTCCATTTGGTCAGTTAATATTTTCAGAATCTTATCAATTTTTTTACACTCTTTCTTATCAAGATTTTTCTTCAAATCATGAACAATGACATAATCCTCTTTGTTTTCATAGAAATCAAAAAACTTTTGTGTTGGCTTGAGATAATATTCTCTTTTGTCTCTTTCTGACTTCTCTTTTGTGATGAATCCTTTTTTTATGAGTTGTTTGACCTTGTAAGTTGCGTTTGGTGAAGAGATATCCAAAAAATTTGCAAACTGGGATATTGTTGGATTACCCATGAGATAAATACATTCAAGGCAAAAATACTCAGTTGAAGACAAGGCTTCTTCCTTATCCTTGATGCGATCAAACATATTCTTGTAGATCATAAGTTTTATTTTTCTATAAAACCTATTTACTGACTTCTTTAATTTCATAACAACCTCATTAATCCAATTCTAATCCATTTTATAGAATTTTATCATTTTTATCAAATAAAAACAAGTATTTTTGTTCAAAAATTTTAAATATCTTCATAAAATAGATGTCGAATTTGACATATCATTTTCAATTTTGAGGTCAAATCCCAAATCACCAAACAACATAAAAAACAAGACGGAACTTACAAATAATTTAAACAACTTTTAAAAATTTATTGATTTTTTGTGTTTTTTTTGATATGATATAGACGCATGGTCCCATGGTCAAGCGGTTAAGACGCCGCCCTCTCACGGCGGAATCAGGGGTTCGATTCCCCTTGGGACTACCAAAATTACAAAATATAAAATATTTATCTTCAATAAGAAAAATTTTGAAGAAGTGACCATTTAAACAGTCAAAACAACAAAGGATAGCGATTGGTTTTCGTTATCCTTTTTAGTTTGAAAAAACATTGACTTAAAAACTTTTGGTTCGTTTTTTATACTACAACAAAACGACCAGCATCACAATCGTTGCAACAATCAGTCCAACGCCGCAAACCAAACTCACAGCAAGAGCCACCTTGCCAATGGCTTTTTTGTTAACTTTCGTTTGATACATGGCAAAACTTATGGAACTTAAGTTGAGAGAAAGAAAAATTGCCAATGCAAAACAGTAGAGAATGATTGCACCAATAAATGACATAATTGGAAAATTGTAAGTTCCATCGCCCACTTGTTCACTTGCCACATTTTGAGCACACAATGTGCCAAAGTAAACACAAAGCAAAACCAACACGGTTCCAACAACTGCCAAAATCAATGATTGAACTCCAAGTCTTGTTACCTTTTGCTTGTCTTCTTCGCTCTGTCCAGCAATCATAAGATATTGCGTTTTTGCACCAAATAATGCTTTAAAAATTCTTAACATTAACTCTATCCTCCTATTTATCCTATTGATAGATTAACAAAAGTTAATCTTTGTTGTCAATAAAAATGCATAACATTAACTTTTTATTTCAATAAAGAAATGTCCATGATATCAAGAAAATCAATGCTTTTATGATTAATTTCGATTTTTTGCTTTGCATAATCAATTTTAGCTTGTCCATTTTCATTGAAATAATGCCCATTTTCAAAATAGACAACCTCAATTTTGTCTTTAAATTTTAAATTGTTCAGGATTTCAGAAATTTTGTCTATTTTTTCGTCTGACAAATCCCCCTTTTCAATTCTTTCTTGTTCAAATTCTTTAAGTCTTAATGCACGATGCAGGCCTTTCAGTGCGTCAAAGGGAGCAAATTGTTTTGCCCGCTCTGACCTAGGCATCTTCGTTCTCTCCACTGTTGTGTCCTCCAATCATTTTGTTTCTTTCTCGTTGTGTTGATGTGTCAAAAAAATCTATTCCGCTCAAAATCGCGTTTTTACCAAACTTGTCTTGAATGTCAAGCAAACTTTTTACCAATTCTTTTTCTCTTTTCACTTTTTCAATATCGGTGAACAAATCATAAAATTCCTGCTCTTCTGGAACAAGATCAGCAAAATCATATCCAATTTTCCTTATTGGTCTGTTTTTGTCAACAATCTTATCAAAAAGTTGTTCGAAATATGGACCGACAAGATAATAGATATTTGTGCAAACTTTCATTCTGACAGTTCCTTTTGTTCCGTCATCTTTTTTGTCTCCATAACCAACATAAAGATGAAGCAGTTGCGTTGAATTTTTTTGCCGTGCCAATTCATAACAAGCATTCTGCACCATTTCATTCATGACGTTTTTTGCATCTTTGAATGAATAATTGCATGGAAAAATTTGAGAACCCGACATTGATTTTTTCTTGGATTTATAATTTTTGATGTCAGACATCAAACAAGACTCTCTTCCCCAAGCATGGTCGATCAAAAGTTCGGCATTAACTCCAAATTCATCATATAAAATGTCCGGATCACATTTTGCAATTCCTTCCATATCATAAATCCCAAATTTTGCAAGTCGGTTTATCGTTCCTTTCGAAATTCCCCAAAAGTCAGAAAGTGGAGTATGATTCCATAGTTCTTTTATAAACTTTTTTTCTGTAAGCCACCCGATATGGTCACTTGCGTGTTTTGCCGTTATGTCAAGGGCTATTTTTGCCAAATACATATTCGTGCCAATTCCTGCAGTCGCAGGAATGTGCAATTTTTCATATATCTCATTCATAAGTTTGCAAGCAAAATCTTTTGCCCTTATTTTATAGAGTTTCAAATAATCAGTTGCATCAATAAAACTTTCATCAATTGAATAGACATGAATGTCGTTTTTGTCAATGTAGTCAAGATAAATCCCATAAATTTCAGAAGCATATTCAATATATTTTTTCATTTGAGGTTTTGCTATAACAAAATCAATGTCTTTGGGAATCTCATACAAACGACATCTGTTTTTGATTCCCAGTGCTTTCATTGCTGGCGACACTGCCAAACAAATGGTTTTTTCTCCCCTGCTTTCATCTGCAACAACAAGTCTTGTTGTAAGCGGGTCAAGCCCCCTTTCTGCACATTCAACAGAAGCAAAAAAAGATTTCATATCAATCACAAAATAACATCTCTGTTTTTCTTCCACAAGATCTCCTCATGTTTGGATTTATTATATATCAAAAGTTGATAAAATCAAAAAATTATGATTGATATACACAAAAAAATATTGATTTTTATTGACTTTAAAAGATTTATTTGCTTTTGC
This sequence comes from uncultured Clostridia bacterium, assembly GCA_944372585.1. Lineage (GTDB taxonomy): Bacteria > Bacillota > Clostridia > Christensenellales > UBA1242 > Caccovivens. Next base: position 120,811 of record CALVZQ010000004.1, read on the forward strand.
TCTTTCGGCTCCAGATTTTAATAGAAAAGTTTTACTTGTCTGTATCTTTCATCAATTCGTAATACATATTCACATTCTCCGCGACTATGTTTTCAAATTGATTGTAGTGTGTTATTAATCTTTTTGCTTTAAGTTTTCCACAAGTTATATTTTGCACAATCAAATCATCACACTCCATTTCGCCACACAGCACCTCAACCATTTCACAGTCCAGTTTCGTTGCCTCGACTTTTCCTTTTGCTCGCAGTGCATCATAGATTTCGCTGACGTCTTTCAAATTTATATTGTTCACAAAAACTCTGCCAACTCTAAATTTTTTGTTTGCCACAATATCTCTTGCCCAGAAAGAATAACAAATAGGTTCGGCAAAATCAATATTTGACAGTTCGTCACCTTTGCTTTTTTCAACTTTAACCATTTTTGGCTCTTGGAAGTCCATTAAACCAAAAGGAATCTCAACATTAAAAACAACATCGGCAAGTTCGTCATTTTCGGTGAACTTATATAGCTTAACCTTGAATTTTTTGTCTTTGCTTTTTGGTATTGTTTGAAATTTATATTTTTCCAAATCCTCCAAACTATTGATTGTTATCATAATCTCCCCTTTTGTAATTTTTTTTCATTGCATCTATCTTTTTTATGAGTTCGTTTCGTGTTTCTTTTGGTGAAATAAGTTCGATTGTTTCTCCATATTGCAAACACCAATAAATGATCGCCTGTTCATTCACTTTGACATCAGCAAACAAAACCTCATCTTTCAAATAAAATCTGGCATTCTTACCAAACCATTCAGCAACATATTCAGCAGAATATTCACTTAATATTTTCAGTGTGGCATTGATAGTTTTGTTGTGAAACATATAGATATTTTGATTGGCATATTCCGCCATATCAACTCCATTTTCGCAATTTTTAAGTTTTTTGATAGGTTTTGCTGGCGAGTCCAAAATTTTGATATTTGAAATAAGTTCAACCTTGTAGTTTGCAATATCGTCAAAACAGTTCAGGTTGCAAACAAGATAATATCTTCCTTGATTGTTTATCATAAAATACGGATTTATGATGTAACGTTTTTGCTTTTTTTCTTCATTCTTAGCCTTATCAAAATAGAAACGATTATAGTTAAATTCAACCTGTTTTCCTTTTTCAATCGCTTCATTCAATATGTCTATGGTGTAGAAAAGTTGTTTTTGATCTGTCCTGACAATTTGGTCAGACTTGTAGATATATTTATATTTTCTCCTTTCAAATTCGCTTAGAAAATTTGAAAGTTTTTGTGATAGTTTCCTTGCATGGTCGCTGTCGATAGATTTGCTTGAAAACACCGCATCAACCAAATATGAAATTTCACTTTTTTCAAATTCTCTTTCTCCCAAAAAACAACCATTCTTTGTTTTGACAATATCAAATCCGAAATCTACCAAACTGTCAATTGTGGCACCAACAGATTTTCTTTCAAGTTCCAAACCAAATTTTGAGTATAACTTTTGAATTATTTGTTCTTGTTTTAAAGGGTGATTTTCGTCACTACTTTCTTTTAAAATAGATAAAATGCAAAGTGGTGAAAGTTTTTTGTTATTAGGCAGCATATTCGTCTCCAATTTCATTATATCACAAGTCTTGCAACCCACAAAGTGTTTAACAATGAAAACCAAAAGAGAATTTGTCTGCCTTTTTGATTGGCATATCAATATCTTCAGGCAACAATTCGCGCATCTTTGAAGTGTGAAGAAGATTTTCATTCACAAGTCTGGTTGCCTGTTTCATTCTTGCTTTTTCAAGGATATTTCTCACAAACCTACCGTTTCCAAAATTTTTATCATCTTTGTTAAGAGAAATTATCTCTCTTATCTTTTCTTCGCACTGCGAAATATCTATGTCCATTTTCTTTGCATGAAATTCGGCAATTTTGATTAGTTCATCTTCACTGTAGTCGGGAAATTCCACCTCAAAGGCTATTCTGCTTCTCAAACCCGAATTCCTATCCAAAAATCTTTGCATTTCATCTTTATATCCCGCAAAAATAACCACCAAATCTTCACGATTGTTTTCCATTTCCTGAACAATAGCATTGATTGCTTCATCGCCAAACAACCTATCTCTTCCATCACAAAGAGAGTAAGCCTCGTCAATAAAGAGAACATTTCCATAAGCCATCTTAAAAAGTTCTTTGACTTTTGGTGCTGTTCCGCCGACAAATTTGCTCACAATGTCCGCTCTCCCAACTTCAATCAATCTTCCATTAGAAAGCAATCCCTCTTCCTTCATGATTTTTGCGATAATTCTTGCCACTGTTGTTTTTGCTGTTCCTGGATTGCCCACAAAGCACATATGTCGACTAAATTGCATAACTTTCATATTTTCGCTTTTGCAAACCTGCTGAAGTTTTGCGTAATTTATGAAATCTGTGACAATTTTTTTGATATTCTCCTGCCCAATCAAGTTGTTAAGCTCTTGATAACCATCATTGACCGAAACCTCTTTCTCCACAATCTCTTCTTCCTTCACAAACATGGAATACTGTGGGAATTGAACTGTTTGCATATAGTTTTTTTGCCAATTTTTAAAGATATTCTCAAGTTCAAACGTTTTATATGATTTTTTAGGTTCAATAAGTTTCAAAAGACTTTGCGTCTCTTGGATTTTGTATTTTTTTGCCAATCTTTCCAAAAAATCTCTCGCCATTTCGTCTCGTAATGACGTGTCATGCACTTCCACAAAAGACATATCTGACAAATTGTTTTTTATGTAATTTAATTGTCCATTTTTTAAAGAATAAAGTTGAAATATAAAAGTTATCTCCCTGTTGGCCAACTTGCAAACCTGACAAATCATTTCAAGCACTTCCTGTTCTCGTGAGTAGCAATTCGTTTCGTCGATTTCCAAATTTGAAGAAATAACAACCACTCCGCCATCATTTATATCAAACGCCGAAGAGATTTCCAAAAAAAGATCAACACCAATGTGACATAACATAGAGGTGTTCAAAACCATATATTTGTCACGAAGCATGCGCTCGTTTGAGTGTAGAGAATCGACCAAAATCTTGGCCGCCTCCTGCCCCGCTTGTTCTTGCATGTTGAGAATATAGTGAACCGGAACACCAAAACCATCAGTTTCTCTTGGCATATATATCCTTTTTATTTCCTCCTTCAACTGCTCGTTTGGCACTTTTTTGTTGCAGATGTTCAGCATTTCATCTTGCGAGAAGAATTTTTTATTTATCATATATTCCTTGAAACATATACGCGAACCATAGTTGATGTTATATTTTGTTCTAATGTCATTGACATTTTCAATAAATTTCTCATCATCGGCATTATGCAAATCATTGATTAAGGTGTCGAGACTTATTTCTTTTCTGGAAATTTGTTCAAAGTTTTTTTTAAGTCTTTTGATAAATTCCTGTGCGGTCGCTTCCACCATATCAACCTTATCAAGTGATTTTTTGAAAATTACATCAAACTGAAGTCTATTGCCCTCATCGCAAACGATAAACAAAAAAATATCATCATCTTGGCTCTCCTCGCAAAATTTTCTGTAAGCATCAAGATCCTGCTTTATCATTCCTGTGACAATCGCTTTGTCCGTCACAACCTCTTTTTCTTGATTTGAGCATGTAAATTTGTAGAAAATCATAATTCCCTCCTATTGGTTTCATGGTCATTTTAACACTTTGAAAGTCCAAAAATTTGGACATAACTTGTGCCAAAAGTGGCGAAGAATTTATTGTTTTTATATTTTTCTTATAAAAGTTTCAAATTTTAGAAATTTATGGTATAATAAGCTCGTTTGGAGGAAATATGGAAAATTTTGATGTTATCATTGTTGGTGGCGGGCCTGCTGGGCTTTTTGCCACATATGAACTTAAAGAAAAAAACAAAAAATTGAAAGTATGTTTGATTGATCAAGGCAGAAAAGCAAAAAATAGAGTCTGTCCGATGAAACAAGGGCATGCCTGCGCAAATTGTAATCCTTGTCAAATTTTGTCCGGTTTTGGTGGTGCAGGAACTTTCAGTGATGGAAAACTCAACTTTATTCCAAAACTTGGGAAAAGTGATCTTTTTAAGTATATGAGTGAAAGTGAGGCCTATAAAATTATTGATGACACTGAAGAAATCTTCAATAAGTTTGGAATGGATGCTGAAATTTATCCAAAAAATGATGAGAAGAGCGAAGAAATCAAAAGAGAAGTAACTTTAAGAGGTGCCAGATTGCTTCTCATCAAGCAAAAACACTTAGGCTCTGACACTTTGCCAAATCACATAGAAAAATTTACTGATTATCTTGAAAATGAAGGTGTAAAAATTATTGAAAGTGGCAATGTTTTGGATATTGAACAAGACAAAAATAATTTGAATGTTGTTACATATCAAAAAGACGGGAAAAATTTAAAGATGTCCGCAAAATATGTTGTTGTCGCACCTGGACGAAGTGGTGCTGAATGGATGCAAGCTTTGCTTGATAGACACAACATTCCATACAATTCTCAAAGTATAGAAATCGGCGTCCGTGTGGAAGTTAGAAAGGAAATTTTGCAAAAAATCACCGACGTAATTTACGATCCAACAATTTTCATTAAAACAAAAACTTATGGTGACGAAATAAGAACTTTCTGCACCAACCCAGGCGGATTTGTGGCAAAAGAAAATTATTACGGTTATATTTGTGTAAATGGTCACGCACTCAAAAACACTAAATCCAACAACTCCAATTTTGCCTTTATTTCCAAAGTAACTTTGACACAACCAGCAACAAACACGCGTCTGTATGGCGAATCAATCGCTCGCATTGCCAATGTACTTGGTGACAACAAACCTATCATTCAGACTCTCAAAGACCTGAAGCAAGGCAGACGCAGTGAGTGGCACAAAATTAATAAAGGCTTCATCGAGCCAACACTTAAAGATTGTGTCGCTGGTGACCTTGCCCTTGTTATGCCATACAGAATAATAACAAACATTTTGGAAGGTTTGGAAGAACTGGATAAGATAATCCCAGGTGTAAACAATGACGAAACCTTGCTTTATGGTCCAGAAATCAAATTCTTCTCAAATGAAATTGAAACAGACAACAATTTCAAAGCAGAAGGAAAGCCACTATACTTTATCGGTGATGGAGCTGGAAAAGCAGGCAACATTGTTGTTGCGGCAGCCACTGGACTTATTGCTGCAAGAGATATAATTTCACGTTTAAAATAGGTGTCACTGACACCTATTTTTTTGTATTATGAAAACAAATAAAAAATATCAAGAATATTAAAAATATTTGATAAAAAACATAAAAATAAACAAATTTTCAAATATTAAAATTGAGAATGAAAAAAGTTTAGATTTGAAAAAATACCATGATATTATATTGTCATTTTTCTCTAAAAAAAGAAGGCAAAATTATTAACTTCGCCCTGTTTTATTTTATGTATTTTCTGCAATCAAGAATTTTGTTTTTTGTGAAATATTCGTAAATTTGATTGAAATCGCCATTGAAATGCAAAGTTTTGATTGAAAGTTGTTTCGCAGGTTCAATGTCGCTGCTCAAGCTATCGCCAATCATCAGCATCTCCTCTGGCAAACACTTTTCTTTTTTCATTATTTTTTTCAAAAGAACAGATTTGGATTTGTCTTTTGCACATAAATCCACAGAATACATCTTTTTGAAACATTTTTCATCAATTCCATACAATTTGGTATAATGTTTCAGATAATTTTGTGCAGATAATGAGACCACATACAAATGATAATATTTGCTGAGTTCTTTTAAGAGATCTGCGTTGATGACCTTAACTTCTTTTGTCGCATGCTCATAAATATTATATTTTAGGAATTTCTTGAACCTTCTATGCCCAAAACCTTCCTTCTCTGCCATAATGCAGATATCTCGCACCTTAAGAGATTTCCATAATTCATGTTTTTTTATTATTTCTTGGTAGTCCGATTTGTTATTCACAACAAACTGCACAAAATTCTCAAAAAATGCAAACCATTTTTTGCCCCAAACATCTCCAACATAAAGAGTGTCATCAAAATCAAAAACTATTGTCTTAATCATATTTCACCATTTTTAATAATTTTTTTGTTCCTCTCCACGAAGTTCTTGAACGGCAAGTTGTCTGTTTTTGCTGTTGTAAACATATGTTCCGCTGACCAAAATGTCAACTCCACATTCAATCAGTTTTTTTGCAGTTTCAGGATTGACTCCGCCATCAAATTCAATCTTGAAATTCAAGTTGTTTGATTGTCTAAATTCATAAATCTCCCTGACTTTGTCATAGGTTTCGTCCAAGATTTTTTGACCACTTGCCCCTGGTTCAACTCCCATAACCAAAATGACATCACAATTAAAGGCAAAAGAACGTACATCTTTGAAAGGTGTTCCAGGTTTCAATGAAATTCCTGCCAATGTGTCATTTTCTTGAATATATTTCAAAACATTAACCAGATCTTCTTTGTTTTCAAATGCTTCGTAATGCACCGTGACAATGTTTGCTCCTGCCTCAATATATTTTGGAACATCATTCAAAGGCTCATTAACCATCAAATGAACATCAAGCATGATGGCACTGTTTAGGTTGACACTTTTGACAAGATTGAAATCATAGGTGTTTTTAGACACAAAATTTTCATTCATAACATCACAATGCAAAAAATCTGCAACTCCTTGCATTTGTTTGGCATATTCGATTATGTTTTGATAGTCACTGATAGGGTCAGTTGACACAGATATATCAACACGTTTTTTCATATATTCTCCCTTTTTTATTCTAACAAAAAGTTGCCACAATTTCAAATCATTATCAGTATCTTTTTATATTTTTCACGGTATGATAAAGTTTTAAATAATTTTCATATCTTTCTTTTGAAATTTCTCCGTTTTTGACCGCTTTGACAACTCCACAATCTTTGTCTGTCAAATGTGCACAACTTTTGTATTTGCACTTTTCGGCAAAATTCAAAAATTCTGGATAATAACTCTTGATTTCATCTTCTCTGATGTCTAAAAGTCTTTCATCAAGTTTGGAAAATCCAGCGGTGTCGGCAAGATAATTTCCCTTCCCAAACTCAAAAAGTTGCACAGTTCTTGTTGTCTGCTTTCCTCTTTCAATTTTTTTGCTGAACGTATCAACTTTTGCGACTTCTTCTTTTTTCAGTGCATTGATTATGGAAGATTTTCCAACAGCGCTTTGCCCCGCAAGCACACAAATTCCTTTGATTTGATTTTTCAATTTCATAACACTGTCATCAAAACTGGAAAAAATCATCGTTTTTGCAATTTTTTTATAGATTTTTTCAACATTTTTGCAATATTCTTCGTCCAAATCTTTTTTGTTTATGCAAACTATTGGTTCAATTGCATTCAGCCTGCAAAACAAAATCATTTTGTCAACCGTGTATAGGTCAGCCTTTGGAACAGGTGCAACGACAATAAACATTCTGTCAATGTTTGCGACCGGTGGACGAATTAAAACATTTTTTCTCTTGTCAATTTTGAAAATGGCATCATCTTCATCAAGAAAAACATAATCTCCCACAAAAATTCCGTCTTTTTTCAAAACCTTTCTTGCAACAGTTGTGACAGTTTTGTTCCCAAGCGAAACTGTGAAAAGATCTGCCTGTTTTTTCAATACCAACCCTCTAAGCATTCACACCTCCAACTCTGTTTCTAAGTTGTCCGCAAGCCCCCTCAATATCTTCGCCCATTGTTCGTCTTACTGTGGCATTAATTCCAAGTTTTTCCAATTTTCCAGCAATCACATAAGCTTTCTTTCTCGTCACCCCAAGCAAAGATTTCTCTTTGACTGAGTTAAGTGGAATCAAATTCACATGACAGGTTTTTCCCTTCAAAATTTGTGCAAGTTCTCTTATCTCTTTTTCTCCGTCATTGACGCCTTCAATGAGAGAATATTCAAACTCAAGTCTTCTTCCAGTCTTGTCAAAATAATAATCACACGCTTTCAAAATTTCTTCAATGCTGTACGCATTTGCAATCGGCATGATTGTCTTTCTAAGCTCATCATTTGGTGCGTGCAAAGAAATTGTCAATGTCACAGAAAAACCGTCATCAGCAAGTTTGTATATGTTTGGAACAATTCCGCAAGTTGACAATGAGATGTTTCTTTGACTGATGTTCAATCCATTTTCATCAGAAACCAACTTCAAAAATTTTGTGACATTTTCATAGTTGTCCAAAGGTTCTCCGCATCCCATAAGCACAACATTTGTCACTTTTCTTTCTTTAAGTGTTCCGCCAAGCAAACGATTGAAAAACAAAATTTGAAGCAAAATTTCACCTGCGCTCAAATTTCTCTGCAAACCATTCAGTGTTGAGGCACAGAACTTGCACCCCATTCTGCAACCAACTTGCGTCGAAACACAGACTGTGTAGCCATATTTATACTTAAGCAAAACACTTTCAACAATGCTTCCGTCAAAAAGTTTCAGAGCAACTTTTTGAGTTCCGTCATCACTGAAAAAATGTGCAACTACTTCATACTTTGGAAAATCCTTTTCAATTTCGTCCTTAAATGACTTTGGCAAATTTGAAATCTCCTCCAAGTTTTTGCCAAGAATGCAACCTTCGTAGAGTTGTTTCGCTCTGTATGACGGTTGCCCATGTTCTTTCACATATTCCGTAAGTTCTTGCAAATTCATGTCCAAAATCATAGACTCACCGCCATTGTCTTGAATCTGTAACCATTCAGAAAACTGCTTGCGTCCATAACCTTTCCGCCAGAGGCCTGACATTTCAAAATTTCAAAAACACCGTCCGCTGCTTGAATCTGAAAATGTTTTTTTGTTGAAATGATTTGCCCAACAGGTGCATCAGTGCTCATATTTGCAACCTTTGCTTTGTAAACCTTGATTCTATCTTCCCCCAAATGAAAGAATGCCACAGGGTTTTCGCAAAATGCTCTAACCTTGTTGACCAGACTTTGAGCTGACATAGAAAAATCAAGAAGGGCGTCTTCTTTTTGAATAAGTTTAACAAAAGTTGCCTTGCTGTCGTCCTGTGGCGTTCTGATTGCATTTCCATTTTCAATTTTGTGCAAAGTTTCAATCAAAAGGTCAAGTCCAACCTTTGCAAGTTTGTCAAGAAGAGAAACATAGTCATCTTCTGGCAAGATTTCCACTTCTTTTTGAACAAAAATATCTCCATCGTCCATGCCAACTTCAGTCTTCATGATTGACACACCTGTCATTGTGTCACCATTCAAAAGTGCACTTTGAATTGGAGTTGCTCCACGATATTTTGGAAGCATTGAAGGATGAACATTTATGCAAGGTTTCAAGTCAAGAAAACTCTTTGGAAGGATTTTACCATAGGAAGCAGTCACAGCCAAGTCATAATCCATAGCCTTGAAATCTTCAATGTGTTCCCTAATTTTCTCAAATTGATAAACTGGAACACCTTTTTCTCTTGCAATCTCCACGATGTGTGGTGTTTTCATCTTGTTGCCTCGACCCGCTGGCTTATCATTTTGACAAACCACTCCAACAACATCAAAATTGTTGTCAAAAAGTCCCTGCAAAATGATTTCAGCAAATCTTGGAGTTCCAAAAAACAATATCTTCATCAAACCACCCCATGCTCTTTTTTATATTCTCTTCCTTCTTCCGTCAAATCAACAAAAAGAATGCCATTCAAATGGTCAATCTCGTGGCAAACACAACGAGCAATATAATCTTCTGCTTCAAATTCAAAAGGCTTTCCATGTCTGTCTTGTGCAACAATTTTGACATACCTAGGTCTTGGGACATCGCAATAGAAACCAGGAATGCTCAAACACCCTTCGCTGTTTGTAACTTTCCCTTTTGTCTTAACAATTTCTGGATTGATGATTTCCAAATATTCTTCAGGCTCAATTTCAATGACGATTGCACGGCGAAGAACCCCCACTTGAACAGCAGAAATTCCAACACCTTTTTTCTCAATCATAGTTGCTTTCATATCATCAAGAAGAATGCCAAGAGAATCATCAAAAGCAGTCACCGGTTTTGATTTTTTTCTCAAAGTTTCATTCCCCAAAGTCACAATTTTTCTTGTTGCCATATAAATCTCCTTAATTAACTCAAATTGTTTGGATTAATTTCAAAAAAGACGCTGGATTTGCATTTTTCATCAACACAATCATATATTTTCTTTTCAATTTCATCAGCCTTGTCGAGTTTGAATCTCATCATAATTTGGTATCTAAATTTGTTCTTGATTTTGTTGAGTGGCGCTTTCATAACATCAAGATAGACAAAATCTTCAGCATATGCATCTCTCACTTCTTTGACTTTATTATAACACACTTTGCACTCTTGTGCCACAGTATTTTCATTTTCGTGCGTAAACAAAATTCTGACAATGCGTGCATAAGGCGGGAAGTTTGTAACCTTTCTCAAGTTTGCTTCTTTTTTGAAAAAGCCTTTATAGTCATAGTTGCTTGCAAATCTATAGACATAGTGTCTTGGACTGTAGGTCTGTAAAATCACTCTCCCTTGAGATGCACTTCTTCCTGCTCTGCCTGCAACCTGTGTGATGAGTTGGAATGTTCTTTCAATTGAGCGGTAATCTGATTGATACAAACTTTGGTCAGCATCAACAATCCCAACCAAAACAACATCTTCAAAATCATGCCCTTTTGCAATCATCTGTGTACCAACCAAGATCGCTGGTTTTGTGTTTCTAAACTCATTCAAAATTTCTCTGTGGCCATTCTTTTTTGAAGTGGTGTCATTGTCCATTCTCAAAATTCGCACATCAGGGAAAAGTTTGTGAAGTTCTTCAACAACTCTTTCAGTGCCAATTGCCCCTTGCTTGATGTCGCGACTTCCACAACTTGGGCACACATCAAGAGCCCTAAACCTTTTTCCGCAGTAATGACACTTGAGTTTGTTCTCCGTTCTGTGATAGACAAGTGACACATCACAATCTGTGCATTTGGCAACATAACCACACTGTCTGCAACGTTGAAACGAAGAAAAACCACGTCTGTTGATGAAAATCATTGCTTGTTTCTTCTGCTCAATGACATTTTTAAGTTCATAAATCAGCGGAATGGCAAAAATTTGATTGTTGCCCTGTCGCATTTCCATGAGCATATCAATGACAACAATTTTTGGCATTTCCATTCCATTGACACGAACAGGCATTTCAACAAGTTGATACTCCCCATCAATCGCCTTGGAATAACTTTCAATTGAAGGTGTTGCACTTCCAAAAACAAGTGTGCAATCGTTGTATTTTCTTCTGAACTCTGCAACCATGTGAGTGTCATATCTTGGATTGCTTTCCGAAACATAACTCTGCTCATGCTCTTCGTCAATGATAATGATTCCCAAATTTTCAATCGGCGTAAAGATTGCCGACCTTGCACCAACGACAACTCTTGCTTCTCCAAAGAAAATTCTTTTCCACTCATCAAAGCGTTCTCCAGCAGAAAGTCCACTGTGAATAAGTGCCACTTTTTCACCAAAGCGTGCTTTGAAATTTGCCAAAACTTGAGGTGTCAAAGAAATCTCAGGAACAAGCATGAGTGCAGTTTTGTCAAGAGCAAGTTGCCTTTCAATCAAATTCATATAGACTTCTGTTTTTCCGCTTCCAGTCACGCCATGAAGAAGATAGGTTTTGTTTTCTGTGATTGTGTCCACCGCTCTTTGTTGCAATGCAGTCAAAACTCTGTGTTCGTTTTTTATCTCATCAAAGACTGGAACACGGTTCTCTTGTTTTTCTTCCACCACCACAACACCGTTTTTGACAAGTGCAAAAAGTGGTGCATATCCAAACTGATTGGAAACATCAGAAAATTTTTGTTTTCCATTTTCTTTCAAAAACTCCACAATTCCCAACTGTTTTTTTGCTCGAGAAGATGGCATTTGTCCGCCACCTGAAAGAGAAACATACCTGACAATAAGTTCTTTGATTTGATCAGTTCTCATTTCGCTAGGCAAAAACAATCTCAAAATGCTTGCAAGTTTGAGATGCAGTTTGTCTGCCATGTAGAACATAAGTTCCAACATTTCTTTTTTTATGACAGGGAAATCTTCAATTTTTCGTGAGATAGGTTTGATTTTGCTTTCGTCAAAGACAGCGACATCTTCAAGACCGACGATAAACCCTTGGAGATTGCGACTGCCAAAAGGAACAATCACCCTTTCTCCAACTTGCACAGACATATCATCTGGGACGCGATATTCAAAAACTTTGTCCAAAGCCTTAGCGTCTTGGTCAATTATGATTTTTGCGAACAAATTTTTCTCCCATATTTTTAATAATTTTTAAACTTTCGTTATTTGTTTCAATCACATAATCAAATTTAAATTTTTTAGGCAAAACATTCGCTAAAAATTGGCTATCACGAGTTTCAATTCTTGAAACAACCTCTTCTCTTGACAAACCGCCTCTTTTCATTCTTCTTTCAATTTCAGTTTCTTTTTCACATTCAAACCACAAACTGACAGATTGTTCATCAAAACTCATAAAGCAAGTTCCAATACCTTCTACAATTGTCAAGTCTGCTCCCGAATGAAGCCTTATCATACCATTTCGTTTTGTTTTCAGACAAATATCACACCCAACACTTAAAGAATACAACACTGAAACCAATCCATTCCAGAAATATGATTCTTCGCAACATGATGTATATCTTCCTTCATAACTTTTGCCATTCAACAACCATTCACACTTGCTGTTGTTTCTAACTTTTGAATCTGTGATGAAATCATCTGTTGAAATCAAATTGACCACTTTCCCTTCCATCTCTAAAAAATTTTTGATCTTTTGGGCATAAGTGGTCTTTCCTGCTCCACCATTACCAGAAATATATAAAAATTTCTTATCTCCAATCAAATCACATAATTTTCTTATATTTTCAATATCTTCCATAAAAACCTCATAAAAAATAATTCTACCGCCATTTGACAGTAGAATTATATCACAAAAATTTTGCCTAAATCAATCATTTAAATCGCTTGGAACAACATTGCCTTCATAAATTTCATCAAGGGCAATACTGATTGATTTTTTGTCGGCAGTGGCAAGTTCTGCTCTTCTTGTTGTTTCAATTTCTTTTGCTCTTTTTGAAGCAATAATCGAAAGAACATATTTGTTTCCATGTGCTTTTTTTGTGAGTTCATCAATAGGTGGTTCAATCATCATAACGGCAATTCTCCTAAAATTTAATCGACCATATTTTATCATAGAATGAAAAAATTGTAAAGTCTTTTAAGAAAAAATCTTCATTTTAAGCATCTTTTGCTGATTAAAAATCAGAATATGAGATTTATTTTGAGATTTGTGATAACATTTCAACAAATCACATTAAAGGAGCATTGACATGGACGAATTAATTTTTCAGGAATTTTTACAAAGGCATATAGAAACTGTTGAAGAATGGAAAATAATGCAAAAACTTTCTGATTTATCTGAAGACTTTTTAAAAGACCTAAGTGATAACCAAAAGCAAATATATTACAAATTGGAAAGTCTGCACTACGAACTTCAAGCAGTTGTTGAGAAACTTTTGATAAGATACATTCTCAATCTTCTTTTTTCGGACCTTTACAAAAATCATTGAACGAAGCCGAGTGAAATCAAAAGTGCACGATTTACTTCTTTCATTTTTCTTTCGTCAATAACAGTAATTTTTTCTTTTAACCTACGCTTGTCGAGAGTTCTTATCTGTTCAAGCAAAACAACTGAGTTTTTTGGAAGATGATAAGCCTCTGACGACAACTCTATGTGAGTTGGAAGTTTTGCTTTTGAAAGTTGACTTGTTATTGCTGAAACAATCACTGTTGGAGAATATTTGTTTCCCACATCATTCTGAATGACGAGAACAGGACGTATTCCGCCTTGCTCACTCCCAACAACAGGACTGAGGTCAGCAAAATATATATCTCCTCTTTTAACTGAATTCTCCATCAAACGAACCTGCCAATTTTTGAAAGTCAAAGAGGTCGGCAAGTTCAAGGTCAGAAAGCGACTGATAAACAAGCGACATCTCTTTGTATGTGGAAGGATTTTGCTCTTCCATTCTCATTCTATGTTTCTCATCGGTAATTGTTGAGTTAACGACAAAATTTTCAAGGGAACCATATTCCTTTTCAATTTCTTCGACTCTTTTTTCAAGTTCATGAAAAACATTTTGTTCCATGAAAAATATCTCCTGTTTATCAAAATTTTATACTTATTTTAAAACAAGCAAAAATTTTTATTCATCAGTAAAAAGAAAAGATGTCACAAGGCATAAAAGCCAATGTGACACCACCAAAGCAACAAATTTTTGATAATTTTCTCAGCAATAACTCTCAACAGATGAAAGGGTTATGTGCAGATTTCCACCACCGCTCCAACAATGCTTTTTTGATGAGAAATGGAAACATTGATTTTCTTTCCCTTAAGCATTTCAAATCGCTTTTTTGCTTTTCCATGCAAAACGATGATTGGGGCACCGCTCTCTTTGTGACAAAGTTCAATTTCTTTGAAAGAAATCTCTCCACTTGAAACATCGAGTGCTTTGAAAACCGCTTCCTTAACCACCCAAAGAGTTGCAACCTTTTCTTTTTTGTTTTTAACAAATCTCTCTATGTAGGCAATTTCACTTTCAAGGGCAATTTTTTGAAGCAATTTGTCTTCATCTTTAATTCTTTTAACCTCTTGTAAATCAAATCCAATCATCATTTTCTCCTAAGTTTTGAAGGGCATTTTTCGTTGCTTTTTGTGCCACGCTATAATCATACCCCTTGTAAATCAGATGAGCAAGGCATTTTTGTTTTAATTTTGTGTCAATTTGACGATTTTTCACGAATTTCTCAGCAAGTGTTGTTGCCATTTCAATCTGTGATTCTTCATCGACATTTTCCAGCAAATTTCCGATAATTTCAGCGGACACGCCTTTTTCTCTCAACTTGTTTGCGATTGCTCGTTTCCCTTTGCTTGTGCTCAAACTTTCAAAATAGTTCTTTGCAAATTTCTCATCGTCAATAAAGCCATACTCTCTCAATTTTTCAACGGTTTTGGCAATGATTTTTCCATCAAAAGACTTCTTTTTCAAATAGGCTTTCAACCCTTTCTCGCTGACAACATACTTTTCAAGATAAAAAACCGCCATGTCAAAAGCGACTTTTTCATCATTCTCGGACTTAATTGTTTTAAATTCGTCCTCGTCAATTTCCATGTCAGTCTTGAAGTGATAAAAAGCCAAAATTTCATCAAGAAAAATCCCGCTCCACTTCTCATCAACATAGACATGAAAACGATTTGTGCTCCCGATTCGTTTGATCTTTGTGATTGTCATTTTTTCTCCTTCAATTGCATTTGTTTTCTTGGAATTACAACAAGATTCCCTCCAGTAACTCTATTCAATACAAACTTTGGCGAAAAACTTTCAATATATTTTTCTTCTTTGGAATATATATCTTTTGTTGTATAAACAAAAATTCTTGTCGTGTCCAAAACCCTAAAACTATCAATAGACAATTTTGATGTCTCAACAGCGTGCCACGGGAAAATAAGTCTGTCAAATTGTTTTACTTTCTGCCAATGAGTTATGATTCTTTTTTCTATATCCTCAGTAGTTCCGACATAAACTTGTTTATATTTGCCCAAAACCATCACATAATATCCCGGTTTAAATATAAATTTTGTTAAATCTGAGATTTCTCTAAATTCCTTGTGGTTTTTAATAAAATAGTCAACCTCTTTTTCAAATTCTTCTTGATTTAAAGAATCGAAATAGTCCATATTAATTTGAAAATTTTCTCTAACTTCTTTTTCTTGAATCTCACACCACTCTTTACTATATATCCTACCTTCAATTGATTTTTCCAAATCATAGTTATTTGCTCTTTGCAATATTTTCTTCTCTGTTGCAAACAATTTTTCTTTATCGTCATTTTTTATTTTAAAAACTCTTTTCAAAACCTGCAAATGCCTGTTCTCATCAAATTTTTGCACTCTTGCCAATATTTCTTTTGCATTAATTTGAAGCCTCTTCTGCTTACTTGACAATGTATGCAGCCCCTCATAATATGCAAGCAATTTTGAAAGGTAGTCAACTATAAAAGATTTTGGAAAATATTCATAGTCATGCATGACTATTTCAGAAAAATAAGGCAAAGACACTTTGTCATTAACCAAACAATATTCCTCTTCCACAAGATTAAATTGAAATTTTCTTTTTTGAAATTGAATTCCAAAATGTGTTAATTTTTCATTCATTTAAGCACCTCGCTTGTTGTTTTTGTGTATGCTCTCACAAGTCCACCAGCTCCAAGTTTTATTCCACCAAAATATCTGACAACAAACACACAAGTGTCGGTGACACCTTTTTTTTGAAGCACCGAAAGAATCGGCCGACCTGCAGTCCCTCCCGGCTCGCCATCATCAACTGCTTTTTCCATGAAAGGATTTTTGAGAGAATATGCATAACAAATATGTGTCGCCTTTTTATGCTCCGCCCTAAGATCAGTCAGCGCAGACTGAACTTCTTCCACACTTGTGCATCTCAAAAGATAACCGATAAACCTCGATTTCTTTTCAACATATTCAATTTCTTTTGCAAATGTGGTCATCAATCCTCCAATCCACACAAATAGTCTGTTGATACTTTAAAAAAGACGGCAATTTGTTTTGCATTCTCCAAACTTGGTTCTCTCAAATCTCTTTCCCATCTACTTATTGTTGTTGCAGTAACCCCAATTTTATTGCCTAGTTGTGTTGTAGATAACTTTTCTTCAGTTCTTAAATCTTTTAATCTCTCCGCGAATATTTTCATATACATCTCCTTATATGAAAATATTATAACCTTTTGGTAAAAATTTGTTGACTTTGACCAAATGGTCAAAGTATAATTTACCTATTGGTTAAAGGAGTTGTATGAAAAAAGATAAAAACGAAATTACTTTTGAGAATACAATTAAAATTCAAAAAATTGAAGAATATATGAAAAAACATAATTTGACAGAAGAGCAATTTGCCCAAAAGTGTCATTTGACTTTGAAAGAACTGCAAAAAGTTTTGCACAATCACTCATATTTTGAACCAATTTGGGTGCTGAAAATTGCCAGAACAATGAGTGTTGATTTCAATGACTTGGTCAACTGATTCATTTTCTTGACAGGTGAATCAATCTGTATATTCTCGCAAGTTCTTCTGGGGTTTCTTTCATTCCACTTTTCAGCCAACACATTTCCAAACTGAACAATTCCCCAATGAACATCTGCTCGGAATAATCTCTGATGTGTGATGATTTTTGTTTTCTGCTTTCTCTGAGAATGGAATATGTCTTTTGATAGCAATCATAAAGCAAAAACTCCATACCCTTGTCCAAAAACAACTGAATTATGTCCGCATATTTCTTGAAGTTTTCCAGTGTTGTTGTCATAACTCTGCTTATACTGAAGTCCAACTCTCTTTTTGCTCTTATTTCTTCAATCGTTTCCACAAAAATGTCAAGGATATAATCTTCAACAACGTTTTCTTTGGTGGCAAAATTGCGATAGAACCCCATTCTGCTCACACCAGCCTTGTTGATTATGTCCGTCACTGTTATTTCTTCAAAACCCTTCTTTTTCAAAAGTTCAAATAAGGCCTGAGTTATGCAATCTCTGACAAAAAGATTGTTTTTGTTTTTCCTTGCTTTCAACTGATACATTTTGTCCCCTTTTATCACATTACACAAAAATTGAATTTTTTAGGTTGATTTTAGGTATAAACATTGCTAAAATACCATCTGTTACAAGTGTAACACTTTGAAACTTAAAAATCAAATAAAAGGCAGAAAAATATGATTAAATTAGTTATTGACAGCACAGCGGACCTGACCGCACAAGAAGCAAAAGATTTGGGAGTTACCGTAATCCCTATGAAAGTTTGTATTGACGAAAAAGAATATCTCGCAGGTGTCAACCTTGATGATGAAACATTTTTTAGTTTACTTAAAACCTGCAAAAATCTTCCACATACAACACAAATAAATCAAGACGAATACATCAACACCATCAAACCAATGTTGGACAACGGAGATGAGGTTTTTGTTATGGCACTTTCAAGTGGTCTTTCGGGTTCTTTCAACAGTCTAAGACTTGCCAGCGAAGAGTTGAACTCTCCAAATCTTGAGATTTTTGACACTTTGAATGTCACAATGGGGTATAAAATTCTTGTATTGGAGGCCTTAAAATTGATCAAAAGCGGAGTCTCTTTGAAAGAACTTAAAACCAAAATGGAAGAACTTAGACAAAAATGCAAACTGATTGCAGTCATTGATAATGTCAAATATCTCATCAAGGGTGGAAGATTGTCTCTCGTTGCTGGAATCGCCGTGACCGCATTGAATATCAAACCTATTGTGACAATCAAAGACGGGAAATTGGTTGTCCTTTCAAAAGGTATTGGCTACAACCACGCAATAAAGAATTTGATTAAAAATGTCGGCAATATCGATTTTGAAAGAGCAATATCATTGGGACATTCAAATGATTTGACAAAGTTTCAACAATTCAAAAAGGAAGTTGGAAAAAATCTCAATATAAGTTCTGATGACTGCACTGGCATTGGTCCAATCATAGGAACACATGCTGGACCTGGTTGCGTTGGAATGGCATACTTTGAAAAATAATTTCACAACAAAAAAAGCCCAAATTTATTGGACTTTTTATTTTTTTATTCAGTTTATTTAATTGCAATTTTGATAAAGTTTTTCTTCCCCTTTTTGATGAGCGCATCATTTGCAACTGCCGCAGTCACCTGCATATCAAATTTTGCGACTTTCTCATTTTTGAAAGTTATTGCTCCCCCTTGAATCAATCTTCTTGCTTCGCTCTTTGATGGTGCAAGTCCACATTTGAAAACAAGGTCACAGATCATCATCGGAAATTCTGCCTTTTCAACTTCAACAACTGGAGCGTCATCACCGCCATTAACAAACAAATTCTGTGCCATATCTAAGGCTTCTTTTGCAGCGGTTTCACCATGCACAAGTTTTGTGATCTCAAAAGCCATTCTCTTTTTCGCTTCAATAATATTCGCAGAAACAAGATCTTCAATCTCTTTTAATGGAATTCTTGTGAAAAGTCTTAAAAGTGTCGGTACATCTTTGTCTTGAACATTATAGAAATATTGATAAAAATCGAATACACTTGTTTTTTCTCTTGCCACCCAAAGAGCACCTTTTGCAGTTTTCCCCATTTTTTGTCCTTCAGAATTAGTCAAAAGTGGACAAGTCAAACATTCAAGTTCCAGTTTTTTCCCATCTGCAAATGACATCTTTCTGCCAAGTTCTGTGCCAGCAACCATATTTCCCCATTGGTCAGAGCCTCCGATTTGCAAATTGCAACCGTATTTTTTGTTGAGGTAAACAAAATCATAAGCCTGCATAAGCATATAACCCATTTCCAAAAATGTCAAACCGCCTTCTTCAAGTCTTCTTGCATATGCATCATTCGAAAGCATCTTGTTGACATTGAAATATGTCCCAACATCTCTCATGAAATTGACATAGTCATACCCCTTAAACCATTCTGCATTGCTGACAATTCGTGCTGGGTTTTCACCTGTTGTGTCAACGAACTTCTCCACCAACGTTTTAACTTCATTTAGATTATGTTGAACTTGTTCTTCTGTCAACATCTTTCTCATGTCAGTTCTTCCACTTGGATCACCAACCATTGCTGTTGCTCCACCAATCAAAATAATTACATGGTGTCCAGCATCTTGAAAATATTTGATCATCATTAAAGAAAAGAAATGCCCAATATGCAAACTGTCAGCCGTTGGATCAATTCCAACATAAACAGTTGTTGGCTTTCCATTGACAATTCTTCTTACATTTTCTTCGTTTGACATTTGATAAACATATCCTCTTTCCTTCAATGTTTCAAATAATGTCGATCTATCAATTTTGTTCATTTTCTTTCTCCTTTTAGTTTTCTTCAACAGACTCAAGGTATATTTTCTTTTCAAAACCACCTCTTTTTGTCCGTTTTTGTAATCTAATTTTTTCAACTTCTGCCAAGTCAATTTTTTTGACATTTGCAATTGCATATATGACTTCAAGCAAATCGGCAAGTTCTTCTTTGTCATCTTCTTCCACAAATTCATTTGCTTCTTCAAACAACTTTTTGTGCAATTCTTTCAAGTATTCTTCATCATTTAAAAATCTATATTCCGCTTTTTGCCCTTTGCTTTCAATTATTTCAATAATTTTGTCTCTGACCAATTTGTTGTATGTTTTCTTTTCCATGCTCTCCCTCCTAAAAATCTGAAATAATTTCCAAACAAATATTTAACGCCGTTTCATGAGAATCTTCTCCCCAATTTCTTGCATCATGATGTTCTGCATTTGCAAGACTGTCGGCCGTAAATAGAATTTGTCCAAACTTTATTTTTCTAAATTTTGCAACAGCTGCAAGTGCTGCACATTCCATTTCGACCACTTTGCAACCTTCACTTCTTCTATATTCAACCATATCTTTTGTTTCTCTATACATTGAATCTGTCGTCCAAGTTGTGCATTCTTCGTAAGGAAGCCCAAGTCTGTTGAAAGTTTTTTCAATCTCTTTATAAACAGTTTTATCCAAATCTATAAATCTTTCAGGTGGCAAATATTTGTATGAAACCCCCTCATCTCTCATTGCTCTTATAGGGACTAAAAACGCTCCTTCTTCAATATTTTCAAGAGTCCCACAAGAACCACAAGATATAACTTTGTTTACACCATGCCCAATCAAATAATCTAAAACTTGTGCCGCAACAGGACTCCCAACGCCTGCCTGACAAATACATATTTCTTCTGTTTTGTATTTTACTTTATAAATCGAATAAACTTTTGAAACAGTTTTATGAACCAACAATTCTGTTCCACCATTTTTCCTAACAAAATCATTTATAATTTCATCTTTCAAAAAAACAAAAACTGCTTTATTTGGCAATGGAGTAGATTTTTCAACCGTTCCATCATCTGTCTTTGTCGAAATGAAACCTTCTTTTTCATCGTCAAATTCTAAAATAGGTATGTTATTTTTTGTTATCATTTTTTCTCCTTAATTTAATAAAAAAGCACGCCAAATCCCAAATTTTGGGACGAAGCGTGCATTCGTGGTACCAACCCAATTCAATTGAAAAATTTTTCAATCCTGTTTATGTCCGTTCGTGGACTGACGCAAAACTTGAAATAAGTGTAATTCAACTTTAAGTTTTCCAAGATTTTTCACCAACCAATCTCTCTCTGAAGGTCAAACTTAAACCTACTTTTCTCACTCCACCATTTTGATTATGTCCAAATTTTAGCATCAAAAATTGATTTTGTCAAACAATTTCAGCTTTTATCTCTTGTATTTTCCTCTTTGCAATCTTCTTTTTGTGGTCTATATGTTGGCCATTTTTTGTTTTCCTGCCCTGCTGTGCTGATTTCTTCGCTTAAAGCATTGTGTTCGATCAAAACATCTTTCAAATTCTTTTTGCCATTTCCATCACCAATAAAATCAAAATCAATTTCGGAAAATTCCTTTTCTGTCATAGGTGGAAGATTGACTCCTTTCTTTTCCAACGCATTCAAAACTTCCCCCAATCTGCTTGGAGAAAGATATTTTGTCACAACGTCAAAGTTGTAAATTCCTGACAAACCTATTTCTCTCAGAGCGCTTACAGTGAAAGGCAACTTATATGATTCAAGAATTTTTATCAATGTGTGGTATGTTGCGACATCAAGATTTAGGCTTAACAATGATATGTTGTCTGTTTTGTTCATATTTCTCTCCTTAAACTCTTCAAGTTTATCACATAAATCAAATCTGGTCAAGAGGTAATTTTAAATTTGTTTTTTCTTTACCAACAAACAATCTTTGAAGGTGAGAGTTTTTGCTCTCTTTGAGGCTGTTTCTGTTGTTTTCTCTTCAAAATCATTTGGGGTTTTTCATTGCAAAATGCTATACTTAGACGAAAGGAGATATTATGGAAAAGAACAACAAAAACTCAGATTGCTGTGTCAAAAATATGCACGGCTTTGGCCCATCTCCAATTCCACAAGAAGGAAAATGGGACCAAGTTAAAGAAATAACTCAAATTTCCGGTTTCTCACATGGCTGTGGCGCTTGTGCTCCTCAACAAGGGACTTGCAAACTTACACTCAACGTGAAAAACGGGATAATCAAAGAAGCTCTCGTGGAAACCATTGGTTGCTCCGGAATGACCCACTCCGCCGCAATGGCTGGAGAAATTTTGATTGGAAAAACACTTTTGGAAGCACTCAACACTGACCTTGTTTGCGATGCCATCAATGACGCAATGAAAAACATCTTTGAACAACTTGTCTATGGAAGAAGTCAATCAGCTTTCTCTCTTGGTGGACTTGAAGTCGGAGCAAGCATGGAAGACCTTGGAAAATATAAAACCAGCCAAGTTGGAACAATTGTTTCAACTGAAAATGGTGGAGTTAAATATCTCAACCTCACAGAAGGATACATCACAAAAATGGCTCTCGATGAAAATGGAGAAGTGATTGGATATGAATATATCAACTTGGGATTGCTCCTCAAAAACCTTAACGATGACAGTTTGTCAAAAGCACAAGCAATTGAAAAGTCGACCAAACATTATGGAAGATTTGATGAAGCCAAGAAAATCATCAATCCAAGAGGAGAATAGCTATGGAAGAAATCACAAAATATGCATACCTTTCAAAAGCATTGAAAGATAATGGGCTCAAAGACATTCAAGACGCCAAAGACTTTTGCAATTCATACGGAATTGATGTTGAAAAAATTGTTCGCGAAATTCAACCAATCTGTTTTGATAACGCAGTCGACGCCTATGCTCTTGGCACTGCAATTGCATTGAAATCAAACTGCAAAAGTGCAAGTGAGTATGCTGAAAAAATCGGAGAAGGTTTGCAGGCCTTTTGTGTGAAAGGTTCGGTTGCCGATGAAAGAAAGATTGGGCTTGGACACGGTCGTCTTGCTGGAAGGCTTTTGGACGAAAACACAAAATGCTTCTGCTTCTTGGCAGGACATGAAAGTTTCGCCGCTGCAGAAGGTGCAATGGGAATTGCAAAGACAGCAAACAAAATCAGAAAAACTCCACTCAAAATCATTTTGAATGGGCTTGGAAAAGATGCTGCATACATCATTGCCAGAGTCAATGGTTTCACTTTTGTTGAGACTTATTTTGACCATGATGAACAAAAATTGAACATTTTGAAAGAAATTCCATTTGGAAGCGGAGAAAGAGGAAAAGTCAAAATCTATGGAGCTTATGATGTTTCTGAAGGTGTGGCAATCATGCAACACGAAGGAGTTGATGTTTCAATCACTGGAAACTCCACAAATCCAACTCGTTTCCAACACCCAGTTGCTGGAACGTACAAAAAATGGTGCGTTGACAATGGAAAGAAATATTTTTCTGTTGCATCTGGGGGCGGAACGGGAAGAACTCTCCACCCTGACAACATGAGATGTGGCCCTGCAAGTTACGGAATGACAGACACAATGGGCAGAATGCATTGTGATGCTCAGTTTGCTGGCTCTTCTTCTGTGCCTGCACATGTTGCAATGATGGGCTTCATTGGAATGGGCAACAACCCAATGGTTGGTGCGACAGTGTCCCTTGCTGTTGCAGTTTCTTTGGCAAAAAAATAAATTAAACTTAAATCTAAGATGAGAGTAAACAAAGTTAAGCTTGTTTACTTTTTTAATACAAGACAAAACTCAAAAAGAAAATCCTTTAAGGTTTTGACTGCTCTTTTCTCAAATTGAAAAAATCTCGTTTCATTTTGAATATTTAAATTCATATTGCACAACCTATTCTCAGGAGGTTGAAAATGAGTCAAAAATGGAAACCTGGTGAGCAAGTTCCTGAATCTGGGGAATATGCAGCCTATGACCGCGAAGGAAACAACGGTGGAACTACCTATCTTGAAAAAGGAAAAAGATTTCCTGCAACACAACATGAAGGTAGTTACTATGTAAGTGTTGATGATGAAGGCTAAACTCAAAATTTGGTTTTCAAAAAAAGTCACAAATTTTTGTGACTTTTTTTATTTTTTTGTTGTTCTTTTATGAAAAATCATATCTATTCTCTCAAATTCTCTATCAATCCATTCAAAATATTCTTTTTTTGTCATCTGCTTTTCTCCTCTTTGGTGGGCGTAGGAAATGCATTTTCAATTTCTTGGTTATAGGCTTTTCGTCTGGCCTCTTTAGAATTTGGCTTTTCGTTTCTTGCTTTAATTCTAGCCAACATGTTTTTCTTAGTTTCAGCAACAATTTTCAGAACATCTAAAGCATAAGTTTCATCTTTCTTTGTCAGTTCTCTTCCAATAACACGATCTTTTAAAGAATTTTTCACAGATTCATCAATGGTTTGTAACTCACCATATCTTTTCTCTTCAAAATAACTTTCAGGAAGATATTTATAAAGTTTTGGGTTTTTATATAATATTTTTGAAACTAAACGAAAACTTTTTTCAGATTGTTTGATAGCCTTAATCAAAAAACTTCTGTTTTGTTTCAATTCTTCTGGAACATTATCATATGTTTCTGGTGATTCCTTCAAAGCCAAGAGAACTGCCTCCTCGTAGAAATCAACATCTTTAGGAACATACTTAAGTGCATCACCATAGGAACCGACTGCCGTCAAAACGATGTCTCTATCTCTTTTAAGTTTTTCTGAAGCAAGTTCCAATGCTTGTCCAGATCTTTTTACTGCAGCAAAAATAACCGATCTATCTCCACTAAAATCTTTTGAATGTTTAAGCAGAAATTTCACTGAAGAATATGAGAAATAATCAATTGACTCCAACAAAGAAAGAACAAATTCCCTGCTTCCCCTCAGTCTTTTTGATGCATAAGCAAAATTTCTTGCATCTCTTTCAACTGCTGCGAAAACAACCTCTTCATCATCACGCAAATGTGGTGCACAGTGTGAAAGAAAACCCCAAGAATACCAAGGATTGTTATAGACTTTTCTTAAAGCAGTATTTTTTCTAAAAATCATAAGAATTCAACCTCCACAAAATTACTCTAATTTTACACTCTATTTTGCGGATTGTCAATACCCTTTTTTCGACTTCTGCCTTAAGATTTGTCATTTTTTTTGAAAATTTCATTAAAATCATAAACTTTTCCGTGATATTTCAAACCAACCAAAGTTTCAATGTTGACATTGTGAATGCTTTTGAAAATATGATTTTCTACTTCTGGAATTTGCTTTTTCAACTGCCTAATCAAGTTTTTCACTTCAAGTCTGGCAGAAGGAGAAATTTCATCTTCCGACAATTGACAATTTTCAGTGAAACGGCAAGCACATTGCAAAAATTTTAAGTCATTGTAATTCTTCCAGGCAATGATATCATCTTCATGAACACAAAAAAGCGGTCTGATGAGTTGCATGCCTTCAAAATTTTGAGAACGCAGTTTTGGAAGCATAGCTTGAATTTGCGCCCCATAGAGCATTCCCATCAAAGTCGTTTCAATCACGTCACTATAGTGGTGTGCGAGCGCAATCTTGTTGCACCCTCGTTTTTGTGCTTCATTATAGAGATATCCTCTTCTCATTCTTGCACAGAGATAGCATGGAGATTTTTCAATGTTGACAACACTGTCAAAAATGTTAGTTTCAAAAATATCCAATGGAATTTCAAGCATTTTTGCATTTGTTTCAATCTGTTTTCTGTTTTCGGCATTATAGCCTGGATCCATGCATAAAAAAACAAGGTCAAATTTCACTTCAGAGATCCTTTGCAACATTTGCATAAGTTTTGCAAGAAGCATGGAGTCTTTTCCGCCCGAAATACAGACTGCAATCTTGTCACCTTCTTGAATCAATTCATACCTCTTGAGTGCCAAAATAAATTTTGACCAAATTCCTTTTCTAAATCTTTTGTTTATGCTTTGTTCAACACTTTGTGCCTTTGTCAATTCTTTCATGAAAATATGATACAACTTTCAAAGCAAAAAAACAAGCATTAAAACCCCATTAATCCTTACAAATCATCTGCATCTTGCACAGGAACTTCATATTCATCTGAAGGTGTTCCTGTGTATGACCCCAATGGGTCGTTTTTGCTTTCGTATTCATTTTTTTTCTTTCTCTTCTTCATGTTTTTATTATGTCGAATCAAAAAGAAAAAATACATCAAAAAAAGATTGTTTCCAATCTTTTAATGACCATCTATGCCATCGTTGATATACAAAATCCCCAATGTGTTTTCTCCACAATGGCTCGAAATTGTTGCCCCTGCTCTTGTTTCATAAATTGTTTTGAAACCTTTTGCTTTGACAGCATTTTTTGCCGCTTCCACCATTTCAGGTGTGGCTGTTGTGTATGTGACAAAAGCAACATCTAAGTCAGGATTGTTGAATTCTTCCAAAGTGTCCTTGCAATATTGTGCAACCACTTTGTCCATGTTTCCGCGATACTTTCTATGCACACCCATCTTCCCGTCCTTGAGAATGATCTGAGGTCTGATCTTCATAAGGTTTGCACCAAAATATGCCAATGCCGAGCATCTTCCGCCTTTATAGAGATATTCCAACTTTTTCAAAACAAAACTTGCTTGAACATTTGGAACTCTGGCAGAAACTTTCTCATAAACTTCTGAAGCATCAAGTCCTTTGTCAACAAGTTTTTTTGCATAAATTGCAAGAAGCGCAATCCCTGTTGAAAGAGATTGTGTGTCCACAACGTAAACGTTTTTGAGTTCTTGTGCAGCATCTTTTGCATTTTGACACGCGCTTGTGATTGCTCCAGAAAGACAGAAATGAACAACAGCATCATGAGACTGTAGTTGTTTCTTGAAAAATTCCAAATATTGCTCTTTGTTGATTGCAGAGGTCTTCGGCAAAATTTTGTTTTTATCAACAAAATCAAAAATTTCAGTTGGTTGAATTTCTCCATCTTTAAATTCGTTGTTCCCAAGAATAATCATATAGGGAATGGTTTTGATGTCATATTCCTCCAAAAGTTCTTTTGGCAGGTCAATGGTGCTCTCTGCAGTAATGACAGTTTTCATACTTATCCTCCATTGATAAATATTTTACTATATTTTGAAAATATCACAAAATAATTAAAGCAAAATTTTTCTTATATTACAAAAATAAAAATTTTCTCTTAATCATTTGACGCAAAATATTTTTAATGATAAACTCATATTAAAGGAAAAGTTCAACAAATAGGAGGAAATTTATGAGTAAATCTAAAAAGATAACCACCATTGTGATTGCTTGTATTTTTGCCGTTTTAGGCATTTTTGTGACTTTTTGGTATTTTGGAGAATCTTATAGTGATTTCTATTCCAAAGCCAGCAAAGAGTTTGAGATTCCAGGACTAAGTGAAGGTTTCACCCCTCAAGGACTTTGCTACGAAGACCAAGAAAAACTCTTCCTTGTCTGTGGTTACATGAAAGATGGTTCAGCATCAAGAATTTATGTTGTTGATGAAAATACTGATGAAACAATCAAATATTTCACCTTAACCAATGGAGATGAGGTCTATTGTGGACATGCAGGCGGAATCACTACTGACGGCACAAACGTTTGGATTGTTGGCGACGGAACAGTAAATAGGTTCTCATTTGAAGAAATTTTAAACGTAGAAAATGGCAGTTCAATACAAATTTTGGATTCATTCGTTTCAAACAATGGCGCAGACTTTGTCACAGTTGACATAACAAACAACACTCTTTGGGTTGGAGAATTTCATAGAGATGGTTCATATGACACCCCAGAAAGTCACATCATTGAAACATCTGATGGTTCAATCAACAAGGCAATCAGTTTTTGTTACGAAATCAACAGCGAAAATCCTTACGGCATCACATCAACAACACCAATCATGGCGCTTTCCACTCCTTCTCTGGTTCAAGGTATGTCCTTCACTGCAGAAAAAATTGTGATATCAACCTCATATTCTCTTCCAAACTCACACATTTATTCATACAAAAACATCATAGAAGAGTCTTCATCGGCAGAAAAAACATTCAACTATGACAGTTCAACCGAAGTTCCACTTTATGTTTTGGAAAACAAGATTCTTATGGAAGATTTGGAAGCTCCTTGCATGAGCGAAGAAATTGAATTTGTTGACGGAAAAATTTATGTATTGTTTGAAAGTGCATGTCAAAAATATGGCTTTGTCACCAGAGAACCTCTCAGAAATGTCTTCAGTTTTGCAATCTAAAAGCGCTTCAATCTTTATAATGGAAACTGAAATTAAAGACTGATCTTGAAATGCAATAAAAAATCTTGGTATAACTATCCAAGATTTTTATTTTTTCACAGTGATTTTGAAGCAAGTTGGAACTTCAGCATCAACTCTGACTTTTTCGCTTATTGCCACCCCAGCGATGACATACACTTCATTTTCACAAGCGAGCACAGGAATGTAGTCTCTGAGTCTGACAGGAATTTTTTTGTCAATCAAAAATGATTTGAGTTTCTTAGTCCCTCCCCCAAACTTTTCAATGACGTCACCCTCTTCTCTGTATCTCCATCTTACTTCTTTCGGGACTTTTCTATAGTCAAAATAAAGAGCATCGCTCTCGTTCATATTGTCGGTTTTAACTCTCTTTACAGTGACCATTCCAAAGTTTGGAGCCTCAAACTCTTCACATTTCAGCGCTCTGTTCATTTTAGGCTTTTCAACATAGTTGTTTTCAAAGGTTAGATAATCATATTCTTTGCTTACGGTGATGTCATAAGGAAGTTTGATTTTTTTTCCATTTTCAAGGTTGACTGCAAGGTCTTTGATCATTTCGATATGTTTTCTTTCAATGTCTTTCTTTGCACCAATAAGTGACAACGCTTTGAAAACAATACGACTGTAAATCGAACTGCTTCCATAAAAATAACTGCATGGCATTTGAACAATCTTGTCGTCAACAAGTAGTGCATTTGTGTTAAGCAGAGATTTGATATAATCATCATCGTCACTTACTGCACTTGCAAAGTTGTTGATTGCTTCGATGGCATTTGGCCATTTTTTGAGAATGTCTTTCATAATGACATTTCTCACATAATTTCTTGCGTAAGAAGTGTCAGTGTTGCTTTCGTCTTCAACATATTCAATGTTGTTCAATGAAGCATATTCATTGATTTCTTCTTTTGAAACTGGAAGCATCGGTCGGATGTAGATCTTATCTCTCACTGGTTCCATACCCCTCGCTCCAGAAACACCACAACCTCTGAAAATATGCATCAAAATCGTTTCCGCTTGATCACTTTGATGATGTGCAAGAGCAACTTTGTCCACAATATCTTTTTTTACCAGCGCTTCAAAAACGCCATAGCGTCCTTCTCTTGCAGCGGTTTCAATGCTTATCTTCTTCTCTTTTGCAATTTTTGGAGCATCAATAGAAAATTTGTAAACTCTAACTCCCATTTCTTTGCACTTTTGCATAACAAAACGCGCCTCATCAAAACTTGCTTCTCTGATGCCATGGTTGATGTGAATTGCAACAACCTCAATGTCAAGCAACTGTCTGTTTTCGTTCAAAAAATGCAACAGACACATTGAATCAATCCCTCCACTGACACCAACACCAATGACTTCTCCAGGTTTGATTAAATTGTGCTTTTTAACAAATTCTAATATCTTCTCCATTTTCTTTTCCTCAATTTTCTTTAGCATAGTATACAAAAAAATTTCCCAAAAAACAATATGTTTTTCAAAAAAAATGCTTTTTTAAGGCATTTTTATGATTTTTTTGCTTATTTTTTTGATATTTTTAAAAATTTAGAATTTTTATAGCAATCACAGTCATATCATCAACTGCGTAGCCATTGTTGCAAGCAAGCGCTCTTTCCAAAAGTTCGTCGGCAAATTCTTGTGGATTTTTTGTTTTTATTGTTTTGATACACTCCTTAAGTTCTTCATCACTTTCAAAACTGTCACTTATTCCGTCTGAAATCAAAATGACAAAATCCTTCGCTTCTATGACATGCTTTTTGATAAGTGGTTTTGTTTCTTCAACAATGCCCATTGGCAAGGCTCCTGCCTCAACCACTTGACACTGATCCTCATTCAAAATGTAAGATTTTGGTGATGCCATCTTGATGAAATCAACCAAACCATTCTTTTCGTCAACAATTGCAATATCTAGAGCACTGAAAATTTCTTCCTTGTGCAATGCCAAAAGTTTGTTGACAGTTGAAAGAATCAAATCATTGTCAAATCCAGCTTTATAAAAGTTTTCCACCAAGTTTATTGAAAGTTCGCTTGTTTTCTCCGCCTTTTCTCCACTGCCCATTCCATCACTAATTGCAAACAAAATTTTTTCTCCATCAAGTTTGACAATGCTGTAGGTGTCACCACTCATTTTTGAACCATTTTTGGTTTTTTGAGAAACACCAAACAAACAATCATATTTTGGAGCGGTTCTTAAGTTTACAACAGTGTACCCAGGTCTTGAGCACGGATAACTTTCAAAAATAGCCATTTTGCTTCCACAAATCTTGCTGATCACATCAACAATTCTGGGCTTGTCGCTGTCACTATTTCTGACAACAACCGAAGCCATTTGTGTCCACACATCTTTTTCAAAGACAACCGCATCTATGCAAATGATGTTGTAATAGGTCAGTTCGTCAAGAATTTTATTTTCTCTTGCTGTGTCAAATGAAATGTTTGATTCCACTTCTTTTGACAACCCGCCCATGATTTTTGAAACACCCAAAAGTTGTTCCGCAATGATCAACTTGCTCGTGTCCACATCATGAACCATACTCATATACTTTTTGTATTGCCCCGTCAATGTGTTGATACTCCCCAAAATTGCATTGGTTTGCTTGCATCTTGAAGTCAAATATGAAGGAATGTCCAGAAGGGTAGCTTTCCCTTTTTCAAAAGAAATGGTGATGAGTTCATCAAAAACCTGTTTGGTGCTTTCAGCAAAAGTTCTGTGACAATGATTTCGCTCTGGACAAAAAGAGCAAATTTTGTCTGTAATCTCTTGTTCAAGCAAAGTCTTTACTTCATCAAGTGTCATTCCCTGTTTCAACATATTGCGATATATGATGTTCATCTCGTTGAAAATTTCAGACAAATTCCCAAGTCTCCTATGCAAAATCTCCCTGTTTCTATTGACAACATTTTTCATCGCAAGCCTATCCTTTGAGAGATTGAAGATGACGGCAATTTCACTGCACAAACTTTTTGGCAAACACAAAAACAGCAAACAAGAAATTGCAACAGGCAAAATCTCAACATAACCAAATGACAAATAAAGATTGAAATAATATCCTATGATGAGTTCCACACAAATGAGTGAAACAACCATAAAAATTCTGTGACGTTTTTTGAAGAGCAAAACTGCCAACGCCCAAATGATGAATGGTGCAACAAAAATTGGATTGTTTGATGCTATAAGCGAACCAATACCACCAATTGATGCAACAAGCAAAGTCAAAAGTGGGGTTGAACAAAAGGCAAAAACAAGCAAAACAAAACTCATAAACAATTTCAAAAAACTGAAGGATTCGATGTTAAGCATCATAAGCCCACTGCAAATGGCTGCGATGATTGTGAAAAGAGAGACAATTTCAAGACTTGTCAATTTGTTTGTGAATCCGCGAATGATTATCGCCTCAAAAACATTTATGCAGGCATACATAAACAAAACACCAAGCAAAACACTTACGCACGAAAGAATTGGAGAAAAACCTGAAATAACATCAAAAACAACATTCGCTGTCTGACTGAGAATGGCAAAAATCAAAAATTCCCATTTTCTCATATTTTTCTTGCACAAAATGTGAATAAAATATGGCACAATCAGACAAAAAATGCAAACCAGCATACAAATTGCAAATTCCATTGTCGGCTGATAAATCACTCCGGCGATTATGTAAGCAGGGACCAACAACCAAACTTTTTGATTCGCCCAAGTGAGTGCAAAAAACATTCCAAAAGCAAATGGAAAAATCACATAATTTATACTTGCATTAAAAAGGACAAAAAACAATGCCAAAAATATGAAAAATTGAAGAAAAAACAATAAATATTTATTAATTTTTAAATTCATCACAACCTCTTTTCTGATTTTAATTCTTCGTATACAATTTTGGAAAAGAGATTATTGTCAAAATTTAACTTTTAATGTTTGATTTTGACTGTTAAAACAAAAAATAAAGCAAAATTCCGCAAAGAACATTATAGCAAAAGTTTTGCATATATTCTTTGTCCTGCAAAAGAGCCTCCTCTTCTGGATTAGACAAAAACCCACATTCAATCAAAATACTTGGATTTTCTGTGCAGTTAAGAATGTAATAATCTCCCGTTTTTGCTGTTTTCTTGGCATATTCAACATTTTTGTTCAAAACCAACTGCACCTTATCAGCCAAAACCTGTCCACTCTCAGAACCGTCAGCATAAAAAACTTGGGCTCCTCTTGTTTGAGAAGATTGATAACTGTTCATGTGAATGCTTACAACAATATCGGGATTGGTACCTTCAATAATTTGCCTGCGTTTCTCCATTTCGCTTCGCTTTTTGTTGCTGGCAAAAGGAGAATAAAGTCCATTCATATCACTGCGTGTCAACACAACTTTAAAACCATATTGTTCACACAAATTTTTCAAAGCCAAAGAATACTGCAAATTCAAATAACTTTCTGTGACACCAGTTTCCTTTCCAACCGCCCCGCCATCTTTCCCGCCGTGCCCTGCATCAATGACAATGGTATATAACGCTTTCGGCGAACTCGTCGCCCTAACCACATAGCAAACGCCAACCACCGAGCAAATCAAAATCACGCTTACCAAAATAACACACAATGTGCGTCTTTTTATTGTTAAGAATTTCATATAATAACATATTTTTATTCTTTACTTTTTATAACAAAAAAGAGGATATTAATACCCCCAATTTTCTAACTTAAACCCTTTTGAATTTATTTCTCCATAATCACCATATAATTTAAAATGCACACTTTTCCCATTTAACCCAACAACAGAAAAATCTGATTTTAGAATATGGGCAAAATTATATTGTGTTTTCGCTATTTTATCATCAACGTACCAAACTATTTTATTAGAAATATCACTTTTAACTATTATGTTTCCAGAATAATTATCTATTTCTATATTTAAAATTCTAGGTAATAAATCAATTGCATTTTTTAAATTTTCCAAATCATTTTCACTATAAGGGTTTGATATCTTTAATCTTGTTATATCTGGAATAGATATTTTTTCTCCACCAAATTTTGCTAGATCTAATTTCATTTTCCAAAAATAGATTTCATTTCTTTCATTGAATAAAATTTCAGCTTGTGTTAAATGAGCAGCAAATTCAAATTCATTACAATCATTAACTTGCATAAAATGCTTTTTTGCTTCTTCTTCAAATCCTAATCGTCTTGAATTTCTAAAATGTTTAACACCGTGACACCTACTGCAAATTGCGATTATATCCTTTAATGTTTGAGTTTTATTTTTAATATCAAATTCCCATTCTTCGTGAACATCAAGGTCATCACTTTCATAACCACATATTTCGCATTTTCCATTTGCTCTTTTTAAAGCAAACTCTCTTAATATATTCCAATCTTTTTTAGGTAATATTATACTTAAATCATTTTTCCAAGAACCTCGTGGAAGTAGCTCTATTGCAAGTTTTAATTCGTTCATAACACACCTACCTAGATGGATAAAATTCGCCAGCAAGATATTTTCTCATAAATTCTTCCATTCCCATTTTAGCAATAAGTTCTTCTTTATTAAATGGACTAACAACTTTTATATTCCCTTTCATTTCTGGGAAAGCCTCTCCGTAAATTATGACTGCAGAAGGCTTTATCACTTCAAGCATTTTATTGTAACTCTTTAAAATTTCTTGTTTGTATTGTTCTCTTCGATATGTTGATATTGCCACAACAGAGCCCTCTTCAATCCCATCAAAGCAAAAATCATAACTTTCTTCTCCTGCACAACATACTGTTGGGATCACAATTTTTCCCATTTTTTGCCAAAAAGCCCCACACCACCTGTTTTTAAATGTGTTATATATTTGTACTGCTTTCGGCATATCCCAATATAAACTAAATTCAGGACTTAAAAGTGCATAATATTGATCTAGTTTTTCCATAGCTTTTTCTGGTTTATCAAATACACTTTCAAAGTTCCAATCATATGTGAAAAAATGAATAGTTTTATCTTTATTTTCTTCATCATTAGGTTTAGTTTTGATATATCCCCACAAGTCGATTTTATCTAGATCAATTTTTTGTTTTTTAATAATAGGCATGCCATACTTCCCAACCATTTTAAATTGATTTCTCACAAGTTTCTGCTTTTTATACGATTTTTCAAATTCATAATCGCTTTCCTCGTCATTACTTGTATTTGGCTTTTCCTGCTGTCTTTCTAATTCTCTTTTCCTCCTATTCTCTTCTACTTGTTGCATTTTTACATCATATTCAGGATCTATTGATCTAAAATATTCCAAGTTTGCTTCTTCAAAATTTTCTTTATAGAAATTATCAGCCTTATCAAAGATATAAAATAACTCGTTTTGATGATTTTTTAATATATCTTCTTTATTTTCCTTCCAGAATTGTTTATATTGATTTAAACTCATATCATTTGCTCCACCTGCAAAATTTGGTTCATCATTTTGAACAGCATCATCTTCCCAACCACAAACTTTACAAACTGCGTATTCGTGTTCAACTTCACCTAACCCGCAGACTTTACATTTGCGAGGATATTTTAAATTATTATTGATTTTTTCGCTCATTTTATTCTCCTTTTATAACCATTC
This sequence comes from uncultured Clostridia bacterium, assembly GCA_944372585.1. Lineage (GTDB taxonomy): Bacteria > Bacillota > Clostridia > Christensenellales > UBA1242 > Caccovivens. The sequence continues at coordinate 155,545 of CALVZQ010000004.1, forward strand.
ATATCCATATTTCAAAAATAAGTTCTCAAAGTATTTCCCATCGGATCTTGGTGGATAATATGTAATAATTTTGCCATCTCTAGAAACCATCATAAATTCATTTGTGCTTTCTCTATATCGGTATATCGTTCCATCTTTATCAGTAAATTCTCGAATATTGAGATCTTTATCATTTAAAAACTCAACTGCCTTTTTTGAATATTTGTATGGGTATCCTTTTAAACCAAATTGCGAGGCGTGTTTAAAATGCTCAACTTCATTTTCAGGCGATGTCCAATATTTTGCATTCTCACTCGGTCCTTTTTCCATTATATCATCTTTTCTCCTTATTCTAATAAAAAATTTTCGACTTTTAACAAAAAAGTTTGTAAAGAATCTTCTCACAAACTTTTATAGAAAAATATTAAGCCAGAAATTTTGCAAAATTCAAGTTTATATGTCAATATATTTTATACTGTCCTAACTTTGATAAAGTAAATTTAAAAGAAAATTAGTTTTAAAATGATAAATAAATCTGTTATAATCAAAAATATGAGAATAACAGTTAAAAATTTAAACAAATTATACGCGTCTGCATTTGAAAAAATGGAGAATATGTCAAAATTCCTTGGCAAAAATTGTGTTGACCACGCGTTAGATTTTCATTATGGACATAGAATAAAAATTGGTAAACAATTTACAAATGAATTATATCCGATTCCTCTTATCCGCTTTAAAATAAAAAGAATAAAAACGGAGACTTTTTTTGATGTCTATACAAACAAAGACTATATAGGATATATCAAACTTTATCCAAACAAAGAAGAAATTTTATCTCTTGATTTAAAAGTTTTTGCAAACCTCAAATATCTTATATATGGATACCATTATCAGCAAGAACTTTACAATTCTGAAGATTTAGAAGAAATAAAAAACAATATCGAAAAATCAAAAGATACAAGATTTATTATCTATGCCGACTTTAAAAACCTTGAACAAATTTATAGTTTGGTGGAAAAATTGATAATAAAGCCATCTCAAAGGTTTTCAACAACAAATTACAAATGCGAGTGCGGACATTATATTACAATTGATACATATAACGGCACATGCCCTATTTGTGGAAAAGATAGTCC
>CALVZQ010000005.1 GCA_944372585.1 uncultured Clostridia bacterium
ATCAAATTTATAAAAATACTAAAAATGTTATAATTGACTCTGATTTAACAGAAATGTTTTGGTATGTATCGAGATTTCAAAAGGGTTGGGATATAAAAACATATAAGCCAGAATTAAAGCTTCAGAAAGTTTTGTCAAACGATGCAAATACATCTTTTGTTATGTTATAAACTGTAAAAGAAAGGTACGAAAGTCCAATTTGGGGAATATCACAAGAAGCTATTTGTAAATTAGAAAATAAAATTCAAGGTCAAATAGAAGATGGAAATCATACACTTAACAAATAAAATATTGACTGGAAATTTATGATAATCTCAGTCTTTTTTTGTTCTGCTTTTCAAAAAATTTTAGACAATTTTTTAGACAATGGCGATTTTTTAGAAAAAATTAGAGTTTTAAGATTATTTGAAATTATTAAAATTTATTTATTAAAAAGTTGATTTTTAGACACTTTTTACAAAAATTTTAGACAATTTTGGGTTATTTATTTAGTATCTTGACATTAAAAAATCCCTTATTTTATAAGGGATTTAGTGTGGTGGGTTGCCGGGGGCTCGAACCCCGGACCCTTCGATTAAGAGTCGAATGCTCTACCAACTGAGCTAGCAACCCAGATTTTTTTCTTGGATTTTTGTTCCAATAAAAAACTATGTGTATTATACAACACATTCAGGGTATTGTCAATCAAAAATTTGATTTTGATTAAATTTTTAATCTTCTATTTCGTTTTCTATATCAATGTTTCCGTGCAATCTTTCAAAATCATTTATATATCGTTTTATGGCGAATTCTATTTCTTTGTTTTTGCTTCTTCCATTGAACGCAGCGGTATATTTGATTTTTTGTTGCAAAGAATTAGGAATACGCAGTGTGTATCTTGGCAAATTGCTCATATATCCCTCCTTATGTGAAATTTTACAAGAATTAAACGAAAATTACTTAAAAATGACGTCACTAGTTCGTCATATAGCATTATTTTTCGACATAAAACATCAAATGTGGTTTGGAGATATTTTCACAATAACAGCTGAAAATTTATATATCATATTATGAAGAACATTAAATTGCTAAGTAAGGAAAATTTGCTTCAAAATTTGAATCACTTTAAACATAAAAAGGTTTGTGCAATGGTCAAGTCAAATGCCTATGGACATGGGCTGAGAGAGATCGTCAGGTTGATTGAAAATGATGTTGACTATTTTGGTGTCGCACATATTGAAGAAGGAGTGGAAGTCAGGAAGATAAGTGAAAAGCCTATTTTGGTTTGTTCCAAAATTTTTGATTTTAAGAAATGCAAGAGACACAATCTTGAAGTGATGGTTGAAGATGAAGTTGACATTCAAAATTGTTTGAACTGTGGGCTTAAAGATGCTATGCATCTGAAAATCAACTGCGGCATGAACAGATTTGGTATTGAAAATACGCTCCAATCAAGAATTTTGAATGATTTGTTGGAAGAAAAACAAATTAATTTGAAATCAATTTATACACATTTTCATTGTTTGGAAAACAAAAAACAGACATTTTGTGATTATAAAAAGTTTCAAATGTTGCGTGCAGAGATTTTGCAAAATGCAACTATTTGTTTTGGTGGAAGTGGGGTTGTCAATTATCCTTTTGAATTTGACATGTTGCGTTTGGGAATTGGACTTTATGGCTATGGACAAAAAGATCTGAAACCAGTTATGAAAATTTTATCTTATGTGTGCAAGATCTTTTATGCAAAAAGAGGAGAATACATCGGTTATGGAAAAAAATATAAAGTAAAAAATGGCGGATATTTTGCCATTGTTCCCGTTGGTTATGGCGATGGCTTAAGAAGAAATTTAAGCGGAAATTTTAAAGTTTTGATTGATGGAAAAAAATACGAATGTGTTGCAAACATTTGTATGGACGCATTTTTTGTGAAAGTTGATCAAAATGTCAAAGTCGGAGATAAAGTTGTTTGTATGTTTGATGCAAATTACATGGCAAAAAAGACTGATACGATCCCATACGAAATTTTGACCGGATTTTCAAACTTGAGGGGTGATACTTTGATTTTGTGATGAATATTTTTGTTTTTCTTGCAAAATCATTTTGTAAAATGCTATCATATCTCCATGAGAATTGATTCTGGAAAGTTTAAGGGAAGAAGACTGATTGAAAACAAATATGATCATATCAGGCCAACCACAGACAAGGTTAGACAGGCTCTTTTTGTCAAACTCCAATTTTTTCTTCCAGGCAAAAGCGTTTTGGACTTGTTTTGTGGGACTGGTGCCATTGGAATTGAGGCATTGAGTCGTGGGGCAGAGAAGGTTGTTTTTGTCGACAAAGATATACGCAGTGTTGACATGACCAAGAAGAATTTGAAAACAATGGGAATTGAAACAAAGGTTTATAAGTGTGATGCCATGATTTTTCTTGATAAATGTGAAGAAAAATTTGATCTGATCATTCTTGACCCACCATACAAAAGTGGTCTTTATGAGAAAGTTTTGGCAAAGATCTTTGAAAAAAAATTGCTGGCAGAAGAAGGAATTATTGTTTGTGAACATGACAGCCGTGATACTTTTGATTATGGAGACTTTGAAGTGTTTGATGAAAAAAAATATGGAAATATCACATTGACCTACCTTAGATGATTGAAAATAAAAGATAAAGATGGCAAATTTTTGCTATCTTTTTTTCACTGTAATTCTTCAAAAAACATATAAGATATTGACACGATTTTGTGCATTTATTTTTAGGAGATGTTTATGTGTGGGATTTGCAGTGCAATTGGAAATTTCAATGAAATTTTTGATGTCATTGAGAGACTTAGGAAATTGGAATATAGGGGATATGATTCCAGCGGAATTGCTTATAAAGAAAACAACAATTTGGAAGTTGTCAAAAGTGTTGGACAGATTGCAAATTTGGAGAAAAGAATAGGAAGGAATTTAAGCTCACAAATTGTGATTGGGCACACAAGATGGGCAACGCATGGAAAAGTCAGCGAGGAAAATGCTCACCCTCATATGTCAGCAAATGGGGAGTTTGCTTTGGTTCATAATGGAATCATTGAAAATTATGAGGACTTGAAAAAGATCTTTTTGAGTGATGTTTGTTTAAATTCTCAAACAGACACAGAAGTTTTTGTCAACTTGATTGCAAGACAAAAAGGACCTGTGATAAACAAATTGATTGAAGCATGTAATTTGGTCAAGGGAAGTTTTGCAGTTGCTATGCTTGAGAAAAACAGCAACAAAATTTATCTTGCCAAAAGAAAGAGTCCGCTTATGGTTGCACAAAACGAAAATGGTTGCATGGCGGCTAGTGATTTGTCAGTGTTTGTGGGGAAGTTTGAAAAATGCTACATAATGGAAGATGATGAATTTGCTGTTATGAGTGAAAAAAACATTGTTTTTTTTGATAAAAGTGGCAAAAAAATCAAAAAAAATGCGGTTTTGATTAATAATTTTGATTTTTGCGATGAAAATCTCAATGAAGAATATTTCATGCTTAAAGAAATCAAAGAGCAAGCCATCGTGTTGAAGAGAACATATTTTAAATATTTTTCAGAGAATACTTTGTCTGAAGCAGAAATTTCAAAAATAAAAAAATATAAAAGTTTCCATTTTATAGCCTGCGGAACCGCTTATCACAGTGGACTTATGGGAGCAAGATACATTCAACAATTTTGCAAAAAAGAGTGCAAGGTTTCCATTGCAAGTGAGTTTCGATATGACAACAATGTTCTAAACAAAAATTGTCTCTATGTTTTTGTCAGTCAAAGTGGAGAAACAGCTGACACGATTGCTTGTGCAAACTTGATCAAAGAAAAGGGTTTTGATGTGATGTGTGTCACCAATGTGCCTTATTGTTCTTTAAACAAATTGGCAGACATAATCTTGCCGACCTTTGCAGGACGAGAGGTTGCAGTTGCTTCGACAAAGGCATATGTTGCACAGGTTTTCACATTGTTGATTCTTGCAATAAAATTATCTAAAAATTTGGAGTTGCAGGAGAGTTTGAAAAAATTCGTGTTGTCATTTGATATTTTGCAGTTGGACGATGCTCTCTTAAAGTTTCTTTATCAATTTAATAACATTTTTTACATCGGCAGAGAGCAAGATTATGTTGCAAGTCTTGAAGGCGCTCTGAAAATGAAGGAGATTGCCTACATAAACTGCATTGGCTTGGCTGGTGGAGAATTGAAACACGGGACTTTGGCACTTATTGATGAAAATTCCCTTGTGATTGCAATTTCGACACAAAAAAAATTGAAAGAAAAAATGGAAAGCAACATTCAAGAAGTCAAAGCAAGGGGTGGGAAAATCTTGCTTGTGTCAAATTTTGAACATTCAGTTGAAGTTGACCATTTTTTGCAACTTCCTGAGTTTGAAGAGTTTTTGATGCCGATTGTCAGTATAACCGCTTTGCAACTTATGGCATTTCATTATGCGGTGGAACTTGGTTACAATCCAGATAAGCCGAGAAACTTGGCCAAATCTGTGACAGTGGAATAGAATTTGGTTGGCGTCATAGTTCTTTAAATCGAAACGCAAAAAATTATAATTTGAATAAAATCAATATAGGCTTTATCAACTCAGATAAAATTTTTATTTTTTACTTTTGAAAATATATTGACAAAAAATAAAGAAAAAAAGAAAAAATAAAATTTTTTAATTGACTTTTTCGAAAAATAAGTGATAACCTAATAAAAGAAAAACAACATAAAAACAAACAAAATAAACCTGGAGGGGACTATATGGCTGGAAGAATGGCTGAGTTGGAAGCAATATTTGATTATATGCAATGGTACTTGAGATTAATTGAACGAGAGTCAAATAAGGAACTGGATGAAATTGTTGCTAAAGGTAAGAACAGCACAAAAAAAGATGACAAAAGGTATTGGAAAATAGAGTTTGAGATAGCAGAGAACAGAGAGATTTCTGAAGATGTGAAAAAGGCTCAAGAATTGACGAAAGAACTTGAAAGGTTTGGTGGAATTCGCAGCATGGAACTTGATTATTTGAATCAAGTTTGTCAAAAATATGGAATGAAAGACTTGCAGAAGTCAATAAAAGGGATTATCGACGAATATTCTGAAAATTATGACGTGAAGCGTAATGAGTTGCAAGAATTGATAAACAAAAGATCATTTCGAAAAATACCATCTGGAACAACGTATAAAGAAAACCCACAAGATAAAGTTGAATACGAAACCTCATTAGAAAAATTCAGAAGACGTCCATCAAGAACAATAATTCCAGGATATCAAGATATTTTTGATGATTTTACATTTCAATATCAATCAAAAGTCCATGCTAAATACATGAAAGGAAAATTTCCTTTTGAAGTGACAAAAGACCAAATCAAAGAAAACAAAGTAGAGATAACATCAGTAAGTTTGTTTGGAAAATTTGGATCATTTTCCAAAATGGCAGAGTTTGTGATGAAAGTGAGTGATTTCAGAGAGATGGAAGAAAACTACAGGAGAATGTTTCCAAGAGAATTTGAAAAAGAAGGTGTGCATAATTTCTATGATCTTTTTGTGTTGCAAACAGAAGCGGTCAAGTTGATAGAAAAATATAACAAAAAATATAATGATATCAGCATAAAAATCGAACTTATCAAGGATATTCAAATGGTTTTGGATAAAGAGCCTAAAACACTAAAAGGATTGAAGCGTACAGAGGAACTTGCAAGGATGAGAGAAGATCTAGAGATGAAGCAACAAGAAGCGGTCAATCAATTCACCAAACGTTATGGGCAAAAAATAGATAAAATTATGCAGGAGGTGGCAAAGAAGCAGGAGTCTGTGAGAATTATGCAGTCGGTCAAAGAAAGATATAATAAGACAATCGATAGATTGCTTGAAAGAGACATATACGCAGTTGATAGTTATACGAAAAGAGAAGATGTTGTTGCAGAAAAACAGCCAACTGAAGCCCAAAAAGATTCACCTAAAGAAAGAGGCGAAAAGAGGGAAAGAGAAGAAGAAGATAGAGAAAGAGCCTAAATATTATTCTGAAAGAAAGACGGATCTTTCGATTTAGGAGGAGAAATGGGAAGTTTAATTAGAATTGATGAAAATTCCGGGAAAAATCCAAATTTTTTTGAGGTTGTTTCACAAAAAAGCATTTACGATAAAACTGTAAGTTTGGTTGTAAACAAAAATGTGCTGTTAAACAACACTCAAAAAGTAAAATCAATTTGTAAAAGTTTGGCAGAGGAAGAAGTTGAGATTAAACTGTTTGTGGATGGCAATGTGAACGAAAAAGATTTTGAAGATCGTCCATATATTTTCTCCAGCGAAGAGAAAGAAAAACTGATTGAACTCAACAATTTTTTTGCAGGAATCAAAAATGTTAAATCTTTTGGATTTGTTGACATTAATCTTGGGGATTTTATTTTAGACAGATATGAAAGAAATTGTTGGAATTTGCAACAAATTTTAGATGCAAATGAAAAATTGGATGCGGTTGTTGAGTATATAAAAAAATTGAAAATGTCTCCATTTGAGACAATGTTGTTTATACATGATTATGTTTCAAATAATTTTGGTTATAGCGAAGCAGATGGCATGTTAAATAGAAACGCGGCTGCCACAATTGTTGGAGCTTATGAAAAAGGAAAAATTGTTTGTGTTGGAGCGAGTTCTTTAACCAAAGCAATCATTGACAAGTTAGAAATGCCTGGACTAAGTTGTGAAGTTGTTAATGTTTCGGTTCACACGGATCCGGATCCTGAAGTGATTAAAAATTTTGAGAAAGAAGTTGCTCTTTATCCTCAATTTAAAGAGGATCTTGAGGATCTTAAGTATTATAAAAAATATGGTGACACTGAGAGGCATAGGTTTTGTTTAATTCATTTGGTTGATGGAAAATATGGTGTGAATGGCGACTATTTAAATGATGCCACTTGGGATGGACAAGCGCATAGTCTTGCAATGTGTTGTTATCCTGTCAGCGATGTTCAAATGTTTTCAAAGGATGATTTTGTGCAAACGGCAAAGGATGTTGACCCAATGATGAGCACAAAAGATTTTTCAAAAGAGGCGTTTAAATTGGTAAAATTGAAGAGAAGAGGGAAATATGTGCCATATGTTGTTGAAAAGTATGGGAAAAACTCTGCTCCAATTGATTTTAACAAATATAAAAGCGCTTTTGAAGTGGTCTGCGCTAAGACAGGCAGTGACGAACAAAGTGTTGCAAGGAAAGTGGGTGACTATATGAAAAACTCTGAAGCACAGGCAAAAAAGTTTTTCAAGCCTGAGGCATCAAGTAAATTTGTACACCAAAAAGATAAGAAAACTGATGCTGAACTTAAGAATTCCTAAACTATATTCAGATTTTGGTTAAGCTGAAATTGCGATAATCGGAACTTTATTTTAAATATTCTTAATTTATTATGCATCGTTTAAAATAAATGGTCTTTAACTTTAACTATAAAAAAGTAATAAACGAGAGCATTATTAAGTTTAGAAAATCACAGCAAAAATCTCCAAAAACATCAAAATTTAATAAAAAATTTAAAAATTTTTGAAAAAGGGGTTGACAAAGCAAAAAAAAAGAGTATGATGTAAGTATAAAAAGGGAGTAGTTTACACCGCACAAGGTGTTCACAAAGCGTCAATACGGAAAATTCCCGCTTTGTGAGAGCAATGCTTTAACAAGACTTTTTGAAGAAATTCAGAAAGTCTTTTTTCTTTCTGAATTAAAAACTAAAAAAGGAGGAAGAAAAAATGCGCATCGTTGAAACTTTATGCCGTGTTGGACTTACTGGAGGAGCAAGCTACTTTTCTTGCAGGTGTTGCTGGAATGGCCACTTCACAAGTTCTTTCAAACAAATTTAAAGATGAGGCAATCGGAATGATTAAATTGTCTGAGATATACGCATTTGTTCGCGAAAGAGACACGGAAAGCTTGCGAGAAGAATTTAACAAGACAAGCCTAAAATTTGCTTAAGACACTGCCAAATTTTAAAGTGGAGAGGTGACAAGGCACTTTCGGCTGAATTAGGCAAATTTTAAAAATTAATAAGAATAAAAATGGGAATTTAAAATGTAATATAAATTTTTATAATTAAAAATCAAAACAAAAACAAATTTAAATTTAAAAGGAGAAATTGAATATGAAACCGAGATTAATAAAACCGATTGTTTGTGCATTTGCAACCGTATCGCTGGCATTTGCCACGTTGGGAACTGGTATTGCGGGTATGCTTTATCAATATGAAGGGCAGGTTAAAGAGGCTAAAGCTTTAGATAACTATCGTGCTGAAGAAACCACAAAAGTCCAAGCAATTTACGACCAAGGGAGAATCAGTAAATCGGAATATGACAGACAACTTTCATTGATTAATGCAATGGAAGATGACACAATCATCGACCTTTTTATTGAAGGGAAAAGTGAACATTCCAATTGTTGCGAAAAAATTTATAAAGAATTAGTCAAAGATTTTTGGATTGGAATGGGAATTTATGCTGGCACATTGGCAACGGGATTTGGGACTTATTTGACAGGATATATAACAAAAGAAGAATTTTCAGATTATAAATCTGATAAACAAATGTATAAAAGAACAAGTTCACCAGATAGATATCGTTGAAAAATTGTTTAGAATTAAGAAAAATAGACAATGTTGATTAAAAAAATGCATATTTTTCAACAAATTTTGTCAAAACTTTAAAGTAAAAATAAAAAAAGAGTATACCATACTCTTTTTTAATAATTTTCCAGTTACGAAACCATTTATAAACCATGATTTCATGCGTTAAATCTCAGGGTCAAATTTTTCGAATATGATGTTGTCGCAATATTTGACAACTTTGAGATATTCTTCTTTGCTTCTGACTGTCCAGGCAAGAAGAGGGAGGGTTTTATATTTTTTCACAAATCTGTTTGGAAGGGCGGAGGCTTCGTAGGATATGAAATCTGGTTGGCTTACCTTTTTGTTGAATCTCATTTTTTTGAGCAAAATTCTTTTTATCAAAGACAAATTACTTTTTTTGAAAGTCCCCGAAAGCTGTCCTCTCAAAATTTGAGGAGCGTGCTTTTTGAAATATCCAAGAGAAAAAGGATTGAAAGATTGAACAGCGTAATCTCCTTCATAGTCTTTTAATAAATCGATGACGCTTTGTTCCAATTGACCAACTTTGTATTGATTTTTGATTTCAATCAAAATTGGGACTTTTCCGTCTACGAGTTTGAGAACCTCTGCAAAAGTGGGTATGCTCTCTTTTGTGCCTTTGAGTTTGAGAACTTTCAAATCTTCTTTGTTGAGATATTTGATGTATCCGTCATTCCCAGTCATTCTTGACAAAGAGTCATCATGAAAAACCACAACAGTTCCGTCTGCCAAAAGTTGAACATCAAGTTCAATGGCATAGCCTTTTTCGACTGCTTTTGAAAATGCAGCCAAAGAATTTTCTGGAATATTTTTATCGTGATAACCTCTATGCGCGATAGGGGTTTCAACCAACCAACTTTTAAATAAATCCATATTTTTAACCTTTTTAGTTTTGTTTTATTTAGTTATTTTAAAATATTTATATTCTTTTGTCAAATTTATTTTACGCATTTTGATTGTCTTTTATGAATTTCTTGATTGTCTCAAGTCTTTCTTTTGCATCTTCTTTGCTTTCAGAAAGCAGTTTTTCTGCTTCTTCGCCTTTGAGTTCTTTGATTGCACTGAAACGACTTTCTCCGTTTAAATATTCTTCATATTTGTCAAAGTCGCTGTTGCTGTCAATTGACAGGTCGTTTGTTCTTGGGTTGTATCTAAGAAGTGACCAATAACCGCACTCAACAGCTTTTCTCATTTCGGTTGTCGTTTGTGACATATCAAATCCATGGTTGACACAAGGAGCATAGGCGACAATCAAACTTGGTCCGTCAAATTGTTCTGCTTCTTTGAATGCTTTGATGCACTGATTCATGTTTGCACCAAGGCTGACTTGTGCAACATAGCAATTTTTTGAAGCAATTGCAAGTGCAACCAAATCTTTCTTCTTTGTCTGTTTTCCAGAATTTGCAAATTTGACCATTGCGCCTCTTGGAGTCGCTTTTGATGCTTGTCCACCGGTGTTGGAATACACTTCTGTGTCAAGAACCAAAATGTTGACATTTTCTTTGCTGTTCAAAACATGGTCAAGTCCACCATAACCAATGTCATAAGCCCAGCCATCTCCACCGATAATCCAAACACTTTGTTTTTCTTTTGCACCATATTTGCTTCCAAGTTTGATGCCAAGGCCAAATTCTGCGTTATCTTCAAAGAGTGAATTTGCCCATGCTGGACCTTTTCCTTCGTCATCTTTAAGGTATGGGCAGGATGGATATGAACCGCCATAGATGCTTGAGCAACCAGTTGCGTTTGCAATCACCATTTCTTTTCCAAAGAGAGTTGTTGCAAGTTTGATGTAAGGTGTTTCACCACAGCCACCACACGCACCAGAGAAACCAAAATAGCAATCTTTGAATTGCAAACCTTTTGGCATATCAGTTGAGAATGGGGTTTCTTTTTCTGATTTAATCTTTTTCAATGTTTCATAGTTTTTCTTTTCTTTGTCAAGACTTTCATGTGCCATTTTTATGACAAGTGCTTTTTCTTTTGCAGGACAAACGTTTGCACAAACGCCACAGCCAGTGCAGTCTTCTGGACTGACTTGCAGGCGGTAATAATATCCATTCATTCCAAATGCGTTTGCAAATTCAATTTCCTCTGGAGTTTCGCCTTTGACAAGAACTGGGCGAATGGCATTGTGTGGGCATGAGATTACGCATTGTCCGCATTGAATACAATTTTTTGGAAGCCAAATTGGAAGATGTGCGGCGATGCCTCTTTTCTCAAATTCTGCAGTTCCACAAGGAATTATTCCCGATTTGTCAAAGACTGAAACAGGGAGATTGTCTCCTTCAAGTTTTTCAATTGGTTTCATAATCTTTTGATAGAATTCATCAGGAATGTTTTTCTCAGTGAACTTAATACCTTTGAAAGTGAATTTGTTTATGTCGACTTTTTCAATCCCATTTTCTGTAAGTTCAACTGCTTTCAAATTCTTTTCAACAACTTTTTGACCTTTTTTTGAGAAGGTTTTTTTGATGTATTTTTGAATCTGCATTTTTGCATCTTCAAATGGTATGATCTTAGATGTTTTGAAAAGTGCGGTCTGCATAACCATGTTGATTTTGTTTCCAAGTCCAACGCTTTCGGCAATTTTTTGGGCATTGATCACATACAGGGTTGCTTTTTTCTCTTGCAAAATTTTTTTGTATATGTCAGGCAAAACTTTGTTAACTTCATCAGCGCCAAAGACAGTATTGATGAGAACTTTGCCTTTTTCTTTCAAACCTTCAAGACAGTTGTATTTATGCACAAATGAGAAATTGTTGATTGTGATTATGTCGGCATTTTGCACGAGATAGGTACTTTTGATTGGTTTGTCACTCACTCTGACATGTGAGCGTGTCAAACTGCCACTCTTTTTGCTGTCATATTCAAAATAGCCCTGAACAAATTTGTCGAGCTCATCTCCCAAAATTTTGATTGTGCTTTTGCTTGCAGAAACTGTTCCGTCAGAGCCAAGTCCAAAGAATTTCATTTGGAAGGTTTTGATTTTTGAGTGATAGGTTTCAAGTGGAAGTGAAGAATTTGAAACATCGTCAATTATGCCAACTGTGAAATTATCTTTCATAGTTTCAAAGTTTTTGAGGACTGCTTTCACCATTGCTGGAGTAAATTCTTTTCCTCCAAGGCCATATCTTCCACCAATGATTTTGATGTTTGGTCTGTTTTTGAGCGCGGTGACAACATCAAGATAAAGTGGATCTCTTGCACCACATTCTTTTGTTCTGTCTAGAACGATGACTTTTTCCACAGTTTCTGGAAGTGTTTTTGAAAATTTTTCATAGTCGAATGGGCGATAAAGATGAACATCAACAAGAGCAACATCTTTTGAAAGTTCTTTGTCACTTTCCAAAACTTCTTCAATTGTTTCGCAAGATGAGCCCATGCTTACGATGACATTTTTAGGCTTTTTTGTGCCAATAAGGTCAAAAGGTGAATATTTGCGACCAGTGAGAGTGGCAAATTGTTTCAAAATTTCCTTCAGTTTTTTGTAGATATTCACATAAGCAGGGGAAGACAATTCTCTGTTTTGGAAGAACACATCTGGATTTTGTGCTGTGCCTTTTTGGTATGGGGCGTCAGGGGTCATTCTGCTTGCCTTAAATTTCTTTATTTCTTCTTCAGGGAGCATTGCCTTGATGACTTCATCGCTTACTGCATCGATTTTTTGAATTTCATGTGATGTTCTGAAACCATCAAAGAAATGAATGACTGGAAGAGATGTTTTGTATGCCAAAATGTGTGCAATAAGAGCAAAATCATGCGCTTGTTGAACTGATGCTGAAGAAAGCAATATGCAACCAGTTTGTCTTGTTGCCATGACATCGCTGTGGTCTCCAAAAATTGAAAGCGCGTGAGTTGCCAATGTTCTTGCAGCAACATGAAGAACGCAAGGAAGATGCTCTCCAGCGAGTTTGTATAGATTTGGAATCATCAAAAGAAGTCCTTGACTTGATGTGAAAGTTGTTGTCATTGCACCGGCACAAAGGCTTCCATGAACTGTTCCGGCAACTCCTCCTTCTGACTGCATTTCAATCAGTGTTGGGAGTTCTCCAAAAATGTTGGTCTTTCCACTTGAAACTTGTCCATCGCAATATTCCGCCATTGGAGATGAAGGCGTGATTGGATAGATTGGAATGACCTGTGAAAGTTTGTATGCCACCATGGCAGCGGCGGTGTTTCCATCAACAACTTTTTTCATATAAATCTCCTTTTGTGTTTTTGATTTAAGTGTGTCGCGTTTACAATGTTTAAACTTAATCTAAGTTTAAATCTTTTCACAAGTTTAGTCAAATTTATTTTGTTTTTTTATTTGATTATTAATTATAATTCTAGTAAAATAATCTTATGAGAAATTTGAAATTGACGATTGAATATAATGGTGCAAATTTTTTTGGTTGGCAAAAGCAGAAGAACAAAAGGACTGTGCAGGAAGAGATTGAAAAAGCATTTGCTGCATTGACTGGAGAAATTTTGTGTGTTGAAGGAAGCGGAAGAACAGACAGGGGTGTTCATGCACTCGGTCAAGTCGCAAGTGTTCAGACAGAAAATGTTATGCCAGTCAAAAATTTCAAAACTGCTCTCAATGATTTGTTGCCAGCGGACATCTTCATCAAAAAAGTTGAAGAGGTTGATGAAAATTTTCATGCTAGGTTTTCTGCCAAAAGAAAGACATATGAGTATGTCGTTCAAGTTGGCGGAGATAGGGGAGCAATAAATCATGATTTGATTGCGTTTTATCCATATCATGTTGAAGATGAAAAAATGCAACAGGCTTCAAAACTTTTGATTGGAAAACACAACTTCAAAGGGTTTTGCAGTGCTGACACAAATGTGACCAATTTTGAAAGAGAAATTTATGATTTGAAAATTACGAAAAAAGGGAAAATGTACACTTTTTGCGTAACGGGAAACGGATTTCTTTACAACATGGTCAGAATAATTGTTGGAACATTGCTTGATGTTGGGCGTGGTCATTTATCAAAAGAAGATGTTGAAAAAGCACTACTCTCTGGACAAAGAAAATATGCTGGGCAAACTATGCCCTCTTGTGGACTGTATCTCAAGTGCGTCGAATACAAAAAATAATAAAGCTGTGTTTATTATGGAAACAACATTTAAGTTAATTATTTAGGAAATATCCTTTTGTGAAATTACTATATTTTTAAATTAATTGCAAATAATTAAGTTTTTAGAGTTCTGTACTTACGATTTTCAATATCTTATTTATGGGATCTAATTTCTTGTTTCTTCTTGCATAAACAAGCTTTCTAACTCCCCAAAATGCGTAATATAAAATTGCTGCACCTAGGATTAACCCAAATAAATATAGACACATATTAGCAAACCAACCATATTGCTTATTGAAGTTGTCAAAGAAAAAGATTGGACTGTTTTCAAATGGAGAGATGTAAAACATATTGACTCCACCTTTGTTTTTTAATGTCACATTAAAGACTTGTGCAATGCAACAACAGATTAAAAAGACGGCAATACCTTTAAAATAGTCATACCATTTTTGACCTGCTCTGTTGCTGAAAAACAAATATAGCCCAACAAACACCAGTGTCATATGCCATATATATGCATGAATTGTTAAAGTCCAATATGAGTGATTAAGTCCACTTGGTTCTGCAAAAGATATAGCTCCACCAAATAGGTTGAAGGCAAACATAAAATTATAAATCCAACTCTTCACTTTTTCACTTTTGATAAATAGGCAAAAAATACACAAATACATTGGAACAGAACAAAGCTGAAAAGGAAAAATCCACCAACTATATTCGCAATCTTTAACAACATAAAAATAAAACAATTGTTTGTACAATTCTGACAGGATAAGGAATCCACCAACAATTCCCAAAACAATCTTATTTTGTCTCTCATTTGTTTTGCGCAAAAGCCATGCGAGAGATACAACAACAAAACCTCCTAAAATCATAAACAAGATATGAAACAATCCATATGATTCAGGGGGTGTCATCTCCCAGGCAGTCCATTTAAAAAATTCTTGCATAACAGTTCCTCTAATTTTCATATTAACATTTTATTGAGAGAGAATCAACCAATTTATTTAATTTTTATAATTTTTTTCTCTTTTGACATTTGTTGAAAGATGATTTAAAAAATTACTGTTCATTGTCAAAGACAATATGCTGAACGGACTGTGTCAGTTTATTGCCTTATATTTCAAAGGTATTGATTATGAAAAAGATAAACTAACCTAAACAAAAAACAGCATCTTGCGATGTTGTTTTTTAAGCGGTTAAATTTGAATAGTTCAAAACCAAATAATATGATTGGTCTGTGTCAACTTGGAATTCAAAAATCACTTTATAATTTCCGTCAGCATATTGAATTTTGTATCTGTAATTGTTTCCATCAATCCAATCGGTGTTGTCTTGATAGCCTATGTCTGCTCTGAATGTTATGCTGATTGTTTTTTGGTTGTAAACAAATTGTGCATTTGCTCTGATGTGTCTGTCTTGTGTTGTTGAAAGTCTCAAAATTTCTGTCACATTTTCAGGAATGATGTTGACATTATCTTTGATTTCAGCATTTTCAATTTGGTAAGCAGTTGAAAGGTTTGTGGAAGATGAACCTTGCAAAACAGAAATGTTTGCTGCCATGATTGGGTCTTTCTCCAAATTGTCTTCTTCTCCATCAACATCAGGTGTTGAGGTGACACGCATTGAACTGAGTTTGACATACATCATTTTGTTGTCACTGAAAACAGCGGTGTATGAACCTTGAGTGGATGCGGACATTGTGAATGTGAGAGTGCTTTTCTCCACTTGTTCGCTGCTGTTTGTGGTGTTTGCAATTTTGTAAACATTTCCATCTTCAAGTTGTGTTGAATTTTGATATACCCAAGCAATGAAACTGCTTCCTTGTTTTACGGTGGCTGTGAGTGTCACAGTTGAGCCTTCATCATAAGTTCCATTTCCGGTTACAGAACCATAGATTGTTGAACTTGAATAGACCAAAACAGGATACGAAGAAATTTCATCGCAACCAAAAAGTGCGAAGATTGGAATGATAAATATTGAAAGAAGTAAGAGTGGCAATTTTTTCTTCATAAATATATTCTATTCCTTTTGCATTTTAATTATCTTAAAAATTTCAACAAAAGTCAAATAAAAAATAATATTTGCAAAATAAAACCAAAATTTTGAGTATTTTTAAACTCCTTGCATAAAATAGCTCTTGTAAGGAGTTTTTATGTGGGAACTTTCTATTTCTGTCAGCTCTAAAAACATTGAGATTGCCAGATTTATATATCAAACCTTGAAGTCGCAGACGGCAGATTTTGGTGCGGTTGTGACTTGCTATGAAGAGTTTGAAAACTTTTACATCTTGATTGGTTGCCCAGAAAGTGAACGTGCAAGAACCAGCGTGATTATTGAAAGATGTGTCATCAAAGTGATTTGCAATTTTTATAAAGACAGATTTTTGACAGAAAATTTGCGTTTGCCTTTGCATGAAAAGATGAGCTTGATGGCTTTTAAGAAAGCGCTCATTAATTTTGATAAAGAAACCGATTTCTATATCATAAGCAAGAATTTGGAACTTGAAAAAAATTTGCATCTTGATTCTTTCTACTTTTTCAAACTTAAGGCTCTGAGAGAAAAGTGGGCGGAACTTATTGCACTCGCAAACGAAAACAGTGACTATCTTGTCAGTAATGAAGCCTTTTTTGATTTGCTCAAATTCTTGATTGACAATCTTGAAATTTGCGAAGAAGAAATCAATGTCTTTGAAGATGAAAATGGCTATTTCATAACTCCACATAGCACTCAGGAAGATTGTCCTTATGAAAGTTTGTCGAAGGAGGGGCTTGTTACTTCTCTGATTGAACTTTGTCCAAAGAAAATCAATCTTTTCTGTCGAAGTGATGACAACACAGCAGGTTTTTTAAGTCGAATTTTTGAAGAAAGAATCAATGTTTGTTACAATAAAAATTTAGAAAAAATTAATAAAGTAACTTTATATAAATAAAAAAACAGACCTTCATATCTGTTCTTTTTATTATAATTCTCTAGTTGCTTTTTTATCGCTATCTAAAAAACGTTTTAAGAAATTGGAAAAACTTTTGTTTCCAGTGCTTTCAAGGTGTGAAAAAACACTGTGGTCAAAATTGTTATTAACCATAAATCTCAACAAACCTGTGTTTTCTTGGTTTGCAAGTTCACGCAATGCAGAGATGGTCAAATCCATATTGCTTTCTTTTTGATTTCGTGAAAATTTTTCGTTCTGTTTGTTCTCTTCTGGCAATTGAAAATCTTCAAATTCTGCAACCATAGTTTCCTTCTTCATTAAGTTCGCCTCCTTTTAATTTGAATTTTTGGACGTTCTCGCATTATAGCATAAATATATTATCTGTCAAGACCAAAAATGAAAATAATTTGGCTATTTTTGTCGAATTTGAATAAAATTATCAAGAGTAACTCAAAACCCTTGACAAAAACCAAACAAATGATTTATAATATGATCGTATTTAGTGAAAGACAAGTAGTTTTTGAAATTTTGCGCACAGAGAAAGATTGGTTGGTGAAAAATCTTGGCAATGTCAAAAATGAAACCACTTCCATGTTTGAAGATACAAAAATTGAAAGAGTGGCACATTTTTGTGCAATTAAGGTGGAACCACGGTTTTGATAAATCGTCCTTAAATTCAAGTTATGCTTGTTTTTAAGAACGATTTTTTGTTTTTAAATGCAGGCGAAAAGGAGAATTTGAAATGGAAATTAATGAAAAAGACGAAAAATTACACAGAGCAAGACATTCTCTTGCACACATTTTGGCCAAGGCCTTGATGGAACTTTATCCAAGCACAAAACTCACAATTGGACCTGCCATTGATGATGGCTTCTATTATGATGTTGATTTGGACGAACAATTGACACCAGACCATTTTGACGCGATTGAAAAGAAGATGAAAGAAATCATCAACAAGGGAGAACCTTTTGTCAGAAAGGAAGTTTCAAGAGATGAAGCTTTGAAACTTTTCAAAGGAAATGAATACAAAACTGAAATCATCAACGAACTTCCAAAAGATGCAGTCATCTCGTTGTATTACACAGGCGACGACTTCTTTGACCTTTGCAGCGGACCTCATGTTGAAAGCAGCAGAAATCTTCAAAATTATGCTTTCAAAATTCATGCTGTCAATGGGGCATATTGGAGGGGGAACGAAAAGAACAAAATGCTTCAAAGAGTTTATGCTTATGCTTTTCCTGACAAAAAACAATTGAATGAACATATTGCCATGCTTGAAGAAGCAAAAAAGCGCGACCATAGAAAACTTGGGAAAGAACTCAAACTTTTCATGATTTCTCCAGAAGGTCCAGGATTTCCTTTCTATCTTCCAAATGGAATGATTGTAAGAAATCTGCTTATTGATTATTGGCATCAAATTCACAGAAAAGCAGGCTATGACGAAATCTCAACACCAATCATGCTTTCTCGTCATCTTTGGGAAACTTCAGGACATTGGGAACATTACAAAGCAAATATGTACACAACCAAAATTGACGATGTTGATTTTGCCATCAAACCAATGAACTGTCCTGGTGGAATTTTGGTTTACAAAAACTCGCCACACTCATATCGTGATTTGCCTTTGAGACTTGGCGAGCTTGGACTTGTTCACAGACATGAAAAATCTGGCGAACTTGGTGGACTTATGAGAGTTCGTTGCTTCACTCAAGACGATGCACACATCTTCATGACACCAAATCAGATCAAGGGTGAAATCAAAAATGTTGTTGCTCTTATTGATGAAGTTTATAAGACATTCAACTTCAAATATCATGTTGAACTTTCAACTCGTCCTGAAGACAGCATGGGCAGTGACGAAGATTGGGAACTTGCAACAGATGCACTCAAAAGTGCTCTTGACGAATTGGGACTTGACTATGTCATCAATGAAGGCGATGGCGCTTTCTATGGACCTAAGATTGACTTCCATTTGACAGATGCAATTGGAAGAACATGGCAATGTGGAACAATTCAACTTGACTTTCAACTTCCACAAAGATTTGAACTTGAATATGTTGGCGAAGATGGAGAAAAACATCGTCCAATTATGATTCACAGAGTTATCTATGGTTCTCTTGAAAGATTCTTCGGAATCTTGATTGAACATTTTGCTGGTGCTTTTCCACTTTGGTTGGCACCTGTTCAAGTTAAGGTTTTGACTTTGACAGACAGAAACAATGAATATGCTGAAAAAATTAAACAAAGTCTTTTTGATGCTGGTTTCAGAGTGGAACTTGATGACAGAAACGAAAAGGTTGGATACAAAATTCGTGAAGCACTTTCAATGAAAATTCCATATCTGATCATTGTTGGTGATGAAGAAGAAAAAAATGGAACTATCTCCATTCGTGGTCGTGGTTTTGAAAACAAGAGTGGACTTAAACTTGAAGATTTTGTTGCAAGAATGAAGGAAGAGGTTGAAACCAAGAAAATTTAACGACAAAAAAGCACAATTTTCACAAACAATATTGAATTTTTGTTTGGAATATGTTATCATTTTGTGATAATATCTTAAAAGGAGTCACTTACATGGGAATTAATGAATTGATACTGCCTTTAGGGGTGATATTCATGGTTTTGATGATGGGCTTTTATTTCAAATAAAAGGAGATTTTGTTTATGAACAGCATGTTGCTTGAAGGTGGCGGAACAGGCGTTTGGAACTATGTTTTGATTGCCATTGTTGTTTTGCTTTTGATTGCTCTTCCAATCATGATGAATGCAAGAAACAAAAGAGAAACTCAAAAGGTTCAAGAACAGACAAATTCTTTGAAAGTTGGAGACAAAGTTTTGACAACAAGTGGTGTCTATGGCACAATTGTTGAACTTAAATTTGACGATTCTCAAAAGATTGTTGTGATTGAAACTGGTGGCAAAAACAAGAGTTATATGAGCGTTGATGCTTATGCAATTTACACTGTTTTCAAAAGTGAAGCAGAACTTAAAAGAGAAGCAGAAGCAAAAGCGGAGGCAGAACGCAAGGCTTTGGAAGAAGAACAAGCAAGAAAAGAAGCCAAGAAGAACAAGAAAAAGAAAAAAGACACTGCAGAAGAAAAGGTTGCAGAAATTGTTGAAACAAAAGAAGATTCAACTGCTTCAAAAGAAGAATCTGCAAAGTCTGAAGAAAAAGAATAAAAAACACAAGTCAAAAACACTTGTGTTTTTTTGTTTGATCAATCGACAAATTTGTGCCGGGTTGTCATTAATAAATTTTGGTTGGCATAGGATATTTTATCTAAAAAGTCTGTCCATGTTTAAAAAATGGCAAGGAGGCAATAATGAAATTGAAAACAGCAAAGAGCGAAAAAGGTGCAACGAGTGGTCTTTTTTTGAGCGTTTTGAAAGGTGTCGTGGTTGGTCTTTGTGTTGCCTTGGTTGGAATTTTGCTTTTCGCATTTATATTGAGATTTACAAACATTTCTGACAAAATCATCGCGCCGGTCAATCAGGTCATCAAAGGTGTCAGCATTTTCTTTGGCGTCTTTATTGGAATGAAAAAACACAAAGAAATGGGACTTTTAAGTGGTTTTTTGATTGGTCTATTTTTCACAATTATTGCCTTTTTGGTGTTTTCAATTTTGGACGGGGCTTTCTGTTTTGACCGCACTTTTCTCAACGATATCATCTTTGGAAGCATCATTGGAGCAATCTGTGGTATTATTTGTGTCAATTTGAAAAAAAATTAGTTTTTTAATTGACATCAGCCCCTTAATGTATTATACTAGTCAAGGTAATTTATCCGAAAAAATTTATCAAAATTATGTTGAAATTAAGGGGAAATAATGGCTAGAAGTAGAGTTAAGAAAAATTCCATTCTCAATTATATTGCTGTGGCAATCATAACCATTCTTGGAATTGTTTTGTCTGTCTGCAGTTTTGATGTTCCTTTCACGTCATACACCTACAATGGCTTTGCCAACTCCATTCCTCTTGGATTGGACCTTGCGGGTGGCATTTCTGTTGTCTATGATTGTTCTCTTTCAAGCGACAGCAACACACAAAGTTTGGATACAGCAATTGACGGAACTTTGGCAAGACTTAGAATGGTCATTCAAAATGAATATCCAGAAGCAACAGTTGAAAGACAGGGCGGTTCAAAAATCAGAATTGAAGTCCCTGCCTTGACAGATTCAAATGAAGTTTTTGATTTGATTGGTGAGCCTACACCACTTTATATGACGCTTGACCAAAATGCTTCTGCTGAGGCAAGAATTGTTGGAAGTGACGTCAGAGATGTGCAAGCTGGAGTTCAACAAGGTGAAAATGGAGAATATGTTTATGGTGTCAGCATTCAATTCACAGAAGAAGGAGCCGAAAAGTTTTCTACATTAACAAGAGAAGCATCAGAAGGTGACCAAGTTATCTACATCTATTTGGGAGAGATTGATGATTCTGCAGATATGCAACTTACCTGTGAAGAGGAAATCACAGGTGATTCGACTTTCATTTCTGGAAGTTTTGAAACTCTTGAAGATGCAGAAAACTATGCTCTTCAAATCATGAGTGGAACATTCAGTGTCAATTTGGACAACCCTCAAATTAATGTCATTTCCGCAACACTTGGTGGTGAAGCTCTCAAACTTGCAATCATTGGTGGAGTTGTTGGGCTTGTTGTTGCATTGATTCTTCTTTGGTGCAGATATGGTGACTTCAGTTTCCTTTCTGCATTCTCACTTGTTATTTTTGCAATTTTGATGCTGTTCTTCTTGCAAGCAATTCCATTCGTTCAACTCACTTTGACAGGCATTGCCGGAATTGTTTTGAGTTTTGCCGTTACAATTGGTGGAAACATATTCATCTTTGAAAAAATCAGAGAAGAATATCGCACAGGCAAAAAGATCCCACTTTCTGTTAAATCAGGATTCAAAAAGGCTTTGTGGCCAATTCTTGACAGTCACATTGTTATGGCAATAGTTGCAATCTTCCTTTGGATTTTTGGAACAAGTTCAATTCAAGGTTTTGCCATTCCTTTCTTGATTGGAATTGTGCTTTCATTGTTTGTCAACTTGGTTGTTTTGAGATTCTTTGTCAAATGGTATCTTCCATTCAACAGCGTCAAAGCAAAAAAACTTCATTTGCCAAAACAAGTCAGAGTGTTCAAAGAAAATGATGAGGCAATCGTAGGAGGCCAGGCAAATGAGTAAGAATAAAACAAGATTTTCCCTTGATGAGAAGATTCAAAATTCAAAATTTGATTTTTGCAAAAACCTGAAATGGTTTTTGATTGCTCCACTTGCCATCATCATTGTTGGCATTGTGATGCTTTGCACACTTGGTTTCAATCTTGGCATTGATTTCACAGGTGGTTCAAACATGACAATCTACACCAATTCTGAGGGGACATTTTCAGACTTTGAATCATATGACCTTGATACTGACATGGGCAAACTTCAAGAAAAAATCAATGATGTTTTGAGTGACTTTGGTCTTTCAATCAATACAATTCAAAAAACCACAATCACAAACAATAATTTGGGCATTTATACAGAAGATGCTGTCATAGTCAAATATCAGAACGATTCATCAAAAGATGAGAGTCAAATTGAAACAGACAACGATCAAATTCATCTTGCATTATTGA
Source organism: uncultured Clostridia bacterium (assembly GCA_944372585.1). Lineage (GTDB taxonomy): Bacteria > Bacillota > Clostridia > Christensenellales > UBA1242 > Caccovivens. The sequence continues at coordinate 22,223 of CALVZQ010000005.1, forward strand.
AGGAATTCGGGTATGTTGATCAAAGTGTGAATGATCCAAGTGATTTGGAAGGATTGGACGAAGCGGGGTTTGTCACAAATGGTGGATTTACAACAGCAAGCGGAACAACTGAAACTGTCATGAGATCCGTCATTGCATTTGTTGTTGCTCTTGCAGTTGCATTGATCTATCTCATCTTCAGATTTGGTTTTGTAAGCAGCATGACAACATTCCTTACACTTGTTCACGACTTGTTGATTACTGCAGCCGTAATGGTTATTTGCAGAATTGAAATCAACATTTCATTCTTTGTGGCACTCTTTACAGTTTTGTGCTTCTCAATTTATAATTCAGTTATGTTGTTTGGCAAAGTCAAAGAAAATTTGAAGGTTTCAAGTCAGGCAAATCAAAAAATTGACAACAAACAAATTGCAAACAGCGCAACCAAGAGTAATTTGTCTCACTTGATTTTTGCTGTTTTGGTTATGTTCATCATTATCTTTATGATCACGATTTTAGGGTTTGCCAATATGGGAGAGTTCACATTCCCAATTTTGGTTGGAACTCTTGCAACATTCTATTCATGTGCCTTCATGAGTTCCGGACTTTGGGCAATTGCCTATAGACCTAGAAAAAAGAAGAAAAATGTTCAACAATCAAAATCTCAAAAGAAAGAAGATGTTGTTGAAGTCGCTGAATAATACTGAAAAAGAAGACGTCGATTTGGCGTCTTTTTTTATTTGAAATTTGCCATGTTTGATTTTGGTTTAAAAGAAACTTTCATCTTCATTTTTTCTGTTTATGAATGAGACAGTGTCGCTTGCAACATAAATCTTGTTTTTTCCATATTTTTGATTGATTTCATTTATTGTTTTGCCCAGGTCCTTTGTTTCTTTCCCGAAAAATGAAAGTTGCTCCATTTTGTCAACCTTAGTCAAATTTGATATTCTGACACGAATTGCCCTTAATTTTTTGTCGTATTTCCAAAATTCATCAATCAAATTCATTGCATGCTTGGAGATTTCTTCGCCAGATTGAATTGGTGCGATGGTTTTTGAGTGTCTGAATTTTTCAAATTCGTTTGTTTTTAGTGTCACTGTCACAGTTGAACCGTGGAGATTGCCAGCAATCAGTCTTGAGCCCACTTTTTCACTCAAAAATGTGACCACTTTTTTGACATCTTCTCTTTTTTCTATGTCCTGAATGGTTGTGGTTCCATTGCCTACACTTTTTGGTGGAGAAATTTCGTAATAACAGGTGACTGGGTCAATAAGTTCGCCAGATAATTTTTGATGAAGTTCGACTCCTGTTTTTCCCATGATGTCTTTGACAAACTGTTCTTTTAGAGCAACAAAATCACCAATTGTGAGAATGTTCATTTTTTCAAATTTTGCGGTCAACTTATTTCCAAATCCAACAACTGAATTAAGTGGAAGGGGATAGACAATTTCTTTGAAATGCTCTCTGTCAATTATGGTTGTCGCATCTGGTTTTTTCATGTCACTTCCAAGCTTTGCGAAGATTTTTGAGAAAGAAACTCCAACAGAGACCGTGAAACCAAATTCTTTTTTTACCCTCTCTCTGATTTCGTCAGCAATTTGTTGTCCGTTTTTGTTTAGGTATTTCAAAGATGGAGTCACATCAAGCCAACATTCATCAAGTCCCAATGGCTCGACAAAGTCTGTGTACTCTAAATACAATTCATGAAGTTTTTTTGAAATTTTTTCGTAAAGTGCATAGTGTGGGCCGACAGTCACAAGGGTAGGGCATTTTTGTTTTGCTTGCCAAATTGCCTCGCCAGTTTTGACGCCTTGTGCCTTGGCAATTTCATTTTTTGCCAAAATGATTCCCGTTCTTTTTTCTGGATTTCCTGTGACTGCAACTGGTTTTCCAAACAGTTTCGGGTTTGTGGAACATTCCACCGAAGCGAAAAAATTGTTTACATCAGAGTGCAAGATTGTTCTGTCTTTCATTTGCATTTTTCAACCTTTTGTTATATACTCTTTCATATCATTTAGTATTATTTCAAAGGCGGTTTATATGCAAAAAATCTTTAAAAATGCAAACTTGGTTGATATTGAAAATGGTTCGGTGGAACTTGTTGATTTGTATGTTGAAAATGGCATAATAAAAGACATTCAAAATGCTGATTCTGACAGAAAAGAACGGGCGGATATTATAGATTTGAATGGGTATTTTGTCCTTCCGCCTTTTGTCAATTCGTTTTGCCACAGTTTTGATGCGTTTGAAAAGAATTATGGGGGCGTTGATGTTGCTGATGCGGAAATGTTGAAATATGTTCAAGACCTTATGATTGTCAAAAACGTGTTGGCTGGGGCAACTTTCAACGATTTGTCCGAGAAAAATGAATTTGCTTGTGTATTTTTAGACCATTTTGAAGAGAAAAGCGAGCAAGAATTGTCAGAAATTGTGTCATTGGTTGCGCAAAATAAAAGCAGATTGTTTATTGATACCGGAAGGACATTGGAAGAACTTGGAACGATTGATATGCAATATAAAAAACCGCTTTCACAAGTTTTGGAAGATTTTGGTTTCTTGGACAGAGCACCGACAATTGTTGGGGGCAATTGCTTTGAAAAAGATGATTTGGAATTGTTTTCTCAATATGATTGTTCTTTTTGCTTGACGCCTTCTGCTGATGGGAAATCTGGAATCAGACCAACCAATTTGGTTTCACTAAAGAGCAAAGATTTTTGCGTTGGAATTGGCAGTGGAAGCAGTTTTGAGATTGATTTTTTTGCATTTATGAGACAAATAATCATGACTCAAAGAGGACTTTTTGAAGACGAGAGTTGCATTGATGAAAAAGATGTCTTCCAAATGGCAACAACAGGCGGAGCAAAAATGCTTGGAATTGAAAATTATGGAGTTAAAAAGGGAAATCTTGCCAACTTTATCGTTGTTTCTGGTGGAAGGTCGCTTTATCAAAATCCGCTCAAAACACTTGTTTGGGAGAAATCTAAGAGAGATGTTCTGATGACAGTGTTTAAAGGCGAAATTTTGCAGAAAAATGGTGAAATCTTTATGAAAAACTTGCCAAAATATGATACAATCATTAGTGAAATACAACAAAGATTAAGGAGAAATTAACATGACTATTGAAGAAAGACTTTCAAGTGAATTTGGGCTTAGAAGTGACTACACTCACAACATTATTGAATTGATTGATGAAGGAAACACAATTCCATTTATCGCACGTTATAGAAAAGAAATGCATGGTTCTTGTGACGACCAAGTGCTCAGAAATTTTGCTGACAGATTGAAATATTTGAGAAATTTGGACGATGAAAAAACGAAAGTTCAAAAAGTTATCACAGAACAGGGAAAATGGACTGACGAACTTGCAAAAGCTCTTGAAGAAGCGTTGACACTCACTGAAGTTGAGGATATTTACAGACCTTACAAACCAAAGAGAAAAACAAGGGCATCTGTTGCCATCGCAAAGGGTTTGGAACCCTTGGCGGACATTTTGCAAGCACAATCAAAAGACTATTTTGTTGCTAAGGAAGCAGAAAAATTTATCACTGAAGAAGTTCCAACTGTTGAGGAAGCAATTGCTGGCGCAAAGGATATTGTTGCAGAAAGAATTTCTGACAATGCAGAACTCAGAAAAGAGCTTCGTGAAATCATTGCAAACAAAGCATTCATCAATTGCGTTCTTCTTGAAAATGAGAACAATTTGACCTATGAAACCTATGCAAACTTCAAACAAGAGGTCAAGAGTTTGCCAAGTCACAGAATTTTGGCAATCAACCGTGGTGAGAAGGAAAAATGTTTGAAGGTTGACATCACAATTGATGAAAAGTTGACAATTCCAGTGATTGAAAAATATTACAAAAAAGACAATGAGGACACAAATGCTTTGATTGACGAGGTCATTCATGATGCATATGACCGTCTTTTGTTCCCATCTCTTGAGAGAGAATGCAGAAACAATTTGACAGACATGGCTGACGAACAAGCAATCAAGATGTTTGAAGTCAACCTTAGACCGCTTCTTATGGAATCTCCACTTAAGAACAACATCATCATGGGTTTTGACCCAGGGTATCACAATGGTTGCAAAATTGCCGTTATTGACAAAAATGGCTCTGTTTTGGACACAACTGTTGTTTATCCAACTCCACCTCGTTCCAAGACTGAAGAGTCTATGGAAAAACTTAAGGCAATGATTGAAAAGAACAAAGTTGACATCATTGCAATAGGAAACGGAACTGCTTCAAAAGAATCAGAAATCTTTGTTGCAGAACTCATCAAACATGTTGACCGTCCAGTGAGTTATGCAGTTGTCAGTGAGGCGGGTGCTTCTGTTTATTCGGCATCTAAACTTGCTGCAGAAGAGTTTCCTGATTATGATGTTAATCTTCGTAGTGCAGTGTCTATTGCAAGAAGATTGCAAGACCCATTGGCTGAACTCATCAAAATTGATGTCAAATCAATTGGTGTTGGTCAATATCAACACGACATGCCTCAAAACAGACTTACAGAAGTTTTGACAGGTGTGGTTGAGGACTGTGTTAACAGTGTTGGAGTTGACCTCAACACAGCTTCTCCAAGTCTTCTTTCTTATGTTTCTGGACTTAATATGTCTATTGCAAAAAATATTGTTGCATACAGAACAAAGGCAAAAGGTTTTAAGAGAAGAGAAGAACTCTTGTCTGTCTCCAAACTTGGTCCAAAAGCCTATGAACAATGTGCCGGTTTCTTGCGTGTTGTTGGTGGAGAGAATGTTTTGGACAATACTGCTGTGCACCCAGAAAGTTATGACGGAGCAAGAAAACTTTTGGCACTCTTCAATTTGACAGAAGAAGACGTCAAAAACAACAATCTTGTGCTTTTGCCAAAAATGATTGAGCAAAAGGGAGAGAAGAAAGTTGCAGAAGAGTGTGGTGTTGGAGTGCCAACTCTTGAAGACATCACAAACGAACTTCTCAAACCTGGTCGTGACATTCGTGAAACCATGCCAAAACCAGTGCTTAGAAGTGACGTCATTCACATGGAAGACCTCAAAGAAGGCATGACTTTCAAAGGCGTTGTCAGAAATGTTGTTGATTTTGGTGCTTTTGTTGACATTGGTGTTCACCAAGATGGACTTGTTCACATTTCACAACTTTCAGATGGATTTGTTAAACACCCATCAGACGTTGTCAAGGTTGGAGATGTTGTCGATGTCAAAGTTATGTCTGTTGACCTTGCAAAGAAGAGAATTTCTCTCACTATGAAAGGAATTGAAAAAGATGAACAATAACATTTGTCCAAAATGCCACACAAGTGTGGAAGAGATTTTGGAAACTGGTTTTGTTGGCTGTGAAAAATGCTATGAATTGCCAGAAATTAGGCAGGCAGTTGATAGAATGTATAAGGGCAAAAAGCATAAGGATAAGGAATGAAATGAAAACACTTTATTTAATAACAGGACCTGCTGGAGTAGGGAAAAGCACTATATCAAAAAAGATTGCAGAAAGTCTGCCAAAAAGTTGCCTTATTGAAGGGGATGATGTTTATCACCTTGTGGTTGGTGGTTATGTCAGCCCATGGAAAGAAGGGAATCATTTGTCATTCTTTTGGAAAAATTGCATTTCTTTGATTGAGAACTGTTTGGCGGAAGGATATGATGTCGTGTTTAACTATATATTAAGCAAAAAAGATGTCTTGAAGTTGAAAAACAAGTTTTCTGGCAGTGATGTAATTATTAAATTTGTTGCACTTATAGTTAATGAGAAAACAATTGTTGAAAGAGATAAGCTTCGTCCACAAGACTGTCAAATGGGAGAAAGATCAATTATGTTGTTAAAAGAAATTTTGGCAGAAAATTTTAATAAGTCAAACATTTTGGATTCTTCAAAGTTGTCTGTGGAAGAAACATATCAAGAAATTTTGAAAAGTGACAGGTTTGTGATTTAAAAACCTTAAATATAGTTTGTTAAAAACTTTTTATTTGATATAATTTTATTATGAATATGAACGAAAATTTTGAAAACATTGCTATATCTTCAAGAATTAGACTTGCTAGAAATATCTCTGGCTTCAACTTTTTCACGAAACTGCGTGATGAGTCTGACGCAGTTTTTATCATTGACTCCATTCAAAGCATACTTGAAAAATTTGGTGGATTTGACTTTATCAAACTTAAAAATCTTTCTCTGAATGAATGTAATGCTCTTTTAGAGCGACATTTGATCAGCAAAGAATTGATTGAAAACAAAGACATTTCTGCCGTTGCTATGAATGATGATGAGCAGATCATTGTCATGATTAATGAAGAAGATCATATCAGAGAGCAATGCATGGTCAATGGTTTCAATTTGTATAAGCCATACAGGGAGTTGAAACAACTTGACGATTTGATTTTGTCTGAAATTGATGTGGCATATTCCAATGACTATGGATACATCACATCAAGCCCTTCAAATCTTGGAACTGGTATGCGTGCTTCGGTCATGCTCTTTTTGCCAGCTCTTGAACGAAATGGCGACATAAATTTGTTGAAAAAAGAAGCACGACAGCAGGGTTACACCATTCGCGGACTGTATGGCGAAGGGAGTGAAACTTACGGAAGTTTTTATCAAATTTCCAATCAAAACTCTTTGGGGTTGTCGGAAGAAGAAATTATTGACGGAGTTTCGGACTATGTCTATAACATCTGTCAAATGGAATTGTCAGCAAGGGAAGACATTTTGGCAAGCAATCATGACAAATTGATTGATGAAATTTATCGTGCTTATGGAATTTTGAAGGAGTGTTATTCCCTTGAAGAAAAGGAAATGATTGAACTTTTGGCACTTATTAAGTTTGGTGATGCCTTGGGATTTTTGAAAATTTCTGACCAAAAAAGTTTTGAAAAACTTTTGGTTGAAGGAGCATCCGCAAATTTGCGAGAAATTGAAAGTTTTTCGGAAATTTTAAAGGAAGAACAGGTGAGAAGTGAGTATATTAATAGGAAAATAAGAGAACTTGTTTCCAAGTGATTTTATTTTTGTTAAAAGTTGACTTATTTTCTTTTATTAAGGAAATAAATTATGATAATAAAACCAAAAAAGGAGGAATTTATGGCTTTAAATAATGGTTTATTTTCGGATAGTATTGAAAAAGTAATTAAAAATGCAAGCAAAATTGCTCTCAGATTTGGAAGCAACTTGGTTGGCACTGAACATATTCTCTATGGTCTTGCCAGCGTTTCTGAATGCACTGCTTCAAAAATTTTGGCATCTTATGGTGTCACAGAAAATGCTTTGTTTGAACTTTTTGAAGAATCTGCAAGTGGTGTTTCGTTGTTTGGAAGCGTGGAATTGACACCAAGAACCAAAGAACTTTTCCAATTGGCACAGCAAATTGCAATGGATATGGGACATTCTTTCATTGGAACAGAACACTTGCTTCTTGCAATCCTTTCAAACAAGAGTTGTTATGCCACAAAAATGCTGGAAAATATTTTCAATGTCAATGTTGATGAGATGAAAATCAAATTGATGTCTTTATTGCAGATTAATGGCAGAGAAAACAAGAAAAATGAAGATGGAAAGAGCAACAATCAAGCAGGCAGCACTTTGCCTGAAAAATTGCTTGATATGGGAAGTGATATCACATTGAAAGCAAGACAACACAAACTTGACCCAGTTATTGGCAGAGAGGAAGAAATTCAAAGAGTGATTGAAATTCTCTGCAGAAAGACAAAAAACAACCCTGTCTTGATTGGGGAAGCGGGTGTTGGTAAGACTGCAGTCGTTGAAGGTTTGGCGCAAGCAATCGCAAGCGGTGATGTTCCTGAAGAACTCAAGGACAAGACAATTTATGCTCTTGAAATTGGTGGACTTATGGCAGGGACAAAGTATCGTGGACAGATGGAAGAAAAACTTAAAGATGCCATTGAAACCATCATTCAGGACGGAAACATCATTGTCTTTATTGATGAAATTCACACACTTGCACAGGCAGGAAGTGAAAAAGGTGAAACAAGTCCTTCTGATATGTTGAAACCATATCTTGCAAGGGGAGAATTGCAAACAATTGGTGCGACAACAACTGATGAATATAGGAAATATATCGAAAAAGATAAGGCTTTGGAAAGAAGATTTCAACCTGTTATGGTCAATCCACCTTCAGTTGAACAGACTATTGAAATTTTGAAGGGACTTAAGGACACTTATGAAGCGTTCCACAAAATCATCATAACAAACGAGGCAATTGAAGCGGCAGCAAATCTGTCAGATAGATACATCACAGACAGAAGTTTGCCTGATAAGGCTATTGACCTTATTGATGAGGCTTGCTCTCGTGCCAAAGTTAACTACACAATCAAACCTCAAAAGGTTAGAGATTTGGAAGAGAAAATCAAAACTTTGTCTGCAAGTCGTGATGAGGCGTCATTGCAAAGGAATTATGAAAAGGCTGCAAAATTGCAATCTGAAATCATAAATCTTGAAAACGAACTTAAAACTCAAAATGACACGATAATCAAGAAAAGCGGAAGCAAACAAATTGGAGAAAATGAGATCGCTGAAGTTGTTTCCAAGTGGACTGGAATCCCTGTGACAAAACTCACAGAAGGAGAGAAAGAAAAACTTGTTCATTTGGAAGAAATCTTGCACAAGAGAGTTGTTGGACAAGATGAAGCAATCAATGCAGTGTCAAAAGCCATCAGAAGGGCAAGAGTTGGACTTCAAGACAGCAAACGACCAATTGGTTCTTTCTTGTTTATGGGGCCAACAGGTGTTGGAAAAACAGAACTTTCCAAAGCGCTTGCAGAAGCAATGTTTGACAATGAAAACAACATCATCAGAATTGATATGAGTGAATATATGGAAAGTCACACTGTGTCAAAACTTATTGGAGCACCTCCAGGATATGTTGGTTTTGACGAGGGTGGACAACTGACGGAACAAGTCAGAAGAAAACCATACAGCGTTGTTCTTTTTGATGAAATTGAAAAGGCACACCCAGAAGTCTTGAATGCGTTGCTTCAAATTCTTGACGATGGACGTTTGACAGACGGCAAAGGTAGAACAGTAAGTTTCAAGAACACAATCATCATCATGACCAGCAACATAGGTGCAAATGAAATCCGTCAACAAAGACAACTTGGCTTTGGAACAGAAAGCTGTGAAAAGGTCAATGAGCGAGACATCTATATGGATGCTTTGAAGAAGAGATTCAAACCAGAACTCATCAACAGAATTGATGTTATTTGCATTTTTGATTCGTTATCCAAACAAGACCTTATCAAAATTTCTGACATTCTCATATCTAATATCAACAAACGGCTTGCTGCAAGAAATTTGAAGTTGAAAGTTGACAAAAAAGCAATTGACTATATTGTCGCAAAAGGCTCTAATTTGATTTATGGTGCAAGACCACTTAAGAGATTTATTGAACAAGAGATTGAGGACAAAGTTGCTGAAAAGATTTTGCTTGGAGAACTTCCTGATCATGGCACGATTGAAGTTGAACTTGACGGCGATCAACTTGTGTTTAACGCAGTCTAAATAACTTTTGAAAAACATTTGGAGAATGGAAAAATATTTGGTAAAATGTTTGTACAAAGGAGTGGAATATGAAAATTACATTTGTTGAAAAAAATTATAAAATTGCAAAAAGATTCAAAGATGTCATCACTGAAAAGTTGGACAGATTGAACAAATATTTTGGAGATGAAGCATCAGCAAGAGTTGTTTGCTCAAAACAAAATAAAATTGAAAAATTGGAAGTTACAATCACAAACAAAGGTCTTTTGTATAGATCTGAAGTCTCTGGTCTTAATATGTATGAAAACATTGACCTTGCTCTTCCAAAACTTGAAAAACAAATTGTTAGAAACAGAGAAAAAATCACTCAAAGCAAGAGAAATGCTCCAAAGAATGTTGGTTTCGAATTCTTGGAAGAAATGCCAGATTTGAAATTGCCAGAAATTTATAAGAAAAAATCTTTTGATCTTGATCCAATCATGGTTGAAGAAGCAAAAGATGCAATAGAAAGATTGGGACACACATTCTTCATTTTCTTGAATGCAGAAACTGGAAAAGTTAACGTTATCTACAAGAGAAATGACAACAAATATGGTTTGATTGAAGTTAATTTCTAATCACCAACTGCAACATAACACAAAAATTTGACCAAAAGCAATATGGAAGATGTTTTTGTGGCATAATTTAGATGAAAACGAACACAATAGAGATATGAAAAAATTTGTTTTGATTATCCTTTGTGTTTGTTTTTGTTTTATGGGCGCAGGTTGTGAAAATGAAACAAAATTGAGAGTTGCACACATCAGTGAGATAACTGGTGCACTAAGCACTGATTATGCAATCAAGGTTGTTTTGGACAATGATGGCAGAATGGAAGACAAATATGTTGATTTGCAAATCAAATCAAGCAAAGAAGAACAACTTTTGACTTTTGGCGAGGAGATGCAAGACCAATATGTCATTTGTTTGCCAAAGAGCGACTATTGGTATAATTTGACCTATCTCATCAGCAAGACCAATGGTGCGACAGGTGAAGCTGGTTATCAAACTTATGAAGATTTTGGAACAAAGGTATTTTTGTTTTCTGCGAATAATGATGTTGATTTGACATTCCGAGTTGTTGCAGGACAAACAAAAAAGAATGAAGAAACTCAAGAAGAGATTTTGGTTCTGAGTGAAGATATTTCCAAAGAAGTGAAGGTTGAAGTCAAAAAACACCAAGAAAAATAAGAAACAAAAACCATGAAAATGAAAGTAAATTCCAAAAGTTGTTGAATTTACTTTTATTTTTTTTCGAGATATTGTATCATATATTTATTAAATGGGAGCGAATTATGTTATCAATTAAGAACTTATATCTTAAATATACCAAAGAGTTTTATGCTCTTGAAGACATCAATCTTGATGTTGCGCCTGGGGAAAGTGTGGCTTTTGTTGGGGAGCAAAACAGCGGAAAGACCACCTTGCTTAGAGTGATTGCAAAGTTGGAAGATTACGATTCTGGAGAAGTTTACATCAACAAAATTCCTTTAAAAAAGATTGATTTCAAGACAGACATCAGTGTTGGTTATGTGCCATATTGTCCTGTATTTTTGGAGAATAAAACTGTTTATGAAAACTTTAAGTACATCTTGAACAAAAAAGGATATAAGCCTGCTGAAGCGGAGAAGATGATTAATAATGCCATAATTGATTTTTCTCTTGAAAAAATCAGAGACGAAAAAGTTAAAAACATCAGAAAGGAAGATAAATACATCTTGTCACTCATCAGATTGTCATTCAGACAACTTGACTTGCTTCTTGTTGACAACATTTTTGATGAAATTTCTGACATTTATATTGATGCCATTCTCAACATGATTAAGAAACTTAAAGGACCAGATACAACTTTGATTTTGGCTTGCACAAGACCTGAAATCGCAGAAAAAATTTGCAAAAGAAAGATTTATTTTGAACATGGCAAAGTCGTTGACGAATAAAAAAACAGACCAACTTGAAATAAGTTGGTTTTTTGTTGTCCATTTTTAAGCACCATAGTGCGTATTTGAATACATTTTAATTTTAATGTGATATATTGTGTGTAGGAAGGTGAAAAATGGATAAGTTGGTTGATTTGTTATATTAAAATTTTGTAGAACGAAAAATTGAAAAGATGGAAGAATATAAATTATATGAAAGTTTGGCGGATATTGAAGAAAAATTAAGAATGTCATTAGATAAGAATCAAAAAGTATTATTAGAAAAATATCAACAAGATATGTTTGAATTACATTATTATGAAGATAAAATTTTAATTGAGTATATTGTCAAACTGTTTCGTTAACATTTATAAATCTTCAAATGTGGAAGATACGTCAATGATTTTTTCTACATTCTCTTCACTTGGTTTTGATTTTTTTTGGGGAGATAGCATGTTGGACAGCGCTTGCATCAACATGTTATTTTTTTGATCTGAGCTGTTGTTATTTCCAAAAAGATTGCTGGCAAAAAGAGATGTCAACAGATCGTTGTTTCCAAACAAATTCCCAAAAAGATTGCTTCCATTTTGTGAGTTGAACAGGTTTGAAAAAGGGTTTTGCCCTATGTTTTGATTTTGTGTGTTTTGTTCTTGCTGAAAATTCTCTTGTGTGTTTGGTGTTTCAAAAGATTGTGTTTGGGCGCTCATGTTCAATGCCTCGGGGTAGTAGGCATTTGCTCTGTTATTTTGAAATTGTTGGCCATTATTCCAAAAATTGTTCATGCTTATTTATATGCAAGAAAATTTGATTTAGTGTAGATTTTTCAAACTTAAACATATATTGTTTCTAGGAGCAAAATATGAAACTTAGTGAAATGTCAAAAAATCAACCCACTTCAAAGACTAAGAACACAAATTCCCAAAAGGACATCAATCAGGCATATGAAGATTTGAAAGACCGTCCAGCAGATGAGCTGTTTTCCATGCTTTCCAGAGAAATTCAAAATCAAAAACTTAATGGCACTTTTGATTATGATGCTCTCAGAAGTTCAGTTGAGAAAATTAAGATGTATCTGCCAACTCAAACCTACGAAAATATGATAAGGATAATTGACAGTTTGAAATGAATATAAACAAAATTGACAGAAGATTATTAAACGAAATTGCAATATTAAGCCAAGACAAAAAATTGCCATGCCTTGTTTTTTCCAAAAATTTGGATAATACAAGGCAGGTTTTGAATAATAGAAAGATACATATCATTGATGAATATTTATTCATAAATTCTTTCTATTGCAAAGCGTCTCAAAAGGAAATTTTTTCGCTGTCAACTTCTGATTCTGTGAAATTCATTTCTTCGCTTGCAGTGGCAAATTGCATGATGTATGTTTCAAAACAAATTCTTGGGGCACAAGAATTGCCTTTCTATGGAGAAGGGGTGGGAGTTGCTTTCATTGACACTGGGCTTGCTCCACATTGTGATTTCATGATTGGGCGAAATCGAGTGGAACTTTTTAAGGACTTCATTTCAAACAAGAAAAATATGTATGATGACAATGGACACGGAACTTTTGTTTGTGGGGTGTGTTCCGGCTGTGGAGCTTTGTCAAAATTTAAATATTCCGGAATTGCTCCAAAATCCAAAATCTTTGCACTCAAAGCTTTAAATGATAAGGGTGAGGCCAGTGCGAACAAAATTCTTGATGCTATGGAATGGGTTTATGACAATCATCAAAAATACGACATCAAAGTTGTTTGCATGAGTTTTGGAAGTGAACCGCTTGGACACAATGACCCTATCATGCTTGGGGCCGATGCTCTATGGAAAGATGGAGTGGTTGTGGTTGCGGCGGCAGGAAACAGTGGACCTGAATATCAGACTATCAAATCTCCGGGCATAAGTTCAAAAATTATCACTGTTGGGGGAATTGACGACAACAGATATGATGATGCAAATTTCAATCGAAAATATTTTGAAATTGCAGATTTTTCATCACGTGGACCTGCTTTTCGAAACATAAAACCAGATGTGGTTGCACCAAGTGTGGATATCATTTCATGCGGAATTAAAAATCCATACACTCTTTTGAGTGGAACTTCTGTCGCAACTCCAATGATTGCAGGTCTTTGTTGTTTGCTTCTGGAAAAAGACAAAAATTTGAAACCAGAACAAATTAAAAACATTTTGATAAGAACTTGTCAACCTTTGGGTTTTGAAATGTATTTGGAAGGATATGGTTTGCCTAATATGGAAAAATTAATTTAATTTTAATAATATTAAAAAATTAAAATAAATTAATAATTAATTTTTAATATATTTTTTAATTAAATCACAAATATTGTCAACTGCATTATTTTTTGCAGTTTTTTTCATATTTTTTTGTATTTTTTCTTTATTTTTTATTATTTTTTCTAATTTATTGATAAATATTTCATAATTATATTCTTCTTCTTCAAGCATTTCACAATATCCAAGGTTTTGAAAAAGTTTGGCATTTTCAATTTGATCACCTCTTGAACATTTTTTTGACAGCGGAATTAACAACATAGGTTTTTCTAGGGCTAAAAGTTCGTTTATGACACCACTTCCTGCTCTGGAAATGACAATGTCGGCAGTTGTGTAGTAATCTTCAATGTTGTCAGCATAAGGAACAATTTTGTAATTTTCATGCTTAATGTCTTTATAATTTTTCTTTCCTGCAATATGGATGATGTTAAATTTTTTGGTTAGCGCATCCAAATTTTTGATAATTATTTCATTTAAAAACTGTGCACCCAAACTTCCACCAAGGACTAATATTGTTGGATTTGAGTTGTTGAAATTCAAAGGAATTGTTTTCCCATGAAATATTTTTCTTCTTATTGGTTGACCAGTGTGAACACATTTTTTGTTTTTTTCTCCAGTTGGTTCAAAAGTTGTGCACATGACTGTGCAAAAATGCAAAATGATTTTGTTTGCAAGACCGAAAGACAAATCGCTTTCATGACTTATTATTGGAAAGTTCAATTTTTTGCCCGCCATGGCAACAGGTACGGCGACAAAACCACCTTTTGAAAAAATTATGTCTGGGGAAATTTCTTTCAGAATCTTTTTTGACTGTTTTACAGATTTTGCAAGTTTGAAAGGGATTAAGAGATTTTTGAAAGTAAGCTTTCTTTCCAATTTTACCGTTGGAATTTCGTGATATTTGATGTTTGGATAGTTTTTCAAAATTTCTTTTTCCATTCCGTTGCTTCCAATGTAATGCAATTCAAAATCGGTCAATCTTTCTGCAACAGCAAGGGCAGGGTAGACATGTCCTGCCGTTCCACCACCAGTCAAAACAATTTTTTTCATTTTTTCTCCTTTTTTTTATTTATATTGTTTGGAGTAATAAAAAATTATATTCATTATCATTTTGGAATGTGATAAAGAATAAATATGTATAATTATACATAAATATACATCAAAATTTTGAAAATACAGCGACCGAAATCGTGTTTTTGGTGAAATTTCTTGTGCAAATATTCACTTTTTGTTTTAATAATTTTAGTTTTTGTGGTAAAATATTAAAAGAAAATCATAGTTTGGAGTGTTTATGGCTGAGAAAAAATACGAATCAAAAGATATTGTCGTTCTCGATGGACTTGACGCGGTTAGACTTCGTCCTGGTATGTATATCGGAACAACAAGTTCAAGGGGATTTCATCATATTTTGTGGGAGATTGTTGACAACGCTATTGATGAAATTTCAAATGGTTATGGCGACACAATCAAAATCACAATAAACAAAGATGGGAGTGCCACTGTTGAAGATAATGGTCGTGGTATCCCTGTTGATATGCATCCAACTCTTCACAAAAGTGGTGTTGAAGTTGTTTACACAACCTTGCATGCCGGCGGGAAATTCAACAACGAAAACTACAAATTTTCTGGTGGTCTTCATGGTGTTGGTGCATCAGTCACCAATGCTCTTTCTCGTTGGTGCAAAGTCACAGTAAATAAAGGCGGTAAGAAATATTTTGTTGAGTTCCATTCATACGAAGATGAAAAAGGGAAAATACATAGCGGTGTTCCTGTTGCACCATTAAAAGAAATTGGGACAAGCAACACAACTGGAACTTGTGTGACATTTTTGCCAGATGACAGAGTTTTTGGAAAACAAACATTCAATTTTGAACTTATTTCAAGAAGAGCAAGAGAACTTGCTTTTTTGAACAAAGGATTGAAAATCGTTGTCAATGACGAAGAGACCAACGAAAATTGTGAATTTCATTTTGAAGGCGGAATCAAAGACTTTGTTTCATATTTGATGGAAGGAAAGAATGCACTTTTCAAAAATCCAATATATTTCTATGCTGAAAGCAAGATTGTTGATTTGGGAGTAAGTTTCATTTCAACTGATTCTTACACTGAAAACACATTTTCTTATGTCAACAACATTCCGACAACTGAAGGCGGTATGCATGAAGTTGGTTTCAAGAGTGCCTTCACCAAGGCTTTCAATGATTTTGCCAGAGCAAACAATATGCTCAAAGACAAAGAACCAAACTTGCTTGGCGAAGACTTCAGAGAGGGGTTGGTTACTGTTATCAATGTCAAAATGAATAATGTTCAGTTTGAAGGGCAGACAAAAACCAAACTTGGAAATCCTGAAGCAAGGACAGAGGTTGAAAGTTTGTCTTTGCAAGAACTTTCAAAACTGCTTGCTGATAAAAAGAATTTTACTTATGCTGAAATTATTGTGAACAAAGCAAAACAAGCGGCAAAGGTTAGACTTGCTGCAAAGAAAGCAAAGGAACTCACAAGAGCGAAGAACAATGCAGAAAACTTCAATTTGGTTGGAAAATTGGCTTCTTCCACTTCAAGAGACAGAAGTAAGAGCGAACTTTTCATTGTCGAAGGGGACAGTGCGGGCGGTTCTGCAAAACAGGGACGTGACAGAAGATTTCAGGCTATTTTGCCACTTCGTGGAAAACCTTTGAATGCAGAAAAGAAGAGAGTTGACCAAGTTTTGGCAAATGAAGAAATCAGAACAATCATTTCTGCTTTGGATACAGGTTTTGGAGAAGATTTTGATTTGTCATCGTTGAGATATAACAAAGTCATCATTCTTTCCGATGCGGACCAAGATGGTGCACACATCAGAGCGATTTTGCTTACTTTCTTCTATCGCTATATGAAACCACTGATTACTGATGGGCATGTTTTCATTGGTCTTCCACCGCTTTATAAGGTGTATAAGAAAGATTATGAAAAATATGTCTATTCCGACGCTGAACTCGCTGATGCTGTTAAGAGTGCTGGAAAAGGCTATATGATTCAGAGATATAAAGGTCTTGGAGAAATGAATCCAGAACAACTTTGGGAGACCACCATGGATCCAGCAAACAGAACTTTGATTCAAGTCACCATTGAAGATGCAGCCGAGGCAGAAAAAATGATTACAACTCTCATGGGCGATGCGATTGAAGAGAGAAAACAATACATCAGTGAACACGCAAATTTTGACAGAGAAGACACATTCATGAGAGACTATAAGAATGTTAATGCAAATTGATCGATTTTGTGTTCTTATGAAATTTATACAATGAAAAATTTGAAAAAGTTGAGGTTTTAAAGTGGATAACAAGCACAAAACTGAAGAAGAGTTTAAACCAGTTGTTATTGAACCTATTGAAGGGCAAATGTGTTATGACGAACTTTTGGCTGCACCAAAAGAAGAAGAAAAACAGGAAGAGATCCCTTTGACTTTGGAGGGACAGTTAGATTTTTGGTCTATGTCTTCAATTCCTCAATCAGAAAAAAAGGAAGATGTTGTGAAAGAAAAAGAAAATTTGATAGAAAAAACAAAGACAGAGCAAAAAGAAAGAAAAACAACAATCAAATCAGTGACAAAAAATGAAATGAACGTTGAAACCGCTGATGATACTTATGTTGAAAGCATTGAGATGACAAACGCGGAGGAAGGTTTGGATTTAGATGAAGAAACTGCTGAAAACAATCAAGGCGGTCATGGTGGAAGCGGTGGTTCCAATGGAAACGGCGGGATTTATGGTGGCAACGGCATTTTGTTTAAGCCTTTGGAAGAAGTTTTGCATGATTCCATGATTCCTTACACAGAGCACGTTGTTATGGACAGAGCTTTGCCAAGAGTTGAAGATGGTTTGAAACCTGTTCAGAGAAGAATTTTGTATTCCATGCTCGAACTTGGACTTACTCCAGACAAACCATACAGAAAATCGGCAAGAATTGTCGGTGATTGCATGGGTAAATATCACCCTCATGGTGACAGTTCTGTTTATGACGCAATGGTTCGTATGTCACAAGACTTTGTTCTTCGAGCTCCACTTGTTGACGGACATGGAAACTTTGGTTCGGTTGATGGCGACAGCGCTGCGGCCATGCGTTACACAGAAGCAAGAATGACTCCACTTGCCATGGAACTTTTGAGAGATTTGGAAAAGGACACAGTGCGTTGGGGGTTGAACTTTGATGACACATTGAAAGAACCTGATGTTTTGCCAGGAAGATTTCCAAACCTTTTGGTCAATGGTGCAACTGGAATTGCTGTTGGTGTGGCAACAAACATTCCACCTCACAATTTGGGAGAAGTTATTGATGGTGTTGTTGCATATATTGAGAATCCAAACATCACTCTTGACCAAATGATGAAAATAATCAAAGGTCCTGATTTCCCTACTGGGGGAGAATTGATTTATGGAGATGGACTTAAAAGTGCATACGAAACTGGCAAAGGGAAAATCATTCTTCGCGCCAAAGTTGGAATTGAGCAAAATGGTGACAAACAAAGTCTTGTTATCACTGAACTTCCATACCAAGTAAACAAAGCACAATTGCTTCAGAAGATTGCCGAACTTAAGGACAAAAACAAAGACAAATTGTCAGTTATCAGTGAAATTCGTGATGAAAGTGACAGGAATGGTATGCGTGCTGTCATTCGATTGAAGAAAGAGGCAAATGCAAAGAAAATTTTGGGATTTCTGTTCCAATCCACCAATATGCAGATTTCTTATGGCATCAATATGGTGGCAATTGCTGGCGGAAAACCAAAGCTTATGGGGCTTTTGGACATCATTTCATATTACACCGCTTTCCAGAGAGATGTGATTGTCAGAAGAACAAAGTTTGACCTTAATGTTGCAAAAGATAGGGCTCACATTGTTGAAGGACTTTTGATTGCAATCAAAAACATTGATGCAGTTATTAAAATTATCAAGACTTCCGCAAATGTTGGTGAAGCAAAACAAAGATTGCGTGCAAAGTTTGCTCTTTCAGAAAAACAGGCACAAGCGATTCTGGATATGAGACTTGCTCGTTTGGTTAATTTGGAAGTTACAAAACTTCAAGCAGAACTTGCAGAACTAAAGGCAAAAATCAAAGAGTTGGAAGCGATTTTGAACTCTAAGAAATTGCAACTTGAAGTTGTTAAGAAAGAAATTTTGGAAATTAAGAAAAAATTTAATTCTCCAAGACGTTCTCATGAGCTTAAAAGTGAAGAAATCAAACTTACAAAAATTGAAGAAATGGAAGACACAAAAGATTATTTGATTGCTCTTTCTGCTGGAAAAACATTGAAGAAAGTTAGCATGAAGAACTATTCAAAATCTTTGAAAACACTTTCAGACACTTCCACTTTGTTTGACATTCACACAAGTCTTTTGGAAGTTAAAGCGACAGACACAGTGCTCATTTTCACAGACAGAGGAAATTGTGTCAAAGCAGTGGTTGACAAATTGCCAGAATGCAAGTGGAGAGAGAAAGGTATTCCTCTTAAGCAACTTGACAAATCAATTGACATCATGGAAACTCCGGTTGCCGTTTTGAAAGTTGAGGGCGATGGGGAAGTTGTATTCTTCTCGCAGAAAGGAATGGTTAAACGCAGCTCAGAGAAAGATTTGGTTGTTTCAAAAACTTATTACCAAGTGATGAAAATTTCTGACGATGACAAACTTTTGAATGTTGAACACGAAATCAAGGGCAAGACATTTGTCATGCTCAGCAAAAATGGGTATTGTGTCAACTTTGAAAAGAATGAAGTGCCATTGCAAGGCAGGGTTTCTGGTGGGGTGAAAGGAATCAATCTTGAGGACAAAGATTTGGTTGTTTTTGCTGGACAAAACTTGAGTGATGACTATTTGATTGTGACCAACAATGGTTATGTAAAACGATTGAATGCTTTGCAAATTCCTATTTCTGCAAGATATAGAAAAGGTGTGAAATACATCAATTTTGCTCAAAATGGAAAATCTGTTGCCTATGTTGGAACAAAACCAAAAGCAGTTGTTGACCATGGATTGAAATTCACATTATTAGACAATAAGAAATTCAAAGTTTCAACTGACAGATTAAGTCCTGGGCAGGAAGAAATAAAGAAGAAATTTTTGGGAGTTTATGACTTTACAGACTAAAAATTGGACTACGAAAATGTCCAATTTTTCTTATTTCGATCATTTTGTAATTTTGCACTTCGAGAAATTTTATGAGATCTTTCTGCTGCGTTTATGTGACATTATGTTTTTTTGATTATGCCGCCTTTGTTTAGAATGATTATAAACAAGTTTTCTGCGTCGCACTCACTTTTGCAAGCAAGTTCGTGCCTCCTTGAAATAATAAAAAAATTTGTCAAAATGTTTTGTGTTTTTGTCGTTTTTTGTTTATATCACAAACAAATTTTCTTACGAAAAAATCATTTCATGATTCAAAACTTCGTTTTTTTTGTTTGTGATTTTTCTGCGTCGCACTCACTTTTGCAAGCAAGTTCGTGCCTCCTTGAAATAATATAAAAATTTTGTCAAAATGCTTTGTGTTTTTGTCGTTTTTTGTTTATAATATAACTATGAAAAGAATTCTTTTGGGACTGTTCGCTGTGTTTATGTCGTTGGGACTGGCATGTGGCAGTGTTTTTATCATTGATTCATCAATCAAAACACCAACAGAAAATGTGAATACGGAAATAGATGAAGGAGAAGATAAAGAAATCTCTGCAAACACAAATGGATATTGGGATGATAATATCGGTGTCAATTGGATCGGAGAAGTTAGAAATGGAATTCTTTATTATTATGTTGATAACGCGCAACAACTTGCAAGGTTGGCATACTATGTCAATAACAATAATTATTATGAATATAATGGGACTCGTTATTACCTTAGAGATGCTTATGTAGAGCTACGTCGTGACATTGATTTGTCAGCACATTATTGGATACCAATTGGAAATTCTTACGACAGAAGTTTTACTGGAAATTTTGATGGAAATGGTTACACGATTTCTGGGATATATATAGATTCTTATGGGCTTTCCGAAATATGCAGCACTTATAATGATGGGACATCAACATTTACTGAACCATCTTCAAATGACCAATATATTGATCAAATTGCGATTGGACTGTTTGGTTATGCAAATGGTGCAATAATAGGTGATTTTAATATAACCGGAAGTCGGTATTCGTTGGAGTTTCAAGAAAATTCTCTTTTAAGTTTAACTGTAAATGTTGGCTCTGTTGTTGGATTGTTGATGGGCGGACAGGTTGCAGAGGTTGAAAGTGATTGTGACATATATATTGAAGATAGTACAAATACAAATGTTGCAACTTTTAATTATGTTCCCACTTGGGCAATTGGAGGGATTGTTGGAAAGGCTTTATCGAATAATGATATAAGCTATTGCTTTCATTCAGGACAGATTGAGCTTCGTTCACCCCATATGTTTACAGGTATGGTTAGTGTCGGAGGCATTGTTGGATATACAACAAATCAGGTCTCACATTGCTCAGCAACTTCTTCATTTTACACAACTTCTCATGCCGAAGTATCAAACATTGGAGGCATAGTGGGACTTCTTTGTATTTCTGCTAATGCCGTTGTCTCTATTCGTGACAATGTTTTTAATGGGAATTTTCCAAGCGGTGGAAGTTTTCCTGAGGGTTGGACGATATCATCAAATGGTGCAGGTACCTTGGGAGGTATCGTAGGGTGTATTACAACCACTGGTGATATAATGGACAGAGGTTACAGAGTCAATGTTCATGAGTGTGTGAACTATGCCGATCTTTCTTGTGTAGGGGCTGCTACATCGGTTGGTGGAATCGTAGGTTCAAGTTATGGATACAGCACAACTGATTCTAATTCTCTTGATGTCAGGATTTTTTCTTGTGCAAACTTTGGCAATCTAAACATTGTTAAATGTTATGAAGGCTATCTTTACACATATCCAAGTTTTTCTGTTAAACGTGGAATTGGTGGAATAATTGGTGTAAGTGGCGGCGGGATTTATGTCTATGACACTGCAAACTATGGAAATATCACATGTTCTGCAGATGGTTCAAATACTTATTGGAATGTTGGTGGAATAATTGGTGCAATTGCCCGTTATGGTTTCATAACTGCCTGCATTAACCATGGAAGAATACAAGCCAATGGTGGACAAGGTGTGGGCGGAATCGTCGGAGTTTCTCAAATTATTGGTGGTTCAACTTTTGAATCTTATATCACAAATTGTATAAATTACAGCGGGGTTACAGCCTCTCAAAACTATGGACAAATAGTAGGTAATAGAAAGTATAGAGGTTGCACCACTGCATATTGTTTTTATAACAATAAAAATAAAGGTTATAGTGGAAGTTACAGTAATTTAGTAGGTGGCTATACATATATAAATGGAGCTAGTCGAACTTATTCATATTTAAGAACAGATGTATTTGATTATTGTAATGATACAACCTCTGTAACATTTCAAGAAAATGATTATAGTCCTACTTACAGCTATTCTTCCAAAACCTTTTCCTATTCAACAGAATATAATGACCGTTCATATTCATGGTTGATGTCACCACTTGTTTATTATTATTATTCAAGTGCAGAAAGAAATTCCAGGGATTTGACAGGTGTTAACATAATGGTTCCAATGGCTGCTGCGGAGGATGCACGAGTCCTTCTTCAATGGAACAAAAGAGAAGGTGATTACACAACAAGTTATTCTTCCGATATTGCAGAAATTAGTTATCTTTCTTATGATGAAGATTTAAATATGTGTGTTTGGAAAAGCATAGACAGTCAATATCAATATTTTCCATATCTAAAGGGTGCAAATTACACGGTAGGAGGCAGAGCAGAATATTTGTTTAAGGTCGAATATGTAGATAAACATTGGGAGTCTCCAAGTGTGGCAATATATCATCCATATTCGAGCACTATAAGTTCTTGGCCTAATTTCGAGATCAATAGGGACAGAAACAGCGGAATCAACACAATAAGTAATGTTGTGTTTATGGAATTTGCAAATTATTATTATGGAACATCTACCAGTCAATTGACTTTCAGAGTGCAACTTTCAAGTATTCCTCAAGAGATTGTTGTTGAGTCATATATTTTGGAAACTTACAATGGTTACAGGGCCGAGAAATCTGATGATGGTGGAAATTCAGAAATTATTTATGAAGTGGAAGATATGGCTTGGTATCATGACAGTGTACAAATTTCGGCAGTTCCAAATCTTGGTTATGCAGTCAAACAGATTTCAATGATAAGAGAGAGCGCAGTTGACGAGACTGATGAAATTTTCTATCAAACAGTTTCTGGTTCGGAAGCGACTTCTTATGGAAGCACAGGGTCTCAAGGCGATGAATATATTTATGACTTTTTTGATGGTTTTGATGTCTATTATGTGCCGATTGTTTACAACTATCAAGTCATTTATGATTGGGAGGGTGCTCCACCTCCAAGATATGATGTGATCAGCATGCTAGACCGATCTTCAAACAGCACAATAAGAAAATCACTGGCATTTGACTTTGATGATGCAACCGTCAAAGATGCAAGCACATATTATGACCTTGAATATGGATATGCTTATGATTTTTACCTTGTTGAAGAAGAGGGCGATCCACTCACTTCAGACAAACTGATTAAGACGTTCGATAGCTTGACATCATCGGCACCTGTTGAATTGACATCTGAAGAACTGTTGGAAGGATTGGACAAGCTTACTGATCCTATCAATAAAACTGAGTTTACCGTTTATGTGGTTAGGCGCTGGAATTCTCCTCCTCCAATCTTCTACATTTATAATGTCATTAACAACTATGAGGACACAGATTATTACAACATAGTTGAATTAGACAATTTCCAATCTTTGATTTTTGGTGACTTGTCTGCAAATGAATATTATCAATTATACGGTTCAAACATGCCATCATATGAAGATGATTATCTTGCCTATCTCATCAATACTGAAACGGGGACAGTAAACCCTGATGACAGGTATGTGGTGTATTATGATGATATGGTGCAAAGTTTCGTTTTGGAGGGATTTACATTCATTTACACCCCTCAGCTTGTTCAGAGCAACCTGTTCCAAATTCAAGGTATGACTGTTTTGGATCTTATTAAGACTTATCGGGAGTATATTGATTTTGGCGGAGATTATATGGTCATATATGCATATAGCACATTGCAAACATATGATTTTTCTGGTGATGCAAACATGAATATTGGAGCGACTTTGAGAGCAACCAGCAAGGAAAACACTTCAACAACTTTGAACTTCTCAAATGTAAACAAAGTTCATTATTTTGCTCCAGTGACTGTCAGTGTTTCATATGTCCCAATTGGATACGATTTTGTAGGTTGGTATGCAAATAACAATCTTTTGTCGCTAGATGAAAGTTACACGTTCATTAACGATAGAATGGTTGGCGGTTCGGATAGTCTGACTGTCACAGCAAGGTTTGTTAGTTACGATACCGTGTCTTCGTCTTATTCAGCAAATTCAAGCAGACAGGTTTACTCTATAAGTTCTGCACAAGATTTGATTTGGTTGAGTCAGCAAGTGGCAAGTGGAAACACTTTTGATGGTGTAACATTCAATCAGACCGTCGACATTAATATGTCTGGTATTATCTTTAATCCTATTGGTTCGCCTGAAACGCCATTTAGGGGCATTTACAACGGAAAGAACTATATCATTAAAAACTTGAATTTAAACACCTATAGCTACAACTTGTCATATCGCGGTTTGTTTGGATATGTTGATGGTGCAACAATAAAGAATTTGACCCTTAAAGGTGAAATTTACGCAAGTTATGTGATTAAAGGATATTCTTACTTGGGCAGTTTTGTGGGCTATGCTAAGAACTCAACTTTCGTTAATTTGAACAATTACAACTATGATATTGAGGCACAGGATATAAATTATTCTTCAAGTTCAAAACCTGTTGTGATTGATTTCTTCTATGATATTTATGGCAATCAAGCATTGAAACATCTGACTAGTGATGTAAGTTTGGAAGAATATGACGCAAGAATGGGACACGGAGGATTGATTGGTTATGCTGAAAATTGTTCTTTGTTTGCTTGTTCAAGTCAAAGTTATGTTCGTGGAGTTGAATATGTGGGCGGTCTCGTTGGAGGAAGCTTGAATAGTTCAATTGAACAATCTTACGCAATTGGGTCGGTTAATGCTTGCAGGGTTGAATATGATCAAGAATCCAGTGGTGTTTTTGCTAGAGACGAGAATGGAAATTTTGTATTAAGTTCAAATTCTTATTATTTCTCGCTTCTTGATGGAAGCAATGGAACACATATTTTGCGCTCTTGGGGATTGTCTAGAAACAGTTGGACAGATGGCATAAGATCTGATTTGATCGGAACCATTGTTGCTGGCGATGACAGTGGAACGTCTGTTGTTGATTGTTTCTGGTCTCAAACAGGGCACAATACCGAACTTGTTGGCGATATTTCATATTCAACAGGAACAATTTTGGATCCTGACGTTTGGGTGACAGTGAATGGAAAAACAAGATTGAAAGTGTTCTATTGGGCATAAATATCAAAAATTAAAAGACCGAAAAATCGGTCTTTTTTATTGTCTTTTGTTCTAAGATTGGAGAAAGTTTTATATAGATATTATATGTTTGTTTAATTCGACATTTCAGGACAAATTTTGCTCATTAATCACAAAATAAGCCTTGTCGAAAATATGGAAGAAGTTTAAAATAAAAGTGAGGTTTGAATAATGCATTTTTATGTTATCAAATCAAGAACATTGAAAATTTTTGTCGCTATGGTTTTGGTTGTTGTTTTATTGGCAATATCTTTCAATGGGACAACTTCAGCACAGGTTTATTTCGGATATTCAACTCGAAAAGTTCCAATTTATAATGTTGAAACTGAGGAAAAACAAGTTGCAATTTCTTTTGATGCTGCCTGGGGTGCTGACAAGACTCAAGGAATTATTGATATTCTTGAAGAATTTGATTGCACTGCAACATTCTTCCTTGTTGGTTTTTGGGTTGATGACTACACAGACATGGTTAAGGCAATTGATGATGCGGGTTTGGAAATTGGAACTCACTCCAACACACACCCTGACATGGTTAAACTTGACAAAGCCACTATGAAAAGTGAATTGGAAACATCAATCTCAAAAATTAAAGCTGTCACTGGCAAGGACGTTTCACTTTTCAGAGCACCATTTGGCTCGTACAACAATGACCTTTTGGACACTGCCGAAAGTTTGAATTTGAAAACAATTCAATGGGACGTTGACAGCCTTGACTGGAAAGGTCTTTCTGCTTCAGAAATTGCAAACAGGGTTTTGGGCAGAGTGAAAAATGGTTCAATCATTTTGATGCACAACAACTCTGACAATGTCTTAGATGGATTGAGATTGATTTTGAACAAACTTAAAATTCAGGGGTATAAAGTCACAAGTGTTTCGGAATTGATTTATCAAGACGACTACACCATAGACAGAAATGGCGTTCAACACAAAAATTAAGGAGGGAATTATGGATTACGATAGATTAAAAGAAGGAGCAACAAACTTTGCACAAATTTCTGGTAGGATTTGTGAAGAACCAAAGAAAACACACCAGGTTGAAGGAGAATATTTTTACGAATTTAAAGTGGAAGTTGAAAGACTTTCAAAAACTAAGGACATCATTCCAGTCACCATTTCAGAGAGAGCTATTGTTGGACAAAAATTGAATGTCGGTGATTTTGTTAAGGTCACTGGAGAATATCGAAGTTACAACAAGTTGCAGGACGAAAGAAGCAGATTGATTTTGCATTTGTTTGCAAAAGATTTGAATATTTTGTCTCCAAAAGAACAACAAGAAAATCTTTATGTTAACGAAGTTAAATTGGTGGGGTATGTCTGCAAAGAACCTATCTATAGAAAAACACCTTTTGACAGAGAGATTTGTGATGTGCTTTTGGCAGTTAATCGTCCAAACTTTCATAAGTCAGATTATGTTCCATGCATTATGTGGGGACTTAATGCCAGATTTATGGCAAGTCAAGGCATAGGTTGCAAGGTTGAACTTGTTGGAAGAATTCAGTCTAGGGAGTATACAAAGACACTTCCAAACGACCAAATGGAAAAGAAAACTGCTTATGAAGTTTCTTGTCAAAGAATTTCCATCATTTCAAACGTTGCAAACATGCAACCACATAATCAAGAAAGACGTAAGGATATCATTTAGGTAAAAAACAAATAAAAAAAAGAAGGGGTTATTTATCCTTCTTTTTTATTGTTTTGTTTTTTTAAAAAATTGGATCATCGTATGTGTCAGGTTTTTCAATCCCGAGAAGTTTGAGCACAGTTGGTGCAATTGATGTCAAAGATTTTCCTTTTTTGAGTTTCGCATTTTTGTTCTTTTCACTCACCAAAATGACAGGCACTGGATTTGTTGTGTGTTTTGTCAATTTGTTTCCGTCTTTATCAATCATTTCTTCAGCATTTCCATGGTCAGCAGTGATGATGCATTCTCCACCTGCCATCAAAGTTGCCAAAGCAACGGCATAGGCTTGTTTGTCAACACATTCAATTGCCTCTTTCGCACTCTTAAAATTTCCAGTATGGCCAATCATATCTGGGTTGGAATAGTTGACCAAAACAAAGTCATATTTGTTGCTTGCAATAGCGTCCAAAACCTCTGTGGTGATTTCAATAGCACGCATTTTTGGATATGCTGAAAAATCAGAAACATTTATGCTGTCAATAAGTTTTCTGTCCTCGCCTTTGTAAGGCTCTTCAATTCCACCATTAAAGAAAAAGGTTACGTGTGCATATTTTGTTGTTTCGGCAATGTGAAATTGTGTTTTTCCATTCTTCGAAAGTACACACGCCAAGTTGTCCTCGACAACAATTGGGGGATACATTGTGTTTAGGTTTTTCAGTTTGCCCGAATATTCTGTCATGGCAGTGAAAAGGAAATTTTTAATCTTTTTTGTTTCAAATTCTGAAAAATTTTCATCAGTCATTGCAAATGCAATTTCCCTTGCTCTGTCAGAACGATAGTTAAAGAAGATGAAACTGTCATTGTCTTTTATTGTGGCATTTGGGTCTATGATTGTTGGCTCAAAATATTCATCATTAATACCGTTTGAATAACTTTCTTTGACCGCTGTTTCTGGAGAGTCAGCTTTTGTGCCAATGCCATTATAAAGCATGTCATATGCTCTTTTAACGCGGTCATATCTTTGTTCTCTGTCCATTGCAAAAACCCTTCCTATGATTGTGGCAATTTTTGCATTTGTGCCAGCGATTTTTTCGTCTGTTTGTTGAATGAATTTGATTCCGTCTTGAACACCAGTATCCCTTCCGTCCAAAATGGCATGAATATATATGTTTTTGATTTCAAAATTTTTTGCCATGTCCAAAATTGCGAACAGGTGTTCTATGTTTGAGTGCACTCCGCCATTTGACAGAAGTCCCATAATATGCAAATTGCTTTTGTTTTTCTCGGCATGAGTCAATGCTTTGATTAATGCGGGATTTTTGTAGAACTTTCCGTTTTCAATCTCACTGTCGATGAGTTTTAGGTCCTGCAAAATGACGCGTCCACTTCCAAGTGTCAAGTGTCCAACTTCGCTGTTTCCCATGACACCTTTTGGAAGTCCGACATATTCTCCGCTTGCTTGAATGAGGGTGTGAGGATAAATTTTTTTCAGCTTGTCAAGATATGGTGTTCCTTGACTTTTTATTGCATTTCCAAACTTTTGTCTTTTTTCTCCAAAACCATCTAATATAACTAATGTGACCATAACTTTTTCAAATTCTCCTTACATTAAAGGATACTATTTTTGCCTTTTAAAGTCAAACAATTTGTCGGTTAAAACTTGTCCTCAAAGTGTTCATCAAAAAGATTGTCTTGGTCAGGGTGATGTGTTTCGGTGCCATATCTAAGCTCGTTGTCATTTTCAAATTCTTGTGCTTCATATTCTCTTGAGTTTCTGTAATTTTCTGTGTCAGATCTGTTGTTGCCGGCATATTTATTACTGTTGATCTGTTCTTCTCCAGCTTCGACATTTTGATAGGCGGGTGTGTTTATTTTTTCTTGTTTTTTCATTTCTTCACTCCTTTTTTTCTTTTTTTCATAAACTTTGAATGTCCCTTTGTTTATGATTGTTCTAAGAGTGAGATAAACAGCTCCAATGCCAAACAAGATGTAAATCATTCTGGAAAAGATGCTTGCTTGATAACCAAAAAGACCAGCAATGAAATCATATTGCAAAAGCCCAATCAAAAGCCAGTTTATGCAGCCCAAAATGGTCAGCAAAAATGCAATGAAGGTTAACATATCTCACTCCTTTGTCTTATTATTTGACAAAAAAACAAAAAAACTCAAGAAACCCAAATTTTTAAGAAAAAAATTGTGTGTTTTCATATGTATAAAAACTTTTCATTTTGAATATATTATTAAGAAAATTGAAAAATTAGTTGACTTTTAGACATTTTTTACTTATAATATTGTGGTCGAAAGTCAAGAGATTAAGTTTCAATTAATGGACCTATTGGGTCGATTTTTTTAATTTGCTTTTTTCCAACAATCATTTTTGTTGGTTAAATGTAAGGAAAATGATGATTATTTGCTTTAAAAGGAGACAAAATTATGGAAAAACATTATTTAACACCTGAAGGAAAAGCACAACTTGAAGAAAAGTTGAATTATTATAAAACAGTAAAAAGACCAGAGGTTGTAAAGCGTATTGGGATCGCAAGAGAATTTGGTGACCTTTCTGAAAATTCTGAATATGATGCAGCAAAAGACGAACAAGCTCAAATTGAAGCAGAAATTGCAGAAATGGAAAGCATTTTGCTCAATGCTGAAGTTATTGATAAAAAGAAAATCAATAATGATGTTGTCAATGTTGGTTGCAAAGTCAAACTTTACGACATGGATTTCGATGAAGATGTTGAATACAGAATCACAGGTTCTTCTGAGAGTGACCCTAGAAATGGAGTTATCAGCAATGTTTCTCCAGTTGGAAAGGCTCTTATTGGGCACAAAAAAGGAGAGACTGTTGTTGTTAAAACGCCTGGTGGGGACACAAGTTATAAAATTGTTTCTATTGAAATTTAATCATGTTCAAACCAAAAAATCTGTATAATTATTTGATAATAATGCTAAAGTTATCAAAAATCATTTTGCATTTTTAATGATTTTTTGTTATACTATCATCGTGAAATAAAAAAAATTGTTTGCCAGTTGCTTGTCTTAGAAGGATTTTTTATGATGTTTGTTAATTCAATAAAACTTTTTGGTTCAAATTGGATCAAGGTTCTCAAATTTCTTTTGTATTATATTGTGATTTGGGGGCTTTGTTTTGCTTTATTTTTGCCGGTTTTTTTTGAATTTAGAGATTTGGTTTTTTCAAATTTTCAATCTGCAGACATGTTCAGTTCCTTCTCTGGTGTTTTTCAAGGGGCATTGGGGACAAATTTACACAACATCATACAAACATCATATTCAACCTTGATTGAGGTTTTTAGTGCAAATACTGGGCTTGCAGTTTATGGACTTATCATTGTGTTCATTTTCTTACCATTTTTTATCAATGTTGGGAAATACACATTGAATGAAATGTTGTACTCTTATATGACGAGCAAGGCAAAGGTGGGATTTTTTAGTGCTTTGGTAAAGAGCCTTAAAAAATCTGTTCCTTTCGCACTTTGCAAAACACTTTACAACATTTTGTTCTTTGCAATCACGCTTGCAATTGTCTATGGAATTGGACTTGTGGGAAATGCTTTCTTCATTTCTTATTTCTTACCACTCGTCGTTTTTGTTGTCTTGGTCTTGTTGTTTACAACAAATCAAATCACCGTGCTTGGTTGGGCGCCAGCATCAATTGTTTTTGATTGCAATGTCTTTTCTGCATACAGAAAAGGTGTTAAGGCTGTCAGAAGACACTTTTGGTCAATTTTTGGAACAACAATAATCTATTTCTTCTTGTTCTGGGCTTTGGCAATTATTTTTGGTGTTTATTCTTTGATTGTTCTTGTTCCAATCATTTCAGCTGTGCTTTGTGTTTACAACATGGTTGTGTTTTTCTCAAGTCAAGGCATGAGATTCTATGTCAACGAAAACAAAATCTTGACACCTAAAAAACTTGAAGAAGTTGACAACATAAACAAAACTGCTTACATTTTGTAATTTTCAAACCAAGTTGGTTTGTTGCATAAAACAAAAGATAATGACTTGATGAAATTTGTTGAAATTTCATTTGGTTTCAAATCGAAAACAAATAATTTTGTTTGACTTATTTTATCATTGATAACGCTTTTCGCGTTTTTAGAAATATTAAAAGGAGAAAAAATGAATAACAAATTGAAAATCACCTTCCTGGGCGGTGTGGGTGAAATTGGAAAAAATATGACCGCTTTTGAATATAACAATGAAATTATTGTTGTTGATGCTGGAATGACTTTTCCTGGAGATGATTTGCCAGGAATTGATGTTGTCATTCCTGATATCACTTATCTTGTCAACAACAAGGAAAAAATCAAAGCCATCATTTTGACACATGGACACGAGGACCACATTGGCGCGTTGCCATTTGTTTTGGCAGAAATTAAGGCGCCAATTTATGGAACAAGACTTACACTTGCTCTTGTTGAAAACAAGATGAAAGAACACCCAAAAGTAAATTACAAAGCCATCACTGTCAAACCAAGAAATGTGCTTAAGATTGGGTCTTTCTCAGTTGAATTTATCAAGGTTTCTCACTCTATCGCAGGTTCTCTTGCTTTGTGCATCACAACACCTGCTGGCAATGTTATTCACACCGGGGACTTCAAAATTGATTTTGAACCTATTGATGGCGTCATGACGGACCTTCAAAGGTTTGGGGAACTTGGCAAGAAAGGCGTCAACTTGTTGATGTGTGAAAGCACCAATGTGTGCAGACCGGGGTATTCCATGAGTGAAAAAAGTGTTGGCAGAACACTTGAAGAAATCTTCAAAACTCACACAGAAAACAGAATTTTTGTTGCAACTTTTGCTTCAAACATTCACAGACTTCAACAGATTTTGCAATTGGCAGAAAAGTATGGCAGAAAAGTTGCATTCACTGGAAGAAGCATGATCAACATTATTGATGTCGGAATGAAGATTGGAGAGATCAATTTTAACAGAAACATTTTGATTGACATCGACAAAATTGACAAATGTGCAGACAAAGAACTGTTGATTGTCACAACTGGAAGTCAGGGGGAACCTCTTTCTGCTTTGACAAGAATGGCCGCTGGAGACTTCAAACAAATCAAAATTGGCGAAAATGATTTGATTGTCTTCTCGTCTTCTCCAATTCCTGGAAACGAAAAGAGTGTTTATAATGTCATCAACTCTCTTTTTCAAAAGGGTGCTGATGTCATTTATGACGAACTTGAACAGGTGCATGCATCAGGGCATGCTTGTCAAGAAGAAATCAAGACAATCCATGCTCTTGTCAAACCAAAATTTTTCATTCCAATTCACGGTGAGTATAGACACCTTAAGATGCACAAACAAATTGCAATGCAACTTGGAATGGAAGAAAGAAATATAATTCTTCCGTCACTTGGTGCACAAATTGAAATGACACCAAATTCAATCAAAAAGGTTGGTTTCACAACTGCTGGACAACGACTTATTGACGGATATGGAATTGGAGATATGGACAGCAATGTTTTGCGTGAAAGAAAGCAACTTTCGGAAGATGGAATTTGTGTTGTTGTTATGACCATTAACAACGTTTCTGGAGATGTTGTTGGTGACCCATTCATCATCACACGTGGGGTTGTTTATCAAGATGAAGCAGAAGCTTTTGTTCAGGACACAAAGACAATGATTGTTGCTTCTTTGAAAGAACAAGATTTGCGTGGTTGTGATCCTGCAGTCATCAAAAACACAATCAGAAGAAACCTTTCAAACTTCATTTTCAAGAGAACGAAGCGTAGACCTATGATTTTGACAATCGTTTTGCTTGATTAATAGGTTGAAAAATGAAAGATAAGACAGAATTTTTGGGTTATGAGGAGCATGAATACAATCCAATAATAAGAAAAAAAACATTGGAGCTTTTGAAAGAATTGCTGATTAAACACAATCCAAAATATATCTTGGAAATTGGGACGTTCATAGGTTACTCAACAGCAGTCATGTTGAAAACTTGCCAAGATGCCTTTGTTACGACAGTTGAAAAAGACGAGAAAAACTTTGCTTTTGCTGTCCAAAATTTGACGGATTTGGGATTTGACGGACGTTTTCAAGTTGTCAATAAAGATGCCTTTGAGTTTTTGCAAAAAACAAACAAAACCTATGATTTCATTTTTCTTGACGGACCAAAGGGACAGTATATCAAATATCTCCCAATCATAAAAAAACTTTTGAGGAAGGGTGGATTTTTGGTTGCTGATGATGTGTTGTTTTATGGCATGGTTAATTCTTCTGACACAATAAAGCACAAGCATAGATCAATTGTGAATAATTTGAGAAAATTTCTTGACGCGCTCAAAAATGATGATGATTTCAAAACTGTTGTCTATGAATTTGAGGACGGTGTTAGCGTCAGTGAAAAAATAAAATGAATTGCATCTTTTGAGATGCAATTTTTTATAGTAATGGAAGATTGTCTGTGGATTTATCACAATCAAAACTTATATTTATCAAATGGAAAGGGCAAGTTTAGTCTTGCTGGAGTGGTGCCACCAATTCTATATACTTTTCAAAATCAATTTCATGTCTATATTTTTGTTTGTTATATGTTTTATTTGTTTTTTTTTGTTTATTTTGGTAGAATAATACCATGGATTTTGAAATTAAGATAATTGAATTTTTGCAGTCAGGAAGGAGTCCTTTTTTCGATGTGTCATTTCAACTTATTTCGGCAATCGGCAGCACAATGGGTGTCGTTGCTGTCTGTCTTTTGTTTTTGTTGTTCAAAAGAAAACTTTGTTTTTGGTATCTTTTTTCATATGGGTTTGTATATTTGACAGTCAGCATAATGAAAGATAGTATTCAAAGAATGAGACCTTTCAATGTGACGGACACAATTGAGAACATTGGTGATGTTGTGACAGAGTTCAGTTTTCCCAGCGGACATGCTGCTTGTGCAACAGCGATTGCCATTTTTGTCGGATACTTTTTGTTCCAATATTTCAAAAGCAAAGGGACAAGAGTTGGAATTGTGTTGTCATGTTGTTTGTATGTCGGACTTGTTTGTTTGTCGAGAATGTATCTGGGAAAGCATTTTTTGACCGATGTAATTGCAGGGGTTGTTGTTTCGGCTGTGATTTGTGTGCTTGGATTGACTTTGATGCATTTTGTTAACAAGAAAAAGAAGGTGAAAACAAATGAAATTACAAATGGAACTAACTAATTTAAATCAAACCAAAGAACTTGCAGTGGCTTTTGGAAAGGTTTTGAAGCCACCAATGGTGATTTTGCTCAAAGGAGATTTGGGCAGTGGAAAAACCACATTCGTAAAAGAAGTGGCTTCGGCTTTGGGTTGCAACGATTTGGTGACAAGTCCAACGTTTACACTTTTAAACACATACACAGCAAAGTTTCCAATTTATCATTTTGACATGTACAGATTAGGTTCGGCAGAAGAGGCTTTGAATGTTGGGTTTGAGGAATATTTTGACAAAGACAGACTGGACGGAATTTGTTTTGTTGAATGGCCAGAAAATGTTGATGGATTGATCAAAGATGTTGACTATGTCATTGAAATTGAAAAAAAATCTGAAAATCGAAGGAGTGTGACAATTAAGGAGGGAAAACATGCTGGCAATTAATACGGCATTCATGACGGCGAACTTGGCGCTTAAGACATCAAATGGCAAAACAACTTATAGAGAACTTGATGCGCACAGCAAACATTCAGAGAATGTGCTCAAAACCATCGATGAAATGTGTCAGGCATGTGAAATTGATGTTTTAGATGTGAAAACTGTCGCTGTGGTTGTTGGACCAGGTTCATTTACGGGACTTAGAATCGGAACAGCCATTGCAAAAGCGCTTGGCTGTGTAAACAAAAAATTGAAGTTCATTGGTTTGTCATCTTTGGAGCTTATGGCAAATATTGTGACAGAAAACAAACTATGCACAGAAAATTTTGCTTGTGTTTTGAATGCACTATCAGATTTGTATTTTGTTGCATATTTTGATAAAACAGGAATAAAATTACAAGAAGAGAGAATGATAGATAGGCGAGAATATCTAAGCATCACCCAACCAATTTTTGGACTCAAAGGTGATTTGAAAGATGAAAACATAAATCAAATTGAGATAACAAGTGAAGATTTGCTTACATTCTCTGAGAAGCAAGAAAACCTTGAAAATTTTGTCTCTTTAGATGAATTGTTGCCTGTGTATTTAAGGCTCTCTCAGGCGGAAGATAATTTGCTTAAAAAAAGTAAAAAAGATTAATCAAATTAGTTGACAAACATTCATATTGCATGTAGAATACATACCGATAAACAAGAAAGGAGATTTTATGAAAAAACCTGTTTATATTAGATGTCCTAGATGTGAACTCAATTATATTGAGAAAAAAGATAAACTCTGCAGTGTATGCAAGGCAGAACTCTCTGCAAATAAGGAAGATTTCATTGGAGATCTTGATTTGGAACTTTGCCCAATTTGCAAAACTAACTACATTCAACCAGATGAAATCATGTGTGCAACATGTCTTAAAGAGCATCAAGCAGAAGGTGAAGATGCTTCAAACGATTGGGAAGACTATCTCAACCGTGACGAAGATGAGGTTGTTTATGATGACGAAGAAACAGGAGACATGGCTTCTGTGACCGATCTAGATGATGAAATCATTGATGACGATTTGGACACCGGAATTGGCTTTGACGACAGACTTGATGATGGTTCTCTTGATGATTTAGACGATGAATTGGACGACGAGTTTGATGATGATCTTGATTTTGACGATGAAGATTCTGATGATGACGAAGAAGATGAAGAAGAAGACGAAGATTCTGGTGATGATGAAGATGATTTTTAATAATCATCTTTTTTTTATTGACAAAACAAAAATATAAATAAAACAAAAAAGGAGAGAACTGTAGCCTATTTCAGATAAATAATTTATGAAACTAAATTTTAGGAGTTTCATTTTTAAACGAAGAGAAAGAACTCTCGGACAAAAATGTCCGAGAGTTCTTTACTATAAATATTTGAGTTTAAAAAATTTGAGATTTAGTCAAAATAGTTTGCAAATGCTTTATCAAAAGCCAACAATATTTCATTAAAAGAAAAGATGTCCTTGCCTGTTCTTCTTAATCTTTGCCGCATAAGATTTTGAATTTCAGCACAAAGATTTTTAGGTTTTGGGCTAAGAATGCAGAATGTCATTCCGATAATCATCTCCGTATCATCAAGTGAGTAACCATTTTTCTTCTTAAAACTAGGATTATGCTTATCTAACTCAATAAGGAACTGACGAAGCTCATTATATGCATCTCTATACCATTCTTCATCCCAAAAATCTTCACTAATTTCTATTGGTAGATTTTGAAAAAACTCGGCATACTTTTCTTCTGGGACTCTAATATTTTCCAGCGAAGGGGCAATATTTTCATCAAATAAAGAATCACTAAAATCATAGTATCCCATCAGCGTCATAAAATCATAAAACTGCTTTTGTTTCGCTCTATCCCATTTCACAGCTCTTATAATTGATAGATAGTCACTCACACCTTGACGAAATAATGTGGCAATGATTTCAGCATCCGCTTCAGATATTATAAGCTTATCTTCTGTATCTTTACTCATTATTAGCTCCTTTATAATTATGATTTAACATATAGTCATTATATCAAATTGAAAGGAAGAAGACAAGCGGTTGATATAGAGAGCTACTTATTGCGCCACGTTGTATAAATTTCGTTTCTTATACATCACTTTTGTCTACTTAAAAAATAAGACATAGCTTCACGTTATGCCTTATTTTTGTTAAATTACAACTTATTTATATTTCCTATGGTAAATTGCTGTAAATGAATTCTTTTCATTTATATTATTTTTTCTTAGCTCCTTTTTTCTTGTCATCTTCAGAAACTTTTTCTGATGATTGTTTTTCAGCCTTCTCTTTTTCTTTGTTAAGTTTCTTGGAAACTTTTGCAAGTTCTTTTTGCTTCATTTCTTCTTTTGCTGCAACTTTTCTTTCAAGACTGAGCAGGTATTCAGGGGAGTTAAGATTTTCAATTTGTTTATTGAGAGAGTCAATCTTTTCAACAATCACGGTTCTCTTTTGAGCGAACAGTTTGAATTCTTTGTCTGTTTCTTTTGAAACTTGACCTTTGTCTTTTTCTCTTAAATTCAAAACCTTTTGTTTGTGAAGTTGTTCAAGATTGTCAAGTTCTTTTTGGAATTTGTCAATTGTTGATTTAACTTCAAGGATTTCTTCATCTCTTTGTTTTCTAGCTTTTAGTTTATTTGCGTCAACATTCAAACTTGATTTTCTGTCATAGGTTTCTTTTTTCTTTCTCTCAACTTTTTTGATTTTGATTTTTCTCAAGATGCTTCCAACAACAGCAATTATGATTGCAAGACCAGTGATAAGTGATGGAATAATAAGCCAGTTGAAGTTGTTATTGTTTGTTGTTGTCTCTTCGTCATTTGTTGTGTCTTCCGTTGTGTCATCTTCTGTGCTGTCTTCTGTCGATTCTGCATTTGAAGTGAAAACTTTATCTTCGTTGATGTCATAATTTTCACTTTCTATGGTCTCTGTTGCAGTTGTGTATGCTGTTTCATCAGATTCTTCAAAAGTGATGTCATAAATCACCATTGAGCCTGAAGTTTCCATAGTGTCGCAAACTAGAGCAATATACAATTGTCCTGACGCATCTTCTGTTGGGTGGAAATACATTGTGTATGTTTCATAATCATCGTTTGAAACAAGTTCTGTCATGTAATCAAAACCAGTAAGACCAAAAGTTACGCCATAAGAATAGTCTTTGTTATTATCAAGTTCCACTCCATCATTGTTGTAATTGAAGTTTGTCTTAAGTTTGAAGGAAAGAACATAATAAGAATCGGCAGTCATGTCAAGATTGAAGTTTGACTGGATCACATAGGAGCCAACACCTTGACTTTGAATAAAGAACACATTTTTGCTTTCTTCATCTTCAGTTTCTTTTTCAATGTAAAATGGACTGCTTTCTGTGAATTTGTCGCCTTTAACAATTCCACCATTAATTGCACTTCCATCGGAACTTGAAACAGACCCGGAATATGCTGGGGTGGTGGTTGTAGAAAGGTCGTCGGTGATGTTGTTTGTTGGAATGTTGAGATAGAAGTTTGTCATGTCGACAATTCCAAAGATGTCACCATTTCCTTCTGCTGTGTTAACTTTGTTGTCATATTCAGATGATTCAATTGTTGCAAGTTCAAAGTTGTCAAAGTAAGCAAAACCTTCAACATTTTCATCAGATGTTCCAAAATCAATCACGATGTAAACATTGCTTGCGCCTGCGAAAGATTTAAGATAGATTGAATAATCTTGCCATTTCCCGTTTGTTGAAAGTGCTTCAGATTCAAACAATTTGAAACCATCTTCGCCATATATCGACACCTTGATTATTGCGTTTTGTGAAGAAGTGTTGTAAGTTTTGTATTTGAAATTGAGTTTGTAAGTTCCATTTGCATCAACTGAAATGTTTTCAGAAGTAAGTTTTTGCCAAGAACTGTGAATGTTTGCAAGCATCATGATGTTGTCTGGTTCGGTTTTTGAATTTCTGCTGTTGCCTGGGTTTGCATAGGTTGCCCAGTAGTATGGGTTGTCAATGTCCTCAACACCGCTTGCTTTAAGTTCGTTATATTTTGCCAAATAGTTTTTATATTGAGAATCTTCTGTGCTTATGACACCATCAAACAAAAGTCCGTCTCCACCTTCAGTTGTCCAGTTTTGAGCAGTGAGTGGATAGTTGTAGTTATCAATTGTCACAAGATTGAAGTTTCCATTTGGAACGGTGAGTGTTCCAGAGAAAGAATTCAGTTCAACTTTGTTTGTTGCAGCATCATATTCTTCTGTTGTTGCTTTTTCAACTGTGATGTCGTCAAACACAACACAACCTGTTGCGGTTTCATCACTCTTTCCAAGTCCTAAAGAAACATTGATTGAAGAGTTGTATAATGCTCCGCCTTTGACATAGAATTCAATGACACCATAGTCGTTCACAAAACTGTTGTCGCCATTTGTTGTCACTGCACTGCTTTCTGTTTGAGTTGTCAAAGTGTATTGGTCTTCTGTGAGGTTGTAGGCGGTGAGTATGTTGTCATTTTCTTCAACAAACATATAGACATTACCGCTTGAAAGTTCTGAAATTTTGTAGTACGCTTTGATTTTGTAGATCTCATTTGCATTGATGCTTACGTCATTTGATTTAACATTGACATATTCATTCTTTGCCCAAAGACCCAAAAGGTAGTTGTTTGCAGAAAGTGTGACTTTTTCGTCATCAATTTCAACTTCGCAAGAAAGGTTTGAACCAACAAAGTCATATCCCGTTATGCTTTTGAAATATTCTGGGCTTTTTGAGTCAAAAACTTGAGCATTTCCGCTTCCAGATTTTTTCCAATTTTTCAAAGAAGAGATATCTTCGTTGTAAATTCCTTCTTCAAAGTCAAAGTTGTTTGTTGGATATTCAATGATTTCTTTGTTTCTCAAATCAAGCAAGCTCACGCAATCAAACACTTCTGTTGTGATCTGACCTTTGCTGTTAGTGATTTCTTGAGTGTAATTTTTGCCAAAGTATGATTGATATGTTCTCCAGAAAGTGTTTTCGCTGTATTGATAAACATGAACGTCATCAAAGAATGCAACACCACTGCTTTCATGCCCAGATTCGTTTGTCCCAAGCCATAGATCAAGGGTGACGCTTTGCTCAGAGTTTCCAGTTGCAACGAAGAAGTAGAAAGTTACCCATTCTTTTGATGAAACTTGGACAAATTCTGCTTTGACAGGGTCGCCATTTTCATCGACAAGTCCTGACAAATACATAGAACCAAAAACATAGTCATTCAAAGAGTCATATTCTGTTTTTGTTGTGTAGTAAGTTGTTCCTTCTGCAACAGTGTAGTTTGAATTTGCTTCGTTGTATGCGATATTGCAAGTGAAGTAGGTTGCACCATTGTTGACATTGATTTGTTCGTCATCTTCTGTTCCAGTTTTCTCTATGTCATTGACTGAAACATAGATTGGTGTTCCTTCGTGCATAAATCCGATGTATTCTTCATCTTCATAGAAAGGTTGAACATCATTAAGAGCTGTTGCAAGTTGTCCAACTTCAGACAAAGTTTTGTGAAGATAGTATGTTCTGCTTTTATATGTGAAAGAGATATATTCATCAAAACCTTTGTTTTCAAAGACTGTTTTTCCAATTGTTGTGTTTTCCTCAATTTCAGAAAATTCCACATAGGTTGTGTATGAGTTGTAGTTTGTGTCATTCTTGAAAGAAACTTGGAAAGAATAGAATGAATTTGCTTCCAAAGAGATGGCACTTGACTTATAACCTTGTCTTGCTGTGCTGTAGGTTGTGGAATCGCTTGTCTTTGAATTTATCATCAAAATATACTTATCAGTTGCCTTTGCAAGAGGGTTGTTTGAAAGGTGATAAGTTCCAGTCATATAGTTTTGGAAAGTGTTTCCAGTGTTGATGATTCCAGCGGTTGTTTTTCTGTCACTAAGTTGACCTGTCCAACCAGAGAGGGAAGTGCTGATAGAGTATGTCGAACTGCTTGAGTTGAAATTGTTGTTTGTCATACTGACTTCTCTCATATAGCCAGAATAATAATTTGCTGATGTGCTTGATGTGCTGTCATCTGCCTTTGCCAAATCGACATCATTCAAAGTGTAGGCGAGTCCTGATGCAGACAAAGGGAGAATTAACGCAAAAATAAACATGATGATTTTGCTTTTGATTGTTCTTAATTTTTTCATACCTAATCCTTTACTATAAGTTTAACTCACATATTATAATACATTTAAGATAAATAATCAAATATTTTTTTTAAAATTATCAACAATAATAGCATGAAAGATACAAGTTTGGCAAAAAAAGAAGAAAAACAAGAGAAATTGTCAGCAAAAAAGAAGTTGTTGTTGTGCATATGTGGTGCAATAATTGGGTTTATCAATGGATTTTTTGGCGGTGGTGGGGGCATGGTTTGCGTTCCCTTACTTGAAAAGGTGCTTCATTTGCCAAATAAATATTCACATGCGACAACAATCGTGATAATACTTCCAATTTCTTTCGTCAGTGCAGTGATTTATTTTTTGAGTGGAAATTTGGAAACAATATCTTTCCTAACGGTCGGAACTGGGGTTGTGCTTGGTGGCATTGTTGGTTCTTTTGCATTGAAATTTTTGCCAGCAAAAATCATCAGAATAATTTTCGTTTTCATTATGCTCGCTGGGGGAATAAGACTTTTGTTTTGACTTTTCATTCTTCTTCGGGACAGATTAATTTCAAAAGATACATTATCAAATCCATTAGGCGCAGTCTTATTGTTTCATAGATTTCAATTTCTAGGTCAAGCAATTTTCCACGTTGCTCCATGTTTAACATTGTTGATAATGCTTGAATTGTTTCACCATAATCTTTTGAATAGACAGTTTCTCCATTATGATTTACATATGCTTGATATAATATTTCTGCAATTTTTTCCATATATTACTCCTTTTGATATAATCATACAACACTGAAAAAGATTTGTTTTCCATTATGACAAATTGCCATAAACTCATTTAAAACATCTCTCAAATGAAAAATATTTTGTTAGTTTTTACTG
This sequence comes from uncultured Clostridia bacterium, assembly GCA_944372585.1. Lineage (GTDB taxonomy): Bacteria > Bacillota > Clostridia > Christensenellales > UBA1242 > Caccovivens. The sequence goes on from CALVZQ010000005.1 coordinate 63,725, forward strand.
TAGTAAGATTATTTTTAGCCTTGCTTGATTCAAATGTCAAAGAATAAAAATAAACTAAATTTTCACAATATGTAATATGATTTATTTTTTCTATATTTTGGCAGGATTTGTTTCTGGAATTTTTGGTGGTCTTGGAATGGGCGGTGGGACTTTGCTTATTCCAATTCTTTCAATTTTTTTGGATTTTGACCAAAAACTTGCTCAGGGAATCAATTTATTGAGTTTTTTGGTTATGGCAATTTTTTCCATCTACATACATTATCGCAACGGCTACATCGTCACAAAAAATATTTTTTGGATAATTTTTTTTGGTGTCATATTTTCTGTTTTGGGGGCAATTTTGATGTCCTACCTTCCGTCAAAGATTTTGAAAATTATTTTTGGCGTTTTTCTTTGTTGTTTGGCAGTCGTAGAATTTGTAAAAGTATTAAAAAAATAGTTTACAAAAACACATTTTTATGATATATTTATAACGTAAATTTTGATATGGAGATTTCATTTTTGAATCTGTTTTATCAAAGTATTTATTCGTAAGAGGTGGATTATGGTTGATAAAGAAAAATGTATTGGCTGTGGAACTTGTGTTGCCATTTGTCCTGTTGGGGCAATTTCTTTTGATAAAGATGGCAAAGCAGTGATTGACAAAGCAAAATGCATTCACTGTGGCTCTTGTCAGGCAAGTTGTCCAGTTAGCGCCATCGATTTAGACAAATAACAAAGCAAGCAAAAGTGAGGATTTTTATGGAAAATATTGCATACATTCAACTTAACGAAAGAAAAGTTAAGCTCTTGATTGTTCAAAGCAGAAATGGAAGATACAGAATTTTGGAAGAAGTTGAAAATTATTACGACTTGACAAACGACATCATCAAAGATTGTCTTTTCAGTCCAAAATCAAAGGCTGACATTTTGAAAATTTTGAACATATATCGTTACACCATTGAAACTTTTAATGTTGGGAAAATGATTGCGATTGCTTCAAACATCATCGTTAAAGCAAGAAACTATCGTGGATTTTTGGACGAGATATACACAAACACAGGCATGAACTTTCTCATTTCAAACGATGACGAAGTTGTCAAAGATGTCTATCTTTCTTGTATGTCTGACATTGATGCTTCAAAGGGGTATATTGTCAACATTGACTCATATTCAACATACATTTTGAAATTCAACAGAAGAAATGTTGTGGAATATAATGTCATTTCTTATGGATACAGCAACTTGTCGGCTTCTGGCATGAACTTTGCTGAAATGACAAATGCTGTCAAGAAAGAACTTAAAAAAGCCTCTCTCATTAAAAGTTTTGAAGAAGATATGGTCTTTGGTTGTGGCCCAAGTTTTATTGATATTTCAAGAATTGCAAAAAAACTCACAAGATATCCAATCGACATTGACAACAACTATGAACTGACAGACAGTGCAGTTCAAAAGGTGGTCGATTTTGCAAAAGATTTGGACACTCAGAAAGTTAAGAAAATCAAAGGCGTTGGTCCAGAAGGTGCAGAAAGCATCAATGGTGGTCTTGCAATCATTAGTGCCATCTACGAAATTTTGAAGTTGTCTTCAATCAATGTGACAATCGCCAATGCTCTTGAGGGGGTTGTCATCACAAATTTGGTTGGTTCTTCAAATGAAAAATATTCGGACTTGTTGCAAAACAGTCTGGACAGTTACTATGAATTCAAGAAAGAAGGACTGGCAATCAACAGTCAAGTCTATGACATGGCAATCCTTCTTTTCAAACAACTCAAAGTTGTTCACAAGCTTCCAAGAATGTATGTCAAGCCACTCAAAATTGCGGCATATATGTTTGATTGCGGGAAATTTATCAATTTCAACAATCATCAAAAACATTCTTTCTACACAATTTTGAATGCAAACATCGCAGGAGCAACACAGAAAGAGATTTTGCTTGCTGCTTTTGCTTGCACTTGTCAAAATCTTGACAATTTCAATTTGTCAGAAATCATGAAATACAAAGAAATTTTGACTGATGAAGATGTTGAAGCAATCAGAAAATTGGGAGTTCTTGTCAATTTGGCTGTCAATTTGAATGCTTCAAGAAAAAACATCATAAATGACATTGTTTGTGACATTCTCGGAGATTCAATCATCATGAAAACCGTCGTAAGTTCTGATCCATCTTTTGAAATCATGCAAAGCATGAAAATTTCTGATGATTTCAAGAAAATATTTAAGAAAAGTTTGCAAATAATTTAACTGTAACACTGTTAAAAGGTTTTTTATGGAAGAGGAAAAGAAACACAGTAGTTTGAAGGTAGTTTTGTATGTTTTGTTTGCCATAATCACCGTCATTTTGGTGTATTTATTTATTGTTGTTTACTTTTTCTATATCTCTCCTTACAACATTTCAATGAAAACTTCCATTTGGCCATTTTTGTCTGATCAAACCATTGGGGAGATGTATCTTGATGCAACGGTTGAGATCAATTTCACTGTTGCTGACGAAGTGACTTTTGAAAATGAAGAAAAAAGTGTTGTGGGAGTCAATGTCAGACAAGATGGCTACGTCATTGCTCCATACAATGAATTTCGTTCGTGCACTGAAGATACCCAAATCACCATTCTTGCAAATTCTGGAAAAGTTTACAACGGTAAGTTGCTCTTTGGAGATATGAACTACAACATTGCCATTCTCAAGTGCGAAAATGTGACTTCCGAAGAAAATGTCAACATTCCTTTTGTTTCAATTTCCAATGCAGTGAATTATTCATGGTTTTTTGAGACTGATGTTTTGGCAATTTCATCTCCGATGCAAACGAGAACGATTTGGGAAGGAACTGTGAGTGACACAAATCCTTACAATGTCTATAAAGAAATTCAAATTGAAAACAAATATGCCGTGGATTTTGTCATGGAAGACTGCTATTTGGTGGAAATCTCTGATGTTAATGAAGAAAGTTTTGATGGCGGAGCAATCTTTGACAAGTCTGGGGGTATTTTGGGTTTGTCATTCACAAAAACTGAAGATGGAAGTTATGTGATTATGCCTATTGACTCGGCAAACCTCTTTTTGAGTGATGTTGTGAACGCATATAAGAATGAAGAAAAATATGAAAATGAGTTGATAGACAATCTCATTGGTTTTGACAAGGTGGAACTTCAATGTTTTCTTGACACATCAACATACAATTATGGAGAAGAGGAATATTTTTATTTTAACAACACTTGGCAAATTTACACAGATGAAATTGCTGTTGATTTTGCAAATAGCACGACTTTGGGATTTTATCTTTTTGAAGATTGGGTGTATGGCGGTGAAACAATCTTAAGCGCTGGAAATGTGATTAGCTCAATCAGTTACAACCATACAACTTACAGTGCAGAACAAAAAACAATCCTTGTGGAAGGGTTGTATAATACAGATTCTGGTGATGTGATGACTGTGTATTATTACAATATCAACTCTTTGGGTGGAACGGCAAACAGCGTGACATTCACTGTTTAAGGAGGCGTGATGAAAAAATTTAAGTATGCCATTGAAATGGGTGGCGGTTACACATGTATTTATGTCAAAGACGAAGGTTTGGCTTTGAAAGAACCAACCTTGATTGCTGCAGAACCTACTGAAGATGGTTACAAAGTCATCGCAATGGGCAATGATGCAAAAAAACTTGTCGGCAAGACAAAAGAAAATGTGGAAATTTTCACTCCTTCCGCAAGTGGAGAACATTCAAATTATGAATATTCTGTCATTTTGCTCAAACATTTCTTGAGCAAAGTTGGTTTCAAAGCCTATGAAGATAACGCACTTTTTATCGTTCCTTGCGGACTTACTGCAAGAGAAAAAGAGAACATTTTGAATGTTTGCGAAGGTGCAAACATGGGTTATGTCGAACTTATCCCATCTGTGCTTTGCTCTTGCATCGGAGAAGGAAGAAACGTTGACAGTTCAAAAGTCAATATGATTGTGGATATTGGCGGAACAGCAACAGATATTGCAGCAATCAATATGTCTGCAATTTTGAAAGGTGCCACACTCGGTGTTGGTGGCAGAAACATTGATGCGGCCATTGTCAATTTTCTGGCATACACTCAAGAACTTGTGATTGGTTTGCCAACAGCAGAAATGCTTAAGAACGAGGTTGGAAGTCTATACACAAACGACACTTTGAATATGGAAATCACAGGGGTTGACGCACAGAGCAAATCTCCAAAAACAGTGGTTATTTTGTCTAACGATTTGCGCAGAGCAATTGAGCCATTTTTTAGTGAAATTGTCAGAGCGATTGACACAACAATCAATGCTCTACCTCCAGAAATAGTTGCAGACATCATCAACAACAAGATTTTGATTGTTGGTGGGTGTGCAAAAATGCAAGGACTTGATGATTATTTGAAAAAACATCTTGGCTATCCTTTTGAGATAAGCGAAGATGTTGACAATGTCACAATTTTGGGAGCAGGGAAACTGCTTTCTGACTCACAACTTTTGGCAAGCATAATAAAAAATTTGTAAAAGAGATTATTTTTGGGAGTTAGTATGGAAAATTATTTCATAATTCATGGCAGTTTTGGTTCAAGTCAAGAAAATTGGTTTCCTTGGTTGGAAGAAACATTAATCAAAAAGGGAAAACAAGTTTTCAATCTAGATTATCCATGCGGGGGGGGGAATCAAAACTTTAAAAACTGGGAATATGTCCTAAATTCAGTTAGAAGATTTATCAATGAAGATAGTGTCTTCTTTTGCCATTCAATTTCTTGCGTCTTTTTAGCAAAATATTTGATTAAAAATGATTTAAAGGTTGGGAAAGTTGTTTTTGTTTCTGGATTTAACAATTATCTTGGTTTGGACGATGATTTTGATGAAGTGAACTGCACTATGTACACAAACAGACTTTCAGAACTAAAAAATCATGCAAACGAGAGAATTTGTTATTATTCTGACTCTGACCCATTTGTCAAATTTTCTTATCTTGAAGATTTTGCAAAGACTGTTAATGCAGAATGTCATCATGTGAAAGATGCCGGGCATTTTAACCACTCAGCTGGTTATGACAAATTTGAAGAATTATTGAAATATATCAAATGACCTTACTGGTCATTTTTTTATTGCTTGCCGGTTGGAGTTTTTGTCTGTTTTGTGAGAACAATACAAAATTAGACATTTTTTGTTGTTTTTGGCATTTTTCTTGCTTTGTGACTCTGCTGTGCAAGATTTATAATATCAACAAAGGAGTTTTCTTATGGCAAGAAAAATCGTGGTGACAAGTGGAAAGGGTGGGGTTGGCAAAACCACTGTCTGTGCAAATTTGGGTGTTTATCTGTCTAGGCTTGGCTTTCGTGTCGTTGTCATTGATGTTGACATAGGACTAAACAATCTTGATGTCATCATGGGGCTTGAAAGGCAGGTCATTTTTGACATCACTGATGTTGTTTCTGGCAAATGTCGCGTCAGACAAGCACTTGTGCAAGATCCAAACTTTCCTTCGCTTTACCTTTTGCCCTCATCACACACATACTCTGCAAGCAAGATAACTGGAGAACACATCAAAAACATTATTGACATAATTGATCACTCTTTTGATTACATCTTGATTGATTGTCCTGCTGGTGTTGAGGCGGGGTTTCATCGTGCCGTTTTTCCTGCAAATGAAGCACTTATTGTTGTCACTCCACACCTTTCAAGCATCAGAGATGCTGACAAAGTTGTTGGACTTTTGAGTGAATATAACATAGAAAGCAAGGGGCTCGTGATCAATCGTATGCGTGGAGATTTGCTTCTATCTGGGGAAATGATGAACATTGAAAGCATTGTTAAAGCCATGGGAATTCCGCTTCTCGGAGTCATTCCAGAAGATGACAATGTGTCAAAAATGTCCGCCGATGGTCGCATTATGACCGATTGTGAAAGTGCAAGAGCATTTACGTTATTGTCTGAGAACATACATAACGGATGCAAGAAAATTTATGACTGCACTTACAAATATAGGGGACTTATGGGCTATTTGAAAAGAAGCATAAAAAAACACGTTTGATTTAAGGAGAAATATGGACAGAATCAATGAACTCTTGATCAGAGACAAATTTACAAATCCGCAGTTGGTTGCTGAAGTTTTGAAAGGGGAGGTGGCTCCGATTGCCAGGAATTTTTTTCTGCTTGCAGATGATTTGGTTGTCAGATTCAAAAGAGAAGGAGAAAATTTTGTTTTTGACATAGAAATCAAGGCGAGCAGAATTAAACCTTTTGGAAACAGAATTGTTTAAAAAAACACCTTTTTCAAGGTGTTTTTTGATGTTTTGTGTGAAATTATATTGTGTTTTTATATGAAATAAACCATTCCATAGCAGTTTGGCCCGGCATGAGTGCCTACGACACAACCTATTTCGTTGATTGAAACATTTTCTGGGTCAATTCCAAGTTTTGTGGCATATTTTTTGATGAAATCTTTGATTATGGTTTCATTTGCAGAGTGCCCAAAATAAATTGGAAAATTTTTATTTCTTTTGTTTGCACATTCCACCATATATTCATTTGCTTTTTCACCAATTTTCTTCGCGACATTGTTGACTTTTCCACCGTCCAAGTTGATGATTGGTTTGATGTTGAGAACTGATGCGGCGAAATAACTTGCTGTTGAAAGACGACCACCTTGTTTGAGATATTTCAAATCTCCAATCACAGCAATCAGTTTGACACTGCTTTTGAGTTTTTCGAGATAATCTATCACTTGGTCTGGGGTGGCATCTTTGTGAGATTTGATGAATTTTACAAGTTCAACAATGATTGCGCCTTCAGCAAATGTTGTCACACGAGAATCGCAAACATAAACATTTTTCATTCCCAAACTTTCAACTGCATTTTTTGCTTGAGCAATTGTTCCGGCAAGGTCTGACGAAATCACAATTGTGATGACAAACCAATCTTCTTTGTTGACATAAGGTGTGAAGGCTGTTTCAAATTTGTATTGATTTGGTTGACTTGTTTTTGGAATGATTCCAGTTTCTTTCAGTTTTTTATAGAATTCATCATTTGGAAGCCCTTCAGGATAGAGTTCTCCATTGAAATTGACCTCAATTGGCAAAACTGTTATATCATTTTCTTCGGCAAAGCCCTTTGGCATGTCGACCGAAGCTTCTGTGACGATTTTGTAGTTCATTTGTCTCTCCTATTACTCATATTCATAATATCAAAAATGAAATGTAAATGCAAATAATTATACGAAAAAATTTAAAAACTTTTAAGCATTTCATGTTAACAAAATTTTTTGTTTAAAAGAAAAAACCACAAAAAGTGGTTAGTTTTTCTTGAACAATTGTTTTGTGAAATTATACAGCAAAACCACAACGACGAGGTAATAGACAAGTGAAATAAAGAAGTTTCCGTAAGAATATAGTGCGGTTTTCAGGAAACCTGTTTGCATTGTTCCGCCACCAAGAAAGGCGGTTAGGTCTGCGTGAATGAATGGAAACAAGCAATATGCAAGGGAACCATTCAAAAAGATGTTGCAGATTGTCGCAATGACAAAAATACCTACAGAAATTCCAAATGTCAATTCAAATTTTCTTGAAACATTCATCAAAAAGATTGTGATAACACTGTAGAAAATCACTTGCAATTCAATTCCAATCACTTTGATTATGAAGAACAAAAATGGGTGAATTGTGTAGACTGATGTCAAATTGAATACAGCCAAAATTTCGTTTGCAAGTGAAGGAAAAAGCAATGCACCCCATGTTAAACTCAAAATGCTGTAAACTGCCAAAACGAAGGAGGTCGCATAAACTATTGCCAAAAATTTTCCTGTGAAAACTTGATTGAAAGTGACATTTTGAGATAAAATTGTGTCCATTTTTCCGTTTCGTCTGTCAAGTCCAAACTGTTTGTATGATGCAAAAATTCCAAACAAAATTGTCAAAAATCCAATTATGCTCATGACAAAGTAGGCGTGATCATAGAGCGAAACTTGATAGGAGGCGGTGTTGAAGTTGAGTGGAACTTGATATTGAGTGTAATACAAACTTTCGTCATTCAAAAAATAGTTTGTTTTTACAAGGGCAAGTTCGGTGTCTTCAATGGAAATTGGTTGATAGTGATACAGGTTTTCCAAATCACCAAAATGGCGCTCCAAGGAAAGTCGAAGTTCGTACATGACTGAATATTTTGCACTTTCGCAGGTGAGTTTGTAGTTTGTGATCAAACTTGTCATCTCTTCCATGTGTGTTGTGTCATAGGTGGTGACTTGATTGTTTAGACTTACGATTTCGTCCAGAATTTGAAGTCTTTTTGTTGTTGCTTTTTCAATGTACTTTGTTTGGTATTCTTGCAAAAGTTCGCTGTCAACTTTCCAAACAAAAACATGTTTGACAACGCTGTCAATGGAATTGAAATTTGAAATGTTGTCATAAAGATTTGTCAAAATTGTTGGTATTGTTTCAGTGGAGTTTGCTTGTTCGTGAAAGAATGTTGAAATGTTTTCCAAAGTTTCAAATTCGGCAGTTTCAAAAATCAAATTGCTTTCAAATTCTTCCAAACCTTTGAAATATTCCACAAATTCGTCAAGTTCGTTTGAAGCCGTTTTGATTGTTGTTATGTTGCCGTTTTGTGTGTAGGTGCAACTGCCTGTTGTGTGAAATTTGACAACTTCATAATAAATTTCTTGAAACTGTGAATTGATGTCAGTGAGAAGGTCATAATCATCACATTCTTGCTGAACACTTATCATTCTTTCGCCATCTTCAAGAATGTCATCAAGTTTAACTTTGTTGTCGTAAGCTTCGTTTGTGGACATAAAGTTGTTGTATATATCTTTTGTGGTCGCCCCCGAAATGGTTGCTGTGTAGGCAGGAGTAGGTTCAATCTTGTAGACAAGTCCAGTGATTAGACAGACGATTAGCACAAGGAGCATTGTTCCAATTGTGAATGGGTTGACAATCAATCTTTTGAAGTCATAGGAGGCGATTTTGAAAATTTTTTTCACGATTCGTCCTCCTTGTAGTAAGGTGCAAGATTTGCAAAAATCTTTTCTGATTTTTTGCTTAGATATCCTGCTTTGTAGATGGCAATTTTTTTCTTTGTGACAAATTTGACAATGTCCGCCACTGTGTCTTCATCTGCTTCAAACAGAACTTTGTTTCCAAGAAGTTTGACTTTCAATTCAAAATTGTCAATGACAAGCTTTCCGGTGTAGTGTGGATATTTGACACTTAAGAATGCATAGGTCTTGTTTGTGTCAAATTTTTTGCATTGGTTGTTTGTCAAAACTTCTCTTATGCCTTTGTTTTCCATGAAGATAAATTTTTCGCAAATATCCTCAATCGTTTCAAGATTTCTTGAAGAAATGATGATGCTTGTTCCTTGTGTTCTGATTTCTTCAATATGCGCTTTAATCTCATCAACAGATTCTGGTGGAAGTGATTTGAAGGGTTCGTCCAAAAGCAGCAATTTGGTCTTGGTCAAAAAAGCAAGGGCGAGTGCCATAAGTTTTTTCTCATAATATGACAAAAACCAAACCTTTGTTTTCATTTTGTGTGCAAGGTTGAATTTGTTTAAAACTTTGATTATTTGTTCTTTGTTTACATTGTCATTCAGACTGCAAAGATATTTGAAATTTTCGTAAACTGATTGATATTTGAAAAACATTGGAGGATCAAGACAAATGGCAACATCTTTCAAAACACTGTTGTCTTGCAATATGTCCTTTCCTTCAATGATGACATTTCCTGAGCTTATTGGCAAAGAACCTGTTATTGCCTTCAGAAGACTGGTTTTTCCTGACTTATCTTCTCCGATAAGACCATAACATTCTCCGCTGTTCATCGAAAAATTGACATTCTTCAAAAGAAAGCGATCTTTTATCAAAACTGTGAGTCCCTTGACCTCTAAAATTTTGTTTTCACTCATGGAATAATTATATCAAACGAGGCAACAAATGTAAAGGGGTTTTTGAAATTTTAAGGTCGGGGAGAAACATTGGAAAACAAACAAAAAAAAGGCAAGAATGCCTTTTAATCTGTGTTGATCAAGTTTTCAAAGATGTATTCATATATGTTTGGGGCGTTTTGTCGCCATTTTTTGCAAGCCTCTTCTGCTGCTTGTCGGGTTGGGGCTTTGACTTGAATTTCAAAAAGCGGGGTGTTGATCAAACTTTCATAGATTCTCATTGTCACAAGATATGAGCCATCATCAGCGTCTGTGTAGTTGGCGTAGTATTCCTGTGACTGTTTGATGGAAAGTCTGTTTGCTTTGGCATAGTTTGTGATTTCATCACGAAGATTGTTTGGAATTCTTTTATAGAAATATGACAGACAGTCTCTTCCTTCAAAAGTGAGGTTATATCTCATTTCCCCCTCTTTGCACTCGGTTTTGTAGATGAGTTTTGCTTCAGAAAGTTGATATAACAGGTCAAGGCAGTCCATGTAGTTTATCCAATTGTTTTTGACAGAACAAATTTCAATGATAGAGTTTTCTGTCAATGGCATTTCCATTTTGTCCATACAGAAAAGAATTATCAATTTGTTGGTCACTGCATCATAATCCATAAAATCTCCAAAAATGTATATATGCATTTTATCTTAATTACAAAAAAAAATCAATTTTTTGTGACTTGTTTGCAAATTAATTTGCTTTTTTGGTTTTATATGCTAAAATATTATGTATTAATTGACTGGCAATTTCACAAGTTTTGTGATATCATCAGCCAAGTGTGGAGGTTTTCATGGAAGCAAAAAACATTCTTGATGTAGAAAAATTTGTTTTGGCTTGTAATGATATGTTGAGTGGAAAATTTCTTGACCTTAACAAAAAACTTGACAAATTCCTTTCTGTGATGACAAAGAGTGAAGACATAATCGATCTTCTTTCCGATTGTTTGGAAGATTTTGATGAAGAAGCGGAATTTTCAAAAGCTTTTTCTGTGGACAAGAAAACCGGAAGTGTGAAGGTTGCAATCCCAACTGATGACAAAAAAAGATTGGCTCTTTCTGTGACCATTTTCAATGATATAATCAATGACAAACTCAACGCCAACCAATTTCTTGAAACCTATTTTCAAGACAGAAAACTCACTCCAATGCAAAATTTTTTGGAAAAGATTATCAAACCATACCGAGATGTGATTTGCAAACTCTTCCAGCTTGACACAAACATCACAGTTGATGACATCAAAAAACAAATTGAAGAAGAAAAATTGTTCAAGAAAGAAGAGGAAAAGAAACAAGAAGAAGCACAATTTCCACACCTTGACGAACTTTTGGCAGAAATTGTCAAGTCTTGCAATCAAATGTTGGCAATTTTGAAGTTTGAGAAGAAGAGAACTGATGTGCTTGACGATGTTGAATTTGTTGTCAATTCCATTTTGAAAGCCTGTGAGAAACGAGATTTGATGGTCATCAATGGTCTTGTGATTGGGCTTAATTATGTTTCCAAAAAATTTAAAAACATCAGACATCTTGTTGCCGATTTGAATGGACTTATTTATGATTATTATGAATATCTTGCAGGTGGTAATGATGCCACCACTCAAGAAGGTTTGGAAGAAGAATAATTTTACGCAATGTAAAATTATTTTTTTGTTTTAAAAAACATATTTTCAATTTTTGAATAGAATGATTTTGACAGGAGAAAAACTTATGTCATTCATTCAAAGATATTCAGATATAAAAAGAGGCGGAATCGTTTTTGTTGGAAACACTCTTGGTCTCAGCAAGATTGCAAATCTCAACCAAGCAGGAACTTTGGGTTCTATCGGTGCTTTCACATCTTTGGATACAACTTTGAAAGTTAACGATTTCCCTTTTGGTACAACTTTAAATTATTTGCAAAATGGGTCTAGTGCGACTCTTACTCTTCCAGTCGGAAGTTCGGTGTTGTATGCGGAACTTGTTTGGGGTGGACTTTTTAGGTCAACTGCAAACAACATTTCCAATCTTATTGACAATTCCGTCAATTTCACAACACCAAATGGGCTTCAGGTGATTTCTCCTGATGCTCTCACAAAGCAAACTTTCAACATCAATGTCAACAACATCACTATCGGCTTTTATGTCAGATCAGCAAATGTCACATCGCTAATTCAAAGTGCTGGAAATGGCACATACAGTGTGCAAGGTGTTCCAGCACTGATTGAAGCATTGACAAACAGAACAGACGACACCAATCATGCAGGGTGGACTTTGGCTGTGGTCTATGCAAATCAAAGTCTTGAATTCAGGAGTTTGAATTTGTGGGTTGGTGGAGAAGTGGTTTCTCCATCGACAGGTGTCACAAACATAACTTTGACAGGATTCAAATCGCCAAATGAGCCGATTCCAAACGGAAAAATTTTCGTTTCCGCTCAAGAAGGAGACGCTGTCATATCAGGTGATCAAATGTTGTTTGGTGTCAATGCCGGAAGTCTTACAAATTTGTCTGGACCAAACAATCCAGTCAATAATTTCTTTTGTTCTCAAATCAACAATGAAAATGGACTTTTGGACACCACGGGAACATTTGGAACAAGAAATGCCAACGCAAACACTGGCACGAACACCATTGCGTGCAGGCAGGGTTATGACATCACTGCTGTCGATTTGACAGGAAAAATTCAGCCAGAACAGTCCACTGCATTCATAAGGTTCACTTCAAGTGGAGACTTGTATGTCCCAAACTGCTTGGCAATCGAGATTGACAACGGGGCAAATCCAAGTTTGACGGTGATTAAAAGTGTTGACAAGTCTGTCGCAATTCAAGGTGATATCTTGACTTACACTTCTGTTGTGACAAATGATGGAAGTTTGCCACTTACGGACACTTTGTTTACTGATGATATCCCTGTGGGAACACAGTTTGTCGCAAATTCCGTTTTCATTGATGGCGTCAACAATCCAAGCTACAATCCACAAACCGGTTTTTCGATTGGAAATCTTATTCCAAATCAAAGTGTTATTGTCACTTTTCAAGTTCAAGTTTTATAATTTTAGGAGAAAAAAATAATGACTATTACAAATTTATCAAACACCCAATTCAGTTATACCTTACCAGATGGAACAGTTCAAACAGAGACAAGAGAGAGCAATCTCGTCAACACTGAAGTTTTGACAGATTCTTTCACAAAAGTTAAAAGTTCAAACAAAACCTTTTTGCAGGAAGGAGAAACTGCAACACAAACAGTCACTCTCACAAATGGTTCTTTGTTTAACCTTTCCAGTATGTTTTTTTCAGACACTCTTTCAACTGGTGCTTCATATGTTCCGGGAACAGTGTTTGTCAATGGAGTATCTCAACCGACCTATGATGTCAACACTGGTTTCAACATTGATGACATGGCTCCAAATGAGGTGGCAGTCATCACTTATGACATCAAAGCCGACAATCCTTTGACACAGGCCATTGTAAACAACTTCGCAACAATCAACTACACCGCGGCTGAAAGACCATTGTCTGAAAACACAAACACTGTTCAATTGGCTGTTGTTTCCAACAGATTGTCAATTGTCAAAACTGTTGACAAACCTGTGGCAATCAAAGGAGAAAATTTGCACTATACCAGCACAATCACAAACACAGGAACACTTTTGAAAACAAATCTGATCTTCTCAGATCCAATTCCAGCAGGTTCAACTTTTGTTGTTGGCAGTGTCAAAATTGATGGTGTGACACAAGCTTCGTACAATCCTGCAACAGGTTTCCCTCTTGCTGACTTGCCAGTTGGAGCGAGCACAGTTGTTGAATTTGATGTCACGGTGAACTGATATGGCAGTGATTTCAAATGTTTCTTTTGTCACTGATTTTTCTGTCACCCCTTCAGTTGTTTTCACCAGCAATCCGGTTCAAACAACAATCATAACAAGGGATCCAGTTGTTCCTGTTGTGCCAGACGTTTTCTATCTCTGTGATGACTGCTGTCCAAGATGGAGTTGCCGCTGTCAGAGATGCAATTGTTGCAGAAACAGTTGGCGAATTTCAAGATGCTTAAATCGATGCAATTTCCCACCATACTTCTTTTGATTGAAAAGTCACTTAAAATGCACAATTTTCATGTTGTGCATTTTTCATTTTTTATGAGATGAATTAATTTTGAAAAAATTGATTATTAAAGATCACAGAAGGGTGGTTTGGTTTTAGTTTTTTTGCTTTCTGATGATACATTTTTGCTTCTTGATAGTCGGTGAAATACAAAAGTTTTGTCAGTTCCAAAAATGGTGTGATGTTTGAATAGGTCTCTTTGACAAAACCAGCCACTTGTTTTGGACAATAAAGAGCAGATTTATACCAAAAAATCGCTCTTTCTTTTTCGTTTTTCATGTCATAAAGATGTCCAATCTTGCAACATAATTCTGCAGTCGGGGTGTGATTTTGAAGACAGGCAAAAAGAATGCTTAAAGATGAATCAATTTGGTTTTTCAAAAGAAAACAATCAGAAAGCAAAACATGTGCGCCATAATTGTCGGGTGGGTATGAATTTTTCATTTTCAAAAACTTTTTAAGATTTTTGATTGCTGAAGAGATGTAGTTGTTGTAATAGAGTTCTCGGCTGTAATAATACATTTCACGAGCATTGAATTTTTCGCCACGTCTTATTGCTTTGCGATAGAGATTGAGGTTGCGTCTTCCATCTTTGTTGTCTGCATTTTTTCTGTGTTCAATTTCAATGTCAAGATATTCAATTTTTCCATATGGAGCAATTGCTTCGTGAACAAATCCTTCCCATCTGAAGCGGTCTGTGCTTTTGAGCAAGCGTTCGCGAAAATATGTCAGAAATGGAGTGTTGTCTGCATCAAAACCAGTGGAATATTTGAACATATAAACATCTGTTTCTGTGTTTGTCGTACTTTTCAATTCCAAGATTTTTTGAATGTTTTTTTGTGTCACAAAATCATCAGCATCAAGCCACATTTGATAATCACAAGTTGCTTTTGAAAAGGAAAAATTCCTTGCCTTTGAAAAATCATCACACCATTTGAAGTCACAAATCTTGTCGGTGTATTGTTTTGCAATTTCTTTTGTCCTGTCGGTTGAACCAGTGTCGACAATTATGATTTCATCGGCAAATTGTTTGGCACAATCCAAAAGTCTTGCGATGACCTTCTCTTCATTTTTTACAATCATACATAAACTTATTGTGAACATCATTTGACCTCTATTTCTTACATATTCCAAAGATTTTGTTTTGTTGCAGTGAAATGTTTTTGAAAAATTCGTGTGGTGTGATATGATAATCTCACTGGAGAAAAATATGTTAGGTGCAATAATAGGTGATGTTGTAGGCTCCAAATATGAGTTTGACAACATCAAATCAAAAGATTTTCCTTTGTTTTCCAAAGAAAACAAATTCACAGATGGCACGGTGCTTACTTGTGCCATTGCTCAGGCTTGTATGAATTGCAAAGGGGACTATTCCAAATTGCAAAAAGAGGCAAAAAAATGCCTTTTGGAATTTGGTCGAATTTATATGGCAAATAATGTTGTCGGCTATGGAGAAATGTTCTATGAATGGCTCAAAGACCCAATGCCATATCAAAGTTTTGGAAACGGGGCAGCCATGAGGGTTTCTCCACTTGCCTACTTTGCAAAAGACAAAGAGCAACTCAAAGAGATGAGCAGAGCAGTCACCATCTTGAGCCACAATCATGTTGAAGCCATCACGGGAGCGGAAGCGGTTGCAGTTTCTGTTTTTATGGCATTGAATGGTGCAAGCAAAGAAGAAATCAAAAAAGAAATTGAGAAAAATTATTACAAACTCAACTTTGATTATGAGAAACTGGTGAAATCATATCGTTTTGACGTCAGTTGCAAAAATTCAGTTCCACAGGCCATTTTTTGTTTTTTGATTTCTGATTCTTTTGAAGATGCTCTCAGAACGGCAATTTCAATTGGTGGAGACAGTGACACAATTGCTTGCATAACTTGTTCAATTGCTGAAGCGTTTTATGGTGTTCCTGTTGGATTGGAACGCTGGGCGCTGAGATATTTGGACAAAAATCTTTTGACTGTTTATCGAAATTTTTGTAAATCAAAATATTGCGATTATGCAAAAATTCATGGCGAAGATATGTTGAAGGATTTCAATTTTTCTGACTTCGTCAAAAGAAGAAAAAGGTTTTTGAAAGAAAATTCTGAAAAAAGTTTTGTCATTGTTGAAGGGCAAATCCCTTTGATAATTTCTTCACCGCATGGAGTTTCGCAGGTCAGACTTGGGCAACCAAAATATGCAGAACCAGGTTCTTTGTCGCTCGCTCTTGAACTTCAAAAAAGGACCAATGCACATTTGATTGCAAAAACAAAAAATTGCAATGACGATGCAAATTTTGATGCAATTTCACCATATAAAGAAGAACTAAAACGTTACATAAAGCAACATAACATCAAATATCTCATTGATTTTCATGGCATGAAAAAGTCGCGAGAAATTGACATCAATTTGGGGACAAATTTTGGGCGAAACATTATGAAAGATGAGAAATTGTTTGATTTTCTTTTGCATGGTTTCAATCAAAGAAATTTCAAGGTTGCAGTTGACAACCCATTCAATGGAGATGCTGATACAGTTTCTGGAGCAATATCACAAAGTTGTGGAATTTGGACGATCCAAATTGAAATAAATTATAGATTCACCAACGAAAAAAGATGTGTTGCGTGTCTTCTGGACATTTTGGAAATCATGATTCAAACAATAGATTTTTGCTGTAAGGGGCGAAAATTGCTTTGAAATGACAAACAAAATATGATATAATCACTTCGGAAAAATTTTACTTAATGAGGAGAGAAAATGAAAACAGTTGCAATCGTCACTGACAGTAACAGTGGAATTTCACCAGAAGAAGCAGACAAATTGGGGATTTATGTTGTTCCAATGCCATTTATTATTGATGGAGAAATTTATTATGAAGGCGTAAGTCTGACGAATGACAAATTTTATGAAATTCAAAGAAGCGGAACAAGAATAACCACATCACAACCAAACATAAATGACATTGTTGCTTTGTGGGAGAACATTTTGAAAGAATATGATGAGATTGTGCATATTCCAATGTCGAGTGGACTCAGTCAAAGTTGTGAAACAGCAACAAGTTTTGCCGAACAGTTTGGTGGCAGAGTTCAAGTTGTTGACAACAAAAGAGTCTCTGTCACAATGAAAGCATCAGTCGTTGATGCTGTCAACATGGTTAAAGACGGGAAAAATGCGAAGCAAATCAAACAGTATTTGGAAGAAACGGCTTTGGATTCTTCAATCTATCTTGTTGTTGACACATTGAAATATCTCAAACAAGGTGGAAGAATAACTCCAGCGGCCGCTGCAATTGGAACAGTTTTAAACATCAAACCAGTTCTTCAAATTCAAGGTGGAAAACTTGACCAATATGCCAAAGTCATGAACATCAGAAGCGCAAAATCAAAAATGTTGGACGCAATGAAAAAGGACCTTGAAGGAAGATTCAGAAGTTTGGTTAATGAAGGCAAGATGAAATTGGCCGTTGCTCACACTTTGAATGAAGAAAACGCAAAAGAATTTGCTGAAGAAATCAGAAAAACATTTCCAAATGTTGAACTTGATTTTGTTGATGCTTTGGCTCTTTCTATTGCAACTCACACTGGACCAAAAGTCTTGGCTATTGCAAGTTATAGGGTTTATTAAAATCAAAGATTTTTCAGAAAAAGTCCAATTCGTTTGGTCTTTTTCTTTTTTTACTCTAAAATAGGATTGGGAGTTATATTATGAAAGATTGCATTTTTTGTAAGATAATAAATGGAGAAATGCCAAGTTACAAAATTTATGAAGATGATTTTTGTTTGGCTTTTTTGGATATTTCAAATGATATTTATGGGCACACCTTGGTCATTCCAAAAAAACACTATGAAAATGTGATGACCTGTGACAACAAGACTTTGTCAAGAGTTATGGAAACCTGCAAAAAAATCGGAACGCACTATGTGAAAGATTGTGGTTTTGATGGCTTCAACATTTTGAATGCTTGTGGAAAAGCTGCAGAACAATCTGTTTTTCATGTTCATTTTCACATTTTGCCAAGAAAGACAGATGATGGAGAAAAGGTTTTTCCAACACTTTCTGGTTCGAAAATTGACATGGCTGAGGCGTGTGCCAAACTGAAAATCCAATGTGAAAACGAACATGTTGAAGAACTTTGCGAAGACGATGAAGATTGTGTTGTTCTTTACACAGATGGTGCATGTTCTGGAAATCCTGGAGCAGGTGGCTGGGCTTCAATTTTGTCTTTCAAAGGGAAAGAAAAAGTTTTGTCTGGCGGAGAGAAAGAAACTACAAACAATCGCATGGAACTTATGGCTGTGATTATGGGGCTTGAAAGTGTTAAAAATGGAAACAAAGTCAAGGTTTTCAGTGACAGTGCTTATGTTGTCAATACATTCAATCAAAATTGGATTGAAAAATGGCAAAAAAACAATTGGCAGACAAGCGGAAAAGGGGCAGTTCAGAACAAAGATTTATGGCAAAGATTGCTCGCTGCAATGGAAGGACTTGATGTGGAATTTGTCAAAGTCAAAGGTCATAGTGACAACAAAAACAACAATCGTTGTGATGCACTTGCAAGAGAAGAAATTATGAAGATGAGTTAGTCATCTTCTTTTTTTTGTTAAATTTAATTTTTTTAAATAGGAACAAAAATGAGCAAAATCATTGTGACAATCAAAGACAGGCAAGCATGCGAAAATTTTTGCAATGTGAAAAATTTGATTGGCATTTGAAGATTTGAAAGCATGGTTATTGATTGCAAGATTGTTGAAATTCCGCCAAAACTTATCGTGAATGAGCAAAGTGCGATCGCAAGAGATTTGTTTGAAAGAGTGGACAAATCAATGCAACCTTTTGTTATTTCAATCAACCCTTCAAAAAAGTAGGCAATGTTGTTTGGGAGAAGTGATAAAATGGGCGAAAAACATTCAATCACAATAAAGAAAATCGTTATGATGCAACCGACAGACAAAATGGAAAGTGTGGAATTTAGCACAATCTCCGAAAGGTTGAATTGAGTTTTTTGGGTGTTGTTATCATTATTTGGAAGGTTGTTTGTTGAATCTTTCTCTCTCAATTTGAAATTTCGATATATGATTCCGTTCAACACTGCCCCAATGATATGACTTAGAAAGAGAATGTATCCAATTTTTGAACTGTTGAACATTCCAATCCCGACCGCACCAATTATGAACATGGGACCAGAGGTCGAACAAAATGAAGACATTTTGAAAGCATCTTCTTTTGAAATTTTTCCTTGCATATAAAGGTCTGCAACCATTTTTGAGCCGACGGGATAGCCAGATAAAATTGCCATCGCAAATGCATACATGGAAATGGGTGGCGCTTTGAAAATCTTTTGGCTTATTTTTGAAAATGGATTTGTAAGTTTTGGCATGAAGTCCAAAGATGATAAAACTTTTGTGAAAAACATAAATGGCAAGACACTGGGCAAAACATTAAATGCCCAGGCACTTATTCCATTTAGGGATTGAGAGATAAATTTGGCTGGTTGCAAAATCATGCAAAGCAAAAAATATAAAATCAAAATTGTGAAAAACATATATGCAAAACTTGTGTTTTTATTGCGTGAAAATTTCAAAATGTCCTCCTTTTTTGTTTGACTTTGCATTGTAGATTTCTTATAATTATTAATGAAAGTTGCAAAACTTTTGATTGTTTGTTCAAATCTTCATGCGTGAAGATTTGTTTTGATTTGATGTTATTATTTTATTTTTAATTTTATGAAAAAAGAATTGGAGAGAAATTATGTTTAATATTGACAAATTGGTTAATGAAGCAAAAAAGAGACAAAAGACAATTGTTTTCCCTGAAGTTAGTTTTTCTGACAGAACAGTGGAAGCGGTCAAATTTTTGCAAAAGAAAAAAATTGTCAAAGTCTTGCTTGTTGGTGATGCAAGTGCTTTGATTCTTAGGGACAAAATTTTTGAACACTTTGACATTGTCAATCCTGTGACCTTTCCAGACAGAGCTAAACTTGTGAAAACTTTGTATGAAAAAAGAAAAGAAAAAGGCATGACAATGGAGCAGGCAGACGAACTTGAAAAAGACCCATACTACTTTGCCACACTTCTTGTTGAATGTGGATATGCAGATGGAATGGTTGCGGGAGCGGAAGCCTCAACGGCAACAACAGTTCGTCCAGCTCTTCAAATCATCAAGGCAAAAAACAAGAAAGATCCAGTTTCATCTTTTTTCTTGATGTATGGAAAAAACAAATTTTTGAAGAACGAAGCAGTCATCTTGTCCGATTGTGGTGTTTTGGAAAATCCAGATGCTGACACACTGGTGGCAATTGCTTCTCAAAGTGCGAAAAGTGCACAACAATTTGGTTTGACTCCAAGAGTGGCATTTTTGTCTTATTCCACAAAGGGAAGTGCCAAGAGCGAAAACATTGACAAGGTCAGACAAGCATACGAAAAGTTCAAAAAGAAAGAAAAAGATATCGTTTGTGACGGAGAATTGCAATTTGATGCTGCAATGGTTCCAAGAGTTGCAGAACACAAATGCCCAGGCAGTCCTTTGAAAGGGAATTCAAATGTTTTGATTTTCCCAAACATTGAAGCAGGGAACATTTGCTACAAAATGATGCAATATGTTGGTGGTCTCAACGCAGTTGGGCCAATTTTGCAGGGGCTTAGGAAACCGGTAAACGACCTGTCGAGAGGTTGTTCTGTGAACGACATTGTCATGGTGAGTGTGCTTACTGCACTTCAATGTGAAGAAAAAGAAAAGAAAGGAGAAAATAAATAATGAAAATTTTGGTTATCAACGCAGGAAGTTCTTCACTCAAATATCAACTTCTTGATATGGAAACGGAAAAAGTTATTGCAAAAGGTAGTGTTGAAAAAATTGGACTTGAAGGTTCGATGATGACACATAAAGTCAATGGACAGGCATACACTTACAAACAAAAACTCAGCAACCATTCAGAATCTTTGGAACTTGTTTTGAAAGTTCTTCAAGATCCAAAAATTGGAAGTTTGAAGTCTTTGGACGAAATTGGAGCTGTTGGGCACAGAGTTCTTCATGGTGGAGAAATCTATAGCAAAGCGGTTTTGGTCGATGATGAAGTTATGAAAAACTTGAAGAAATTGACACCACTTGGACCACTTCATATGCCTGCAAACATTTCAGGAATTGAAGCATGTATGAAAGTTATGCCAAAAGTTCCAAATGTTGCACTTTTTGACACTGCTTTTCATGCAACCATGCCAAAGAAAGCGTACACTTATGCAACTCCATATGAATGGTATGAAAAATATGGAGTCAGAAGATATGGTTTCCATGGAACAAGTCATGAATATATCACAAGAACTGTTGAACAAATTGAAGGAGCAGACAAATTGAACATAATCAGTTGTCACATTGGAAATGGGGCATCTCTTGCAGCAATCAAAAATGGAAAATGTGTTGACACTTCAATGGGACTTACACCTCTTGAAGGTTTGATCATGGGAACAAGAAGTGGTGACTTGGATCCTGCAATTTTGGAATATGTTATGGACAAAGAAGGGCTGGATATTAAGCAAATGCTCAATATTCTCAACAAAAAATCTGGACTTTTGGGCATAAGTGGTATTTCAAGTGATATTCGTGATGTTCAGGCCGAAGTCAAGAATGGCAATGAAAGAGCAGAACTTGCAGTTGATTGCTTTATTTACAGAATTAAGAAATATATTGGTGCATATGCTGCTGCCCTTGGTGGGGTTGACGTCATTGTTTTCACTGCAGGAACTGGCGAGAATAGAGATGAAATCCGTGAAGAAATCATGAAAGATATGGAATTTATGGGTGTCGATTTTGATGTTGAAGCAAACAGAAATTTCAAAAGAGGGGAAATTTGTCTGATTTCAAAACCAACATCAAAGGTCAAGGTCTATGTCATTCCAACTGATGAAGAACTTATGATTGCAAGACAAACTAAGGCGGTTGTGGAGAATTTGAAGAAATAATCATGTTAGTGGACTAAAATTTCGGAAAAATTCGCAATATAACTTGACAAATGTTTTTAAATGAGATAGAATATACAAGCAAATGTAATCAAAAGTTGACAAAAAGTTAAATTTTTGCACTTTTTGTGGTAAGTTAATGTGACTGAATTGTCATACACTTAAAAAATTACTAAAAGGAGAAGAAAAATGGCTGTTCCAAAGGGTAAAGTCTCAAAACAGAGAAGAAACACAAGAAATTCTGCAAACTTCAAGGCAGAGGCTCCAACACTTGTTGAGTGCCCAAAATGTCACGAACTTAAAAAACCTCATACTGTTTGCAAAAATTGTGGAACATACAAAAACAAAACTGTTGTTGAGGATAAAAAGAATTCAAAAAAATAATCTATCAGAAATGATAGATTTTTTTATTTCATATTTCATCAAGAGCTAAGCAAAAAAAGTGTTTAAATCCTCTATTTCTTTTGACTTTTGCCGCTGTCTTTTGTTATAGTAATAGTGGTTTAGTGTATAAATTTGCTCTTTAATATTTTTGCTTGATATGGAACTTTTAATGAATTTTTGTTGAGGTGATTTATGAAAGTTGTTGTTGATGCTTTTGGTGGAGACAATGCACCATTAGAAATTGTTGAAGGTGCAGTTCTTGCAGTTGAAAAAAACAAGGATTTGACAGTTGTTTTGACTGGTGATGAAACAAAAATTAAAGAAATTTTGAATGGAAGGACAAACAGAATTGAAATTGTGCATGCAAATGATGTCATAACCAATGATGATGTCCCAACAATTGCAATTCGTCAAAAGAAAGATTCTTCTTTGGTTAAGGCTTTTGATTTGTTGAAAGAAGATTCTGATGTTGTTGGTCTTGTTTCTGCAGGAAGTACAGGTGCGATCCTTTCGGGTGCAATTATGAAGATTGGGAGAATCAAAGGAATTTCTCGTCCTGCTCTTGCTCCGATTTTGCCAACTAAAAAAGACACAGATGTCATAATTATTGACAGCGGTGCAAATGTTGATTGCAAAAGTGAAAACTTGTTGCATTTTGCAATCATGGGTTCTGCTTATTATTCCATTGTTGAAGGAGTTAAAGAACCAAGAGTTGCACTTTTGAATAATGGTGCGGAAGAACATAAGGGAAATGAGCTTACAAAAGAAACATATCCACTTATGAAAAAGTTGCCAATCAACTTCATTGGAAACACAGAAGCCAGAGAAGTTATGTCAGGTGATGTTGATGTCATTGTCACAGATGGCTTTGCTGGAAACGTGCTTTTGAAAGGTGTTGAAGGCGCGGCAAGTGGAATTTTGTCTGTTTTGAAGAGAGAAATCAAGGCAAGTTTTTCTGCAAAAATTGGCTATCTTTTCATGGGCAAAGTGTTCAAAAAATTGAAAGCAAAACTTGACATCAACAAACATGGTGGAGCACCATTTTTGGGTTGCAAAAAACTTGTTGTCAAAAACCATGGCTCATGTGGAAGAGATAACATTTGTGCATCAATTATGCAGGTGATCAAGCTCCATGAAAACAAATTGAATGAAAAAATTGAAGCTATGGTTGGCGAAATGACAAAGAAGATTGAGGTCGCAAATGGTTGACGAAAAAATAGGCTATGTTTTTAAAAATAAAAACCTTTTAAAACGTGCTTTGACACATCCTTCTAAGTCAAAAGAAAATTATCAAAGATTGGAATTTTTGGGTGATTCTATTTTGAACTTCTTGGTTGGAGAATATCTCTTTAAGCATTGTGATAAACAAGAAGGTGAACTTACAGTTTTGAGGTCTCATTTTGTATCTGAAGACTATTTGGCTGCATGCTTTGATGAAATGGGTTTGGCGGAAGAGGTTATTGCTGGAAAAAGTTTGAACAATGAAATCACTTCAGCAATCAAAGGTGATGTCATTGAATCAATTATTGCTGGGATATATCTTGACAGCGATTTGGATACGGCAAGGAATTTCATTATTGAAAAACTTCACATTGACACTTTTGAAGATGCGAAAAATGACAACTACAAATCTCAACTGCAAGAACTTGTGCAAGCAAATTTCAAGTGCACGATGAAATATGAAACTGTCAAAGTGGGGAAATATTTTGAAGCAAAGTTCTTTATGGATGAAGATTTGATTGCTGTGGGATATGGAAAAGACAAAACCAAAGCAGAACAAAACTGTGCGTATGTGGCGTTGAATAAATTATTTGTGGACTGATTACGATTATTAAAATATAACTTTTATTGGGTCCTTAAGGTGGGAATATGTATTTCAAAAAAATTGAAATGATTGGTTTTAAATCATTTGCAGACAGAACGGTTATTGAATTTAATGGTGGATTTACTGCTATTGTTGGACCAAACGGTTGTGGCAAGAGCAATGTTTCTGATGCTATTCGTTGGGTGCTTGGTGAACAAAGTGCCAAGTCTTTGCGTGGAGATAACATGCAGGACGTTATTTTTAAGGGAACAGAAAAGAGAAAAAGTTTGTCATATTGTGAAGTTACTTTGACTTTTGATAACACTGACAGATTTTTCAACATTGCCTATGATGAACTTTCAATCACAAGAAAACTTTATCGTTCTGGCGAAAGTGAATATCAAATCAACAAAAACACTTGTCGTTTGCGTGACATAACCGACCTTTTGTTTGACAGTGGTATCGGAAAGAATGGTTATTCTGTCATTGGACAAGGCAAGGTTAGCGAAATTGTTGACGAGAAACCAGAAGAGCGTCGTGCCATGTTTGAAGAGGCGGCAGGAATTGCAAAATTCAAATCAAGAAAAGATGAAGCGGAAAGAAAACTTGAAAGAACTCGCGACAATTTGGTGCGTATTGACGACATTCGTGGCGAAATTGACAGGCAAATGGGGCCTCTTCGCAAGCAAGCGGAAGATGCAAAAAAATATCTTGAATACAAAGGGCAACTTAAAGATTTGGAAGTCAATGCCTACATTTATCAATATGAAAATGCCAGCGTAGTTAAAGAACAAATCAATGCAAAATTGCAGGCTATTGACGAAGAAATGTTTGCAAGACAAACCGATTTGGACAACATCACTCGTGAATATGCCGAAGCAATGGACAAATTGTCGGCTTATGACAAAGAAATTGCTTCTTTGAATGATGAACTTTTGAGACTCACTGTTGAACTTGAAAAGCAAGAAGGAGAAACAAAAGTAACTCGTGAGAGAATCAATTACACACAAAAAGAGAACGACAGAATCAATCTTGATTTGACCAATGCTCAGACAGTGATTGAAACTTGTGAAGAACAGGAACAAGCAAAAAATGAAGAAAAAACAAGACTTCAAGAACGTTTGAATGTTTTGAACACAACTTATGAAAACTTATCAGCAAAGCACTTGCAAATTGTTGATGAGATGTCTTTGAGTGAAACAGAAACAGGAGAATCACAACAAAAAATCATTGAAACTCTTGGTTCGCTTTCTGATGTCAAGAGCAATGTTTCAAGACTTGAAACAGAAAGAAATCTTCTTGTTCAAAACAGAGAAAATCTTGAGAAAAACTTAAAAGATGTCGAAGAAAAAATTGCCAACATCAAAAATTTGAGTCAAGCAAGCAAAGAGACGATTGACAAGACTTCAAAACAATTTCAAGAGATAAAAAACAAGCAGGAAGAAATTTCTGGGCGTATTTTTGTCACTACAAGAGATATTGCAGAACTGGAAACTGAGAGAGCAAACTTGATTACTCAGGTTAAGGTTTATGAAAACAGAAGAAAACTCTTGTCTGAGATGCAAGCTGAATATGAAGGTTATGCTCAAAGTGTTAGAAAAATTTTGAAAGAAAGTGAAAAGAACTCAGCATTCAGCAGTAAAATGGTTGGCGTTCTTGCTTCTCTTATCAAAGTTCCTGCTCAGTTTGAAACTGCAATTGAAGTTGCTCTTGGAAATGCTGTCCAAAACATTGTTACATACAATGAAGATGGGGCAAAGGACTTGATTGCATATTTGAAAGAAAACAAATTTGGTCGTGCAACATTCTTGCCTATCAGCAGTATGCGTAGACGTGATATGGACGAAAGAAGCATTGCTGGAAAGAAGGGCGTTTTTGGAGTTGCAAGCAAACTTATCTCTTATGACAAGAAAATTGACAATGTCATCAGCAACTTGCTTGGAGGCACTGTTGTGGTTGACACGTTGGCAACGGCTGTTGACCTTGCGAGAGACAACAGATTTTCTTTCAAGATTGTCACACTTGATGGGGATGTTGTCAGCACACAAGGTTCACTTACTGGTGGAAGCAAGCGTAGTGAAGTTGTGAATTTGATTTCTCGCCAAAGAGAGATTGAAACACTTGCAACTGAAATTGATGCTTTAACTCGAAAAGAATATGAAATGAAAAATAAGATAGACTATCTTAAAGTCGATTTAAATGCCTCAAAATCGAGTGAAAAGCAAATTCTTGATCAGAAAAACGAACTTGAAATCAACTTGGCAAAAGAGCAAGAAAAACTTGAAGCAATCAACAAGGATTTGGCAGAACTTGAAGACGAAAAGAATGTTTATGAAATGGAAAAAACTTCTGTTTCCAACAAATTGAAGTTGATTGAACAAGATTTGTCACAAACCAATTTGGTTCAAAATGCTTTGAGTGGAAACAAAGAAGATGCAGACCTTTTGATTAAGCAAAAACAAGAGCATTACAACCAAATTAGAAAGGAAAGAGATGAGATTGTTTCCAACATGACAACGGTCAAAGTTGAAATTGCATCTTGTGAAGCACAAATCAAGGCTTTGAAGGAAGATTTGGACAGAATTTTGCTTGAAAAAGACAAACAACTTTCCAATATTGAATCTTTGAAATCTCACTTGGCAGAGAACGAAAAGTTTATTGCAAGTGCAGAAGAAATGATTAGGGTTCAGATTGAAAATGCAAAACCTTCACTTGCAAAGGACAATTTGCAGAAGATCAGAAAAGATAGAGAAAATCTTGAAAACAGCAAGGTTGCCATCTCTGCAAGTATTAAGAAGTTGGACGAAAACAAAACAGTCACAATGGAAGAAATTTCCAAAGTTAATGACAAAAAATATCGCGAAGAAGCAAATCTGGCAAAGGTTGACACAGAACTTGAGGCTATGCAAGAGAGAATCTATGAAGAATACAGTTTGACTTATTCAGGTTGCTTGGAATTTAGGCGTCCAGACTTTGAGATTAAGGAAGCGCTTATAAGCATCAACAAATTGAAAAAAGATATCTCTGCTCTTGGTTATGTCAATGTTCATGCGATTGAAGATTGTTCAACATTGCTTGAAAGATACAATAAAATGACAACTCAATCCGACGACTTGAAGAAAGCAGAAGAAGATTTGGTTAAGATTATCAAAGACCTTTCAAATGAGATGTTGACCAAATTTAATGACGAATTTGAAAAGATTAACGACAGTTTCAAGGTTGTCTTCAGAGAATTGTTTGGGGGTGGAAATGCCAGATTGGAACTTACAGAAGCGGAAGATCCTCTTAATGCTGGTGTTGAAATCATGGTTCAACTGCCAGGAAAGGCAGCGAACAAACTTTCACTTTTGAGTGGTGGAGAAAAGACTTTGACTGCAATCGCTTTGTTGTTCTCAATTTTGAGATTGAAGCCATTGCCATTCTCACTTTTGGACGAAATCGAAGCGGCTCTTGACGATGCGAACATCGAAAGATTTGCTATGTATTTGAAAAAACTTTCTTCGACAACGCAATTTATTGTTATCACTCACAGAAAGCCTACAATGGAACTTGCAGATTGTCTTTATGGTGTCACAATGGAAGAAAAAGGTGTGTCTAAGATTGTTTCTGTTAAACTTGCAGATGCTATTAAACAAGCAGAACAAGGAAACTAAAAGGAGATTTGATGGGACTTTTTAAAAAAATAGGTAATGCTCTGAAAAAGACAAGAGATGCAATCAATCGCAAAATTGATGCTCTTTTAAGTCATGGAGAAGTTGATGACGAACTTTTTGACGATTTGACTGATGTTTTGATTTCTAGTGATATTGGCGTTAAGTCTTCAATGGAAATTGTTGAAGAGTTGAGAGATGAATGTCACAAACGCAAAATCAGAAAAGCAGATGGAGTCAAAGACCTTTTGAAAGAAATCATTCAAGGATATTTTGAAGATGCTCCACAGATTGAAATTGAATATCCGGCAATCATCACCATCATCGGAGTGAATGGTGTTGGAAAAACTACGACAATTGGAAAACTCGCAAACTATTTCAAAAATCAGAAAAAGAGTGTGACCTTGGTTGCGGGTGACACTTTCAGAGCAGCTGCGTCATCTCAACTTTCTGAATGGGCTGGGAGAACAAAAACGAGAATAATCAAGCATGCTGAAGGAGCAGATGCTGGGGCTGTTGTTTTTGATGGAATTGCGAGTGCAAAAGCAAACAACACAGATGTCTTGTTGGTTGATACAGCAGGAAGACTTCACACAAAAACAAACCTTATGGCAGAACTTCAAAAGATTGAAAAGATTATTGACAGAGAATATCCAGAGGCTCACAAATATAACTTCATTGTTCTTGATGCAACAACAGGACAAAATGCACTTTCTCAAATTCATGCATTTGATGAATATTGCAAAATAGATGGCATCGTTTTGACCAAACTTGATGGAACTGCCAAAGGTGGGGTCATTATTGCCATTGAGAAGGAATATAAACTTCCTGTTGTGTTTGTTGGAACAGGTGAAACTGTTGATGATTTGGACAAATTCAATCCAAAAGAATTTGTTGATGAATTGTATTGACATTCAATTAAAATGTTGCATAATACACAACATATTGTGGTAATATGCAACATAATTGAAAGAAAAAAGCACTTGTCAAATTTGACATATGCTTGTTTTTTTGTGATTTATTTATCGTCTTTGCCGTCTCTACGTATGTTTGTTGGTTTTGTTCCTGGATTGCAAACAACAGACATTTCATATGGAGTCATTCTTTTGCTTGAATAGCTTTTGTTGTTTGTAATTGAATCTTCAACCATTGAATTGAAAACACACAGAAGCACTTTTTCTTTTTCTGACAATTTGTTGCTATGCAATTCTTCTTGAACATATTGTTCAATTACACCAAGGATCAGACCTTTCATATACGGATTGCTGTCGTCAAAAGCAAAGCCTTTCAATATGAAATGAGAGTCATCTGCTGGAGGGACAAAAACTCCAAAAGTCAAATTTGCAAACAATTTGTTGAGTTGGGAAGATAGTTCTCTTTGAGTGTCAGGCAGGAGGCATTGATAGTTTTTCAAATTTTCATATTCAATTTTTACTGGAAATTTTTCGACGATTTCCACATTGTTGTAGATTTCAAGCAATTCATCATGAAATTCAATTTTGGAAAGGTCTTCCAAATGTAATTCTGGATGTTCTTTGAAATATTGTCCAATTGCAACAACTTCTTCTTGATTTAGATGTCTCTTAAGTTCGGTTGTTCTTTTTATTGTTGCCTCTTGGTACATTTCGGCAAATGCTTCAAGCATAATCTTTTCTGCTTTGCTTTTTACGTTTTTGCTTTCTTCAATCAAAAAACTTACAATTTCGTTTGTTGCGAATGACTCCAAGAAATCCGGCAAAATAAATCTATTGCTCATTGTCAAACAAAAAACAGGTTTTCCTTCTGAGTCTTTTCTCAAGCCAAAAGAAATTCTTTCATTAAGATTTTTTTCTATCACATCAGCAACTTGCATCAAAAATGTTTGGTTTGATTCTTGTTTCATTCTTTTGTAATAATTTGAATTTTTGAAGTTTATAACTTTCATTTTTCACCTTCCTCTATATTTTTGTATTATATCAAAAATCGTTTTGATAGTCAATAGCACATTTTATTAAATTTTTTTGGCAAAATTCTACAAATTTCAACATATATTGTAACATCGCTAAGGAGAGTTTATGATTTTTGAAAGTTTTGCCTATTTTTTGAGTCGTATTTGTGTCTTTACAAATTATGTCAACACGGTGCAGGGGTTTCCAAAACCTCTTTCTTTGGAGGAAGAAAAAGAAGCATTTGAAAAAATGAAACAAGGAGACATGAAAGCAAGAGACAAACTTATCAGTCACAATTTGCGACTTGTTGCACATATCGTTAAAAAATATACTTATTCTCTTGAAGCAGATGATTTGTTGTCTGTCGGAACAATTGGTCTTATCAAAGCAATTGACACTTTTGATTATGGCAAAAAAGTTCAACTTTCAACGTATGCAGCAAGGTGCATAAACAATGAAATTTTGATGCTTATTCGTTCAAACAAAAAGCATAAAAATGTTGTTTCATTAAACAGTTTGACAAGCAATAATGATGAAGACAAAGATTTGGAACTTAAAGATGTTCTCGCATCAGATGATGAGGAAATTTTTTCTCAAGTTGAAAACAATTTGATCATGCAAAAAATCAAGAATATCATTGCAACAAAACTTGACAAAAGGGAGCAGGCGGTCATCAAATTACGCTATGGTATTGACTGTGAAAAAGCCTTAACGCAAAAGGAAGTTGCTCAAGAACTTGGAATTTCTAGGTCCTACATTTCAAGGATTGAAAACAAAACATTGAAAGTTATCAAAGAAGAATTTGAGAAAAGTGAGCATACACCAGAAAAGAACGAGGATAAATCTGAAAAAGATAAAACTTTTCAAAAAAATTGATTGATTTTGCTTGACAGGTTTTTGATAGTATTTTATCATTAAATGTATATATATTTATAACTAAAATCGCATCTTTTTTGTTTTTGTAGGGATTGTTTTAGATTTTTTTGATGTGACTTCAAATTTTTGTGGGGAGGGGACTATGGATAAAACGGAATTTTATGATATTGTTGGAAAACTTATTGTCCCATTATTCACAGGCTCTTTTCTTGCTGGCGAAATTGAATCTTCTCAAAGAGATTTGGAAGTTGCACTTGGCAAAGGAAATTCCATTCTTTTGAAACCTACAAAACTTGATGATTATCGTATCATTTTGAAACGTGGACAGCCATTTAAGTCTTTTGAGGTGAACCTTATCCGTGCAATTATTCACGAAATTGGAAACATTTCAAACCTGAATATTGAAGACAAAATGTATCTTAGACAACTTCAAGACATGGCAATTGAAAAAGCATTGGTTGAAAGTCTGACTGAAAATGGAAGTGAAACCGTTTTGGGAATCATTAACGATTTGGAAAAATGGGCATCAAGAACATATGAAGGGGCGACTGTAAAACTTGGCATTATGGTCAATCTTGGTGTCAATTCTGACAGCACAAACCCAGTGCACTATAGTGAAGTTTTAAACAAAGACTTTTTTGCTTTGTTCACAGATGGAGTGTCTTCATTTATTGAGTTTGACAAGAGTGGAATCCTTCTTGGATATATGAATTTGAAAAACCCAAAATCAGTGCCGACAATTTCACCTTATGTTTTTGACAGATTGGCAAGAGTGTGCAATGACAAGAGAATTGGAATTGTCTTGACAGAGAAAGGAGATATTTTGATTTTCTTTTCAAGACAACTTGTCTTTGCCAAAAGAAATGGCGATTGGTGTGTTTATTCTCATGACGAGGTTATCAGGCTTTTGCAAAACAATGTGTCATACACTGCAAAACAAATCAGAAGAGCAATCTACAACACGGCGCTTGATTGTTCTTTTGCATACAAAGGAGCCTGTTTGGTTTACATCAACAAGGACAAAACTCTTGATGCGTTGAACCATATTGATGCCGCTGACATAATTTCCGAAGAACATTTCAACATGAAAAAAGACTTGGAACTTGCAGAAGCAGAAAAACTTTATAACATTGCCAACGCAAAAAAGATTATTGACAAATTCAGTTTGACTTATGAAGATTTTTTGAATAAAAATCATTACACAAAAACCATGTCAATAAGAAAGATTGTTGCGGGCAAAAAATTGTTTGAACTTGACAGAAAACTCGTGGAAGAAATGACTTCTGTTGATGGTGCAACAATTGTGGATTATGATGGAACAATCATTGCTGTTGGAGCAATTATCAAAATCGAAGCCGGCAGTCAAGGAGGTGGTCGTCTTGCTGCGACAACCACTATGGCCAAATATGGTGTTGCGATCAAGGTGTCTCAAGATGGGATTATGCAAGGTTTCAGTGTGGACAAACAGGGAAGAGTTAAACAGATTTTTAATTTTGGGTGATTATAATGAAAATAAAAATTCGAATTGCTATTGAAGATGATATTGATTTTTTGGTGCAGTTTGCCAAACAACTCTATAATTCTGGTGAAGATTTGCATGAGGATTTTCACAATTTGTTGAAAGATGATGATGCTGTAGTGTTTTTGGCATACGATCAAAACAAAAATGTTATTGGATTCGCACATGTTGAAATAAGACATGACTATGTGGAAGGTTGCAAGACAAATAATGTTGGTTATTTGGAAGGTATTTTTCTGCAACCTGAATACAGAAGTTTTGGTGTTGGAAAAATGCTTGTTGAAAAGGCAATTAAGTGGGCAAAAGAAAAAGGTTGCACAGAATTTGCCAGTGATTGCGAAGTTTCCAATGATATCAGCGTCAAATTTCATGAATCAGTTGGTTTTCACGAAGTTAATAGAATTGTTTGTTTTAAAATGGATATCTAATTTTGAAATTGACAAACAAATTTTGCTGTGTTATAATGGTTCAGTCAGTCAGCCAGGTGGTCGCTGTGTGTTTGTGATGAACACAGAGAGGAAAGTCCGAGCATCAAAAGAACAGGGTGCCAGTTAACGACTGGTGAAGGTGACTTCAAGGATAGTGCAACAGAAATAGACTTCTGGGAAAATCTCAGTAAAGGTGGAAAGGTAGGGTAAGAGCCTACCGGGTGATTGGTAACAATCGCTGCTCTGTAAACCCCACTCGATGCAAGGTTAAGTCTTTCGCAAATGTGCGTTCTTTCACGCGAGAGCAAAAATACCGCTGGAACTTGTTGGCGACAACAAGTCTGGAAAGATGACTGCCAAATACAGAACTCGGCTTATAGACTGGCTGACAAACCACATTTGTGGAAATTTGAATGGGAGAATTATTCTCCTATTTTTTATTCTTTTTTGTCTAAAATTTTTTGTGATGTCAATAATTTGATCATGAAAAAAAGCGAATACATTCAAAAAGCAAAGAATGCAATTTTGAACCGAGTGCGTTTTCATGCGCCAGTTGTTTATGATGATAAGATTGACAAGACAGTTTTGTTTGTCAATGGAATTGATGTTGAAAAACCAGTTTTCAAGTTTGACAAACAGATGAACAACAGACTTTTGAAGGCATTTTCTTTGGCTCAACAGGAAGAAGAATTCAATCTTTTGCTTTCAACTTCAAGTCTTGAAAATGTCAAACAGTCAAAATTGAAAACTATGAAAAACACAATTGTTTACAGTCCTCAAAACAGTCCTGTTTCTTTTGTTGAAATGGTGAACAAACTCAATATCAACTATCAATCTTCTTCAAACTACAATTTGGTTTATAAGGACAAATTTTTCAAAGTTAATGGGGAGATTTTAAATCCATCATACAAAGAATTTGTGCTGAGGAAAAATCTTGTAAGTGATGGTGTGTGGGTGGAATATCACGAATTTGTTTTGAATGGAGACAATTTTTTTGTCAAATTCACAAACAAATCGGACAAAGGAAAAAAGATGCATTTGGAACTCAATATACCTCTGAGAAAGGGGTATTATTATTTCAAAAAAAAGAACAAATGTGTTGTTGTTGAAAATCTGCTTACAAAAGAAAAATTGTTTTTGAATTACATTGGAAAGAACTGCGAATTTTCGTTTTCAAATGTGGACGGACTTGAAAACTCTGTTTTTTGTTGCATTAATGTCAAAATGAATTTGAATATTGACAGCAAACAGCAGAAATTTGTCTTTTTCAATTTGGGAGATAGCGAATTTTGTTTGAAAAACCTTTCTCAAATTCAGACATTCAAAGACATGGCAATCAAGAAATGCTGTGAAATTTTCAATGTCAGAGTAAAGACAAGAGAACCAAAGTTTGATAATTTTTTCAACATCACTTTGCCAAGACGAATTTGGGTTAATTGGCTTAACAATGAGATAGACATGGAATTGGAAGAAAAATATGTTTCGCTCAAGAAGTTGTTTGTGAAGGGGCGAGAAAATTTTTCTTTTGTTCCGTTCAAAAAAATAGGTGTTAGAGAGATTGGAATCTTCAATGGAGAGTATTACAAAAAAATCCTTGTGGTCTCTTCCAGCGAAAAATTTTTGAGAGTTGGAAAAACTTTTTTCTATAACATCAATGGAGTCACAAATCATTCGCTTCGCAATTCTGAACCCATTGTGTTGTCCTTTGGAGAAGGAAATTAGTTGTTTATCAATAAATTATTTAAATTTTTTTAAATTGTTTTGACAAGCATTGTTTCTTTTTGCTAATATATTTCTATCATGAGCATGGAGCAAAGAATTCCTCTTGCTGAAAGAATGAGGGCAACAAATTTTGACGAATTTGTTGGGCAAGAGCATATTGTCGGGAAAAACAAATTGTTGTATAGGGCAATATCAACAGGTTCTGTTGGTAGTTGCATTTTTTATGGCCCACCAGGAACTGGAAAAACAACACTTGCAGGAATTATTGCAAAAATGCTTCATGCAAACATTGAAAAATTAAATGCCGTTTCAAGTGGTGTTGCTGATGCCAAAGCCGTCATTGAAAAAGCTCGTTCACTCAAGCAAATGTTTGGACAAGACACCTATCTTCTGCTTGATGAGTGTCACAGGTGGAGCAAAGCACAAAGCGACTGTGTTTTGCAAGCCATTGAGGAGGGCGACATCTATTTCATAGGTTCGACCACGGAAAATCCATACACAAGCATGACAAGAGCGATTGTTTCGAGATGTAGTGTTTTTGAATTTAAAAAGGTTTCAGAAAAAGATGTTGAAAAGGTTTTGAGAAGAGCAATTTCTGACAAGGAAAAGGGGCTTGGAAATTTCAAAACTCAAATTGAAGATGATGCATTGAAGTTTTTGGCTTTTGCGTGCAATGGAGATGTCAGAACCGCCTTGAACAGTTTGGAACTTGCAGTTTTATCGACTAAGATTGGAAAAGACAAAATCATTCACATCGACAAAGAAACAATGGCGGAATGTTTGAACAGGCGACCATTATCCATTGATGAAAATATGTATTATGACTATCTGTCTGCCTTTTGCAAAAGTTTGAGGGGCTCGGACACAGAGGCAGCACTATATTATGCTCACAGACTTCTCAAGGCAGGGATTGACCCACTTATCATTGCAAGACGTATGATTGCTCATGCATCAGAAGACATAGGCATGGCGGACAGCAATGCACTTTTGATGGCATGCTGTGCCATGTATGCCTGTGAGAAAAATGGTCCACCGGAATGTTATCTGAACTTGTCGCATGCAATCATATATCTTTGTGAGGCGGAAAAATCCAACAGTGTCCTTGTGGCAATGCACAGGGCTCAGCAAGATGCAGAGAATGAAAGGGAAGACATTGTTCCAAATCATTTGAAAAATCACCCAAGCACAAACAAAGACGGACATGGAAAATATAAATATCCGCATGATTATGGGGGATATTGCAAGCAACAATATATGCCGGACAAACTGAAAGACAGAGTCTATTATGAGCCAAGCGAAAATGGCAGAGAAAAAAATTTGATAAGAAAAAAATTTGCAAAAAATGGATTTGTTCCAAAGAGCAAACCAGAAGATAGGAGAGGTTGATTATGTGTAAGAAAAGAAGTGACGGAACAAAGGTTAAAGATTTACAAATCATTGAAAAGGCAATTTCATATTTCATGCCAGAGCGTATTGATGCTGTCAATATGTTCACACAGCCAATCAGATGCGAAAAACTTGACCAATTTATTCTCAATGAGAAAAAGAACAACGGTGTTCATTACACCTACACAGAAATTTTGGCAGCAGCATGCGTGAGAATGTTGTATGAAAGACCAAAGACAAACAGATTTGTCAACAACTGCATTGTGTATCAAAGAAATACCATTTCCATTTCCATGAGTGTCAAAAAAACATTGACAGACAATGGTGAAGAGGTCACTTTGAAGTTCTATTTCACTGGTCGAGAAAGTTTGGATCAGGTCAAAAAAATCATGGACGATGAAATTGCAAAAAACATCAAACCAGATGCAGAAACACACGAAACCACCAAGACGGCTGGGGCATTGTGCAAACTTCCAAATTGGCTCTTTAAGTTTGCAATGGCTTGTGTTAGATTTATGGACAAACACAACTTTTTGCCAAAGAAACTTATCCATGCAAGCCCTTTCCACACAAGCATCTACATCACAGATTTGAGAAGCATCAAGCTGGACAAAATTTATCATCATCTCTACAACTTTGGAACAACAACAATTTTTGGCGCACTTGGAAAAGTTCAATATGTTCCTGTTTCAGATCGTTCTGGAGAAGTTCGTGTTGAGAAACAGATGAACTTGGGACTCGTTTTGGACGAAAGAGTTGCTGACGGATTGTATTATGGAAACAGTGTCAGATTGCTTTTGAAATATCTTGAAAATCCAGAACTCTTGAAGGAAAGTTTGCCAGAACCTGAACTTACAGGCAAGGCTTTGAAGAAAAAACTGAAACAAGAGAAAAAACTTGCAAAAAAACAAAAGAAAAACAAACAAGAAAAAGACAAGAAGTAAATTAATTTCGTGAAACATTGGGGGTGAAAAAATGAAGTGTAGTCAATGTGGTTGCCAAGACTTAGTACCTGTTGATTTTCCGCAAAAAACAAATTTAAAAGAAGTAGATTGCGGATTAGTTGGATATAGTTCAGCGTATGTATTAAAAAATAAGATAAATTGTGATTCTTTTATTTGTATTAATTGTGGACATTTTGAATTTTTCAATTTAGGACTTGCAGAACAAATTAAACATGATAGAAAATTAAAAAAAGAAATACAAGAAAATATTAACAAAGTTGAAAATGAAATTATGCTATTAAACAATAAAGCTTTCGATATACAAGAACAAATAGGAAAATTAAAATCCGAAACATTAAATCTTGATATTACCCTAAGAAGAAATAATGAACTACAAGTCCAAATATCCAATTTAAAAAAAGAATTGGCTGCACTTAATAAAACAATTAATGAGAAAAAGAAATTAATTAATAATTTGAAAGTGAAAAAGTAAGAGGTTCAATTTAGGATTATTTTTAATTTTAATGTAAAATATACTATATAAATGGTAAAAATTACGAGTCAAATTTATTTATCTTTAACTTTTGTTTTTTATTATATAAAGTTTTAATTATTTTGCAAAAAGTTAGAATTTTCATTCTAAGACATTTATTATAATGTCTTTTTTTTACAAGTTTTTAGCGAATTTTTGACTGCATTATGGTGTCACTTTTTTGTATTTTATTGTAAAATATTGTAAATTTATTAAATTTCCTGACATAAAAAATTGACTATGAAAATCTTTATAATTAAAATGCTTTTTGAAGATTAGTTGACTGATATAAAGGAGATTTTCACAAATGAAAAATGATTTGATTTGGACAAAAACATTGCTCACGGTTTACAGATATTTGGAAAGAATTAGTGGGGCCATTGACAAAATTATTATGCAAAGTGCTTTGAACAGTTCAAATATCGTTGGGCAGAACTATTTTTACAACAATGTTTATTCCATTTCACAAAAACTTATTGATTTGTCGGAGAGAAAAGTTACGCTGATTAATCTTAAAGTTTTGATTGAAGAAACCCTTGCTGATATTGATGAGAAGAGTGCAAAAATCTTGATTGAAAAATATTTTGACGGAATAAAGAGCAAAGAGATTGCAGAGAGAAACAGCATCAGCATGAGAACGGTCTTCAGAAAAATTATCAACGCCGAAAACGGATTTTGTTGCAGGCTCAGACTCAAGGGGTATAATGGCACAAAACTTGAAAACATGCTCAAAAATGAAGGGTGGATAAACAATGTCTTTTTGAGATTGTCCGAAAAAGATGACGAATTTGAACTTTCCAATTCATATCTTGCAAAAGCAGTGTCAATGTGATTGTGGTTTACAAATCGCTTTCATCAAATTCAAAATAATCTCCATGTCTGATTTTCTTGCTTTCTTTCTTGACCTGTTTTTTATTTTTGGATATTTGCATGATTTTTGATGGCTTAATCAAAAAATACAAAATTAAAACACTTGGAACACTGATTGACACAATTAGCATTATTTTTGTGCCAGTGGAAAGGCTTGCAAATTCAGTCGCAGATGAGTCAAGCATATCGTCGCTTATTTCGTCAAAAATTTCTGAGTTGACATTTATTGGTGAAAGATAATCTGTCACACCCGAAAAAACATAGCCATAATATTTTTGTTCACCAACTGTGGCACAGGAATAATACCAAACATTGTTGTCACTCATCACTTGTTGACCACTTATTGTGCCATAGTAATCAATTGTTATGGTTGTGTCAGTAAGGTCAACAACCTTTGTGGAATTTTGTGATGGAGATTGATAGATGGCATATGGCACAAAAAGTTTGTAGGTGGCATTTGCATAAGGCGTTTGTGGAGTTCCGCTCATAAGATTGATTTTGTCTTTTTTGACATAACCTTCCACATCTTTATATGAAACCTTGTAATAATCGTCAACGACATAGTCGACTTGCACAAAATATGAGTATGGAATTTCAAAGAGAGCAGATGCTTCACTTGGGGTGGAACATAGATTGACACCAGTGCCTTGCACTTTTGCATAGAATATCCTTTCATTTTCGGCAAAAGTGACATCACAAACACAAAAACTGAAAAATAATGATGCAAAAACAAAAAATATCATAAATTTTTTCATGCTTTCATTGTAAGTCTTAAAGAAAAAAGAGCAATAGAAGATTTTTGTCTTTTTGTTGGCTTTTTTATTTATTTTTGTATTACGGAGATTTTATGGACACAGATTTGGTTAAGAAAATTTTGAAATTGGAAAAAGAAATCAATGTGAGATATAACTCAAACAAACTCAATTTTTACAACAAAAAGGGAAAGGTTCACAAGAAACAAATTGCCTTTCACAAGTGCAAAAAACGAAACCGCTGGGTATTTGGTGGAAACCGCTCTGGCAAAACAGAGTGCGGTGCGGTTGAAGTGGTGTATATGGCTTGTGGCAATCATCCATACAGAAAAAATAAGGTCACGGAAGGGTGGGTGGTCAGTCTTTCAAGACAAGTGCAAAGAGATGTTGCGCAACGAAAGATTTTGGAATATCTGCCTGCTTCATACATTGAGAAAATTGTTATGGTCAGTGGCGGACAAGACAGTGCAGAAAATGGCATCATTGATTTCATTTTGGTCAGGTCTGATGTCGGTGGAATAAGTCGGATTGGCTTCAAAAGTTGTGACCAAGGAAGAGAAAAATTTCAAGGTACTTCTCTTGATTATGTTTGGTTTGACGAGGAACCACCTTTTGACATCTATCTTGAGTGTAAGATGAGAGTTTTGGATAAGTGTGGAGATATTTTTGGAACAATGACGCCACTTAAGGGTTTGACCTGGGTCTATAACACAATTTATTTGAATGAAAAAAACGATGATGAAATTTGGTGTGAAACTATGGAATGGGCGGACAATCCTTTCCTGTCAAAAAAAGAGATTGAAAGCATGACAAAGAGTTTGCCGGCTGATGAAATTGAAAGCAGACGTTATGGAAAGTTTATGCAAAATGGTGGAATGGTCTACAGTGAATTTGATGAAAATGTGCATGTGATTGAACCTTTCAACATTCCACTCGATTGGCAGGACAACATCTCGATTGACCCTGGGCTTCATAATCCGCTTTCCGCACATTTTTATGCCGTCGATTTTGACGGAAATGTTTATGTTGTGGCAGAACATTATGCAGCACAAAAGACGGTGGAATATCATGCAGAGAAAATCAAGGAAATTGCAGATATGTTGCATTGGAAAAGAGACAGTCGTGGGTTTTTGCATGCATTGATTGATTCAGCCGCTGGGCAAAGGACACTGGCAAGTGAAAAAAATGTTGTGGAACTTTTTTATGACAACGGAATTTTGGTCAATCCAAAGGTCAACAAAGATTTGTTTTCTGGAATCTCTGTTGTGAAGTCATATCTCAAGACTGCCGATGGAAAATCTCGGCTTTTTATTTTTAAAAATTGTGTGAATTTGATTAGAGAACTCAAAAATTATTGGTGGGGGGATGACGATGTTCCAATAAAAAAAGACGACCATTGTCTTGACGAACTTAGATATTATTTGATGACAAAACCAATAAACAAAGAAAGAATCTACAAAACGGAAATTCAAAAAGACAAAGAAAAAATGTCAAAAAAATTGAAATTTAAAAATTCTTGGAATTTATGAGATCTTTTGGAATGATTATGGTGACAGATTTATGATAACTTACAATAGAGATATTAGTGAAAAAATCGTATTTAGTCTTCCAATCCACACAAGTAGTCGGTAGAAACTTTAAAAAATTTTGCTATATCAACCAAAGCTTCAATGTTGGGGATTCTTTCCTCACGTTCCCAGCGACTGATAGCAATATTGCTATAACCTAGTTTTTCACCTAGTTGTCTGGTTGTTAATTTTGCTTCTTCTCTTAATTCCTTCAACCTCTCAGCAAAAATTTTCATAATAACTCCTTTCAAAAATTATATACCAATCGGTTTCAAAATACTTGACTGAAACCAATCGGTTTCGGTATAATTATACAAACCAGTTGACTTAAAGAGGAGAAAGGTTATGTCTAATATAAAACATAAAAAAGATATTTCATTTGCAAATACAATAAAAATTCAAAAAATAGAAGAATATATGAAAAGTCATAATTTATCAGAAAAGAGATTTGCAGAAAAGTGTAATTTGTCACTCAAAGAATTGCAAGCAATATTGCAAAATCATGATTTTTTTGAACCTATTTGGATTTTTAAAATTTCTAGGGTAATGGGCATTAAATTTGATGATTTGATTGTATAAATTGTCTTTTTCTTGACTTTTGTTTTTTAATGTATATGTTTGCATTGTCAAAAGATTGTGAGATGGTCTTATTCAATTTGAGTGATAAGGAATTGGAATTTTTATAAATAATTTGTCAATATATTTGGAAAAATAAGACTAAATGTGGTAAATTGTAAAAAAAGAGGGGGAATATGAAGAAAATTCTGAATTTATCCTTGATCTTGTTTGTTTTTTGCCTTACAAGTCTTTTGGGCGGGTTGTTTTTGTCGCCAACTAAAGTGACTTCGGCCGTTGACACGGAAACCTCATCAGAACCTATTGAGATTTCTAATGCGACAGAACTCAAAGACTACATTGATAATTATGGTCAAGATGGTTCTCAATATGGGCCAGATGATTATGTCGTTTTAACGAGAGATATAAACATGGCAACATTAAACACCACTGCCAGTCCAGATGGTGACATTGTTTATGGAACTATTGGCACAGAAGAAAATCCTTTTTCTGGAACTTTTGATGGAAGAGGTTATTCCATCTCGAACCTCAGAATTGATGTCAGTGTGAACACTTCTGAAGAAGGAACGCAAAACAATCAGTATGCAGGTCTGTTTGGAGTGACAAATGGTGCAACAATCAAAAATGTTGCAATTTCTCAAAATATGACAATCACAACTGGTGGCTGCATCACTTTGTATGTTGGAACTTTGGTTGGCAGAGCAGAAAATACCACAATTCAATATTGTCAAATAACATCAAAAATCACGCATAACACTGGTTTTGATTGTAATGTTAATTTTGGAACATTGGTTGGAATGGCTGTCAATAGCACAATTTCTGATGTGGTTTGTCGCTACACTGGATCAGAGGGGTTTGGAAATTGGAATTTTGACAATAAAGACAACAAGGTTTTGAATCTTGGTGGAGTTGTCGGGGTGTTGTCAAATTCAGAATTGTCTTTTGCAGTTGTAAGTGTCAAATTTTTTGTTAATGTTTCGGCTGATTTTATTGGAGATTTGAGTGTTGGCGGTGTTGTTGGAAATGTTGCTCAAAGTGGAAGCAAAGTCATTAATATTGCAAGCGAAAACTCATTCACGGTCACAAACAATATTTCCTCAAGCATTGAAGCTATAGTAAATATTGGGGAGATCGTTGGCGCAATAGCAAACAACAGCCCAGCATCAAGGAATATTTCATACATTCATTTCAAAGCAAATCAAGGAATTGAAAGATTTGGTAGCATGGGCAATTATGCATACACAGACCAAAGTCTTTATGACTATATCACGGTTGCAAATGAATCCATGACAACTTCAGCATATTTTGAAAATCAAGTGTGGCACCCACTATATGGAATTTGGGATTTTAATTCAGTTTGGTATGTTGGCTCTTCTTCAATCAATCTTCAAAGTTTTTACGGAAGTTTTAATATCGCAATTTCAAATGCATTAAACACAGATGTTTTAACAATGACGTCAACACTGCAACCAAGTTATCGCTACGGTGATCAAATTGCAATAGATTTTTCTTTTAACAGTGTGTTTAATAATGGTGCAGTTTCAGGTGACATGAGCAAATATTATTCTCTTTCCGCTGTTGTGTTGAATGGCGTTGAGGTTGCAAGCATAGTTCCAAGTGCTGACGGCACTTCATATAGAATCTCAGAGAAGAAAACTGATGAAAGTGAAAACAACAAAATTTCATGGACGCAGTTGTTGGACATAACAAAAAATAATGACAGTGATTTCACTCTCTACATCAGAAATGTCAACATGACAACAGCTGGAGAATATAGCATTTCAATAACCGCAGAA
This sequence comes from uncultured Clostridia bacterium, assembly GCA_944372585.1. Taxonomy (GTDB): domain Bacteria; phylum Bacillota; class Clostridia; order Christensenellales; family UBA1242; genus Caccovivens. Next base: position 106,367 of record CALVZQ010000005.1, read on the forward strand.
GGATTTGAAGCGGATGTTGTTACAAAACTCTTTCAAGGGGACAATGCAGATCAATTGGTGGAAGGAGAGACTCCGGGATATGTTTTCTATGCCGAGGGGTCAGAAAACGAAACATCAACAATGCAACTTAGAATGGTCTATGGTCAGACATATAGAATTGAAACAAAAGGTAAACCAAACACTCCAAATGCTTTTGTGGGTTGGTTTTTGACGGTTGAAGATGGCGATGATATCTCTCTCAGCACAACACAGAGCAGAATTTTGGAATTTACATTCGGAAATGGTTATTTCACAGATGATTGTGAAATTTATGCAAAATATCGTGATAATGCTTGTGTTGTCACTGTAGACATCAAAGATGAAGGAATTTTGAAAGTGGATTTCTACAGTGGTGATATTTCTTTGGAAAATGCTGGTGAAACGGTTTCCGTTTCAAAAGAAGAATCTTCTTTGAAATTGGAAATTTATGTCAAGAAAGGCTATGATTTTAATGCAGAACAATTCATTGTTGACCTTGATGTCTATAAGACCGAAGATCCAACAAAAACTTTTTGCACATTGAGAGAAAGTTATGAAAATGATGAATATAAATATTATCATTTTGTTCTTGACATGACAACTCTAACTGATGATTTTGAAAATGCATTCACTATTTCTTGTTCAACAACACCTGAAAACGACGGCAATTTGACATGGCTCTGGATCACAATTGGTTGTGTTAGTGGGGCTGTTGTGATTGGGCTTCTGATTTTCTTGATTGTATTTTTGGTTAGAAGAAAAAAAATTGGCGGTGGCTCAAGCGGTGGTGTTTCATTCAAGAAAAAGAACTATAAGAATATGTATTATTGATAACTAAACGGATTTGAAAACACTGGTTGCCTATGAAAATGAAATAAAAAATCTATGGATTGTGCCATAGATTTTTTTATTTTTTGTCAGAGTTTAAGCTGCTTCATTGTGAACTTTTGTTGCAAGAGTGTTGTCAACAACATCTTCCCAATTTGATGTTTCGGTGATTACTCCAGCATTGAGCATAACATTCATAAGATTGTTGAAACTTGCTTCTGTCAAAATCATATCACTGCTCCAAGCGCTGATCAGGATATATTGTTCGACTGCGACTTGAAGTTCGGCAATTGTGTTTCCTTCAAATGACGGAAGCAAGGCTTTTGCAACAGTTTCAGAGTCATTTGAGATGATGTAGTCATATCCTTTTCCAACTGCTTTCAAAAATTTTTCTGCAACATCAGAATGTTCCTCAAGATAACTTTCCTTTGCGGCAAAACAAGTGTATGGAATTTCTACAGAAATTTTCCCCAAGCTTGCCACAACAAATCCTTTTCCTTCTTTTTCAATGTTTGTTGCTGTTGGTTCAAAAAGAGTGCAGTATTTAACATTGGAATCTCCTTCCCACACACTTGCAGTCAGATTGAAAGCAACGTCAGTTCTCATGTTGATTTCGTTTGCACCAGTTCCAATGGCGTATCCACTGTTTTCAATGATATATTGCAGTGTCATTGCTGGAAGTCCACCTTGACGTCCGCCAATTATTGTTTCACCAACAAGGTCGGCAAGGGTGAAGTTTTGTTCATCTTCTTTTGAAACAATGAAAGAACCATCGCATGTCGTCAATTGTCCAAACACGACAGGTTTGTCTGCCACACCTTCTTGTTGTGTGTAAACCACCGTTTCTGGCCCTGCCAAAATGATGTCTGCAGAGCCTGCAAGCAAAGCTTTCATTGAAGTGTCAGAACCACCACCGTTCGTTAAAGAGACAGTCAATCCTTCATCTTCAAAAAAACCTTGGTTCATTGCGACATATAAAGGGGCATAGAATATGCTGTGAGTAACTTCGTTGAGTTCAATTTTGTTGTAGTCTCTTTTTCCACAGGCGGTGGCAAAGAAACTGGCAGAAACTACAAGCAAAAGAGCCATACCAACGATGCTAAGTTTTTTCCAAATTTTCATTTTTCCTCCTTACAAGATAAAGGATATGCAAAAACGAAAAAATTGGTTTAAAACTACAAAACTTTTAAGGCTAGAAACAAAAAAATATTTGGAGTTTTGAAGATTTTATATTATACTATAGAAGTTAGTAGGAGAATTCAATGGAAAAAACTTATCAACCTCAGGATTTTGAAAAGAGAATTTATCAAGAATGGCTGAAAAACAAATGTTTCTCGACCAAACCAAACAAGGAGAAAAAAAAGTTTAGTGTTTGTATGCCGCCACCAAATGTGACTGGCAGAGCACATGTTGGACATGCTCTCAACAACACCATTCAAGACATTGTTGTCAGATATAAGAGAATGCAGGGGTTTGAAACTCTTTGGGTCCCAGGAACTGATCATGCGGCAATTGCAACAGAGGCAAAAGTTGTGGCTGCTCTTGAAAAGGAAGGAACAACAAAAGAGATGCTTGGAAGAGAGAAGTTCATTGAAAGAGGTTGGCAATGGTACAAACTTTATGGAAACACCATTCAAGACCAACTCAAGATGATTGGAATTTCTTGTGATTGGGACAGATGTGCTTTCACAATGGACGAAAACTTGAATCGTGCCGTTCGCCATGCTTTTGTTGAATATTACAAAAAAGGCTACATCTACAAAGGCAAGAGAGTTATCAATTATTGTCCTCACTGCAAGAGTTCAATTTCTGACATTGAAAATGAATATAAAGAACAAAACACAAAATTGTGGCATATCATGTATCCTTTTGAGCAGGGCAATGGTGGAATTATTGTTGCAACAACAAGACCAGAGACTATGTTTGGTGACACTGCGGTAGCAGTCAATCCAAATGATAAGAGATACAAAAATGTCATTGGCAAAAATGTCATTCTTCCAATTGTCAATCGTCCAATTCCTGTTGTTGCTGATGAATATTGCGAAATGGAATTTGGAACTGGTGCCGTAAAAATCACACCAGCTCATGATCCTAATGACTACGATTTGGGACTTAGACATAATCTTGAAATGATCACGGTCATTGATGATGAGGGCAAACTTAATGAAAATGCTGGAAAGTTTGCGGGAATGGACAGAATCGAAGCAAGAAAACCTATCGAAGAAGAATTGAAAAAACTTGGCGTTCTTGTCAAGGTTGAAAATTACAAAAATAAGGTTGGTTGCTGTTGTCGTTGTGGCAGCATGACAGAACCAAAAGTTTCTGAACAGTGGTGGGTTAAAATGGCGGATCTTGCAAAACCTGCCATTGAAGCAGTTAAAGATGGAAGTTTGAAATTCATTCCAAAACGCTATGAAAAACAATATCTAAATTGGCTTACAAACATTCAAGATTGGTGCATTTCAAGACAACTTTGGCTTGGACACAGAATTCCAGTTTTCACTTGTGAAGATTGCGGTTGGGTTGATGCTTGTGAAGAAGATGTTGCTGTTTGTCCAAAGTGTGGAAGCAAAAAAATTGTTCAGGATCCAGATGTTTTGGACACTTGGTTCAGTTCTGCATTGTGGCCATTCTCAACACTTGGTTGGCCAGAAAAAACAGAAGACTACAAATATTATTATCCAACTGACGTCTTAATAACTGCTTATGATATCATAACTTTCTGGGTTGTTAGGATGGTGTTTAGTGGCTTGTTCTTCACAAAACAACTGCCATTTAAGGAAGTTGTCATCAATGGAATTGTTCGTGATATTCAGGGACGTAAGATGTCCAAAAACCTTGGCAACGGAATTGACCCTATTGATGTCATCAATGAGTATGGCGCAGACAGCCTTAGACTTTCTTTAGTCAATGGAACCTCAATGGGTATGGATATTGGATACAGTGTTGACAAGGCAAAAGAAAGCAAGATTTTCATCAATAAACTCTATAATGCAAGCAAGTTTGTCATTTCAAACACTGAAAACATTCAAATCAAGCCACTTTCTGAGTTTAGATTGGACGAAAAAGACAAGTGGATATTGTCAAAATTGCAAAATTTGATTAAATCAACAATCAAAAACATTGACAAATATGCACTTGGTGTTGCTTCAGCAAACTTGATTGAATTTACTGTCAGTGTTTTCTGTGATTGGTATATTGAAGTCAGCAAATTGGATTTGTATGGAGAAAATGCAGAAAACAAACTTAAAACTCAAAATATTTTGCTCTATGTTTTGACAGAACTTTTGAAACTTTTCCACCCATTTATTCCTTTTGTTACTGAAGAAATTTATCAAAATCTTCCAAAACATGAAAAAACAATCATGCTTTCAAAATTTCCACAAGTTGATGAGAAATTGATGTTCAAAGATCTTAAATTTGAAAGCATTATCAACATTGTCAAAGCAATCAGAACAACGAGAAGTCAATATCAAATCCCAGACAATAAGAAGATTTCCATTAATATTTTGTCGATTAGTGACAATAAATTAATCAATGAAAACTTGAATATAATTAGCAAACTTGCGGGGGGAAGCCAAATTCAGATTGTCAAAATTGCACCAAAAGAAAAGAGTGCGGAGATTGTGACATCAATTTGCAATGTCTTCTTGCCTATGGGTGATTTGGTTGACGAAGCCCAAGAACATGAAAGAATTGAGAAAAAGATTGAAGAGTTGAAATATGAGATTGAAAGAAGCAAAAAAATGCTCTCAAATGTTGGTTTTGTCTCCAAAGCTCCAGCAAAATTGGTGGAAGCAGAAAAAGAAAAGCTTGCAAAAAACGAAGAGTTTTTGCAACAAATTTTGAAAAAATAAAAAGACTTAAATTTTTAAGTCCTTTTTTGTTGAATACCACATAAAGCCATTTTAGTAGCCCTATTTAAGTGGGAGTTCGACCCAATTTGCTTAATTTATCAATAAAAAAAGACTTCACTTTGTTGAAGTCTTCTTGGTGCGGATGGGGAGGGTCGGCGTCACAAACCGCACATTTTGCTCATTTTTGCCACGATGTGTCAAAAAGTATCGCTCTTATGTTTGTTTGTTCCTTATCCCAAAAGTCTTTTAACTTTTGGGAGCCCTAATTATGTGGGAGTTCGACCCAATTTGCTTAATTTATCAATAAAAAAAAGACTTCACTTTGTTGAAGTCTTCTTGGTGCGGATGGGGAGGGTCGAACTCCCACGGTTTCCCACTTGCCCCTTAAACAAGCGCGTCTGCCATTCCGCCACATCCGCAAATTTTTGTGCTGTTGTTGCATTAATTAAACTGGTCAGTCAACACGACATATTATATATGATAAAATTTTTATTGTCAACCAATTTGACAAAAATTTTATTTAAATATCAAAATCATTTTTTCTTTAATAAGATGTTATTAAAAGGAGAAAAAATGAATGTCAAAATTGTGGAAGCACAGAGATATGATAGGGAATTTATTCTTTTTGCCAATAGGGAGATTGATGATGCTTCGTTTATTAAATCGTCAAAGTTGAAGGATAATATTGACAAAGACATCTTTGAAAATCATAATGCAATTTGTTTGATTGCTAAAGATGGCGACAAACCTGTTGGAATGGTTTTGTTTTCTAAGGTTTACTGGGCAGATAGGGGAGAAGGGGTTTATCTCTCGCAGGCATATGTTGAACCAGCATACAGGCATAATGGAGTGTTTAAACTTTTGATTGAGGCAGTGATGAATTATTATCAAAACACTCAATTTTTGACCTGTTTGGTGGCGAAAAAGAATTTGGATATGGTAAGTTGCATGAAAAAACTCAAATTTGAGGACGAAGATATGATTTCTTATGCCAAAAACAAAAGTGATTTTCATGACTTGGCTTAGTTATATTTATTGTTATGTAGGCTTATAAATGTTTTAATATTGTTGATTTTTTTTGCTTTTGGTGATATACTATATCCATGAGAAATTTTGATAGACAAAAGAAAACAAGATTAGTTTTTTTGACTTTCTCAGTCATTGCTTTTTGTTTGTTTTCTTTTATTTTTTTGCCTATAGATATAAGCTTTGCTTCTTCTGTGGATAATTTTGAAAATTTTGATTCTTCTTTAACAAAAATGTTGAAGGATTACGATACGCTTAGCGACACAAAAACATATAAACTTTCGGAAGAAGATTACAAAATCGAAAATGATGATCTTTACATCAGTGCAAATGCTTTGGAAGAATATGATTTGAAAATAGATGATGGAAATGTTGCGGAAGATGGTTATTATTCTGTAAAGACTGTTGCTTCTGAAAACAGCATTTCAGTTAGTGTTGAAAACGACGAAAATGTGACACTGGAAAAATATTCCGGCATTAACAGGCTGATTGTTTATTCTTGGGACGATTTAAACAGCTATGGCGCTGTTGCAGAAGCAGAATATAATCAATATCATATTTTTCAATATGACAGTGCAGAATGTGCTGCAAAAGCTTATGAACATTTTCAAAATCTTGAGGGAGTTACAAACGTTTGTTATGACGGAATTATTTCGTCAAACAGCATTGAAATAAACACTACCTACACTTACAATTCATGGGGTGCGGAATATATTGGTTATGCTGAATACACCAACACCATGCTTGAAATTTATGATGAATCGAATTTGGAAAACATAATTGTGGCGGTTCTTGACAGTGGAATTTATGCTGAACATGAATTATTTCAGGGCAGACTTTTAACCGAATATGCGAAATCATATATCAGTGACGAGGGAACAACTTATGATTATCAAGATAAAAATGGTCATGGAACTCATGTAAGCGGAACAATTGCTGAGGCTACATTGTCAAATGTGAAAATTTTGCCAGTAAAAATTCTTAATGCTGATGGGAAGGGGTATGTTTCTGGGATTGTCGGAGCAATCAACTATGTTGTGAATCTTAAAACAAACAATGGTCTAAACATCAAAGTTATGAACATGAGTGTTGGGGTGGAGGGGACTTCTTCCAATTATCCATCTCTTACAAATGCCATTAAAAATGCGTATAACAACGAAATTGCATCTGTTGTTTCTGCTGGAAATGGAGATGAGGACACTGGGATCAGAATTGATGTTGCAAATTCTTGCCCTGCAAATGTTGAAGAAGCAATCACTGTTGCAGCTTTGGTCCAAAAAAAATCATTTCCTAGTGGTTACACATTGAGCTACGACTCATACAGTAATTATGGTCAATACATTGATTTTGCAGCGCCAGGCACTTACATTGTTAGTGCAGGCACATACACTCCAACATCTTACCGTGCTATGAGCGGAACATCAATGGCTGCACCACATGTGACCGCTTGCGTGGCATTGATATATTCAAATCCAAGTTTTGCTGAATACACAATTGATGAAGTCTATGACTTGTTAAAAAACAATGCAGTGGATTTGGGATCAAGTGGTTGGGATCAAGACTATGGTTATGGCTTGGTCAATATTTCGAACATTGTGATTCAAACAATTGGCGAAGTTGAGTTTAGTGCCACAGAAAAGTTTCCAACATCAAGTTTTAATTTGACTCTTTCATATGAAAATTCAGATAATAGTGTAAGAATTTATTACACAACAGATGAAACTGCAGAATTTGTTGATTCTTCGGACAATTTGTACAGCTCGCCAATCACAATTTCAAAGACAACAAAAATCACAGCGGTTGCTTATGTCTATAACAACAATGACGAACTTATTCAAAAGAGCAATTTAACGACATTCACATATTATTTTGACAATCTTGATTTGACAAGTAATTATGAATATGACACTTACGCCAACGGAGTTGTTATAACATCTTATTTTGGTGAGCTTACAACATTAAATGTTCCTGAAACAATAGGTTTGAGGGAAGTTATTGGCATTGATCAATTTGCATTTAAAAGTTCAAATGTCGAAATTCTCAATCTTCCAAGTTCGGTTTATAATTTTTATGACTCCGCTTTTTATGGTTGCACAAATTTAAGAGAAATTCACTGTGAGAGCGATTCTTTGGTTAGTATAGGAAATTATGCTTTCAGAGATTGCACCAATTTAACGATTTTTGATGTGTCAGAAATTGAATCTGTCGGTCAATATGCTTTTGCATCATGTTCTTCTTTAACATCTTTGGAGTTGCCTTATGTCGAAACCATAGGCTTGCATGCTTTCACCAGGTCTGGAATTGAATCTCTCATGGTTGGAGACGGGATAACAACATTTGCAAACCAGACAAATTTGAGCCTTGAGCATATTTATGGGTTTTCAGAAACTGTGGCAGAAACATTTGCAGTAGACAATAATATTGAATTTACCGATTTAACATTGTCAATAGAAAAAGATTTCACATCAAGAGTGATTGTCAAACAAAACTCTGACTTGAATTTGGAAATAACTTATTCAGGTTATAATGTTTCAAGTAGAATTTCTTTCAGTGGTCTCAGCAGCAACATCAGTTCATCTTCAGAAAGTGTTTCAAAATATCAAACAAACTTAAATATCAAGCTTTCAGATCTTCCAGTGGAAGAATATTCGCTTTTTGTAACTTTTACTGACGCATTTTCGAACACTGTTAGATCAAACACTATCTACATTGAAGTGGTCAATGACACTTCCACGACGTTTTCAGTCAATTTTGAGGAAGGAAACTTTGATGTTTTGATTGATGGAGAAGTTGTCAAACCTTCGACGTTGTTCTTCACAGGGTTTGAATATGAAATAGAAATCGCTGCTCATGATGGATATAATCTCAGGAAAGTTGTCATTAATGGAGACGAAAAAAGTGTCAATCAAACAATAACCATGGTTGTTGACCGTGACTTGAACATTGAAGTCCAAACGGTTGAAAAAAGTCAACTTTCTGTTGTTTTCAACACACATGATTGCGGAAATGTTGTTATTGAAAACAATCTTGTGAACAATACAGTGATTTCTAGAAATGAGGGAGTTGCTTTTTCAATTGAAGAAAAAGAAGGATACAAAGTCGTCAGAGTTGTTGCAAACGACACCTTGTTGATTCCTGACGAAAATGATATTTATTACATTGACAATATCACCGCTGACATTGACGTTGACATCACTTTTGAGGAAGCTTATTACAGCCTTACTGTCTCTTTGGGCAAAGGGGGCAGTTTGTCGACGTCAGGTGGAGACATTGAAAGTGTTGCACATGGAAGCAGTAGGACATTTATTATCTCTCCAAGTGAGGGGTATGATATTGACACAGTTTCGGTTAATGGAGAGATTATATCTATTTCAAACAATAAATTCACACTTGATGATATCAGTGAAGATTATGACATTGTCGTGTCTTTCAAAAAAACGGGTTCGGTCTTTGCAAATGATAATGTTGTGTTGAACTATTTCTTCATTATGCTTGGTTTGTTTGTGGTGTTTGTCATTGCAAATATCACACTTCATTTTGTTAGAAAAGAGAAAAATCTATAAGTCTTGTTAAACCAATTTTTTATAGGCAAACATATGATTTCAAATAATCGTCAAGAAATAACTTTAAACAAAAATCAAGGGTGGTGTAACATGGAACAAAAAAGAATTCGCGCAAGGGCAATAATAATTCATGAAGAGAAACTTGTTTCTATGTATCGTGAAAGACAAGGTAGAATTTTTTATACTTTTCCAGGTGGCGGTATGGAAGAAAATGAATCTGAAGAAGAATGTGTAAAAAGAGAAGTTTTGGAAGAATTTGGTATTATTGTCAAACCAATCAAAAAAATTTACACTTACGAAAACCAAAACAGTATTGAACATTTTTATGTTGCTGAGTGGATTTCTGGAAAGTTTGGTTCAGGACAGGGCGAAGAGTTTCAAGAAAATCGAAACAATGGTGTTTATATACCAAGACTCATTGAAATTTCTGACATTCCAAATCTTCCACTTATGCCGCCCGAAATTGCATCAGCTTTCTTTGAAGACTACACAAAAAACGGGGAAAACCTTAGAGATGAAGTGAAATTTATTGGTGGAGAAATAAGATAAACAAAAGTCGCATTATCATATGTCTTGATAAGTGCTTTTTTGTTGCAATTTGCAAAAAATTTTTTGCTTACTTTTGTTTTTAAAGATTTTGTTTTAATATATTTGTCATTTAATTTCATATATGTTATAATATACATATACTAAAGGAGGTTTATTATGCCAGTTTGGGGTTGGGTTTTGATTGGAATTGGCTGTGCAATCGTTCTTCTTGCAATAATTATCATTGCATGGGTCATTGCGGTTTACAATTCTTTAATTGGACTTAGAAACAATGCGGAAGAAGGCTATTCAACAATGGACGTTTACATGAAAAAAAGATATGACCTTATTCCAAACCTTGTTGAAACAGTCAAAGGTTATGCAAAACACGAAGAAAAGACTTTGGAGGGGGTTATGCAGGCGAGATATTCCTGCATGTCTGCAAATGACCCTGCTGAGAGAGCAAAAAGCGAAAATATGTTGGCTGGAACATTGAAGAGTTTGTTTGCTGTTGCTGAAAATTATCCAGATTTGAAAGCAAATCAAAATTTCATTGACTTGCAGAACAATTTGAATAATCTTGAAACAGAGATTGCAAATTCAAGAAAATACTATAATGGTTGCGTCAAAATTTTAAACAACAAAATTGAAATGTTTCCTTCAAACTTAGTGGCAAAGCACTTCAAATTTGAAAAGAAAGTCTTGTTTGAAATTGAAGATAAGGAAGAAAGAAAAGCTCCAAAAGTTCAATTTTAGTGAGGGTGTGTAACACATGAAAAATGCCCTGCTTAAATCCTTTTTTGCACTTTTAGTTCTGTGTAATATTGCGTTTTTCGGTTATATTAACAATTTGCTTTTAGATATTAAAGCAGTTGTTTTATCTTTGTCCAATTTCGATTTTATGCTTGTTGTGCTTGCGGTTATTTGTGTTGTTGTATTAATTTGCTTTTTGATTTATTTCTTTAAGCATCGTGATAAAAAAGAAATTGTGACAACTGTTGAGTTTTCAAGCCCAGATGATATGACACCGGCAGAAGTTGGATTTTTGATTGATGGGGTTGTTGATGGCTCTGACATTTCTTCAATGCTGGTTTATTGGGCAGGAAAAAAATATCTTGCCATTTCAAAGGATAAAAAGAAGCAAAAAATAACAAAGTTAGTCGAAAATTTGCCAGATGAAGCAAGAGACTACGAAAAAATTTTGTTCAACAAAATATTTGGATCAAACAAAGAGGTTTTTGTTAAAGATATTTCAAAAAAATTGGGTTCGGACCAAACTGTTGCAAATATTGTCAAATCAATAGAAAAAAATGTTGGAGACAAATATTTTGACTCCAGAACAATAACTTACAGACAATTTTATATTTGTTTTTTTGCGGCAATATTCTATTTTTCTGTTTCTTATTGTGGAATTTTGTTTTATCCAATATCTGGCATTTTTGCAACAGTTGCAACAGGTCTTTTCATTTTATGTGCGGATTGGGTGCTTAATTATTACGATTATCGCCACAAAAACAATTCGTTCAAAGGAAGGCTTGTTTCATTCATCTTTTTTTTGATTTTGATTGGGGCAATTGCCGCAGCTTGCATGGTTTTGTTTATTATGATTGGCTACTATTTTGAAGCATTTTTCTTGCTTGCAATTTGTGTCGTTATGCTGTTTTCTGTTTTGCTTTCAAGAAAAATTCAGATATATACCAAAGACGGAAAAGATAAACTTGGAAAAATCATTGGATTTAAAGAATTTATTGACACAGCAGAAGCTGACAGAATCAAGATGATGGTTGAAAAAAATCCAAATATTTATTATGATGTTCTACCATATGCATATGTCTTGGGAGTCAGCGACAAGTGGATTAAAAATTTGGATATCATACAAAATGACTATCCAAACATTGTTGACAAAAAAATGTTGTCATCACTTATTGTGTATTCAATTTTGCTGTCAACTACAAGTGTTGGAATTTTAAATATCCTCAACATTGCAAGTTCTGGATTCAAATCTGTATTTCTCAGAAAAAAGAAATAAAAAATTCGATTATGGTTAGTAAATTTTGAAACTAGCAAAATAATCAACACTTTAACTACAAAAGTTAAGGTGTTTTTTATTCCCTCTTGACTATAAAATAAAACGAATATTTCTGCCGTTGTCATAGGTGTTTAGACATTTACTTTAACATGGACAAAAAAGAATATTCTTTTAAACTGGAAAAGAGAAATAAAAAACGAAGAGTTGTGTGCGTTTGCTTTTGCCAGCACCAACTCTTCGTTTTAACCGAAGCTATTTTTACGTGCTTGTCTTTCAGTGGAGCAAAGCGACACCGACTTGTATCAAGACAAGCACACGTCTAACTGCCAAAATTTAATCATAATTGGTTCAATCTTTTAAGTTTTGCTAAGGCATTGTATTTTTTGCGAAAATAAAGTGTGGACAC
>CALVZQ010000006.1 GCA_944372585.1 uncultured Clostridia bacterium
AATAGATTTATTAGGCGAAACCATTTGGAAGATTTAAACATACATTTTCACGGACTTAGACACACTTTTTCAAATATGTTGTTTGAACTTAACGAAAATCCAAAAGTAATTCAACAACTTTTAGGTCACAAAGACGTGAAAACAACAATCACTGTCTACAACAATGTCAATAGTGATTATGTAAAAGAAAGCACAAATCGTTTAAACGACAGACTAAATGAAAATGAGATTTTAAGAAAGCAAAACAATCAAAACAAAGAAGAACAAGAAGAAAAGAAATCTATTCTTAAAAATTTGTCTGATGAAGATTTTGATTTAATGTTAGAAGAAATGCTTAAAGAACGAAAAGAAAGAAAACGCAAACGAGAAAAAGATTTTGAGATGTAAAATTTACTACACTAGTTTACACCTATTACGCTAGTTTTAGGTAGTTTTAGAGCGAATTAGACCGAGAGTTTAAAATTAAACTCTCGGTCTTTTTTTTATGCAAATTCACTACACTTTTTGGAGCAGTTTACTACACCTATTGTATTTTTAGCCTAAAATTAAGCAAAATTTTTTGCAAAATAAAAACCCTTGAAAGTGCCTATTTATAAGGGTTTTTCAAAGGTTTATGATTGGAGCTAATGACGGGACTTGAACCCGTGACCTCCGCCTTACCAAGGCGGTGCACTACCGACTGTGCTACATTAGCATATTTAGTTTTTGAGTTAAATTTTCTTGTTTTTCAAGTGGTAAAATTTGGCATTTTTTATCTTACCAAGGCGGTGCACTACCGACTGTGCTACATTAGCATATTCAGTTTTTGAGTTAAATTTTATTGTTTTTTAAGTGGTAAAATTTGCCATTCTTTATCTTACCAAGGCTGTGCGCTACCTGCTGCGCCACATAAGCATGGGAGAGAAATTCTCTCCGTCCTAATTAAAGTTGCATAATATCCTCCTTTTAACTAGCGGTTTTATTTACTTGGTTTTTCCTTACCAAAGGTTGTGGGCTTTATGCTGAGCCACACCAGCACAAAATATATGAAGTATTGTTTTCGTTGCGTTTATTTTTTAAATTTTGCTTTCTAATGCACAAAGGTATGTGCTCTGCATAAGCAATTAGATTTTCCTCTTGCAACTTTTTGGTGTGCCTATGTATAAATACCACATTTTGATTGATTAAGTCAACACTTTTATGATATTTTATGATTTTGTTGTTGCGTTTGGTTTGTTATGGCTCGAGATTTTGTTTTATTGTATAACTTTAGCAATCTTGGGCGATTGTATCTTTGCATGATTACTGGTATTAAATTTAATATCGTTGTTATTAGTGTTGAGGTTAAGCCGATTGTTATGTAGAAATGTGGATTTAAAAATACAAAAAAGATCGGACTGAAAATTATTGAAAAGCCATGAAGATACTCTGCATTGACATTTTCATACAAAAAATCAAAATAAAATTTTTCGTCTTTGACTGGTTTATCTTCTAGATTCTTCTTGAATCCTACTAATCCACCAAGGTCCGGAACTACATTTTTCCACTGTTTTACTTTTATTTTTTCATAGAGTTTGATTTCATATTTTGGAACATAAAATATTTTATTGTTTGGGTTGAACTTTCGACTGAATATAAATCGGAAAAATAATAACAGCACTCCAGTTATCACACCACAAAAAGTCAAAAAAGAAAAATAATCAGTAAAAATTTCTAAGTAAGGAATGTTGTTTTGATTGGCTATTGGAAAACTGCAACCAATACCAATTATTGACAAGAAAAGATATATTATTATTAATGCCATAAAATTCCTTTGTGACTATAATTTTTTTATTACCATAAGATTTGATCCGCTTTTCCCGGCGACAAGCCCGCTTACAAGAACAACCTTTTCATTTTTCTTTACTAACGTTGTTTCAAGTGCTTTTTTGAGTGAACTTGAATTGATTTCATCCATGTTTTTATATGTTTTGTCAAGCAGAGGGAAAACGCCATAAAGCAAACTCATTTTGTTGTAGACTTTTTCGTTTGGGGTGCAGGCAATGATTGGTTCAAATGGTCTGAATCTGCTGATGTTTTCTGCAGTTGCTCCAGATTTTGTCACAACAACAATACCTTTGATATTTTCTGTTTGTGAAAGAGCATAAACTGCGTATCCTAAACTTTCAGAATCGTTGTGCGTTATTATGTTTGATCTGCAACCTTCCGTGTAGTTTTCTGTTTCAATTGCAATTCTTCTCATTGTTTCAACTGCTTCAACTGGAAACTGTCCAGAAGCGGTCTCTCCGGAAAGCATGATTGCAGTTGTTCCATCTAGGATTGCATTTGCGACATCGGATATTTCCGCACGTGTTGGGCGGGAGTGAGTTATCATGCTTTCAAGCATTTGGGTTGCTGTTATGACAATTTTTCCATAGAAATTGCACTTGCTGATGAATTGTTTTTGTAAAATTGGAATCCTTACGAAATCAATTTCAACACCAAGGTCACCACGGGCAACCATAATTCCGTCAGAGACTTTCAAAATCTTGTCATAATTATTTACACCTTCTTCGCTTTCTATTTTTGAGATGATTTTCACATCTTTAAATTTGATTTCTTTTAGGTACTTCTTTACTTGCATAACATCGTCTGCACAGTTTACAAAAGAAATTGCGATGTAATCTGCGTCCATTTCTTTTGCAAACAGAAGGTCGCTTTTGTCCTGTTCACTTAAATATGGCATATCTGTTTTTATGCCAGGAATATTAATACTCTTATTGTTTGAAAGTTCTCCACCATGAATGACTGTGCATGTGATGTCACAAGCAGATAATTTGTCCACTTTGAGTTCTATATTTCCATCATTTAACAGAATTTTGGTGCC
This sequence comes from uncultured Clostridia bacterium, assembly GCA_944372585.1. GTDB lineage: Bacteria > Bacillota > Clostridia > Christensenellales > UBA1242 > Caccovivens. Next base: position 2,846 of record CALVZQ010000006.1, read on the forward strand.
TTTTTTGAGAATCTTTGGCAAATTTTTGTATGTTACACTCACATGATTTTGATTTCCAGCCACTTCGTTTGTTGTCAATGTGAAAGTGTCATTGTCATCTAAAATTATTTTTCCATCTTCAAATTGTTTAACCCTTATTTCTGGACCTTTTGTGTCAATCATGATTGCAACAGGTTTGTTTTTGTTTGATCTTGCCTGCTTAACAGCTTCAATTAATGCTTTGTGAGATTCATGTGTGCCGTGACTCATGTTGAATCTTGCAACATTCATGCCTGCATCAATCATTTTCTCAAGTGTTTTGACATCGCTGCTTGTTGGACCAATTGAGCATACAATTTTTGTTTTGTTCATATGATTACCTCTTTTTGACTATTTTCATGGATATTATATTACAATTGCACTGATTTTGGCAAAAAAAATTGGCACATTTTGACAATTATGACAAAATGATGTTTTGATTTTGGGGAAAAACTGAGCACAAAACTATGTTTTTTGCAAAATTTTTGTGCTTTTAAATTAAAAAGAGTTGTAATCTTGTTTAAAATATGTTAAAATAACATCTGTTTAAGGAGTGCAATATGTTTTCGATGCTTTGTAGTCTTTGGGACGATTTTTCAATGTGGGTGACTGATCAATGGTCTCAAACGACATATCTTCTTGTTGCCTGTGCTTTTGGAATTTTGGGGCTTATGGCTCTTTTGTCGTTCTTCAAGAACAGTTTTAACAAGGGGCAAAAACCAAAATGGGGAACTTTGATTTTGTCGATTGTTTTGTTTGCACTCTTGGCGGTGGTTAGTGCCGCAAGATTTGCTTAGATTAAAGGAGAGTTGTTATGAATAATAGTATGTTGCTTGCAGATACAGAACTTGTTGCGCCTTGGATTTCCAATTCTTTTCCGATCATCAGAATTGTTCTTTTTTGTTTGGTTGTCGCTTGTGCAATCATTTTGATTATCACAACTTTGTTTCAAAACAATGAATCTAACAATACTGATGTAATCACTGGACAACAAGAAAGTTACTATTCAAAAAACAAGGGTGGTTCAAGAGATGCAAAATTGAAACTTATCACAATCATCACATCAATTGTTGCAGTTGTTTGTGTGGTTTTGTATTTTGTTAGTCTTTTGATTTACTCTGGAAATTAAGGATTAAACGAGAATGGGTAAAAAAAAAGAAATCTTATCATTAATTGACAAAAATAGTTTGGTTTTTTCAAGTCAAGACAAACTATTTTTATTTCTATCTTCTGCACTTGATACTGACGTTGAGCAAGTGAAGAAGATTTTTTATTCTCTTTTGGATAATGGAGAAATTTTTGAAATCAGGAAAAATAAATTTATCACAATTCCATCGCATGGTTATGTCAAGGGTGAGTTTTTTGGCACAGCAAAAGGTTTTGGCTTTGTCAAAGTTGATGGTTTCTCTGATGATATCTTTGTCCCTGCAAACAGAACTATGAATGCTCTTGACGGTGAGATGGTTATTGTCAAAATTATGGCACAGTCAGACAACGGTGTGGACGGCGAAGTTGTGAAAATTTTTAAAGAACTTGAAAACATTGTGGGGGCTGTCAACATTGTTGGTGGAAATTATTTCCTTGATCCAGACAACAACAAAATTCCTTTTGACCTTCCAATTGTCAAAACTGGACTTAAACTTCAAAAAAATATGAAAGTTTTGGGAAAAATTATCAGAACGGACAAAGGAAAGATCAAATGTGCCGTTCATGAAATTCTTGGATTTGAAGATGATGTTAAGGCTTTGGAACTTTCGATCATAAGAGAACACAATCTCTTTGAGACTTTTCCTGGACAAGTTGTCGAAGCAGAAAAAACTTTGCCTAAGTCTGTTTCCTCCTCTCAAAAGAAAGGACGTCTTGATCTGACAAAAGAAACAATCTTCACAATTGACGGAGCCGATGCAAAAGACCTTGATGATGCAGTGAATATCAAAAAATTTGACAATTTCTATGAACTTGGGGTGCATATTGCTGATGTTGGCGAATATGTTAAACAAGGGAACGTTTTTGATGAAGAAGCATATAAGCGCGGAACAAGTGTTTATTTTCCAACATCGGTTCTTCCAATGCTTCCAAAATCACTTTCAAATGGGATTTGCTCGCTCAATGAGGGTGTTGAAAGATTGACACTTTCTTGCATTATGAAAGTTGATTTCAATGGCAAAGTGATAGACTACAAAATTTGTGAATCAGTGATTAAAAGTGTTGCCAGACTGACTTATGATGAGGTTTATGATGCCATTACCGGTGAAAAGCTTAATGACAAAACAAAAAATCTACAGAAAGATTTTCTTTTGATGAGAGAACTTTGCGACATTTTGGAAGAAAACACTCAAAAGCGTGGTGCTCTTGATTTGGAAATCCCTGAAGTGCAATTTGTTTTTGATGACAAGGGCATGGCTGTAGACTTGACTCGCAGAGAAAGAAATGCAGCACACAGGTTGATTGAAGACTTCATGGTTTTGGCAAATGAAACTGTTGCTCATCATTTCAACAAACTTGGAATTCCTTTTGTCTACCGTGTGCATGAGGCGCCAACAAAAGAAAAGGTTGATGGTGTGTGTGACTTTTTGAAGGGGATTGCTGTTCCATATCCACAAGTTCCCGACAATATCACGCCTGCATATTTTCAAAAAATTTTGGATAGTGTGGAAAATCTAAACACCAAAGATGTTGTCAACAAAATTGTGCTTCGTTCTATGCAAAAGGCTAAATATGCCAACAAAAATCTTGGGCACTTTGGTTTGGCGCTTGTGGACTATTGCCATTTCACTTCGCCAATTCGTCGTTATCCAGATCTTACTATTCACCGAATCATCAAAGAGTGGTTGCACAAAAAAGGAAACATTGATGCAACTCGAAAAGAAGAGCTTGATGAATTCACTTTTGAAGCAGCGGAACAATCTTCTCAGTGTGAAAGAAATGCAGATTATGCTGAAAGAGATGTCGACGACCTTTGGAAAGCCTATCTAATGAAAGATAAAATTGGTCAAGAATTTGAAGCAACAATTTCTTCAGTTACAAACTTTGGCATGTTTGTTGCTCTTGAAAACACCGTTGAAGGTTTGATTAAGATTGAGGACTTGCCAGATGATGGTTATCTTTTCCTTGAAAAACAACTCAAACTCAAGGGGACATCTCATGTCTTTTCAATTGGAGACAAAGTTAAGGTTGTTTTGACGAATGTCAATTTGCAATCTAGAAACATAGATTTCAAGATTGCTGAAAATTAAAAAATTCAAAAAATGCACTAAAATTTATCAAAATTTTTGAAAAAATGTCAAAAATATGCTCTTTTTTTCAAAAAGGGTATTGAAATATGATTGATTTAGTGATATAATAGGAGCGGAAATGAAGGTTATTTCAAACAATAAAAAGGCGTTTTATAACTTCTTCGTTTCAGACTTAGTTGAGGCTGGAATTGTTCTTGAAGGTTGTGAAGTTAAATCTGTGAGGGCTGGTGGAGCAAGTTTGACAGACAGTTTTGTGACAATCAAAAATGGCGAAATGTTTCTCAAAAATGCTTACATCAAACCTTACGAAAAAACCACTTCTTTCAAACCAGACGAAACACGAACCCGAAAGTTGCTTTTAAACAAAAGCGAAATTCAAAAGTTTGAACGTATGGTCAAAGAAAAAGGCTTCTCCATTGTTCCTACAAAAATTTACTTCAACAGTGCTGGAAAAGTTAAGGTGGAAATCGGACTTGCAAAAGGCAAAAAACTTTACGACAAAAGACAAACTCTCAAAGAAAAATCTGTCAAACGAGATATTGAAAGATATTCTGTTTGAGTGAGGGGACGATTTTGGTTTCGACGGGGATATAAGCAAAATATACAAAGCATGTGGTGGTCGCCCATACACCTTAAACATGAGCAAGCGAAATAAACGCAGAAGAAAATGACAATGTTGTTGCTTACAATGCAATGCCTTGCGCTGCCTAAGTAGACAACAACGACTTGATTGATTTGTTCAATCTGCTCTCCTTTGATTTTGCCAATTGAAGTGTAGGGTATCATCTTAGGCAAAAATTTCATACCTAGTTACCCTTGTAAGTGTGAAAAATTTTAAGGGATAGTTTTTAAAACTTGTTTATGGGTTAATTAAAAATGAATTTCAATCATAAACTAAACATGTAGAAAAATATTTTGTTTTGTTTTCGGACGAGGGTTCAATTCCCTCCGTCTCCACCAAAAATTAGGTCTGATTGTTTGATTTGATTTTCAAACCACAATCATGTGGATTTTGGAGATAAACCAAAATTTATCAAAAAAGGAAGGTAATTGGCTATGTTAAACTCTCTTTTGAATGTAGGACAAGCAAGTGTCGATTCTTTGATTTTGAACATTGTCATCATTTTGGGTGTTGTTATTGCTGGAGCTCTCATTGTTTATTTCTTATGGGAGGCGGTGACATCTCTTGTCAGCAAATCAAAAAAGAAAGATTCTTCTTCTGAGGAATTACACTTTGATGATGATAAAAAATCTGATAAAAAAGAAAATGTTTTCGTCACAGACTACAGTCTTGAAGCAGAACCTGTTAAGGAACAGGAACCAGTTAAAGAAGACGTGGTTTTGATTGATTCAAAAAATGTTGAAGATGTTGATGCGAAAAAGGCTGAAGAAGAAAAAGTTGAACTTGAAAATCAAACTTCTGAAGAAGATGAAACTGCAAAGAGAAGAGCTTACTTGGAAGCAAGAAGACAAGAACTTATCAGAAGAATGCAAGCTGAAATGAATGAGGACAAGCCTGAAACTGTGGAAACTGAAGCAAAATCTGAAGAGGAAAAGGTTGAGGAAATTGCAAATGAACAACCTGTTGAGGAAGAGGTTGTTGCTGAGCCAGTTGTTGAGGAAATGGCTGATGATGCTCAAGCAGTTGATGAAACTTCCATAGTCAAAGAAGATGTAAACGATCTTGAAGAAGAAAGAAAGTCTTTGGCTGCTGAAAAAGAAAGATACGAAATGATGGTTAAAGAACTTGAGGAAGCAAAGAAAGCTCTGGCAGAACAAAATCAAGAACCTGCACAAGTTGCAAATGTTACGGTTGTCACTCCAGTTTTGTCTTTAGATGAATTAAAACAAAAGTTGGCTCAGGCAGAAGAACGTTTGAAAGCAACAGAAAAAGAGTTCAAACAATGCAAAAAAGAATATATTCCACTCCGCAAGGTGTGGGCTGCTCATGAGAAAGATGAGAAGAAACTTAGAAGAAAAGAAGCACTTGTTGCCAAACAAAAGGTTTTGCTTTATGGCGTAAACAACTATGCAGAAATTGACCAAGAAAAAGCGCAAAAATTGGCTGAAGATCTTGATCTTTTGGACGGGCTTAAGCTTTCTGTTCAACATTGTGAAGAAGTTATGAAGAAAAACGAAGAGAGATATCCTCTTCTTGAAAAAATGTATAATGTTTTGAAAGATAGAAATGATGAGCTCAAGAGAGATATTGCTTCATATAAAGAAGAAATTGCAAGACTTGAGGCTGAACAAGGCGTTTCTCAAAATGAGGAGAATTAATTGTTAAAAGATATGAAAAAACCGCTCAAATTAAGCGGTTTTTTTGTTGCAAATTTTTTGTTGAAAAAATAATGGTTGATTTTATTTAGATTTTCCTAAATTCCTTTTTATTTCGTGTGTTCTTATTGGTTGGTTGTGGTTGATGTCATAAATAATTCGCTGAGTTTCAATATGTAAACAATCAGAATTTTCCAGTTTTGGCATAAGTCTTTCTTGTTTTCTGCATTTTTCAACTTCAATAAAGAAATTGTTTAATCTTCTTGGTTCTGCTTGATTTCCGTTGAAGTCACTTGAAAGCATTCTACGATTTATTGATTTAATCTTTTCAATTTTTCTTTGAGGATTTTTGTCATGTCGGTCTATGCTGATGTGACTATCTCTTGAAAGCAGTGTCAAATTGAAGTATAGAGATTCGGCTGTTATGAGAGCATCATTTGTCAATTCACCATTTTTTTCTCTGAAAAATCCTGCGTTATAATATTCTTCAGACATTTTATCAATCTTTTTTCTGAAATATCTCTGATAAGATTCGTCAATTTGCAGAACAACAGTGCGGTTGTTTATAAAGTTTCTCACACAACTATAAATTTCGCCATTTTCATTTGAAAGTTCTTTCAAAACTGTTGGAGTGACACAAAAAACGACATCACCTTTTTTGTTTCGTGCATGATTTTTTGACAAAATGCTTCTCTCCAGCAGCTGCTTCAAAGATGCATAATATTGCGGAGATTTTTTGTTGTGGGAGGTGCCATCAAGGATATGCACCATATCAATTATGATGTTGGTATCTAGTGCCACATAAATCAATTGATGTTTTGCTTCTTTTTTGCTGTATGGTTGATAATAAAACTTAAAACTGTATCTTTTTAGTTTTAGTTTTTCGCTTTTTATATGACTGCTAACATTTGACATTTTTACTCCATTTTCCTTTTTTCAGTGTTGATTTTCGACATAATTTGTTTTTTGATTTCAAGAAGCTTTTCAAAATCATCTAAATCTATGCCTTTGTCGTTCAGAAGTTTGTCCAATTTCCTAAGAAGATTTTTGTAATACAGAATTTTTTCTTTCGGCGAGCAACTTGGAAATTCGACATTTGTCAAAAGATTAAGCTTTTCAATTAAATTATCTCCCATATCCTCTCCATTGTTAATATAATATCTCAAAAAATCGTTAAAATCAATACTATTTGTGAAAATTTTTCATTTTTTATTTGTTTTATTTTCAAACTTTGTTATAATCAAATTGTTATATATTTTTGTTATTATTCACAAAATATTGAGGGAAAAATGAGGTCCAAAAGCAAAATTTTTGATTTGAGTGCAATTTCGATCATAGCCTGTGACTGTTTGCAAGCAGTTATATGCATTTTTATTGACTTGTTTTTCATCTCTAGGATTCTTAACAATCCCGACTCTACAGCCTCGGAAAACATTATCAATATTGGACTTTTTTATTTGATTTATTACTTTATATTGGCAACGTTTTATACCTTTTCTGGTTATATATTGAAAAAAATTAACAAAAGCATTTTTGTCAGCATTGGCGCTGTTGTTTTGACTGGCGTCGTATTCATGGTCTATTTGATGAGCAAATATGGCATTTTGAGTGACTTTGTGCCTTTGATTGCGGTTTTTTATGGCATCGGTTTTGGTTTTTATTCAAGTGGTTACAATAATTTGACAGCGGAAACAATTTCCAGCAAACACCAAGTTCGGTTCTTTGCTGTGAAACGTATTATGTTTCAAATGACATACATAATTTTTCCAATTTCTTTGGGATATGTTGTTGATATGGACTTCACTGTTGCTGCATTGATTATGCTTGCTGTCTGCGCTCTTTTGATTTTGTTTTCTTGTTTGATAAGACCAAAGAAAACTTACAAACTTTCTTTTAATTTGAGAGAGTTTGGAAAGTTAATGAAGGAAAACAAGAAAGAAACAAAACCACTTTGGCTTGTTTATGTCACAAACTTTTTTAGAGGAGCATCATACGATTGTTTCACGACGTTGATCACTATTTTGGTTATGAAATCTTTTGATTCCAATGCTTCTTTGGGAACGTTTCAATCAATATTTACCGCATGTTCACTTGTGACCATGTTTATATATTTGCGATATTACAGGAAAAAGAGAGCAAATGGTTTTATCATTCCGACAATTGTTGCAGTCACTGGAACAATCATTGCCATTCTTTGTGCGACCAACAAGACAACAATCATAATTTTTTATGCGGTTTATTCCATCTTGAATGTCATTTTGATGTCAATCTCCGATTCAAGAAGGTCAGGGGTTGTCAGAGTTTTGTCACTTCATTCACACATTTTGGAAAGCAATGCATTTGCAGAGTTCTTCTTGGGAGCAGGGCGTGTGCTCTCGTCTTTGTTCCTTCTTCTTTCAGGGGTGTTTGACAGTCTTATCAGTGACGACAGCACACTTTTCTTGAAAATTGCTTTAGGTTTTGTTTGCTTCATGTATGTTATGTATGGTGTAAGTTTAATTTGGTTGGAAAAAGCATTAATCAAACAAGATGAAGAATTCAAAAAAGTTCATATTGCAGAAGAAATCATCAAAACTGAAGATTAATCATGCTCTGGGCAAAGCAAATGTAACACATATTCCACAATGCTTTTTTCTCTGTTTTCAATTATCTCAAAAATAAAAAATTCCATATCCAAATACATACCCATTTGCTCTTGATTTAATGTCTTTCTGAATTTTTCTTCAAGTTCCGTGAAACCCTCTGGGGCGTGCGCGGAACTTTTTTTCTCTATATACGCTTGATGTAACATTTTGGCAATCTCTTTCATTAATTTTCTCCTTATAACAATCGTTATATACAATATACTATAACATTTGTTATAAGTCAAGTGTTTTATTAACAAATGTTATAAAATATTATAAGGAGAATCTAATGGGTTGTTTTGCTGAAAGATTGAAAGAATTAAGATTGGAAAAAGGATTGTCGCAAGTACAATTAGCAAATGAAATTGGAGTTTCAAGTGTTGCTATTGTGTATTGGGAAAGTAAACAACGTGTTCCAAATTTAGACGCAGTTATTCAACTTGCAAAATTCTTTAATGTTTCTATGGACTATATTTGTGGATTGGAAGATTAATGGAGTTTATATGAGTAAATTTTCTGAAAGATTGAAAGAATTACGAACGGAAGCAGGACTTAGTCAAGATCAATTAGCAAAACAAGTGGGATTGACTCACACAGCGATAGGTTTGTGGGAACTAGATAAGAGAGTTCCAAATTTAGATGCTGTTATTGATCTTGCTAAATTTTTCAATGTTTCTCTAGATTATATTGCTGGATTGGAAGACTGAGTTGTGACTTTACATTTTGTCTTAAATATGTTATCATACACAAGTTTAAGGAGTTATTATGATTGTTGATGTTCAAAAAGAAAAGTTAGAAAATTTTAAAGAAGAATTTAAGTTTATCAAGGAGTGTCTTTGACCCGTTTGGGTGTGAAACAAAACTTGAGGAGTTGAAAAAAGAGCAACTCTCTGAGGGATTTTTTAATGATCCTAAAAAGGTGTCAAAAGTTGGAAGAGAAATCAAACTTTGTGAATATAAATTGGACAAAGTTAAAAAATTGCAAGATGCCATTGACAACTGTCAGGCAAGCATTGAACTTTTGCAAGAATGTGATGACCAAGCAATTTTTGACGAACTTAATCAAACACTTGCTATACTTGAAAAAGATATGGAAAATGCCAAACTTGAAACCTTGCTTTCTGGGAAATATGACAACTATAATGCAATCATGACTTTGCATGCAGGTGCAGGTGGAACAGAAGCTCAAGATTGGACGGATATGCTTTTCCGTATGTACAGCATGTATGCTGAAAAAAATGGTTTCAAAATCAAAGTGCTTGATGTCCTTGATGGAGATGAAGCAGGAATCAAATCAATCTCTTTCTTGGTTTCTGGAGAATATGCTTATGGCTATTTGAAAGCAGAAAAAGGAGTTCATAGGCTTGTTAGGATTTCTCCTTTTGATGCCAACGCAAGACGTCATACGAGTTTTGCTTCTGTGGAAGTTATGCCGGAAATTGAAGATGCTCCAGACATTGTCATTCGACCTGAAGACTTGAAAATCGACACCTTCAGAAGTTCGGGTGCTGGTGGACAGCATGTCAACAAAACGGAATCTGCCATCAGAATCACACATATTCCTTCGGGCATTATTGTTGCTTGTCAAACTGAGCGTTCTCAAATTCAAAACAGAGAAACGGCCATGAAAATGCTCTATTCAAAACTTGTTGAAAAACAGGAACTTGAAGAAATGGAAAAGTTGGCTTCCATTCGCGGTGATGTCAAAAAAATTGAGTGGGGCAGTCAAATTCGCTCTTATGTCTTTTGTCCTTACACTTTGGTCAAAGACCACCGAACAAATTTTGAAACTAGTGATGTGCAGGCTGTTATGAATGGTGATATTCAAGAGTTCATTAATGAATATCTTAAAAGGACAAATGTGAAAAATTGATGAATTACACAGAAATTTCAAGGGAAAAGTTTGAAAAACTTAAGACTCAAAAAGACGTCTTGATTCTTTCTGTGGAATCTTCTTGTGACGAAACTTCAATAGCGATTGTTAAAAATGGCAGAGAGGTGCTTGCAAACATTGTTTCTTCACAAATTGAAATTCACAAACTTTTTGGTGGTGTCGTTCCTGAAATTGCTTCAAGAAACCACATCAAAAACATCACTGCTGTGCTTGATGAAGCATTGCAAGCTTCTGGAAAGTCTCTAAGTGATGTTGATGCTGTTGCAGTGACATTTGGTGCTGGACTTATGGGGGCACTTCTTGTGGGTGTCAATTTTGCAAAAACTTTGGCTTATGCTCTCAAAGTTCCACTTATTGCTGTAAGTCATGTACATGGACATATTGGTGCAAATTACATTTCTCATCTTGATTTGACTCCACCATTTCTTTGTCTTATGGTCAGTGGCGGACACACTGCAATTGTTGATGTTCAAGATTATTGCAAATTCGACCTTATTGGCTCGACGGTCGATGACTCTGTTGGAGAGTGTTTTGACAAAGTGGCAAGAGTTTTGGGACTTTCTTATCCGGGTGGTCCAAACATTGATAAACTGGCAAAACATGGGGAAAATGCCGTTAAATTCAATTACAAAACACCACTTAGAGATACTTACAATTTTTCTTTTAGTGGACTTAAAACAGCAGTTGTCAATTTTGTTCACAACAAGGAACAAAAAAATGAAGAGTTTTCAAAGGAAGATGTTGCTTGCTCGTTTCAAGAACTTGTCACAGATGAATTGTGCGACAAGACCATGAAAGCATGTCACGAATTGAAACAAACAAAATTGGTTGTTGCAGGTGGAGTTGGAGCAAACAGCAGATTAAGAGAAAAGTTGCAAGAAAAATGTGCAGAAAATGGTGTTTCGCTTTTCATGCCGGCATTAAAGTATTGCACCGATAATGCAGCAATGATTGGAGCAATTGCTTATTATTACATTCTTGCAGGGATTGGGCTTGCGGACTTGACTTTGACAGCAAAACCAACAGTAAGCATTTGATAAGTAGGGCAATATGGAAAGAATTAAGAGATTTTTTGGTCAAGCTAAATGGTATGAATGGTTGTATATGTCACTCTTTATTTGCACGATAATTGTCTTAAGCTGTCTTTTTAAGGCAGGAGCACTTGTCATTTTTAATTCACTGTTTGGCATTTTGTCAGTTTTCTTTCTCGCTAAAGGAAAAATGATTGGAAATGTTTTGGGTGTTGTTCAAAGTGTGCTTTATATTGTTATAAGTTATTTCAATGCTTTCTATGGCGAAGTGTTGTTATGCTGTTGTATCTACATTCCAATCAACATTGCAAGCATAATCTCCTGGGCAAGAAATTTGAATGAAAAAGATAAAATTGTGATAATTAACAAAAGTCTTGGTTGGGTTGAATGGGTTGTTTCAATTCTTTCCGCTGTTGTGATTTCTATCGGAATCTATTTCTTGCTTGATTATTTCAACACTGCCAACTTGCTTGTCAGCACACTGTCCGTCTTTTCTTCTCTTATGGCAGGTCATTTGGTTATCAGACGGAGTGAATATAACTTTGCGTTTTACATCTTGAACAACATCGTTTGCATCTGTTTGTGGCTTTATGTCATTTTGCAAAACAATAAAGTGGGATATATTACAACAATTGTGCAATATTGCATGTTTCTCATATTGAATATTTTGGGTGTTATTAACTGGGCAAAAATCAAGAAATCTCAAGAAATAAAGAATCCAATTTTGGAAAATAAAGGCGAAAAAATAATTTTAGATAATGAATAAATGAAGGAGTTTGGATATGGAGCTTTTGGCACCGGCAGGTAATTTTGAAAAGTTTTTGACTGCTTTACATTTTGGGGCTGACGCAGTTTATCTGGCAGGAGGTCGTTATGGCCTTCGTGCTTTTGCTGGAAATTTCACAAATGAAGAAATTGAAAAGGCCGTCGAAATTGCCCATGAAAGAGGGAAAAAGGTTTACATTACTTTGAATATCATTGCTCGAGACAAGGACTTTGAGGGGTTGAAAGACTACTTGAAGTTTTTGGAAAACGCAAAGGTAGATGCAGTTATCGTTGCAGACATTGGAATGTTGCAATATGTTCGTGTTCATGCACCTATGCTTAATGTTCACGTTAGCACACAAGCAAACATCATCAATTCTTACTCCGCCAACTTGATGGCCGAACTTGGAGCAAAAAGATTGATTTTGGCGAGAGAACTTTCACTTGAAGAAATCAAACAAATTCGCAAAAATATTTCTCCAAAAGTGGAAATTGAGGTTTTTGTTCATGGGGCTATGTGCATGGCATATTCCGGAAGATGTCTGCTTTCAAATTATTTGACCGGCAGAGACTCCAATCATGGCGAGTGTGTGCAAGCTTGTCGCTGGAAATATATGATCAGAGAAATAAATCGAGATGACGAATTGGAGGTTCAAGAAGATGAAAAGGGGTCTTATATCTTCAATTCAAAAGATTTGAATATGCTTCCTTACCTTGAGGAACTTAAAGAAATTGGTGTTGACAGCATCAAAATTGAAGGAAGAATGAAATCTTCTTATTATGTCGCAACGGTTGTCAATGCATATCGCAGGGCCCTTGATATGTTGCCTAAAAAACCTACTGAAGAACTTTGCAGAGAACTCATGAAAGCAAGCCACAGAAGATATACAACTGGTTTCTATTTTGGAGACCAAGAAAAGCAATATTTGGAAGATTCTATGCCGGTGCAAGAAAGCGACTTTGTTGCTGTCGTAAGTTCTGATGCAAAAAATGGTGTGGTTGAAGTTGAAATGAGAAACAAGTTTTCTGTGGGAGACGAACTTGAAGTTTTAAGTCCAGACAAAGAAACTTTTAACAAAAAAATTGTGATTGAAAAAATCATTAATTCTGCTGGTGAAGAAGTTGAGTCAGCAAAAGTTGTTCAAGAAAAAGTCAAAATTCCTTGCCATTTGCCATTGAAAGAGGGGGATATTTTGAGAAAATAAAGATAGTTAAAAACTTTTAACTATTGTTTGACAGCATAATTTTTTTGTGGTATAATATACATATTTAATTGAGGATGTGAGGATAATGGCAAGATTTAACATCAACAATATTGAAAATGTCGAAGGAAAATATCATTTGATGTTCTATGAAGGCAAGAACATTGTGGAAGAAACCAAAAATGATTTGAGATTTGCTTGGTTTTCTCTTCTTTTTGTTGCATGTCTCCTTTTGTTGTTTATCATTATCTCGGGTTTCAATCTGTTCTATGTTGGTTTTGGTGTTGTTTTTTTGATAATTTTTGTTGTCGCTTACATCTACCTCAAACGAGAGAGGCGAAAGGGAATCAAACAGTGTGTCTATGCTGTTCAGAATTCCAAAACAACAGACATAATTGCAAAGCAGGTTGACAATCGTGAAGCAGGAAAACTTATTGTCAATTCTATGTCCAGCACACTTGATAAATATGATGTGAAAGAGAAATTTCCCAATTTCTTTCAAAAATTAAAAAGGAAACACAAACACAACCATATTGTTGGAATAATCAATCAGTTTGAAGAAGAAAGCAAAAAAAATACGAAATAGAGTTTAGCCTTGAAACTGGCAAAAATTAAGATAGTGCCATTGTGTCCGCTATCTTTTTTTGTTATTTTGAAAATGTGTTTGTTTGAGTCTAAGTTTTGTTTGAATTGTTTGAGTTGATTTTCAAAGAATTTTAAAACTCATACAAAAGGTTTTCTTTTGCATTTTTTGTTTATTACTTGTTTTTTTGTGACTTTTTTGTTATTATATTAAAGTTATTTAGGAGATTTATCAATATGAAAATTACCAGTAAACAATTGAGAAAGATTTGGCTTGATTTCTATAAAGAACGTGGGCACGTTGACATTGGTGGTGTCTCTCTCATCGGTGATGGTTCAACTGGGGTTATGTTTAATGTTGCAGGCATGCAACCTCTTATGCCTTATCTTCTCGGCAAAAAACACCCAATGGGAACAAGACTTTGCAATGTCCAAGGTTGTGTCAGAACAATTGATATTGATTCTGTTGGAGATTCAACGCACTGCACTTTTTTTGAAATGCTTGGAAGTTGGAGTTTGGGAGATTATTTCAAAGAAGAAAGAACAAAATGGAGTTTTGAACTTTTGAACAAGGTTTTTGGGTTTCCTGCTGACAGACTTGCTGTTACTGTTTTTGCCGGGAATGAAAATGTCCCTAGAGATGACGAGACAGCATTCTATCGTGAGAAATCTGGAATCAAAAAAGAAAATATTTATTTCTTGCCAAAAGAAGATAATTGGTGGGAACTTGATCGTGGACCTTGTGGACCTGACAGTGAAATGTTTTATATCACAGACAAAAAACCATGCGGAAAAAATTGCAATCCGGGTTGCAGTTGTGGCAGATTTGTTGAGGTTGGGAATGATGTTTTTATGCAATATGAAAAAATTGATGACAACAAATATATTCCTTTAAAACAAAAAAATGTCGACACTGGTTGGGGGCTTGAAAGGCTGTTGGTTTTTTTGAATAACCTTTCTGATGTTTATCTCACAGATTTGTTCGTTGATGTTATCGGACACATGGAAAAAACCTTGGGCATAAAATATGGTGAAGATGAAAAAATCACAAAAGCGATGCGTATCATTGCCGATCACACCAGGACTGCCGTTATGCTGATTGGTGATGTGAACGGAATTTTGCCTTCAAATGTTGGGGCTGGTTACATTTTGAGAAGGCTTATTCGACGTGCTGTGAGATATGCAAGAGACATAAATCTTGAGCTTGATGAAATTATTGACGTGGCAAAAATTTTTATTGAAAAAGTTTACAACGAGTCTTATCCTCTTTTGTTGGAAAAAGAAGAGTATATCATCAGTGAGCTTTTGACTGAAATGGAAAAATTCAACAAGGCTCTTGAAGAGGGCAGAAAAGAATTTGATAAAGTTATTTTTGGCATTGAAAAGCATAAAGAATTTGCAAAAACAAAAGGAGAAGTCGTTCCAGATATAATCTCTGGAAAAGCTTGTTTTAGGTTGTATGACACATTTGGTTTTCCATTTGAACTCACTCAAGAATTGGCAAAGGAAAGAGTCTTTGATGTTGATGAAGAAGGCTTCAAAAAGGCCTTTGAAGAGCATCAAGAAAAAAGCAGGACTGCATCTGCTGGAACTTTCAAAGGTGGGCTTGCGGACAGCTCTTATGAAAGTGCCAAATTGCATACTGCAACACATTTGCTTATGGCTGGGCTTAGAAAAATGTTTGGACCTCAGGTGATGCAAAAAGGGTCAAACATAACACCTGAGCGATTGAGGCTTGATTTTAATGTTGATCACAAGATGACACCAGAAGAAATTGCAAACCTTGAAAATTTTGTTAATGATGCAATAAAAAAAGAAATTCCTGTCACATATGAAGAAATGTCAATTTCAGATGCAAAGAAAAGTGGTGCAGTTGGTGTTTTTGAAAGCAAATATGGAGATATTGTCAAAGTTTATTCAATTGGAGATGTTTCAAAAGAAATTTGCGGAGGTCCACATGCTAAAAACACCAAAGATCTTCATCATCTGAAAATCACAAAAGAAGAAAGTTCTTCAAGTGGCATCAGAAGAATTAAGGCCATATTAGATTAGAAGTCTTCGTTTGTTGACTTCTTGGATTTCTTATGTTATAATTTTTTTATTAAAAGGAGATTGCTATGCCACAGGGACAAATTAGGAAAGGTTTTTTCTTTTATTTTGGTTTGTTCGTTTTGCTGTTGATTTCAATTTTTTTAATCTGCCTGGTCATTATGATGTTTAACCCGGGCAAGACTGTTTTATGGATGCAATATTTCACAGCTAATGATGATGAATTGATCGAAAAAACTTCTGACGGTTCAAGAACAATTGATTGGTCTCAAGTGAACAGTTTGGAAATTAATTGTTCTTATGCAAATGTCGTTGTGCAAAAAAACAATGAATACAACCTTGATGGTGTCCATATTGTCAATAATGCCAAAGGTTTTGCTGTGGAATCCAATGCCGTTCATTTTGATTATAATGTCTATTATGAAGGCTCAACGTTGAAAATTGATGTGACAGAACCTACTGGATTTATGTTTTTTTCTAAGGATATTAGAATAATTTTGCATGCGTCAGAAAATTCAAGTTTGAATTTTTCTACATTAAATTTGAAAATTACCACAACAAGTGGAAATGTGGAAATTGGCGGGACAACTGCAAAGGCGGCTGAAGAAATCAGGTTAAATTCTCTTGATGTCTCGACTGGCAGTGGAAGAATTACCTTTTCTCAAATGTTTAATACTTCTTCGTTGACTGGACTTAATCTGTATACTGAAGAAGGGAAACTACTTTCAACAAAAAACATTAACTATGGAAATGAAACTGTTAATGGTTTTGTTGTCAATTGCGATGCCACAATTGGCACTGACAAGGGTGCAATTTCATATGATTATATCAACACTGGCTCACATGATATTTATGCTTCTTGCAAAAGTGGGACTTTCGCGGCTGATTACATCGTTGCAGAAAATTTGAAAGTGACTTGTGTTCAAGGGAACTATAAATTTGGCAATGTGATGGCAAATTTGGATTACACCAATTCGGAAGATTCGCTTCTTGCTCCAAATATTGTTGTTGATTATTTGTCGGGCAATTTCACTATAAGTGGTGGGGATAATTTCAAAGGCAGTGCAGAGCCGAGTGTTAATATCAAAAAGATTGATGGGGAAATATCTATGCTTGTTGATAAAGGCAGCATAACTGTTGGAGAAGCAAATGGTGCTGTTGATATCAACAGTGAAGACAACCTAAACGTTGATATTATCATCGGAGAAAACAACGGTTCTGCAAAGAGAATTATCACTCAAAACAGTAATGTCTCAATTGGTTTTTTGGGCGTTGTCTCAAACAACACAACAATTGAAACTGACAGGGGAAATATTGTTGTCAATGTCACTAGTGTTGCCAATTTCACGGCAAATGCTTGGGTAAACGATTTGGAGGGAACAACAAGACTTGCTGATGACAAAATAAGCATAAGTCATGGACTTATTGAAGGCGAAACAAAAAATCCTTTGGTTGTCAGAGGAACGTCATCAACTTCAGGAACTTTGACAATAAGAACAAATTCATCTTTAAGTTACAATTTGGTCGCGAAAGAGAATCTTGTGTGATTTCAAGTAAAAACCGATAGAAATTCGGTTTTTATTTTTTATATCGTCAGTTTCCTTTGCCTAATTTTGTTAAGTTTGTTATAATCATAACATGAAAATAATTCACTGTGCAGATTTACATATTGATTGTAAAAAATTCAGCAAATTTTCTCCCGACAAAAGAGCATTGAAACGTCACCAAATGTTGCAAAATTTTGTTGACATGGTTGAATTTGCAGAAAAAAACAAAGTTACTGCAATTTTATTATGCGGAGATATATTTGACAATCCAAAGGTTTTGAAAAACTCTTTGAAAGTTGTGCAGAATACAATTTTGGAACATAAAGACATAACTTTTTTCTACATTTGGGGAAATCATGATGAAAACTTTACAATCTTTGAAAATTATCCTTCAAATTTTGTGATGTTTGGCAGAGAGTTCTCAAAAGTTGATTTTGGAGAAGTTTGTATTGGAGGTATGAGTTTTCAGAGAACAATTTCTCCTTCTTTTTATGATGATATAAATTTTGAAAAATCAGACTTTAACTTGATGATGATGCATCAGCCAATAGAGATGGGTGACAAATATAGTGATCCTGTTCAAATTAAGAAAATTGAGGGGAAATATATTGACTATTTAGCATTGGGGCATATTCACAAAAAAAATGGTGGAGCGATCGGTAAAAGAGGTGTATGGGCTTACAGTGGGTGTCTGGAATCTGCTTCATTCAGTTATCTTGGTGATGAGTACGGCTTTTATCTTTTGGATATTAAAGATGGCAAATTTCAAAGGACATTTGTTCCTTTTGCAAAATATAAATATCAAAGTGTGGAAATTTCTGTAAACGATTTGAAAAACATCAATGAGGTTTTTAAGGAAATAAATTTGAAAACTTCTTCTTTTGGAATGTTTGACATTGTGAGAATTGTGTTGAATGGACAAAGAAAAGAAGACGAAGAGATTAACAAAAACTTGATATATGAGAAATTTAACAATCAATTTTTCTATTTGGAAGTTGAAGATGAAACAAAGATTGTTTTCGACCTTGAAAAATATGCAAAAGAAAAACTCTCTCTGAAAGCAGAATTTGTCAAGGAAGTTATGTCTGACGAGATGCTTAACGACGAAGAAAAACAACAGATTTGTGTTGCTGGACTTGAAGCTTTGAAAGGGGAGGAGATTTCGCTATGAAACTTATCTCTTGTCATATTGATGCTTTTGGGAAGTTTAAGAATGTCGATTTCAAATTTGATAAGGATTTGTTTGTTTTGTGCGAGAAAAATGGTTTTGGGAAAACCACTCTTGCAGAATTTATTAAGGCAATGTTTTATTCTCTTCCAGCATCTTCTAAAAGAGCAAACTACAAAAGTGAAAGAGATTTGTACAAACCTTTTGACTATGAAGGGAAATTTGGTGGAAGATTGACTTTTTCTTGCAAAAAGGGGACTTTCATTGTTGTTCGACAGTTTGGGAGCACTCCAACTTTGGATAGGTTCTATCTTTTTGATGCAAAAACCAATTTGATTTCAAATGAATTTTCTTCAAATCTTGGAGAAGAGTTGTTTGGTGTTGGAAAGGAAACTTTTGAAAATTCCACATTTTTTGGTCAACAAAATTTGGTTAGCGGAATTAATGATGACATCAGAGCAAGTCTGTCCACTGGTATATTGAGCGGAGATGATGTAGACAATTATGAAAATGCCCAAACCATTATTCAAAAGAAAATAAAGGAAATCAAATCAGAGGTAAAAGCATTGAAAATTGAAGAAACTAATGACGACTATGAAAGATTGAGGGCAAAAGAAGAAGTTTTGAAAATTAAACTTGAAAGAGTTGAGGCAGAAGCAAAACAAATTATGCAAACTCAACAAAATATCTCAAAATCTAAGAACAGTATAAATGAAAAAGAAGCAGTGGCTTATATCAACAGAAATATTGCTCTTGAATCAGTTATTGATGCAGATATGGAAAGGGTTTTTCAAAAAGAACAACATAGAAAAGAATTGCTTACAGATATCAAAATTCAAAAACAAGATTATGATTTTCTTAGGAAGAACGAAAATATCAAAAAAGGGCATAATGCAAACAACGCACTTTTTGCCTTTTTGGTTCTTGCGATAATTGGTGGTGTTTGTTTGATTTGTGGCGGTGTGCTCCAAATCAATCTTCTTTTCATCATTGCTTCAGTTCTGACTTTGATTTCTTTGATTGGATTGATTATTTGCATATTTATGGCAAGATCTTGTGCTGAAGATTTGAAAGAATATGCTGAGATTATGAAAAAATATAAACTAAATGCAAAAAGCCTAAAATCCGAGATGGAAAAATTTGACAAGATTGTCAATGATATCAAGTATATTGATGAAGAAATTGTTAGGTTAAATACGAGTATTGAAAAAAATTCCATAGAGGCAAAAAATATCAAAAATCAATTTAAAATGATTTTTGGTTGCGAGATTAAAAATTATTATTCTGAAAACAATACAAGGTCTAGAGAACTTTCCAGCCTTGAAAAAAGAAATGTTGAACTTTTGACAGATAAAAAACACTTTGTTGAAGAACTCGAGAATTTGCATGATAAATTGTTTGAATTGTCTGACAATATTGCATCAAAGAATGAAAAACTTGCAGAATATCAAAAGAAATTGGAAATCTTGACAAAAACCACAACTTTTTTAGAACATTCGAGAGATGCAATTTCCAATCGTTATATTGAACCAGTTTCTAGCAGATTTAATAAATATTACAAAAGATTTCTTGACGATGGAGATGAAATCATAATTGACTCAAACTTGGGGCTTAGGTTTGGCGAGAGATATAGCGAAGTTGATTATTTAAGTGCTGGTCTTTATGATTTGGTATATATTTGCAAAAGATTTGCACTTATTGATTTGCTGTTTAAAAAAGAAAAACCTGCCATTATTCTTGATGACCCGTTTGCGAACTTTGATGACGATAAATTGGAAGTTGCAAAGAATTTGCTTAATGAATTGAAAGATGACTATCAAATTATTTTATTCACTTGTCAAAAGGCAAGAGCCTGATTGTAGATTTTAGAGGTTTGGAATGAAACATAACAATGTAACAAAAACCAATGTGATGAGAATTTTGGAACAAAAAAACATAAGTTATAAGAGCCATAACTATGCTGATAGTGATGCAGTGAGTGGGGTGGAAGTGGCTGAAATTTTACATGAAAACCCTAATCAAGTTTTTAAAACATTGGTCACAGTTGGGAATTCTAAAATCAATTATGTTTTTTTAATTCCGGTTAGTAAGGAACTTGATTTGAAAAAGGCTTCAAGTGTAGTTAATGAAAAGAATGTTGAAATGATAAAGTCAAAAGAACTATTGCCTTTGACGGGATATGTCCATGGTGGTTGTTCTCCAATTGGAATGAAAAAACAATTCAAAACTGTTATTGATGTGTCTGCCGAAAATTTTGACACAATCATTTTCAGTGGTGGAAAAATTGGATTTCAAGTTGAAGTTTCGTTAGATGACTTGAAAAAAACTTTGGTTTTTGATCTGGCAGATATATCAAAATAAACCATTGAAAACAAAAAAGTTCTCATGAAAGAGAACTTTTTTATTTGGAGCGGAAGACGAGATTCGAACTCGCGACTGCGTCACAAACTGCACTTTGAATTCGCTTTGCAATAGCAAAGACTCATTGGGCGTTTGTTTGTTCCTTTTCCCAAAAACTTAACAGTATTTTGGGAGCCCATGCAAATGTCGCTTTTAGAAAATAAAAAATAGCATTTTTCAATCAATGCTACTTCAAGTTGGAGCGGAAGACGAGATTCGAACTCGCGACATTTGCCTTGGCAAGGCAACGCTCTACCACTGAGCCACTCCCGCAAATATTAAGTTGTCTTGACAATGGCAAATGGCAAGGTCTTGACGACACTTCTTCGCTTATGCTTTCCCTTCCAATTCCCGAAGGCAAGGCAACGCTCTACCACTGAGCCACTCCCGCATATTCATTTTTATGAATAGTTGCAATCAATTGCTCTAATAATATACCAAATAATAAATAAAAAATCAAGCATTTTCAATAATTTCTTTAAAATTGTATAAATTTTTGTTTATGACGTTATTTTTGTCAGTCTCTTCTTTGTTTGCATATTAAATACTGATAAAAATTTAAAAATAAGTTTGACAAATCATGCGTTATGTGATATATTTAATACGTTTCAAAAGAGATGATTTATCTTGGTACCATCGCCAAGCGGTAAGGCAAAGGTCTGCAACACCTTTATTCCCCGGTTCAAATCCGGGTGGTACCTCCAGATTTAAATCATCTCTTTTGAAATATATGCTGGTGTGGCGGAATGGCAGACGCACAGGACTTAAAATCCTGAGTTCGAAAGGACGTGTGGGTTCGACTCCCACCACCAGCACCAATCTTCTAAAAAAATTTTTTTTGGGGGGGGGAGTTATGCTAAATGATGCTCAAGTACAAAACATAAAAGATATTGGCAAAGTGGTATTCTCTACTGTTTCTAATGATGGCTATCCTCGAAGTATTTGGGTTATGCCAAGTATGATAAATAAAGACACTATTATTTTATCAAATATTCAAATGCATAAAAGTATTGAAAATATACGAAATAACAATAAGTGTTTTATAAATATATATTTTCCTGATAAAGATGACTTGCAATATAAAATACAAGGTACAGCCAGTATCTTAAACAAGGGTAAATTATTTAGGCAAATAAAAAAATTTGAAGAAACAAACAATCTTCCACCAGAATTAAAAGTTTCCGACATTATAGTCATAACTATTGAACAATTTGAGGAAAGTAATGGTTAATTTGATTTATTTTGCAAGAATTTACAAATAACTCAGAGTGTGCATAATCAAAAAGAAAAAAAACTTCTTGTAATGCTGGCACAGATTGTTTTCTTGAAAATATGAGGTGAATTATGATGCAAACAGAAGATTATTCTGGCGAAATTATTAAATGTATGGGTGATTGTCCAGCTTGTGCATATGCAAATCATGAATTTTCGTTACCATGTGGTATGGCGTATGAAGATGAAATTTGTACTGTCAGTCAAGATTGGCAACTTCCTATAAATGGAATGATTATTGTTGCACCTAAAAGGCATGTGAAACTCTTTGAAGAGATGACGAAAGAAGAAAGAGTTCATATTTTTGAAATTGTTAATAAAGTTATTTCCATTATGAGAAAAAATGAAATTGCAAAAGATTTTAATGTTCTTTTTGAAGAGAAAAAGGGGATACATTTTCATATTTGGATTTTACCAAGAGATGGTTGGAAAGAGTTGGGAATTGATCCAACAAAAAATATAGGAGATTTGATAAAATATTCTTTAAATAATCTTAAAACAAACGAAAATTTTGAGCAGATAGCAAGAACCACACAACTAATTCGTGACAATATGGTAAATTTTTTGAAAAATCAAGATTAATCTTTTATAGATAAAAATCAGTCATCAATATAAACGGATTAAAACATAGGCAGGTGCTTATGTTTTTTATTTTATGAAATTAATATTTAAAAATTTTTAAATACTTGTAAAATATATTTGATAAATGATTGCAAGTTGTATTAAAATATCTCTTGGTAAAGAGGCGGAAAAGAGATATGTTAAAGAAAATTTTTGAAGATAAAAAGTTGTTGGTTGTCAATGTTTTGTTTTTTGTGATTACCATGGCTTTTGACATTTGCTTGCTTATAACTTACAACAGATATGTTTTTAAAACAATCGCCAGTGTTTTGTTTGTTATTTGTGGATTTGTGAATTTTGTTGTTGTTTACAAGCAGGAGAAAAATAGCAAACTTTTTGGTTGGTTTATGCTTGCAGGGCTTGTTTTTGCTTGTGTGGGGGATATTTTGCTTATTGAATCAAGTTTGTTTATCTACGGAGCAATTTCATTTGCTATTGGGCATGTGTTCTTTTTTGTTGCATACAGCACTCTCTATAGAATCAACTGGAAAGATGTTTTGATTTCATTGGGAATTTTTGCTGTTGCACTTGTGGTGATTTTGGCAATCCCTGTGTTTGAATTTGACGGAATGCTTCCGGTTGTCATCATTTATGCGCTTGTTATTTCATTTATGCTTGGAAAAGCAATTTCAAATTTTTCTTTTTGCAAAGGAAATAAGATTCAAAATTTGATAATTATGCTCGGAAGTATTCTTTTCTTCCTTTCTGATTTGATGTTGCTTTTTAATGTTTTTTCAAATGTTATTGACCCATATCGCATTTTTGATACAATATGTTTGATCCTTTATTATCCTGCAGAGATTTTGCTCGCGACATCAATTTACTATTCAAACAGAAAAATTGAGGAATTTGAAAAAAGCGAAAATTAAAAAAATCTCTGGCGAAGTTTTGTTTTATATTTGGTTTTGTATTAATAAGGAGATATTATGATTCAAGAAATAATTGAGAAACAGCGAGAGTTTTTTAATAGAGGTGAAACCGTAAGTTATAATTTTCGCAAAAATGCTCTTATCAAATTGAAGTCAACAATTTTGAAATATGAAAATGAAATTAAAGATGCCTTGTTAAAAGATTTGGGAAAGTCGTCAACTGAAAGTTATATGTGCGAAATTGGTATGGTGCTTTCAGAACTTTCCTATGCCATCAAGCATCTTAAATCTTGGTTGAAGAAGAAAAGGGTGAGAACCCCTCTTGCTCAATTTCATTCAAAGAGTTTCATCGTCAGTGAACCGCTTGGAGTTGTGCTTGTGATGTCTCCATGGAACTATCCTTTTATGCTTGCTCTTGATCCAGTAGTCGGAGCAATCAGTGCAGGAAACTGTGTTGTTGTGAAGCCAGCAAGCTATGCAAAAAATACATCTCTGATTATCAAAAAAATCTTGAGCGAATGTTTTGATGAAGAATATGTCGCCGTTGTTTTGGGTGGCAGAGAAGAAAACACCGCATTATTGGAGCAAAAATTTGATTACATTTTCTTCACCGGAAGTGTCGGTGTTGGGAAAACAGTGGCAGAAAAGGCTTCTAAAAATTTGACGCCTGTCACACTTGAATTGGGCGGGAAAAGTCCTTGCGTCATTGATGAAACTGCAGATTTGAAAGTTGCTGCAAAGAGACTTGTTTTTGGGAAATATTTGAATGTTGGACAAACTTGCGTTGCTCCAGATTATTTGCTTATTAAAAAGGAAATAAAAGACAAATTTTTGGGACTTATAAAGCAAGAAATTGTAAATATGTTTGGAGAAAAACCTCTTGAAAACGACTTGTATGGACATATCATAAATGAAAAGCATTTTGAAAGAATCTGTGGTCTTATTGACAAAAATAAGTGTGTTTTTGGTGGAAAGATGGACAAAAACACTCTTAAAATTGAACCTACAATTTTGGATAATGTAAATTTGAATGATGCTGTGATGAAAGAAGAGATTTTTGGGCCAATTCTTCCAATTTTGCCTTATGAAAATATTGAAGATGCGGTCCAAATTGTCAAGTCATTTGAAAAACCACTTGCTCTTTATTTATTCTCCAACGATAAAAAAATTCAGAACTATTTTCTCAAATATGTTCCTTTTGGTGGTGGGTGCATCAATGACACAATCATTCATCTTGCAACGAGCTACATGGGCTTTGGTGGAGTTGGTCAAAGTGGTTACGGCTCTTATCATGGAAGAAAAAGTTTTGAATTGTTTTCACATGAAAAAAGCATTGTGAAAAAATATAGTTATATTGATTTGCCAATCAGATATCAACCATATTCAAAAAGAAAAGAAAAAATGATTAAATTTTTCTTAAAATAAATGATTGTAAATAGATTTTATTATTTCCAATCGATTGGAGTTTTTCCGTGTTCTTCCAAAAATTTGTTTGCTTTTGAAAAGTGTTTACAACCAAAAAATCCTCGATAAGCAGAAAGGGGACTTGGGTGGGGTGCTTTGAGAATCAAATGTTGCTTTCCGATTACGCTTTCAAAACTTTGTGCATTAGAGCCCCACAAAATGAAAACTATTGGATCTTCTCTTTGTGCCAGAAGTTCAATGATTTTGTTTGTGAATGTTTCCCAGCCTTTTCCTCTGTGAGAATTTGCTTGTCCTCTGCGGACTGTTAAACTGGTGTTTAAAAGCAAAACACCTTGTTTTGCCCAACGCATAAGATTTCCATTTTTTTCGCATTTGATATGGAGATCATCTTCAATTTCTTTGTAGATATTGACAAGTGAGGGTGGCAATTCCACTCCATCTTGCACGGAAAAAGCAAGACCATGTGCCTGATTGGGTTCGTGATATGGGTCTTGACCAATTATGACAACTTTGACATCTTCAAATTTAACAGCATTGAGAGCATTGAAAATGTTTTCCATTGCTGGATAGACGGTGTGTGTATTATATTCTTCTTCCAGGAAATTTTGAAGTACTTTGAAATAAGGCTTTTGAAATTCGTCTTTCAGAAGATTTGCCCAACTTTTTGTTATTCTAATCATAAAGAAATTATATCATAAAGATGTTAAAAAACAAAATAATAAAAATAAAAAGAGAATTTATAAATTCTCTTTTTTTGATTTGATATTGTTTATAACTATTTGCTGTTTTTTGCATTATCTAACAATTTTGCAAAGTGTGCTTTCTTTCTGTTGGCAGAGTTTTGATGAATTGTGCCTTCTCTTGCGGCACTATCAAGTTTGGAAGCAAGTTCTTTGTAAACTTCTTCAGCCTTTGCCACATCAACAGCAAGTTCTGCTTTGAATTTCTTTGTATATGTTTTGATTTCAGATTTGACAGAATTGTTTTTTACATTTCTTTCTCTTTCAATCAATACTCTTTTCTTTGCTGATTTAATGTTTGCCATGTCTCTCTCCTTAAAAATTATCTATGACATTATAACATAACATTTTTTAAAAATCAACTTATTTTTTAATATTTTTTGGTTATATTTTCTATATGAAAGATTTGATTGATGAAAGTGGATATGATTTGTCAATTTATGGATATGAAACAGTTGAACTTGATAGATATGATATCACTTGTTCAAAACTTTTTATTGATTCTGACGGCAAGGCAGAAGAGTTGGGTTTTGACAAGGGACATTATTTCATTATCAATGCACCGCTTCTCTCCTCTTTAATGAATGAGCATTATGACATTCTTTTTTCGGAAATTAAATATCGTATTGAATTTTTACTTAAAGAAAACAATATCAAAAAAAGAGACAAAATTTTGTTTGTAGGCATTGGAAATCCAGAAATTGTGGCAGATTGTTTTGGGGTGTGGTCAGTTAACAAGATTGTGATTGAACCTTTTAAAAAGAAAAATCGAATTTTCAAAATCATTCCAAACACTTTTGCAAACACTGGACTTAATGCATATGATGTCATAAGATTGATTGTGGAGGCTTTTGACATTTCGGCGGTTTTCTTATTCGATTCTTTGGCAACTGACAACATCTCTAGACTTGGATGTTCAATTCAATTTAACGATGCAGGTTTGACACCGGGCAGTGCCATGAATAATTTTGGCATGGCGATAAATAAATCAACTATTAATGTTCCTTGCTTTGCGGTTGGTGTTCCTATGATGATTTCAAGCAAAGATTTGAAGGCGAAGAAAAACATCATATTGACAGAAAAAGATGCAAAAGAAAAAGTTGAATTTTTATCTTCATTGATTGCAGATGTCATTGATGAATTGATGCAATAAATTTTTTGTTTTGCATATATATGAACATGAAAAATGTTCTTTTGATTGACAGTGGAAGTGGAGGAATCAATATTCTCAAAGAGTGTGTCGAAATTGCACCAAGATGCAATTTCTTGTTGTTTTGTGATGCTTACAACATTCCATATGGGAATAAGACGAAACAAGAATTGGTTTCAATCACTGAGAAAAATTTGAATAAGATTTATCAATTTTTTAAATTCGACATTGTGATTTTGGCATGTAACACTTTGACAGCAACGGTTTTGGACGTAATGAGAGAAAAATTTCCAAAAACCATTTTCATTGGAACTGTCCCAGCAATCAAACCAGCAATTTTAGAAAACAAAGAAAAGGACATTTTGTTGATAGCAACGGAGGCCACGATTAAAAACAACAAGTTGATAAAAAAATATCAAAACAGCGAAATCACATTTTTGTCACTTAATGATTTAGCGGTTTTGATTGATGAAAATTTGGATAATTTGGACGTTATAAAGCCATATCTAAAAGACAATATTGATGAAAGATTTGGGGCAATTGTGCTTGGTTGCACGCATTACAGGGCAATAATTCCGCAGATTATAAAGTTGTTTCCCGACATGAAGATCTATGACAGTGCAAACGGGGTGGCTAGACGTCTTTTAAGTTTTGTTCAAGACGAGCCGGTAGATAATTTTCAAGTCCAAATTTTTTGCGAAAAAGTTGATATGTTGGGAAAATTATGGTGGTATTATAACGCATAAAAAGGGAAAAACATAGTTAATCAATTTTGAAACTAGTAGAATTAAAGGCGCTTTACTATTTCTCTAGTTATCACTACTTGTCTATGACGACTTAAAAAGATAAATTTGTCTTAATAAGATTTTTTATTTTTATGTAATTTTAATTAAAATCTTTTTTATCTAGTTCTAAATGCAAGAAAGATTTATTGAGCGCACTTGCAACACATCTTAACTTTTTATTTGTTTCCCAAATATTCTGTAATTCATCAAAATTCTCATCTATATTTTGCATAAGTTTCGCAAGATGATCAAGTTCTTTTAAAGTTGATTTCTTAAGTTTGCTTAAATCGTCATAACAATTCCATAGAAAGACAGGCAGGGTCACATAATTGATCTCATCGTGGAATAGAGCATGAAAATCCATGAGTAAGCTCCATGCAAATGTGGCATCTCCACAATGTTTTGTTCCGTTTGCATATTTCTCTTTATCGGGCAATTTGTTTTTTCTCATCGCAAGCCACGCATCTGCCGCCCAAACGAAAGCATCACTTGGAAAGTTACATACATTAAACTTTTTGTTTTTTATGTTGACCTGAGAATCAACATTTACCCATTTGTTGAAGTTTTTGTCATAGTATTGCACAATCCAGTGGTCAACAATTTTATCATCATAAATGTATGGGGCAAAACCACTTCGGCATCTACAAGGAATACCTTTTGCTTTAAGGATTGATGCGTACCAAACAGAAACATATCTACATGTTATAATAAGTTTTTTGTTTGGATCAGAGATGTTTTCGATAAATGGATTTTCGCAGCCTGTTAGACGAATCAATTCTGCCGTCATGGCAGGAGCGGTCAAAAGAACATCATCTAAACATCTATAATTTTGCCATTTATATTTTAGATTGTTTTTGTTGCTGTTTTTTGATAAGAAAGAACGATAAAGTGACATTTTATGTATGTGTTGCATATTCACAAGTTCTCGCAACTCATAGATGTCATCAGGTAGAGATTGATACAGTTCTTTATACGGTCCAACATTTGTGTACATACCTGTTTCTAAAAAGTGGTTAATAATTTTCTTATTCATAGAATTTCTCTCTTTTAATAATTTTAAGCATATTTATCAATTTTTATAGTCGAGATCATTGGTGTTTGACTTAATTATAAATGGATTATTGATATACAAATCAAAGCAGTGCAGTTTTTTTACATAATATAAATGACTTTACATCTATATACAATTTGATGAGAACTATTCAAAATTTTCTGTCAGCAAATATTAAAGTGATCAAAATATCTAAATTTCTCTTTTTGCTTTAACCTTCAAATAGGTGGGAGTTGAGGAAAACTGGTTCGCAAGTTACATTGATTCCAAGTTTTTTGAGAGTTTGTTCTTCTGCAGAAGACAGTATGTATGTGCAGTGTGCTTCACAACCTTTAAGTTCTTCAATCTTTGCCAGAGCTTTCTTCGCTTTTTCATTTCTTGCTGAACAAATTGACAAGGCGACCAAAATGTCGTCAAGATTCAACACGCTTGTGTGAGATTTCAAGATTTTTGTTCTGTATTCGACAATTGGGAGAAGAATGTCGTCGGTAATTACATCGAAATCGTCTCCCATTCCTGCCAAGGTTCTCAAGGCATTTAATACAACAGCACCACTTGCAGAAACAATTTTTTTGGTTTTTCCTGTTACGATTTTTCCATCTGGAAGTTCGAGGGCAACACAAGGATAACCGCTTGCCTTTGATGTCTCTTTTGAAACATCAATAACTTTGAGCAAATCATCTTTTGCGTCAACTTCTGACATGAGAGATTTGTTTCTTTCCAAAGTTTCAAATGTGCATTGTCCACGTTTGTAGTCACATTCTGCTCTGTAATATCTTCTCAAAATTTCTTTTTTTGCGGAAAGCTGTGCAAGTTTGTCGTTTGTGATTGCTTCGGCAATCATGTTGACACCCATATCAGTTGGAGATTTGTAGATTTCTTTTTTTGTTATCTTTGTCAAAATGTTCTGCAAAATTGGGAAAACTTCAATATCTCTGTTGTAATTGACGGCAAGTGTTCCATATGCATTGAAATGGAATGGGTCAATTTGGTTTACATCGTAAAGGTCAGCAGTTGCTGCTTCGTAGGCAATGTTGACTGGGTGTTTGAGTGGCAAGTTCCAAACTGGGAATGTTTCAAACTTTGCATATCCCGCTTTGACACCCCTTTTGTATTCATGATAAAGTTGTGAAAGGCAGGTGGCAAGTTTTCCGCTTGATGGACCTGGTGCTGTTACAACAACAAGAGGGCGGGTTGTTTCTATAAATGGATTTGCCCCATAACCATTGTCAGAGACAATTGTTTCAACATCGTTTGGATAACCTTTTGTGTAGTTATGGAAATAAACTCTTTCACCTCTTTGTTCAAGTTTTTTGCCAAATTTTGTGGCACTTGGTTGTCCCTTGTAGAGAGTGATTACAAATGCGGACACATAAAGACCAAGTTCTCTCATGTTGTCAACAAGGCGAAGAACTTCGTTGTCATAACTGAGTCCAAGATCGGCTCGAATCTTGTTCTTTTCTATGTCATTTGAACTTATGCAGAAGATGATTTCTGCCTTGTCTTTCATTTTTTGAAGAAGTTTGATTTTTATATTTGGGTCAAATCCTGGCAAAACCCTTGCAGCATGCAAATCGTCAAAAATTTTTCCGCCAAATTCCAAATAGAGCTTGTTGTGGAATTTTTTGATTCTTTTGTTTATACTTTCGCTTTGAAGTTTCAGATATAGGTCATTATCAAAGCAAACCTTCGTGTTTATTGTTTCCTGTTTTGTTTTTTTAGTTTTTTGTGTTTTTGTCTTATTTGTTTCTTTTTTCATTCCTTCTCTCCTAACAAGATATATTATAGATTATTTTGAAATTATTTCATAATAAATTTGAAAATTTTTCACTTATTCTTTGCGTTATTTTTTGTGTGATGTTATAATCAATACATGAAAAGAGTGTTGATTTTGACGGTCACTGCGGGGAATGGACACAATTCCGCTGCAAATGCCGTAAAAGAAGAATGTGAAAAAAATGGAGCAAAAGTGTTGCTTGTGGATCTGTTGCATGAATTTTGCTCAAACAAAACATTCATTTGGATCCAAGAAAAAGGCTATCCTTTGGCATGTCAATATTTGCCGGGTGTGTTTAATATGTTTTTTAGACATTTTCAAAAAGCAAATCCTAAGAAAATTTTTAAATCTCCAGTTCAAAGAGATTTGTATTCAATGTATGGAAAACTTTTGAAATTGATTTATGACTTTAAGCCTGATGCAATTTTTGCATCACATTATTATCCGTGTATCATGATTTCAAATTTGCGCAAGATCTATTCTCTGCCTGCGAAAACATTTTCGTTTGTTTTTGATTATGCTGTCTGTCCTTTTTGGGAGGCAGCAACGGGAATTGATTATCTGTTGGTCCCAAATGAAAAATATGTCCCAATCATGACCTACAAGGGTTTTAAGGCGGATCAATTGTTGCCTTATGGACTGGTTGTCAACGAAAAATTCACCGCAAAGATTGACAAACAAAAAGCGAGAGAAATGCTTGGAATAAGCAAGGATAAGTTTACAATTTTTGTTATGTTTGGTGGTGGCTTCTGGAGCGGAAACTATAAAATCACAAGAAACCTTTTGAATCACCTTAAAAAAGAAAATGTTCAGATTGTTATTGCAAATGGTCGTGATGAAAAAGGCAAGAAGAAAATTGATCAGTTGAAGGTTCCAAAAAATATAAAAGTTTTCAATTGGGGATTTTGCAAAAATATTGATGTCATAATGAGTGCATCAGATGTGTTGATTGGAAAAGCAGGGGGAGTTTCTGTTACAGAAGCTCTAGACAAAAATTTGCCATTGATTTGTTGCAAGAAATTGCCTGAGCAAGAAAAGGTAAATGTAAAAATGCTTGTTAAAGAGGGGGCTGCGAAACAATACAAAAGCAACAAAATGATGATATCTATTCTGTCGGATTTGATTGACAATCCAAAAGAATTGGAAAAAATGAAAAAAGAAATTGATCGAATTAGAAGACCTCATGCGACCAAAAAATTGGTTGAAATGATGCTTTCTTGTGAGGCAGAGTATGTTGACACACAAGTTGATTTTTCTGTCGTTAACAAAAACATAAAAAGAATGTTGAAAGCGGGGGGGGGATTTAGTAGTTCAACATTTTGCAACTTTGTCAAAATTTGTCAATACTTTGATTTTTACTGTGCTTATGATTAATAAAATTCTATTCATAAAGAAGAATACATATTGAAAGGAATAGAATTTATGAAGAAAGTATTGATTTTGACGGTTACAGCAGGAAATGGACACAACTCCGCTGCAAAAGCTATGAAAAATAAACTTGAACAAACGGGACAGGTTGAAGTTAGAGTTGTTGATATTATTAAGGATTATACGTCACATTTTAATTCTTGGATTGTAGATAAGGGGTATAATATCGCCGTTGGGTATTTGAGGCCGCTTTACGATTTGTTTTATAATGCGTATTTCAAATATCCTGTGGAAAAGGCTAGCGTTTGTCCGCCACAGACTTCTGTCAAGTCTTTGAATGGAAAGCTTTTGAAGTTGATTTATGAATTTAAACCTGATGTGATTTACGCAACAACATATTATGGTGGAATGGCTTTGGCAAATTTGAGAAGAGTTTACAAATTGCCAAGTTTTAACATTGTCTGTATGCTCGACTATGTTGTTTCTCCTTTCTGGGAACCATCAATTGGTGGAGTTGAGATTTTGACAATGGCCCATGAAGACAACAGAGAGAAGTTGCTTGAAAAAGGCTTTGACAACAAAAACCTTTTGATGACTGGTATTCCTGTTGCTGAAAAGTTTTCAAAGGAAATTGACAAGGTTAAAGCCAGAGAAATGCTTGGAATTGACAAGGACTTGTTTACCGTGTTCATCTTCTATGGTGGCGGTCATTGGCAGGGGAGTTATGGAATTTTGAAAGCTCTTTTGAAAGGAGTTAAGAAAAAAATCCAAATTATTATCTGCAATGGACATAACGAAAAAACAAAGAAGAAAATTGACAAAGAAATGGGTAAATATCCTGAAAACTTCAAGATTGTAAACTATGGTTTTGTCAATAATGTTGATGTGATTATGAGTGCATCAGATGTTATGATTGGCAAAGGTGGTGGGCTTTCTACGACAGAAGCGGTTAATAAGGGGTTGCCATTGATTGCGACTTACAAACTTCCAGGTCAGGAATATTACAACATTCAATTCTTGAAAGAAAAAGGGGTGGCTATGTCTTTCCGAAATTATAAAGAACTTGTCAGACATATCAATTATCTTTATGACAGCAGAGACGTTTTGACTCGAATGAGTTTGGGAATGAAAGAGATGAAAACAACTGCTATCGACACCATTGCAGAACTCATCATGAGTCAACCTGATGCTGATTATGATGGAATAAACACTTCTTTGGATTATGGAAAAGTGAACAAAATTGTCAGTCATGCGAGAAAAAGAAGATATAAAGAAATCAAGAAGCAGAAGAAAAATAAGCAAAAATAAAGAGAATTATGAATTTCAAAAATGCGAAGTTTGTTTCGCATTTTTTTTGTTGTTTTAGTCAAAATATAAACATGGACTGGAAAATTTCTCTTTATTATTTGATACCAACTTTCTTCATTTTTCTTTTGGTTTTCCCTGTTTTTGTGGAGGTGAGGTTGTCATATAATCCACTTTACAATCGGGGTGTTGTGGCATTGACAATACTGAAAAAACAAATTTTTTATTACATATTTTCCTTTCATGGAAAGTTTATTGAACTTGAAAATGAGAGTGAAACAAAGCTGCAAAAGTTGGAATTTGAAAGTCAAGAATTTGCTTTGATGGAAGAATTTGGAAATCAGATTAAGGACAAAATTAGGTTGAAAAAATGTTATATGTTTTATAACATTGGAACGGGGGACGCATACACAAGTGCGCTTCTTTGTGGTTTCATTAACTTTGCAGTGACACAAGTTTTTCTGTTTTTGAAAAGCAAAAAACCGACTGCATCATTTTGTGTTTATGACACAGTTTCGTACAACATTGTCACTTGTGAACTTGCTTTTGTGATTTCTGGATCGGTTTCTTTTTTTGATATTGTATATTCTTTCATATATTCGGTTATCATATCTAAGAGAAAGAAATAACACAACATATTGTGTAATATGCAACATACCACACAAAAACTGTGGTGTTATGCAAAAGGAGTGTCTATGAAAATTTATACCAATTCTTCTTCAATCAATGATTTGATTTCAAGTGCAATGGACAAAATCAAAACCATTGTTGATTCTTCCACAATTGTTGGAGAAAGCATTTCGTCGCCTGACGGAACGATCATCATTCCAATTTCAAAAGTCACAGTTGGCTTTGTTGTTGGAGGTGGAGAATATGCCGATTTGTCTGCAAGAAGAGTGGCAAACCATTTTCCGATGAGTGGTGGCTCAAGTGGTGGAATGAGTGTTTCTCCTGTTGGCTTTTTGATTATTCGTGAAATGGGAGATGTTGAATTTGTCAATGTTGAGAACAAATCTCTTTATCAAACAGTTTTGAATATGGTCAACTCATTGCTTGCAAAACTTGAGAAGTCCGCAAAGGAAAATGGAGAGGACAATGAAAGAAAAGATTAAAAATTTTGCTCTGACTTTTGTTGTGATTTTTTTGTGTTTCAGTTTTGTTTTTATTGGAGTTTCAAATTCTTTTGTGCTTCAGACCGATGCTTTGAATTTGTATTCTTCGGCACGTGGTTGTGCGGTTATTGAAACGACAACAAAAAGAAAACTTTATGCTGTGGGTGAAAACAAGAAGATGCCAATGGCAAGCACGACAAAAATTATGACTGCAATCACTGCACTTGAAAATTGTGATGACCTTGATGAAAAGTTTGAAGTTTCGCCAAAGGCAGTGGGTGTTCCTGGAACATCACTTTATTTGAGAAAGGGTGATGTCTATTCCACTCGTGACCTTCTTTATGCTTTGATGTTGATTTCTGGAAATGATGCTTCGGTTGCAATTGCGGAACACGTTGCTGGTTCGACAAGTGAGTTTGTGACAAAAATGAATGAGCTCGCAAAAAAGATCGGAGCAACAAATTCTCACTTTGCAAACACTCATGGGCTTGATGCAGATGGGCACTATACAACCGCTTATGACTTGGCACTTATCACTTCTTATGCTCTTGAAAATGAAACTTTCAGAGAAATTGTTGGAACAAAAAACACCAAAATCACAAAGGGTGATGGGGAGAACAGATATTTGAAAAATAAAAACAAATTGCTTTTCACTTTGGACGGTTGCATTGGTGTCAAAACGGGCTACACCGATGATGCCGGAAGATGCTTGGTTTCTGCAATCGAAAAAGACGGATTGCGTCTTGTGTGTGTGGTTTTGAATTGTCGTCCAATGTTTGAGGAGAGTGCCGAACTTTTGAGACAATGTTTGGAAAACTATAAACTCTATGATTTGACAGAGCTTTATGACTTTGACCATTCGATTGATGTCGTTGACGGAAGAAATGAAAGTGCAATGATTGGAACTTATGGAAATTTCCTATATCCTTTGACCGAAAATGAAGTGCAAAATTTGAAATTTGTCTACTCTTATCCGCAAAGTGTACAGGCACCGCTTGATAAAGATAGTGAAATTGGAAAGGTGGAAATATTTTTGGGTAATGACTTGCTTTTCTCTGAGAAAATCTTTACAATAGAAGAGATAAAACCAAAGTCAATACTTCAAAGAATGAAAGACTTTTTCAAGAATTGGTAATTTTGAAATTCTCTCATCTGTTGGAGTTTGCAGGTGAGAGGATTTTATGATGAGATTAAACAAATTTTTGAGTTCTTGTGGTGTTGCTTCAAGAAGAAAATGTGATGACATAATCAAAGAGGGTCGTGTTTCAATAAATGGTCAAATTGTTGACAACCTTGGAGTCTCTGTTGATGAGAAAAAAGACGTTGTCAAGGTTGATGGGGTGGTGGTTTCGCTTCCAAATGATTTTGCGTATTTGAAAATGAACAAACCTAAGGGGTATGCTTGCACGGCAAAAGATGAAAAAGGAAGAAAAACCATTTTTGATTTGGTGGAAAGTGATGTCCGTTTGTTTAGTGTTGGCAGACTCGACTATGACACAGAAGGTTTGATTTTTTTGACAAATGATGGAGATTTTGCAAATTTAATCACGCACCCAAAATTTCACTTTGAAAAAGAATATCATGTCACAGTGGAAGGAGAAATCAAAGAAGGCGATTTGGCGGTTCTGAGAAAAGGTGTTGTTGAGAACGGAAAAAGAATGCCAGAAGCGAGAGTTAAACTTTTGGAATATGATGGAAAGTTCAGCAAGGTTTCTGTTGTGATTGACGAGGGACAAAATCATCAAGTCAGAAGAATGTTTGATGCTATTGGTCATCAAATCAAACTTTTGAAGAGAGTCAGAATTGGACAGGTACGTCTGGGCGGACTTTATCGTGGAAAAACAAAACCTATGACAGAAGAAGAAATTGCATATTTCAAAGGAGCGAAATGAGTAAGGTTGCAGTTATTGGGGCAGGGGCATCTGGACTTATGGTGGCTGGCTTTTTGGCTGACAAAGGTCATGATGTGATGGTGCTTGAGAAAAATGAAAAGGCTGGGAAGAAGCTCTTTATCACTGGAAAGGGCAGATGCAACATAACAAACCTTTGTCCAACAGATGAGTTTTTGAAAAACGTTGTTAGAGGAGATAAATTTCTTAGGTCTGCGATCTATTCTTTTTCTAGTATTGATTGTGTCAATTTTTTTGAAGAACTTGGGCTCAAAACCAAAGTTGAAAGGGGAAATCGTGTCTTTCCTGAAAGTGATAAGGCTGGAGATGTTGTCAAAGTTTTGAAGGAGAAACATTGCAGAAATGTCAATTTTTCATTTGACGATGAAGTTTTGGCAATAAACAAGAAAGATGATGCTTTTGTTGTGGTTTCTTCAAAAGGAAAAAGAGCTTTTGAAAAAGTTATCATTGCAACTGGCGGAAAAAGTTATAAGACAACAGGAAGCAGTGGAGATGGTTACAAATTTGCAAAGACATTTGGACACTCAGTCGAAGAGGTTGTTCCTGCGCTTTGTCCGATTGTTTTGAAAGATAAGTTTGTCAGCAAGTTGCAAGGTGTCTCTTTGAAGAATGTTGAGTTGAATGTTTTGGCAGATGGAAAGAAGTTGTCATTCTTTGGAGAAATGCTTTTCACTGACCAAGGTATTTCAGGTCCAATTGTGTTGACTGCTTCCAGTTATGTCAATCGTTGTCAAAATGTTTCGATGACGCTTGACTTTAAACCAGCGTTATCCGATAAACAACTTGATATGAGACTTTTGAGAGACTTTGAAGAGAACAAAAACAAGGATTTGAAAAATGTTTTGAAAGGACTTTTGCCAAAAGCGATTGCAGAAGTTTTCGCCGAGATAATCGGTCTTGATGAAAATAAAAAAATTCACGACATAACAAAAGCGGAAAGACAAAAACTGATAGAGGGGCTGAAAAGTTTTAAATTGTCTTATGGTGGGCTTTATGACATCAACACAGGAATCATAACAAGCGGAGGTGTCAACTTGAAAGAAGTCAATCCAAAAACATTCGAAAGTAAGTTGGTCCCGGGATTGTATTTCACAGGAGAAGTGCTTGATGTTGATGCATTGACTGGCGGTTTTAATCTTCAAATTGCATGGGCAACAGCATTTTCGCTTGCAAAGAATTTTTGTGTTTGATTTGACAACATGATTTGATTTCATTAATATAATGTAGTAATTTAATTTTGGAGGAATGTTATGCTCTTATGGTTGGCTAGGATTTTGCTTTGGTTGCCACTGAATATTCTGCATCCAACATTTATCAAAGGAAGAAAAAATTTGCCTAAAGGGAAAGTTATTATCTCTTGCAATCATCGTTCAAACTGGGATATCGCGTTGTATATTTTGAACACCAGAGAGAAGATTAAGATTTTGGCAAAGAAAGAACTTTTCAAAAACAAGCTTTTTGGAGCGATATTGCGTGATTTTGGTGGAATTGAGATTGACAGGGAAGCAACTGACATCAATGCAATCAAGGCCTGCATGAAAGCACTTAAAGACGACAAAAAACTTTTCATCTTTCCAGAAGGAACAAGATTGAAAAATGAAGAAGACATTTTGGGAGAGATAAAAAGCGGTCTTGCTATGATTGCAATAAAGACAAAAACTCCGATTGCTCCAATTTGGATTGAAAGAAAACCAAAGCTATTTAGAAAAAGTGTTTATCACATTGGAAAACCTTTTGAACTTTCTGAGTTTTATGGAAAAAAATTGGACGAAGAAACTTTGCAAAAGGCAAATGAAATCGTCAGAGAAAAGATGTTGGATCTTAGAGAGGAAATTTTAAGCAAAAAGAAAAAATAACAAAAGACCTATCTATCTTTTGTTATTTCTTTTTCTTTGGCTCTTGTGTTTTGTGGTGTTTTATTCTCTGATTTAGATTTTGGGTTATAATATTTAAATCTATCTTCAGGCAAAAAGGCGCCTTTCAGTTCGTTTGGAATGTTTATTGATGTTACTGTAAGTTCCAACTTTCCGTCTGTCCAAGAGGCAACCACATCAACATATTCTCCCAGTATGCTCTTTAACAGACCGGCATTACTTTTATGGTTGGATTTTCTGTTTTTGTCAATAACATGAATAATTCCCCATGCCAGTTCTTGCATGCGAGTGTCTAAGTTTCGATATTTCAATGCAAGATAATAGTCTTGTAAGGAATATCTTCCACCACTTTGAGGAAATTTGTTTTTTTTGTGTTGTTTTTCTTTCATATGAGTAATATATCATAACACCAAATTTTTGTCAAGAACAATTTTGACAAATAAATATTGACGAAATTTTGATTATTGATTGACTTTTTACATGCAATTTGGTAACCTATTATCCATATAAATCAGTTTTGTACTGTTGTTTGAGGATTATGATGAACGAAAAATTTAATTTGGAAATGATTGACAAAACTTTCACATCTTATCGTAAAGGACAATCTTTTGATGGCGTTGTTGTGCTTAGGCGTGATGACGGTGTGATTTTCAATATTGGTGGAAAGAATGATGCCTTTATTCCTGCATCAGATTTTGAAAACTATGATGATGTCAAGATAGGTGACAGATTTAGCGTTGTCATCACAAATCAAAAAAATGAAGAAGGTTTGATTGAAGCGTCAAAAAGTTTGGCAGATGCTTTGAGACTTGCCAATCAGAATGCATTGAGTTTGAGACTTGGAAGCAAGTTTTCTTTTGTTGCAACTGGTGTTGGAAGTGGTTTGATGTCAAAGATGGGAGATTACACCATCATCATTCCTTTCTCAGAAGTTTCGGATCGTTATGTTAAAGATTTCCATAAATTGATTGGAAAACAATTTGAGGCGGTTGTGACTGAAATTGACAAGGAAAACAAGACAATCATTGGAAGCGTCAAACTTTTGCAAGAGCAAATCAAGGTTGCAATTGAAAAGAATTTTTGGAACAGCATTTTCATCAACAAAATTGTCAAAGGAAAAGTTGAAAGAATTATGCCTTATGGTGCTTTTGTCAGTGTTGACGGTTTTGATTGTTTCCTTCACATTTCAAACATTTCATATGAAAAACTTGAAAAAGTTGAAGATGTCTTGAAAGTTGGAGATGAAAGACA
Organism: uncultured Clostridia bacterium; assembly: GCA_944372585.1. Classification (GTDB taxonomy): domain Bacteria; phylum Bacillota; class Clostridia; order Christensenellales; family UBA1242; genus Caccovivens. The sequence continues at coordinate 42,149 of CALVZQ010000006.1, forward strand.
ATTCAAGGTGATCAAGGTTGACAGAGAAAACAAAAAAGTTGAACTTTCTCTCAAGGCACTTTTGGAAGATCCAAAAATCACGAGAGTTAAAGAATTGGTTGTTGGGCAAACTTATATGTATATGGGAGAAGTTGTCAAACTTCTGCAGTTTGGAGCGATTATCAAAGTTGAAAATGGTGCAACTGGACTTTTGCATATTTCAAATGCCACCGAGAACAAAACCAAAAAGATTTATGAGATTGTGAAAGTTGGTGACAGGGTTGATGTTGAAGTGCTGTCTAAAGATGAAGATGAGGGCAAGGTTTCATTTAAATTGGCTGAAATGAAAGATTGATTGGGGGTTTTATGATCAGATATTTGGTCAGTGATTTGGGGACTAGTGAGATAGTTGATGGTGCAAGGGTTGCATGCAAAGCTGTCTACCAAAATGGACTTATTGAACTACTTAAAAAGGACATAAAGAAGAAATTTGATACATTGGTTTTTGTCGCAAGCAATCCAACGGGCTATGAGAAAACGGACAATTATGCGGAAATGACACTTGAAGGGCTGAAGCTATCTGGAATTGAATTTAAGAATTTGATTGTTCTTGATGAAAGAAACAAAACTAAAGCAAAACAACTTGTTGAAAAAGCCGATTTGTTGTTTTTGGCAGGTGGGCATGTTCCGACTCAAAATGATTTTTTTGCAGATATAAGGCTTGCAGAGATAATCAAAAATTGTCATGGCGTTGTTATGGGTCAAAGTGCAGGGGCAATGAATATGGCTTCAAATGTTTACAATTATCCAGAAGACGAATCAGAACTTCAAGATCCTAAATTTTTGAAAGGGCTTGGTTTGACCGATATCAGTGTGATACCTCATTTTGACAAGAAAAAAGGCAATGTGCATGTGAAAGAGGGAATTGACTTGTTGAATGATTTTTATTTGAAAGATAGTTTTGTTATGCCTTTGACTGCAATTCCAAACGGAAGTTTTGTGAGAATTGATGAAAAAGGAAGCAAAATCTATGGAGAAGCCTATAAGTTTGAAAACGGAAAAATGACCAGTTCTTCAAAATTGAAAAGTTAAACATTTTGAAAGATTTATATAGATGCAAAAAGCATCTTATGCTGATGTGGCTCAGTCGGTAGAGCAACTGATTCGTAATCGGTAGGTCGCGGGTTCGATTCCCGCCATCAGCTCCAAATATATGTAACAAAAATTCTTTTTAAGGAGAATGGTTAATGACATTTTCAATTAAAAGTAAGTCAACAATAAATATAGAGGCAAAAAAATATAGAGACAAACTTGAAAAGGAATATCAAAAAAAATTGCAAGAAATTGTTGAGTATGTAAAAAAAGATTCTTCAAAGCAATCAGAAATAGATTTAGTTAAAAAAGTTTATGAATGGTTTTGTGATAACATTGAATATGACTCAAGTATCTTGGCAGAAAAAAAACAAGATGGAACTTTTATAAATAAAGAATATTTATATCAAAATGGTAAATTTTGGAGAAGCGAAAAGTATGCTATTCTTTGTGGCAAAGGAGTGTGCGAGAGTATATCATTAGCTATGAAAGATGTATATTTATTGTTAGGAATAGAATGTAAATATGTTACAGGAACTGACGATAATGTTTTGCAAGATGAATTTAAAGGAAAACACCGTGCTTGGAATGAGATAGAATTAGAAGGAAAGGCTTATACAATTGATTGGACGCCTCACTTAGGACTTTTATGACAAAACCAAGAACAAGTCAAATTAACGAAAAAGAAAGAGTTTTTTGAATATTTTGATTTTAGCGAAATCAAAAAAGGCTTCGTTGTTGGCCGACACAAAATATTGTTATAATACAATTTTAACGGAGGTTTATATTATGTTGCATGAAATTATTAAAGATGAAAACATAGGGTTGAAAAATAAAGAATTAAAAAATCCTAGGAAAAGAATTGGTGCAAGGGGTGTTGTTGTCAAGGGAAATAAAGTTGCTTTATTTTACAAAAGACATAAAAATGAATATAAACTTCCTGGTGGTGGAGTTGAAGATGGCGAAGATTTGGAACAAGCTTTTTGTAGAGAAGTATTAGAAGAAACTGGTTGTAAGGTCAATATTATATCTAAACTTGGAATTACCGAGGAATTTAAAGGTGCTTCTAATTTTTATCAGTTGTCACATGTTTTTTTTGCTGAGGTTGTTGAGGATAGAAAGCAATTAGATTTAACAGAAAAAGAACGAGTCGAAGGCGGTGAACTGCTTTGGGTACCTCTTGATGAGGCGATAGAAAAAGTAAAAAATTGCTTTGATAATCTTAAACCAAGTCCATATGACGAACAAGAGGATGTTTACTCAACAAAGTTTGTAATTAAAAGAGATCTTTCAATTTTGAATTACTTTAAATCGTTACACATTTTACTTTGATTATTTACAAAATCAAAAACAAGGACTTTTTGAAAGTCAAACGCAGTAATACAAGAATTATTGTAAATGAAGGGAAAACTTAACTTTTTGAGGTGGTTATGAAATTGATAATTGAAGCAGATGATTTTGGTTTGAGTGAAAGTGTTTCAGACGGAATTGTTGATGGCATCAAACATGGATTTATCACTTCGACAAATATTATGGCAAACATGCCTTGTGCCAAATATGCCGTTGACCAAGCACTGAAAAACAATATCAAAAAATTGGGCATACATATCAATCTCACTGTGGGAAAACCAATCACTGAAAATCCGCTTTTAACAGATGAAAATGGTGTCTTTTTATATAACAAAAAACAAATTGAAAACAACAAACTTACTTACAAAAGTGTTTATGATGAAATTGTTGCACAACTTGACATGGTTGACAAATATAGCGGGGGGGGGATTGTGATAAATCACATCACTTGTCATCATTTGGGAGATAATAACATTATAAAACAAGTGGTATATGATGTTGCTAAACAGTTTTTTTTGCCAATCAGAAGAGAAGATTATTCTGAAAAATTTGATATTAAAAAACCAGATTTGTTTTTTTGTGATTTTTCTATAAAAAATGTCAATTTGGACTTTCTAAAAGAATTTATTAACAAATACCGTGACACTGATTTGGTGATTGAATTGTTGACACATGCGGGATATATTGACGATTATACAAAGACAATTACATCTTATTTGAAAAGAGATGAAGAATTATCAATCTTGAGGCGAGCAAAAGAAGAAGGTCTTTTTGATGGAATTGAACTGATAGACTATGACAATTTTTAAATTGATATTTAAAAGGAGATATTATGAAAAAGATTTCTTTGAGTGAGACACAAGAATTTAAAAACAGCGATTGTTGCATTGCTACAGAATATGACTTTCAAGATAAGGACATTGATGTGGCTACAGCAACTATTTGTGGAAGATACCCAGAAGATGCTTATTGTGTCAATACAAAGGTTAAAGAAATGATATATGTTATTGATGGAATGGGAGAGATTCATAAAGAAAATGAGATTATCTCATTTAAAAAAGGTGACGCAATTCTTATTGACAAGAATGAGAAATATTTTTGGATTGCTGACTGCAAGGTTTTGATGTCATGCTCGCCTGCTTGGTTTCCAGAGCAACATCAAATTGTTAAATGATTTTATTAAAAAGGGTGTGATATATGAAGATTATTGAAGTTGAGACGGCAAAGGGCGACAAACTCTATGGTTGTCTGTATGGCGAAAAGTTTAAAGATGTCTGTGTGATTGTTACCAATGGAACTGGTGGAAACATTTTTGAAAATAATTTTTTGCAAATTGTTGGAGAAGTGCTTGAAGCCAATGGTATATCTTTCATCTATGCTCATAACAGCGGGGCTTTTCAAATGATTGATACTCCAAGCAAAGACGGAAGGAGAAAAGGTGTCACTTTTGAATGTTTTGATGAGTGTTTGGACGATTTGCAGGCATTTGTTGATTTCGCAAAAATTCAAGGATACAAACACATAATTCTTGGTGGACATAGTTATGGTGCAAACAAGGTTGTCTTTTATCTATCACAAAATCAAAATGAACCTATCGAAAAATTTATTCTTATTTCTCCTACTGACACAACAAGATTGAAAGAAAGTGAAAAGATTTCAGCAGAGCAGTTTATGCCGATTGCTGAAAAGTTTGATAAAGAGAATAAATTAGATGAAATCATTCCTATTCTTTTTGATGGATACAACTTTTTTACAGCAAGAGCATTTTTTGATTTTATGCAAAATAAAAATGCTAAAAACCTTCCTGTATATTCAAAAAATAAAGATTTTTCTCAACTGAGAAAGATAAAACAACGGGGATTATTTGTTATGGGCGAAAATGATTCTTTTGCCTTTGGTGACACACAGAAACATTTGAATGTCATTAATGCAAATTCTGGAAGAAAGGATAACATCACTAAGATGATTCAAAAAACAGGACATACTTTTAGGGGTAAAGAATTTGAACTTGCACAAATAATTTTGGATTTTATAGTGGAGAAATGAAAGATGAAAATTGAAGTTAATAAAGTTAAAATTTTTGTGGCAGTGCCGGCCGGATATGTCGACGAAGTCAGAAAGGCAATGTGTGAAGCAGGTGCTGGCGTTATTGGGAATTATACTTTCTGTTCAACTTCTGTCAAAAGTGTTGGAACTTTTATTCCAAACAGCAATGCCAAACCTCATATTGGAAAAGCAAACAATTTGGAGTTTGTTGACGAGGAAAAATTGGAAGTTGTGTGTGATGTGGAAAAAGTCAAAGATGTTTTGGTGGCTTTGAGAAAGGTTCACCCATATGAAGAACCTGGAATTGATATCGTTCCGGTTTTTGACAAACACGATTTTGCTTGATGAAATTGTAGGGTTATCTAATTTAAACTAAAAAAATATGAAAATTTGTTATAAGGAGATGGTTATGAAAGAGAAAGTTTTTTTGATTACTGGTGCGGGGGGGGGTATTGGCTCTGCCATTGTTAGAACTATTGCTCAAAATGTTCAAAATGGAGTGATTTTGATCCATTATAATTCTAATAAAGCAAACGCACAAAAACTGAAAGAAGAAATTGAAAATGAAAATATTAAAGCGGAAACAATTAAAGCAGATTTGGAAAATCAAAAGGAATGTGAAAAACTATGTGAATATGTATTGAATAAATACGGTGCTGTAGATGTTTTGGTTAACAATGCAGGCTTTGTTGAAGACAAGGAATTGATTGAACGAACTTATGAAGATTTTGAAAAAACTGTGAAAATTAATTTGATTGCAAACTTTTATCTTTCTAAAGTTTTTGGCTATAAAATGTTTGAGAAAAAATATGGAAAAATAGTTAACATTTCCTCAACCAGCGGTTTGATTTTACATTCTGGCAGTATGTGTCCAACTAGCATTGATTATGATGCTACAAAAGCAGGAATTAATGCTTTGACTAAAAATTTTGCAAAAGAGTTTGCGCCTTATGTTAACGTCAATGCTGTCGCACCAGGTTGGGTGGATACCCCCTTAAATTTTGAACTTCCAGATTATGTGAGAGAAGATGAAAATAAAAAAATACTAAAAAATCGTTGGGCTCAACCAAATGAAATTGCTGACTTGGTTTGGTTTTTAATAAGTGACAATGCAGATTTTGTTAATGGAAGCATCTATGAAATTGATGGAGGAAAAAGATAAATTTTTGAATGAAAGTCATTTTGTTTGATTTTGTTGCAAAGAATTGATAAAATGATAACAACGTATTAGGAGGCGGAGAAGGTTGGCTTATCACAGTCAGAGTGGAGAAACAGTTGTAAAAGAACTTGATGTTGATCTTAAAACTGGCTTGTCGGAAGAACAAGTGGTTGAAAGGCGCGCAAAATTTGGACCAAACAAACTTGCAGACAAAAAGAAAAAGAATATGTTTGTTCGTTTTTTGGAGCAATTTAAAGATGTGATGATCATCATTCTTATTATTGCAGCAATCATATCTTTTGTTGTGGCTTGTGTTGAACAAGACCCTATGGAATTTATTGAACCAGCACTCATTTTGCTTATTGTCATTCTTAATGCGGTTATGGGACTTGTGCAAGAGAGTAAGGCGGAAAAAGCCTTGGACGCTCTTAAAAATATGTCCGCTCCGCATGCAAGAGTTTTGCGTGGTGGAAAAGAAAAAATTGTTGGTGCTGATGAGTTGGTCCCTGGAGATGTTATTCATCTTGAAGCAGGAGATTTTGTGCCTGCTGATGCCAGGCTTTTGGAAAGTTCCAATTTGAAATCTGAAGAGTCCGCTTTGACAGGAGAATCGGTTCCTGCTGAAAAAGACGCTGAGATTGAAGTTAAAGAAAAAGCAGCAGTCGGTGACAGAAATAATATGGTGTTTTCTGGTTGTTCAATCACTTATGGAACAGCAACTGCAGTTGTGACAGCAACAGGAATGAACACTGAAATGGGCAAAATTGCAGGACTCCTTGCTGGTGAGAAAGAAACAAAAACACCTCTTCAACAAAAACTCTCAGAGCTTGGAAAATATTTGGGATTTGCCGCACTGGTTGCCTGTGCCATTGTTTTTGTTGTTGGACTTTTGAATGGACAGGATATCATGAGAATGTTTATGACAGCGGTTTCTTTGGCTGTCTCTGCAATTCCAGAAGGTCTGCCTGCTATTGTGACAATTGTGCTTTCCATTGGTGTCACAAGAATGGTCAAAAAGAATGTGATCATCAAAAGACTTCCCGCTGTGGAAACTCTTGGTTGTGCGTCTGTCATTTGTTCTGATAAAACCGGAACACTGACACAAAACAGAATGACATTGGTTAAGACTTATGTTGATGGTGGAGATCTTTTGGATTTTGATCCAAAGAAAGTGGGAGATAAAGAAAAAACTCTTCTTAATTATGGAACCTTATGTTGTGATGGTTCTGTGAATTTTGAGAAAGGCAAAGAAGTTCATCTTGGCGACCCTACTGAAACCGCAATTGTTCTTGCATCGCATAAGATAGGGGAGAGCAAAAAGAAACTCAACAAACTCTATCCTCGCGTGGCAGAACTTCCCTTTGATTCTGATCGTAAATTGATGGCAACTGTCAATGAAATTGATGGAGAATTTGTTGTGATTGTCAAGGGAGCATTTGATGTTATGGCAACCAGATGTGTTGAGGGCGACATTGAAACTGCACAGAAAGTCAATCATGAAATGAGTTCTCAAGCTCTTAGAGTTTTGGCAATAGGATATAAAAAAATTAAGAAAATGCCTAAGAACATTACAAGTGAAGAACTTGAATTTGGACTTACTTTCTTGGGACTTGTGGGAATGATTGACCCCCCAAGACCTGAAGCAAAAGAGGCGGTTGCACTTTGTCGTCAAGCCGGAATCAAACCGGTTATGATAACGGGTGACCATGTTGTGACAGCATCAGCAATCGCAAAAATGCTTGGAATCATGGAAGAGGGAGACAAGGCAATCACTGGTGCAGAACTTGATGCTATGAGTGAAGAACAGTTGGACAATGAAGTTGAAAAAATTTCTGTCTATGCTCGTGTGTCACCAGAAAACAAAATTCGAATTGTCAAGGCTTGGCAAAAGAAGGGACATGTTGTGTCTATGACTGGTGATGGTGTGAATGATGCTCCTGCCTTGAAGGCGGCAGATATTGGTTGTGCCATGGGAATCACTGGCACAGATGTGGCAAAAAGCGCAGCAGATATGACACTGACTGACGACAATTTTGCAACTATTGTTGATGCGGTCAAAGAAGGTAGGGGAATTTATGCAAACATCAAAAAAGTTGTAGGTTTTCTCCTTGGAACAAATATCAGCGAAATTATTATTGTTTTTCTTGCAATGATTGTTTGGCATGCATCTCCTTTTGTTTCAATTCAACTTCTTTGGATAAATCTTGTCACTGACTCTTTGCCTGCGATTGCTCTTGGAATGGAAGCTGTCGAAGACAATGTTATGCATAGAAAACCTAGGTCAAAAAAAGAGAGTATGTTTGCTCACGGATATGGTGTTCAGATTTTCTTGCAGGGCTGCATGTTTGCGGCTTTGACACTTGGAGCATATTTTATTGGAGAAATGATAACTGGGGGATCTCCAGAAGGTGGAAGCACTCTTGCATTTATGACATTGACGCTCATACAAATCATTCATGCATACAACATGCGTTCTGAACGTTCATTGTTTAAGATTGGCCCTTTCAGCAATCACAAGTTAAACTGGGCGGCTTTAGGTGCCATTCTTCTTGTTGCTTTTGTGCTGTTTACGCCAGGTGTTGTCACTGCTTTTGGAATGACCTATCTTCCTTACTATGGTTATTTGATTGGAATAGGTTTTTCACTTGTTCCAGTTGTTGTTTTGGAAATTTCCAAGGCGATTGGTTTAATCAAAAAACGACATTAATTGTTGTTAACCAATTCATACAAAAGATGCGAAATGGTTGCATCTTTTTTTTGTTGTGTTTTTTGTTTGTGTAATTTTTCAGTGTGGACAACATATCTTATAACATGAAAAAGTTACATTTTTTGACCATTAATGGTCGCAGATTTTTGACTAATATGGTGATTGTTGTCATGCTTGCAATCATTTCATGTATGGCTGTGTATGGCGTTGATTATGTCACTTCGTCAAGCGTTATCAATGGGGTTTATTACAGTGGCGACGAAAAATCAAACAAAATCACGCTTATGATCAATGTCTATTGGGGGACAGAATATCTTGATGAAATGTTGCAAATTTTGGAAGATAATGATGTCAAGACAACCTTTTTCGTTGGTGGCACTTGGGCGGTTGCAGAAAGTGATATGTTGCAAAAAATTTATGATGCTGGGCACGAAATCGGAAACCATGGTTATTATCACAAAGACCAAGGGAAACTTTCTGCAGAAAAGAACTATGAAGAGATTATAAACACTCACAATTTGGTCAAAAGTTTGATTGGGATCGAAATGGATTTGTTTGCTCCACCAAGTGGTTCCTACAACAAAAAAACTGTGGAAATTGCCACAGAACTTGGCTACAAAACAATCATGTGGACTGATGGAAGGGATACGATTGATTGGAGAGACAAAGACAGCGAAGTGATTTATAATCGTGCAATCAAAAACTGCAAAGGTGGAGATTTTGTTTTGATGCACCCAACGGAAGCAACAAAAAATGCTCTTGACCGAATTATCAAAACCTTGAAAGAAAAAGGCTTTGAACTTTGCACAGTTTCTGAAAATATTGGACAATGATGGTTGAATGTTCAATTTTGTGCTTGTTTATTGGCAAAAGAAAGACAATATCTTTGACATTTTTGCAAAATCTTTTTAATTTGGATTTATTTTTGCTTTTTCCGTGTTGTTTTTTTGTTAAAACTGTTTGTTGTTTTTATCTATTTAATGATATAATTATATTTGTAAAAAGATAGGTTTTGATTTATCTTCGTTTTGACCTTTAAATTGGGGGTTATTTAATGGCGGTTTATAAACTAAATTCAAAAAAGAAAAAGACTAAAAATCCTAACGCTAAGAAGATTGTTGGCTTCTCTTTGATTGCTGCAGCATCTGTTGTGTTCTTGTTCTTGACAGGCATTGTTGCTCCAATTCAAACTTTTTTCTTGGGACTTTTTGGGGTTTTTGGTTATCCGCTTTGCATCATTCTCTTTGTTGTCGGGCTTGCACTTGTTAACAACAGAAGATATGTTATGTCGAAAAAATATACAATTTGTTTGATTTTGACGGTCTTTTTTGCTCTTTGCATTTTGCAACTTGCAATTGTGGGAAATAATGTACAGGTTGTTGATGGTGAGAGTGTCAAGATGTCATTTTGGGACTATTTAGCAAAGAACTACACTGCAAAGTGGACTGCAGGTGGTTTTTTGGTTGGGATTTTCACAACAATTTTCTTGTATATGGCAAACATTTATGGGGCTTACATCATCTTTGCTTTGGCTTTTGTGCTTTGTCTTGCTCTTCTTTTGGACAGTTTGAAGTATATGAAAAAACAAAAGGCTGAAGACGAACCTGTTTCCGTCCAAATTAAAGACAAAAAGACTGGAAAAGTTTTGGACGAAGATGTTGAAGAAAAAGAAGTGGAAGTCATTGGAGAAAAAGTTGAAGAAGAAGCACCTAATGTTGTCTTGAATGGCAATTTGAAAGAGGAAGAAAACAAACAACTTACTGCAAGACAAATTTTGGGATTGGACAAAAAGAGAGATAAGGCGTATGAATATGAAAAAACACCTATTCAAACAGCGAAGAAAGAACCTGAGAAACCAAAGTCTTTGAAAGAATTGATTTTGACTCCACCTCAAATTGACATTGATGAATATTTCAAAGATGTCAGAAAACAAAATGATGTGCCTGCAAAAGAAGAAATTCAAAGCAACATCAATTCTCTTAAGACTGATGAAATTGAACCTTCAGAGGTTTATCATGAAGACGAATTTAAGCCAGACAATCAACCGGTTATCAGAAGAACGCTTCCTGAAGTTAGAAGTGAAGAATTGGTTGAAAAGGCTGATGACATTCTCAAGAGTGCCATTGAAGAAGAAAAGAAAGAAAATCCAGACATTTATGAGCACATAAATGAAGACAGTGAAAGAAATGTTATTGATAGACTTCCAGACAGAAACAACAGTGGAAGTTTTGAAAGACGTTCATTTGACAGGTCTTTTGATAGACATGAGAAACTGACAAATCAGGAAGATATTGATGCGAGAAGAGATTTTAACCGTGATTACGACAGAATTTCTGCAAGGAACGGTTCTCTCTCAAGAGAAAATTCTCCAATCCCTGACGAACAAGAACCAGAAGAAAAAGAACCTTATGTTTATGAAAAACCACCAATTGAATATATCACCACTCAAAGTGTGGACTTGTCAACTTTGAATGAAGATGTTGCAACAAAACGTGTGCTTTTGGAAAATACGCTTGAAACATTTGGTGTTCCTGCAAAAGTTCAGGGGGTTGTTGTTGGACCTGCTGTTACGCGTTATGAACTTGAAATGCCACAAGGAATTTCGGTAAGCAAAATCAAAAATCGTGCTGACGACATTGCACTTTCACTTGCAGCTGAAGGTTCAATCAGAATTGAAGCACCTGTTCCTGGGAAAAGTGTGGTTGGTGTTGAAGTCCCAAACACTTCAATTGCAACAGTCAGTCTGAAAGATGTTCTGATTTCAAAAGAGTTTACTCAAAGTTCTTCTCCACTTACATTTGCTCTTGGAAAAGATATCACTGGAAACACCATTTGCTGCAATATGCAAAAACTTACACACCTTTTGGTTGCTGGGTCAACTGGCTCTGGTAAGAGCGTTTGTTTGAACTCCATCATCTTGAGCATCATCTACAAAGCATCGCCAGAAGATGTCAAAATCATTTTGATTGACCCTAAGCGTGTGGAATTTTCTTCTTATGAAGCGTTGCCTCATTTGATTATGCCAAAGATTGTGTGTGAAACTCAAAAAGCAATCAACACTCTTGCTTGGGCGGTCACTGAAATGGAAAGACGTTTTGAACTTTTGGGTATGGCAAGAGTTAAAAACATTGATGAATATAACCAAACTCCAGATGTTATTTCTGGTAAAGTTGAAAAAATGCCATTCATTGTCATTATTGTTGACGAGCTTGCTGACCTTATGATGACAGGAAAGAAGGAAGTGGAAGAAAAGGTCTGTCGTCTTGCTCAGAAATCTCGTGCTGCTGGGATTCACTTGATTTTGGCAACTCAAAGACCTTCTGTTGATGTCATTACCGGATTGATTAAGAGTAACTTCCCTTCTCGTATTGCTTTTGCTGTCACAAGTGCGGTGGACTCCATGACCATTTTGGACAGAGTTGGAGCAGAAAAACTTTTGGGAAAAGGGGATATGCTTTATTATCCAGTTGGGGCACAAGAGCCTAAACGTGTTCAAGGTTGCTTCATCACAACAGGAGAAATTAACAAGATTGTCGACTATGTTCGTGACAACAACAAACCAATTTTCGACAAAGATATTGAAGAGCAAATTTTGAATCCTAACAAAAATAACAATTCTGGTCCGGGTTATAACAACGAGATGGACCCATTGTTGCCACAAGCACTGAAGGCTTCAATTGAATGCAAGCAGGCAAGTGCAACGATGATCAGAAGACGTTTTGCCATTGGTTATCCAAGAGCTGCAAGAATCATTGACCAAATGGAAGCAGCGGGTTACATTTCTAGTGCTGACGGTGTGAAAGGCAGAACTGTTTACACCACCGAAGAAGAATTTAATGAACTTTTTGGTGACCAATTTGACTAATGCGAAAATGAAATTTGGGTTTTAACTGAATTGAAGATTTGCTTTATTGCTTAAGAATAGATTACAAAATTAATTAACGAGAGAGAAGAAAATGGACGAAAGATTGAAAGGAAAAAAAGTGTCTGCAATTTCTCTTGGTTGTGACAAAAACCGTGTTGACCTTGAGAAAATTCTTTTTAGACTGAAAGATTATGGCTTTGAAATTGTGGAAAATGTCAGTGATGCAAACATTGTCATTGTGAACACTTGTGCATTCATCACACCTGCAAAACAAGAGGCCCTTGACAACATTTTTCAAATGTGTCTGTTGAAAAACAGCGGCGCAATTGAAAAAGTGATTGTCAGTGGTTGTTTGTCTCAAAGGCATAAAGATGAACTTGTGAAAGAGATTCCAGAAGTTGATGCGTTTTTGGTTGCAGCTGACAATCAGAACATTTGCCAAATCATTGAAAAGTTGTACGGTGTTGAACAAAGCAAACCAAAAAGCAAACTTGGAAGAATTTTCACAAGCAGAGGTGCTTATGCTTATCTGAAAATTGCGGAGGGGTGCAGTAATGCTTGTTCTTATTGCACAATTCCAAGAATTAAGGGCAGATATCAAAGTTATCCAATTGATGAAATTGTGGACGAGGCAAAATATCTTGCTGACAACGGTGTGAAAGAGCTCATTGTTGTTGCTCAAGATGTCACCAGATATGGTGAAGATTTGTATGGCAAAAACAGATTGGTGGAATTGTGTCAAAGACTTGCAAAGATTGACAAGATAAAGTGGATAAGACTGCATTATGCGTATCCAGAAAAAACTGATGACAATCTTTTGAATTTCATTGAAAAAGAGCCTAAAATGTGCAAATATCTGGATATTCCACTTCAACATATTGATGACAGAATTTTGAAAAGTATGAGAAGAAGAATGTCTGAAGAAGACACCAGAAAACTTATCGACAAACTCACAAGCGAATACCACAACATTGAACTTAGGACAACCTTCATTGTTGGGTATCCAAGCGAGACGAAGGCTGATTTTGAAAAGTTGTGCGATTTTGTCAAGAAAACAAGATTTGATTATGCTGGTTTCTTTCCATATTATCGTGAAGAAAATACGCCAAGTTATTTCATGGAAGGCCAAGTGAGCGAATTTACTAAAAAAAGACGACTGAAGAAAATTCAAAAAATTCAAAGCAATGTCGTGACCGAAAAGACAAAAGAGAAAATTGGCAAAGTTTTTACAGTGCTTGTTGACTATTTTGACGAAAACACTGGTCTTTATGTCGGTCATACTGAGTTTTTATCTCCAACAGTTGACTTTGGTGTGGAAATTGTGGATAATGAAAATGTCAAAGTTGGCGAGTTTGTGAAAGTCAAATTTGTTGACTTTAATGGTGAAAATTATAAAGGAGTTTATTATGAATCTTCCAAATAAAATAACTTGCGTTAGACTTGCGCTTATTCCAATTTTTGTGTTTTTCTATATGGCTGATTTCATTCCTTATGGAAAACTTGTTGCAACAATAGTCTTTGCTGCTGCTTGTCTTACCGATTTCATTGATGGCAAGATTGCAAGGAGCAGGGGACTTGTCACAAATTTGGGAAAATTTCTTGACCCTATTGCTGACAAAGTTTTGGTTATGGCTGGACTTTTGCTTTTGATTGCTTATCCAATTGTTCCAAATGTTGGAACTGAAGTTGCGCCTGTAATCATGCCTCAATATGTTGGGATTATCGCAGCAATCATCATTCTTGCAAGAGAACTTATTATCAGTGCTTTCCGTCAAGTTGCAGCAACAAAAAATGTCGTTTTGGCTGCTGATATGTATGGAAAAGTTAAGGCTGTTTTCCAATTTATCACATTGATTTTCTATTTTGTTTACGCATTTGTTATTGAAGAATTTTATAATGCAGGCAGCCAGGCTTGGCTTACTGCAAACACAGTGCTCAATATCATTGGATATGTTTTGCTTGCTGTGACAGTCATCATGACAATTGTTTCTGCTTGGAAATATATTTCAAACAACAGACAGGTGCTTAAAGATGCAAAATAAAGTTATTGTCTTTTCTGACAATCAAAATTTGACATCAAAATGTTTGGAGAAAATCGAAAAGTCGCTTCTCAAAAGAGGACTTTTTGACTTTTCTTTTTTATCATGTTCTCTTTATGCTGATTGTGTTGGCTTTTGCATTGATGCCAAAAATTCCTACGATAATGCTATCATAATTTGTGATAATGACAATGTTGACAAATTGGTTGAGGCAAGCAAAACTGACACTGACAATTTGACATTGATTCAAGAACAGGCGATTAAACTTGAACAGACCACAACATATCGCAAAATGTTGTTTGTTCCAATTGAACTTGATACTGACAAATTTTTGGACGAACTTTTGCAGTCAAAAGATGTTTTTTCTTGTTCCATATTTGGGAAAAGTAAAAATTTTGTGGTTTCAAAATTTGAGGAAATTAAAGCACAGAAAGAAAATTTTGATTATAAAATAATAACAAATTCTGCGTTTTTACATATTGTTTATTATTCTAAGTTTGTTGATGAAAGTGTTCTTGTTGAAAAATTTGGTGACGGACTTTTTGCAACAAATGACAAAGATTTGGTTGTTTGTTGTGGTGAAATTTTGAGACGAAATTCTTTGTCTATTTCCATTTGTGATGGTCTTACTGTTGGAAAAATTTCGGAAAAATTGTCTGAGTTTGATGAGAATGACAAGATCAACATCAGTGAAAGTTTGATTATGTTTGGGGACAATTCCTTTGAAAAACTTGGCATTGAAAAGACCTTTCTTGATGAACATGGAACGGTTAGCAAGGAGACTGCTTTTGTTATGGCGAAAAATCTTTTGAAAAATGCGGAATCAGATTTGGCTTTGGTAGTTTCTGGTTTTGATTGTGATGCCGGAAGATGTTTTGTTGCTGTTGGAAACAAAAAAGAAATTCATGTCTTCTCTTCAGTTTTTTATGGAAACAGAAATGAAAGAATGGAAAATGTTTCAAGTTTTGCACTGTTTAGGTTGCTCAAATTTTTGAAAGAAAAATATTGATAAGCACTGAAAATGTTATGATTTCATTTTGAAATTTGTGATGATTTGAGTTAAAATATAACTATAAAAAGACAATAAGAATTTAGGAGATTGTTATGGCTGAAAAAGAAAAGAAAGATCCTAGAGAAGAAGCTCTTGAGCAAGCACTTCTCAAGATTGAAAAAGATTTCGGAAAGGGTGCAATCATGAAACTTGGAGACCAACCTTATCAAAAAGTTGATGTCATTCCAACTGGTTGTTTGACTCTTGATATGGCACTTGGAATTGGTGGTATTCCTCGCGGAAGAATTATTGAAATTTATGGACCAGAATCTTCTGGTAAGACCACAGTTTCTTTGCATATGGTTGCTGAAGCACAAAAGATGGGTGGACGTGCTGCGTTTATTGATGCAGAGCACGCTCTTGACCCTGTGTATGCAGAAAAATTGGGTGTTGACATCAAATCTTTGTATGTTTCTCAACCTGATAATGGAGAACAAGCATTGAACATTTGTGACACACTTATTCGTTCTGGCGCTTTTGACATTATTGTTGTGGACTCTGTTGCAGCACTTACACCAAAAGCAGAAATTGACGGAGAAATGGGTGACAATCATGTTGGTCTTCAAGCAAGAATGATGAGTCAAGCACTCAGAAAAATGACTTCTGTTTCTTCAAAGAGCAACACTGCTGTGATTTTCATCAATCAACTTCGTGATAAGATTGGGGTTATGTTTGGCTCTCCAGAAACAACAACTGGTGGTAAGGCTTTGAAGTTCTATGCAAGCATTCGTCTTGATGTCAGAAAAACTGACACAATCAAAGAAGGTCAAAACATAATCGGAAACAGAACAAAAGTTAAGGTTGTTAAAAACAAACTTGCTCCACCTTTCAAGACTGCAGAATTTGACATTATGTATGGTCAAGGAATTTCTAAGTCAGGTTGCATTTTGGATATGGCTTTAAACTTGGGACTTATTAAGAAAAGCGGTGCTTGGTTCTCTTATAATGATGAAAAAATTGGTCAAGGAAAGGAAAATACAAAGACCTATCTTGAAAAGAATCCTGACATCATGAATGAAATTGAAACAAAAATCAGAGAACAGATGACTGGTTCTGATTTGCCAAGTTCAGAAGACGAAGATGACAACATTGAAGACTGATTTTGAAGTTTGAATTGCTTGTGTTTGAGATGATAAAAAGACGATCATTTGATTCGTCTTTTTTTGTTAAATATACCATTTTTGTTTTGGTTGAGTCTGTGTTTGTGTGGTTTTTGTGAGATTGAACTTTTTTTCTGCTTGCAAAGATTTGTCATTTTCACCAATGTAGTTTGCAATAATTTTGATTGTTGTTTCTTTTTCAGGAAAACTCAGTCTCAATGTGAGTTGTCCTTGTTTGTCTTCGACTTTTTGATATGGAATGTCGTCTTTATATATTTGATATTCAAGATGCTTTTGTGCGTTGAGAGAAAGGATAATTTGATTGTTTTCCACCTTTGTTTCAGCCGAGATTTGTGGTTTTTCGGTGAAGTTTTCAGAGATTTCAGTTGGCATATTGAAACGAGAGAACAAGCAAGTTTCTATGAAGCGAGCAGGGGCATAAGGGCTTGCAAGAACCAGTCTGTGATTTTCTTCTTTCTCCAAACTGTCAATCTTCACTTCTGCAACAGATGAAGGCACATCAAATTGTTTTTTGTCGTAAGTTTGTGAGCTCACATATTGTCTCACAACTTCAGTTGGTTGATTTCCGCCAGCAATTTTTGCAGGTTCATTGGAAAGAGAACCAAACCAAACACCTATTGTTTCTGTTGGAGTGTATGAAATGTTGTATGCGTCTGTGTTTCCACTGGCATTTTTCTTGCCGACCGTTCCTGTCTTTGAGGCAATTTCGGTGTTTGTGATTGTGCTGAGCTTTCTTGCTGTTCCGCTTTTTGCAGTTTCTTGCAATATGTCTGTCATAAGGTATGCGCTGTCTTCACGGAACACCATTTGAGCGGTTGGTTTGTGAATGTAAACGAGTTTGTTGTTTTTGTCTGTGATGTATTGAATGAAGGTTGAGTTTGAAAATTGTCCTTTGTTTGCAAAAGTTGTGTAGGCGGTTGCAAGGTCTTTGATGTTGACACCATAAGTCATTCCTCCAAGAGCAAGAGCATAACTGTCATCTTTTTCGTCAAAATTTATGCCGAGTTTTTGAGCATATTGTTTGCCAGTGTCTATGCCAATGTAACTCAGAACTTTTATTGCTGGAATGTTGATTGAATTTTTCACAGCATCGGTCACGGACATATAGCCAGAGAATTTTTTGTTGACATTGCTTGGGCTGTAGTTTCCAATCTTTATTGGTTCGTCCAGAATTTGTGTTGATGGACTGATAACATCTTCGTTCAAAGCAGGAGCGTAGACCAAAAGTGGTTTGAGGCATGAGGCGGGTTGTCTTTTCACATCCAAGATTTTGAAATTGCTGTTTCCGTGAAATGCACTGACTCCATGTGTGGAAGCATCTATGATTATCCCTGCGTTGTCAGAGCCATCTGTTTCGTTGTTTGAAAGAGCGTTTTTCAGTGCAGTTTGTTTTTCGCTGTTGCAGTATGTGTGAATTTTGTAGCCAGCAAGAGCAATTTGTTTTGCTGGAATTTTAAGTATTTTTGATGCTTCATCAATGCTTGCTTGGGAATATGAATTCAGTTTATTTTCATTCTTTTGGGTTATATCAAGAGTGATTGGTTGATTTTGAGTGCTCAGTTTTTCGTCAACTGTGATTTTTCCATCTTTTTCCATTTCACTTAAAACCAAGTTTCTTCTTTGCAGACAATTATCATAATTCAAGATAGGGGAATATTTGGTCGGAGATTTGATTAAACCGGCAAGTGTGCAACTTTCATTCAAATTCAAATCTTTGGCATCTTTGTTGAAATAATATTTGCTTGCACTTTCAAGACCATAACAGTTATTTCCAAAAAAGATTATGTTTAAATAACTTTCTAATATCTCGTCCTTACTGAAATTGTTTTCAAGTTTTTTTGTCAGTGCCATTTCTTTGAGTTTCCTTTCAAAAGTCTTTTCGTTACTTAGATGGGTGTTTTTGATGAGTTGTTGGCTTATGGTTGATGCACCTTCTTTCAACTTTCTGCTTTTGATGTTGTTTATCATGGCTTTGACAATTCTTTTCTTGTTGAGCCCTTTGTGATTGTAAAATTCTTTATCTTCAATTGAAATAAAAGCATCTTTGGTGTATTGATGTAGGATTTCAAGTTTGCAAAAATCGCCATTGAATTGATTTTCTTCCTTTATTGGTCGATTTTTATTGTCAAAAATTTCAATTGAAAGTGAAGGAGATGTCAAACTCTCTGTGTTGAGTGGAATTGATTGATATTTTGCATAAGAAACAGCGACTAAACTTCCACAGAAAACACAGCCAAACACCACGACAAGCACAAAAGAAATTAGACATATTTTGACAATTTTCTTCATTTTTCTATTATGTGTCGTATTTTGGTAAAAATTCACAGTTTGACTTGCTTAATTTTTGTTTTTTTTGTATAATTATGGCATGAAATATTACATAGTTACTTACGGTTGCCAAATGAATGTTCACGAGTCGGAAAAACTCGCTTCAATTTGTGAAAAAATGGGATATACCCTTGCTGACAAAAGAGAAGATGCAGATTTGATTGTTTTCAACACTTGCGCCATTCGTGAAGGGGCAGAAGATAGAGTTTTTGGAAATGTTGGGGCTTTGAAAAAGTTGAAAAAACAGAAGCCTTCTTTGATTATTGCGGTTTGTGGGTGCATGACCCAAAAACAGACCACTGCAAACTATATCATGAACACTTTTCCTTTTGTTGACATTGTGATTGGAACTTTCAATTTGCCAAACTTTGAGCATTATGTCAATGCTGTTAAAACTGGAAGACAGTTGGAACTTTTGCAGGAAGGTGACATTGATGAAAGTGTGCCATACAAAAGAACAAGTGGTGACAATGCTTGGGTAAACATTATGCAAGGGTGCAACAACTTTTGCACATACTGCATTGTTCCTTACGTCAAGGGCAGAGAGAAAAGCAGGCAAGAAGCCAACATTTTGAAAGAAATTCGAGAAGTTTTGGCAGAAGGGAAATATAAGAAAATTACATTGTTGGGACAAAATGTCAACTCCTATGGGAAAGACCTTGTTCCTGCGGTTCCTTTTGCCCAACTTTTGCGTGACATTTGCGCGATTGAAGGAGATTTCAAACTTACTTTCATGACTTCTCATCCAAAAGACTTGACAGATGAAGTGATCGATGTGATTGCAAATGAGGACAAAATTTTGAAAGATATTCATCTTCCTGCTCAAAGTGGGAATAATCGAATTTTGAAATTGATGAACAGGGTTTATACAAGAGAAAAATATCTTGGAATTATCAACAAAATCCGTGAAAAAATTCCTGATGCAAGAATCACATCTGACTTTATTGTTGGTTTTCCAACCGAAACTGAAGAAGAATTCCAAGACACAATGAGTCTTGTTAGGGAAGTTAAGTTTGACAGCATTTTTGCTTTTATGTACTCTCCAAGAGAAGGCACTGTGGCAAGCAAAATGGAAGGACAAGTTCCACAGGAAATCAAACAAAGAAGAGTCAATGAACTTTTGGCTCTAGAAAAAGAAATACAAAAACAGGAAGGAAAAAAATGAGCGTCAGCAAAGTGAAAGAACCATCAAACATGATGAAACATTATTTGCAAATGAAAGAGAAATACAAGGATTGTATTCTCTTTTATCGTCTTGGTGACTTCTATGAACTTTTCTATGACGATGCGATTGAAATTTCCAATGTCTTGGATTTGACTCTGACTGGAAAAAGTTGCGGGCTTGACGAGAAAGCACCAATGTGCGGAGTGCCTTATCATGCTGCGGAATCCTACATTGCAAAGTTGGTCTCTCTTGGCTATAAGGTGGCAATTTGTGAACAATTGACAGAGCCTAAAAAGGGTGTCAAGATTGTTGAAAGAGATGTTGTCAGAGTTGTTACTGCCGGAACAGTGGTTGACGATTCTATGCTTGAAGAGAGAAAAAACAACTACATAATGTCCATGTTTTTGCAAGATGACAAGTTGTCAGTTGTCTATTGCGATATAACAACTGGGGAATTTAATTTGTGTCATTTTGACGGCGGACTTGACAGCAATTTTTCTGATTTGTTAAACCGCATTATGCCTTCTGAAGTGATTGGAAATGCCAAAGCAAAAGAATTTTATAATGCTTTGCCAATTTTGAAATTTGGGGTTTATCCAAGATTTGAAGAATATTATGAATATGCTTTTGGCGCAGAAAAAGCAAGGGAAAATGTTTGTGCTCAATTTGGGGATAATGCTGTCAATGTTTTTGAGTTGAAATCTAACAAACAGGACATTCCTGCCATTGGGGCACTTTTGGAATATTTGCAAGAGACACAAAAAAGGTCGCTTAAAAACATCAACAAAATCAACAAGGTCAAGAACAATCAATTTATGGTCATTGACATGAACACAAGACGAAATCTTGAACTTGTGGAATCAATCAGAGAAAGAAAAAAATATGGTTCTCTGCTTTGGCTTATGGACATGACCAAAACAAGCATGGGGGCAAGAAGGTTTAGGGCAATTTTCGACCAACCACTTCAAAATTCAACAGAAATTAACGACAGGTTGGACAGTGTTGAAGAACTTTCAAAAAATCTCATTTTGAGAGACAAACTTGTTGAAAGTTTGACCGGAATCAAAGACATTGAGAGAATCAGTGGAAAAATTGCCTATGGGAATGTTCTTCCAAATGACTTGAATTCGCTTAAAAGTTCTCTTTCTCAAATTCCTGAACTTAAGAAAATTTTGGGAAATGTCAAGAGCAAAAAGTTGGTTGATTGCAGAGAAAAATTGCAAGATTTTTCTGAAATTGTGAAACTTCTTGGAAAGGCAATCAAAGAAAAACCGCCAGCATTGACAAAAGAAGGCGGATATATCAATGGTGGTTTTAATCAAGAACTTGATGACCTTCGTCATGCCAAAGAAATTGCCAAGAAAGAGTGTGACAAGTTGGAAGAAATCGAGAGAGAAGAAACTGGAATCAAAAACTTGAAGATTCATTCCAACAATGTTTTTGGGTTCTATATTGAAGTAAGCAAAGGACAAACAAGCCTTGTGCCTTTGAGATATATAAGAAAACAAACCATTGCAAATGCTGAAAGATACACAACTGAAGATTTGCAAAAAATTGAGGATAAGATTTTCAACTCTGCAGAAAATGCCATCAAATTGGAAGAAAAACTCTACAAAATGCTTTTGGATTATCTTTCCAATTATCTTTCTGCTTTTGCAGATTCTGCAAAAATTATTGCAGAAATTGACGCATTGCTTTCACTTTCTTTGTGTGCTGTCAAATATGGTTTCTGCAAACCTGTTATCAACAAAAATATCAAAAAAATAAACATTGTTGATGGACGTCATCCAATTGTTGAAAGATTTGTCAAAGATGGTTCTTTCATTGCCAATGACACTTTGCTTGACGATGATGAAAACAAAATGATGATCATCACTGGACCAAACATGGCCGGAAAGAGCACATATATGCGTCAGGTTGCAATCATCACATTCCTTGCACATATTGGGAGTTTTGTCCCTGCAAAGAGTGCGGAAATTTCGATTACGGACAGAATTTTCACTCGTGTTGGTGCAAGTGATGACTTGGCTTTTGGACAAAGCACATTCATGGTGGAAATGAGTGAAGTTGCAAATATTCTTCTCAATGCAACCGACAAAAGTTTGGTTGTTTTGGACGAAATCGGAAGAGGAACTTCGACTTTTGACGGACTTTCCATTGCATGGGCAGTTGTGGAATACATTGCAAAGAACTTGAAATGCAAAACGCTTTTTGCGACGCACTATCACGAACTTTCAGAACTTGAAGGGGTGATTAAAGGTGTGAAGAACTATAAAATTACTGTCAAAGAAATCAATGACACTGTCGTTTTCTTGCGTAAGATTGTCAGAGGCCATGCAAGCAAAAGTTTTGGTGTGGAAGTTGCACAGCTTGCTGGTGTTCCTCAAAAAGTTATTGACAGAGCAAAAGAAATCAGTTTGAATTTGGAAAAAGTCAACACAAAACTTGATATGAACATTTTTGGCGAAGACGAAGAGAGAACAAAGCAAGAAAAAAACAACAAACTTGGTCAAAAACTGCTCTCGATTTTGAGAGATATGGACATCAACCGAATGTCACCAATTGAAAGTTTTGAAGTTTTGAACGATTTGATTACGAAGGCTAAGACCGAAGAATAAAAGGAGAAAATATGGCTATTAATGTCCTTTCACCAAGAATTTACAACCGAATTGCTGCAGGGGAAGTTGTTGAAAGACCTGCTTCGGTTGTTAAAGAACTTGTGGAAAACAGTTTGGACGCTGGGGCAACAAAAATTAAGGTTGAAATTGAAGAAGGGGGAATCAAAAAAATTTGTGTTTCCGACAATGGGTGTGGAATTGCAAAAGATGATTTGCCTCTTGCTTTTTTGCCACATGCGACAAGCAAAATTGCTGATATTGATGATTTGGACGAAATTTCAACTCTTGGGTTTCGTGGAGAGGCCCTTGCAAGCATTGCTTCTGTTTCCATGATAAGTTTGACAACAAAGACAAAGAACAACGAAACGGGATACAAAATTGATGCAGATGGTGGAGAAATTTCAAAAATAACCGAGGTTGCAAGACTTGATGGAACAACTCTCACTATGCAAAACCTTTTCTTCAACACTCCTGCAAGAGCCAAATTTTTGAAAAAGCCAAAAACAGAAGAGAGTGAAATCACTCATTTGATTGAAAAATTTATGCTTTCCCGTCCTGACATTGATTTTGAATATGTTGTTGATGGGAAGACCATCTACAGTCACAATTCTGGAAACCTGGACGAAGTGATTTATTTGATTTATGGCAGAGATGTTTTTGAAAATCTGCTCAAACTTGACTATGATGAAGACGACATCAAAGTTGAAGGTTATGTTGTTTCACCAAAACTTTCAAGACCAAACAGAACCTATCAGACGCTGTTTGTCAATGGAAGATTTGTTGAAAATTATATGGTTTCCGCTTGTGTTCAAGGGGCATATGAACCGCTTCTCATGAAAGGCAGATTTCCGATTTATGTGATCAAACTTGAGGTGCCTTTTGACAAGGTTGATGTCAATGTTCATCCAAACAAGAGAGAAGTTAAGTTTGAAAATTCTTCCAAAGTTTTTGGAGTCATTCGCAGAGCGGTTGAAAGAGCATTGCTTTCAACAAATCTTATTGCAGATTTTGAATTTACAAGCAAGGACGAAGAGGAATGGAGTAAGTTTGACATAAAGAACGAACCAAATCCAAAAGAAACTGACTTCAATGCGTTTGAAAAATCCAGATTGGACAAGATGTCAGCTTTGGAAGGGGCAAGTTTTGGACAGGCTAAGGTTGACACAGATGCTACTGCTGAAAAAGTTGTCTCTCCAAAAGAATATCAAAAACAAGGAATTGAAATCATCAATATGCCAGATTTTTCAAATGTTAAGTCTGACAAAAGAAACAAAAACAGACCTGGTGGAAACATCTTTTTTGATCAATCAGGTGACAGTTTCTTGCATGAAGTTGAACTCAGTGTTCAAGAGGATTTGAAAAAAGAAGAGAAGAAACCGGAACAATTTGTTGAAGAAAAGTTTTTGACAGCAAAGGTTGAAGAGATTAAAATTGTTGGTGTTGTTTTCAAAACTTACATCATCACAGAATATGATGACAGCATCTATGTCATTGACCAACATGCTATGCATGAAAGACAAAACTATGACAGACTTAAAAAGCAAATTGAAGAAAATAATGTTGCAAAACAAGATATGCTTTTGCCTTACAACTTCAAGTTACTTGCAAAAGACAGAGACAATTTTGAAAGCAAACTTGACAATTTGAGAAAAATTGGTTTTGAAATTTCTCAAAATGGCAACGAATTTTCTGTGACGAGCATACCTTTTGTCCTGTCAGGTATCCGTCTTGAGAAATTTATTGAAGAAATTTTGGCTGACGAAAGCATGAGAGAAAGAACAGCAAGTGATGTCATCAACGAAAAACTTTGCCAGACCGCTTGCAAGCACGCAATTAGAGCAGGAGACGATGTCACAAAAGAGCAAATTGCATATTTGATTGACAAAATGAAAGATGGAGTCGCTCTCTGTCCACATGGACGTCCAATCATTGTCAAAATCACAAGAAAAGAACTTGAAAAGATGTTTAAAAGGGTTTTATGATGAAGAAAAAAGTTGTTTTCATTTTGGGACCTACGGCTGTTGGAAAGACATTTTTCAGTGTTAAACTTGCAAAAAAAATGAACGGGGAGATTATTTCTGCAGATTCAGTGCAGATTTATAAGGGACTTGATATTGGTTCCGCAAAGGTCAAGCCAGAGGAAATGCAAGGAGTTGTTCATTACGCAATTGACATCTTGGAGCCTTGGCAGGAATTTTCAGTTTATGAATTTGTGGAATATACCAAGCAAAAGATTGATGAGATTATTTCCAAAGGAAAACTTCCAATTGTGGTTGGTGGAACAGGGCTTTATGTGAAAGCATTGACTTTGGGATATAACTTTGGTGGAACAAAGAAAGATTCAAAACTGAGAGAGCAGTTGGAAAATTTGGCAAAAGAAAAAGGAAATGAATTTCTTTTTTCAATGCTTGCAAAGAAGGACAAGGAAATGGCTGAGAAAACTGACAAAAACAACACTGTTCGGCTTGTCAGGGCTTTGGAAATTGCTCTTTCTGATGGAGAGAAGCAAACTGGAGAAGTTGAAATTGAACCGCTGATTTTTGCGCTTGTTAAGGACAGAGCGGTTTTGTATGATGCAATAAACATACGTGTTGATATGATGCTGGAAAATGGTTTGATTGATGAAGTGAAAAAGCTTAAAGAGAGCGGTCTTTCAGTGAAAAATCAAAGCATGAGAGCAATTGGATATAAAGAAGTTTTGTCATATTTGGACGGAGAAATTGATTATGACAGAATGGTTGAGATTTTGAAGCAACACAGCAGAAATTATGCCAAGAGGCAGTTGACTTTTCTGCGTGGAATGAAAAATGTTGTCTATGTTGACACTGCAGATATTGAGAAAGCAGAAAAAGAAATTTTTGAGAAAGTTGAGGATTGGTTGAAAAATGGATAATTTAGAGATTATTGAAGACATTGAAAAGAAATTGGAAGGACAGTTTAAAGACATTGAAAGAACAGCCTATTTCAATCAAAAAAAAGTGCTTGATGCGTTCAGGGAAATTAGAGTGACAACTTCACATTTTGCCGGAACAAGTGGTTATGGCTACACTGACAAAGGCAGAGATGATTTTGCAAAGGTCGTTGCAAAAATTTTTGGTGCTGAAGATGCAATTTGTTCTCCACACTTGACTTGTGGAACACACACAATCGCCACTGCTCTTTATGGACTTTTGAGACCAAAAGATTTGATGTTGTCAATCACTGGGGAACTTTACGACACTTTGCATGACACTCTTTTTGGAAAAGATAATGGAAGTTTGGAAAGTTTGGGGGTTAACATCAAATTTATTGATTTGAAAAATGGGAAGTTTGATGAAGAAAAAATCTTCAAAACTGTCAAAAAATTGAAGCCTAGGATTGTTTTTGTCCAAAAATCTCGCGGATATTCCAGCAGAATAGCATTGTCAACTGATGTTATGGAACCTGTTTTTAGGGAAATCAAAAAACTTAGCCCAAAATCTTTCATTGTGGTTGACAACTGTTATGGAGAATTTGTGGAAGTGAAAGAGCCAACTCAAGTTGGTGCAGATGTTTGCATGGGTTCTTTCATCAAAAATCTTGGTGGATCCCTTGCTCCAACAGGTGGCTATATTGTTGGAACAAAGCAGGCAATTGAAAACATCGAAAGACGTTTCACTTGCCCTTCTCTTGGAAGAGAAACAGGTTCTTATGAAGCTGGTTACAGACTTTTTTATCAAGGTTTGTTTATGGCTCCTCACGTGGTTAGTCAGGCTGTTAAGGGTGGTCTTTTGATTGGAGAAGTGATGAAAAGTCAGGGATATAAAATCATTCCTGAGAGCAATGAAAAATGTTATGACATCATCAAATCGGTTGTGTTTGACACTGCAGATGAACTGATCAGGTTTGTTCAACTTATTCAAAAATTGTCTCCTGTTGACAGTAGTTTTGTGCCAATGCCTTATGCTATGCCTGGTTATACCTGTGACATTATTATGGCGGCTGGAACTTTTGTTGAGGGGGCTTCGATTGAACTTTCTTGTGACAGTCCAATCAGAAAACCATACATTGCATATTTTCAAGGTGGAATAACTTATGAGCAATTGAAAATTCTCGCTTGTGAACTTTTGAATTTCAAAAACAAATAGTGCAATTTTATTGAAAATCAAAGACACACTTTTGTGTGTTCTTTTTTTATGTTCTTTGAAATAAGATATTGTATGGTCAAGTCTTATAAAACACATTCTTTCATTAATGGGTTGAGATTTTCTTGTGTCAGTACTCTTAAAGAAAACAAGGGTAAATTGATTTTATCCTTCATTTTGGTTTTTACGGCAATCTGCACGGGCGCTTTTATTGCAATAAAAAGCAACAATGCCTATGAACTTGGAAGGTTGCAAGATATTTCTCTTGATGATTTCTATTCTGGAATCGCAGCTTCGTCTTCAGCATTCTTTTCAAGAACCCTTTCGCTTGTGGTTAATGTAACAATTTTGACGGTTTTGTCGTTTTCAATTTATCTTTTTCCGCTTGCCGAGATCCTGTTTATTTACAGGGGATATTTGTTTGGACTTAATTTTGCTTTGGTTTTCATCTTTTATGGCATAAGTGGCGCAATAACTGGGATTATTGTCATTCTGCCATGTCAACTCTGCACGCTGTTTGTTTTGATTATGTTTTATTTCATCTTTCAAAAAATGAATAGAAACAGCAAAAAATTTGGGTGCACAGAATGTAACAGAGCTTTATATGTTTTGGTTGCAATTTTGCTTCTTATTGCCATCAACTTGATCGAAACCTTGCTTCTTTGTGTGCTGAATGGAAAAGTTATCATGGTGATTTGAAGTTTTCTGTTGCGAGAGTTTGGCACTTTTGCATAAAATGTTACCTTTTGTAGAAACTATTCGAAAAGGAGCATTTTATGAAAAAACAGTTCAGCGGTTTGATTTTGTGTGTTTTGGCGTTTGCTATGTTTTGCACAGGTTTTGTGCATAATGGCAATGTTACATATGCAAGTAGTGATATTGATATTTCCAGCAAAAGTGCAATTCTTATGGAATATGACAGTGGCGAAGTTTTGTATTCAAAAGATGAGGCAAAGCATCTACCTATTGCAAGCATGGTCAAGATGATGACAATTCTTATTGCTTTGGAAGAATTGCAAGAAGGGAATGTTGCCTTGGACACAAAAATAACCACAACAGAAAATGCGTCCAGTATGGGCGGTTCGCAGGTTTTTCTTGATCCGTATGTAGACTACACCTTTGAAGATTTGTTGAAGTCTGTCGTTATGGCTTCTGCCAATGATGCCAGTGTGGCGCTTGCAGAATATTTCAATGGAAATGAAAAGGCGTTCACAAACAGAATGAACAAGAGGGCGAAGGAACTTGGCATGACGGACACACATTATGTGAATTGCACCGGTCTTCCAGCTCCGGAGCAATATTCTTCTGCAAAAGATACAGCAATCGTTTTAAGAGAAATTTTGAAGCATGACATCTATCACAAATATAGCACAATTTGGATGGACGAACTTACCCACCCTTCAGGAAGAAAAACCGAACTTGTCAACACAAACAGATTGATAAGATATTATCAAGGTTGTGATGGCGGAAAAACGGGTTCGACAAATGAAGCTGGTTGTTGTTTGGGAGCGTCTGCTAAGCGTGGGGACATGAGATTGATTTCTGTTGTTATTGGTGCAGAAAACAGCAAGACAAGATTCAACGAGAGTGCAACTTTGTTTAACTATGGTTTTGCAAACTTTGAAAGTCAAAAGTTGGTAGACAGCGATGTCGCCATTGCAAATGTTCAGGTTGCCAAGGGCAAACAAGAAAACGTTGATGTTTTTGCAGAAACAAGTTTTGCAGCAGTAATCAAGAAAGGTGACAAGTCTGGTTATGACACAATTCTTGATGTTAAATCAACGATCTCTGCTCCAACTCATGTTGGTGACAAAGTGGGAGAAGTGACAGTGACAAAAGACGGAAATGTAATCAAAAAAATTCCAATCGTTGTTAGAGAAGAAATCAAACACTTGTCTTGGTTTGAAACCGCTCATAAAATCATTGAAAAGTGGTAGAATTGTTTTGATATGGCAAACCTAAAGAGAAGATTTCTTCTCTTTTTTATTGTCAAACTCTTGTGTTTTACTTGCTATTGGACTCAATATTTAGTATAATATTTAAGTCGAAACATGGGAGATGATATGGAAGCTTCAGAAGAAAAAGTTGAACAAGTTGAAGAAAGCAAAGATATGCTTTTGTCTTCTGATGCCTACAGATTTAAGTTGGACAATTTTGAGGGGCCTTTGGACCTTCTTCTCCACTTGATTAAGGAAGCAAAACTTGACATTGCAACGGTTAAACTTGCTGACATCACTGAGCAATATTTGGAATATATGCAGGACATTAAGAATGTCGATATGGACAAGGCGAGTGAGTTTATCACTGTGGCAGCCACTCTGATTGAAATCAAATCTAAGAGTGTCCTTCCTGTGGAACAAGAACCTGTGCCAGAAGAGGAAGATGATGAGGCATTACTTTTGAGAAGATTGCGTGAATATGAACTTTTCAAGGAGACAGGAAAAGAGTTGAAAGCAATTGAAGATGTCAACAAATTTTATAGGGCTCCTGGTAAGGAAACTGAGAAAGTTAAGGTCATCATCAAAGATATGGTGCTTGATCAATTGCTTGATGCTTTTGCAAAGGTTTTGACTCGTGAAGAGCTTAAAAAAGCGGTTGAAAATGAACAACCAAAGAAAATTGTTAAGGACAGATTTACTGTTGCAGAAAAGATTATTTCCATCAGAAATTTTGCAAAGGAACGCAAACGTTTTGAATTTGAAGAATTGTTTGACAACGATATGACCAAGAGTGAATTGATCAACACTTTCTTGGCTCTTTTGGAACTTTTGAAGTTGCAAACCATCAAGGTTATTCAAAGCGGAACATTTGGAAATATTGTCATAACTGCAAATGAGGTGTGATATGATTGTTGAAAACAAGAAAAATCTTAAAGATATTGTTTTGTCAATTCTTTTTGTGGCAGGAGAGGGAATTGAAAAATCTTTCATTGCTGAAAAATTGAATTTGACAGAAAAAGAACTTGATAAAGTTGTTGCTGAATTGGAAGAAACCTATTCTGGTGACAACGGCATTCATATCATCAAATTTAAAAACAAAATTCAACTTTCTTCAAATCCTGCTTATGCAGATTACATCAGTGAAGTTTTGAATCCAATCAGAGAAAAATCGTTGACCAGGGCAGCTCTTGAAACATTGGCAATCATTGCTTACAAACAACCAATCACAAAACTTGAAATTGAAGATATAAGGCGTGTTAACTGTGACTATGCTGTCCAGATTTTGGTCGACCAAAACATGATTGAGGTTGTTGGAAGAAAAGATGCAGTTGGAAAACCATTGCTCTTTGGAACAACAGAAAACTTCTTGAAGAGATTTAATTTGAGAGATTTGGCAGACTTGCCTGATTATGATGGTTTGCTTGAGAGAATCAAAGTCATTGAAGAGGGTGAAGACCAGCCAAAGAGTGACAGTCTTTATAATGAATTTCCTTTGCCAGATGAAGAGATTCCAGATTTCTTGAAAGATGAAGAGGGTGTTCAGTCTGTTCAGGGCGATGACAATATTGCATAACTAAGAAGGTGAAGAGCCTTCTTTTTTTTTGTCTATATGTTGACTTTTGTGCATATATTATTCCATGGACAAGCAAAAGTCATATGGCGACAATTACAACATGATTAAACCAAAACATAAATTCTCAAACAAATTTTTGTTTGGAACTTTGTTTTGTTGCATTGTCACTGTCATCGTATGTGCTGTTTGTGTTGGTTGGTTGTTATGAAAAAATTTTCTATCCACCCATTCAGTTTGATTATTTGGTTGTGGTTGTGTCTCGTTTTGGGAATTTTGCCAGCCTTGAGTTATGTCCTTGCCATTGTCATTCATGAATTTGGGCATTTTGTTATGGCGAAAAAATTGGGCTATAGGTTGACCAACTTTTCAATTTCGCCTTATGGATTTTCATTGTCCTACCACAATCAAAACATTGATTTTAGAGATGAATTGAAAATTGCATTTGCTGGACCACTGGCAAACATTGTTTCAGCATTTTTGGTTTTGGGAGTGTGGTGGCTTTTCCCATCAACATATTTTTTCACTGAGTCATTTGTGGTTGTCAGCTTTGTTATTGCTCTGTTCAATTTGCTTCCAGCATATCCGTTGGATGGTGGAAGAATTTTTATTGATTGTGCATCACACTTCTTCAGTGTCAAGATTGCACAAAAAATCACAATCGTGTTTAACTTTTTGCTTGCCGTTTTCTTTTTGCTGTTGTTTTTCATTTTTCTTTTTATAAATTTCAATCCAACGTATATGTTGTTTTCTTGTTTTTTGTTTGTGGGGGTGATTGATTTGAATTTTGTTAGCAAATATGAAAAAGTTAATATCTTTTGCAAACAGACTAAAAATTTTGTCAAACCTGTCATTTGTTGTGTGTATCCCAATGTCACATTGAGAGAACTTATTCAGAAAATTCAAACCACAAAAACAAATGTTTTTTGTTTGATTTTAGATAATGGAAAAATTGTGAATTTAAGCGAAAAAATGGTTGTTAATTTATCAAAAAAATATTCATATGATGCAAAAATTAGTGATTTATTAAAAAAAATCGAAAAAAATTAAAGAAAAATTGTCACTTGTCTTTTTTATTTGATTTTTGCAGATGTTTTTGTGTGCGATATTTAGGATATTTATGTATTTATTGTTCATATTTGTAGTTTTTTATCAATAAAAAATCAAAAAAATATATAAAAATCAATTTTTATATATTTTTATTATAATTTTTGATATTTTTTATTAATTTTTAATTATTTTTTAAATATGGCAACAATCTATCTATATTTTTTCTTTCAAATTCGTAGAGTTTGTCCATTATTTCATCAAGTTCTTCGGAAGTGTTTTTGTGGTCCTCTTTGTCTTTTATGCAAGTTATTATGCCCATGAATGTTCCAATCAAAACCATTTCGGCAATGTTTCTTGTGCTCTTATCCATCATTGTGCCCATGTTTACACTTGTCCAAAGTTTTGCTTTTTCAATCCAGTTATTGTCTTTCAAGCCTTCAATTTTTTCAGCTTTTGCAAAGTTCTCACATTCTTTTGCAAGACAACTATATTCATCTTGCTCTTTTGACAATTCACTTACAAGGTCATTGTCAACACTTTTGTCAATTATGTCTTCAATTGATTGAATTGCAGTTCTTGTGTTTTGATAGATGGCATTGAGATATTTTGTGATTTTTTCTTTTTCTTCCATTGTTTTTCTCCTTAAAACTATTGTTTGTTGTTTTTGACAAATTATGACAATCTTTGCAACATTTTTGATTTTTTTGTGAATACAAAGTTTTTTCTTTCTCACAATAAGCGCATGAGAACTTCAACAAAAATTTTGATTGTTTTGACAATTATTTTGTTTATACCGAATTTGTTTTTGACAAAATATCTTTTGGAGGCGATCGTTCCAACGGGAAATGGCTTTGAATTTAATTTCACGCCTCTTGCTTGGGTTTCACTCGCTCTTCAGATTCTGTTTAATGTCTTTTTCACAATTTTGTTTATAAGATTTTTGAAAACGCAAAGGTTGTCAAACATGATTTTCTTTTCGCTTGCACCTTTGACCTTGGTTTATGGTGTTTTCATGGTTTATATCACTGCAGTAAAAAACATGACTGGCATCACTGCTGAATCAATAAGAGCAACACTGAACATTCAATCACAAGAAAATTCTTACAACAATTTTCTTTGGGCAGGACTTGCCACTTTAATTTATCTGGTTTTGGTTTTCTTAATTGTGCTGTTTTCTTGCAGGCCTTTGTCAAAAGTTGAACACGCGACGCAAAAATTGGGCGATGGGAGAATGAAAAATGATAATTTTAAAATTGGTGGTGGCAAGCAATTTAAGGAAATTGAACATTCACTCAACAAAATAAATTACAATTACAAGGAAAAAGAAAACAAACTTAAACAAACCAATTTGGAAACGCAAAAGTTTATTCCTAAGCAATTTTTCAAATTTCTTGGGAAAAGCAGTGTGGAGGAATTGGAACTTGGAAACCAGGTTAAAAAGAACGCAACCACTCTTTTTTGTGATTTGAAAAGTTCGACCAACATTTCAAGAACGTTGAGTTTGGAAGAGAATTTCAACTATATCAATTCTTATCTTAAAGTTGTTGCACCTTTGATCAAAAGATATGGCGGATTTATTGATAAATATTTGGGAGATGGGGTTTTGGCGGTGTTTTCAAAACCTCAAAATGCAATTGAATGTGCTCACGCGATTTTGAGAGCGATTGAAGTTAAAAACAAAAGTCAAAAAGAACTTCCTGCAATTGATGCTCGCATTTCCATTAACACAGGTGAGATCATTTTTGGAATCGTTGGAGATGAGGACAGAAAAAGTCCAACAATTATTTCCGATGTTGTAAATCTTGCATCCAAAATGGAAGAAATCAACATCTATATAGGAACTAAACTTTTGATTTCCAAACAATCTTTGAATGAACTGCCTCAAAATTTTGATTTTAACTATCGCTATACTGGTTCTCTTTCACTTAATGATGATGTTCAGATTTCGCTGTTTGAGAGTTTGGATTATTATCCAAAAAGCAAGAAAGAAAAATTGAAAAAACTCAAGAACAAATTTGAAGCAGGGGTGCGAGCATATAACGAAAAGAATTACGAAGAGGCGAAAGAGATTTTTTCTGCCATTTTGAAGCAAATTCCTGATGATAAACCTTCTTTTGTGTATTTCAATAAAGCCTCAGAAAAATTGAAAGACCATTAATTTGGTCTTTTTCTTTTGCTTTGGCAGTGTTCATGTTTTGACTTTGCTTGACTTTTTATGGCTTTTATTCTAAAATGCTTTTATGAAATTTGGCAAAAATAGTGGTTATAAAAAATGTCCTAGATGTGGAAACAAATGTTTGCAGGCACAATCTGAATGTGAAGAGTGTGGTTTGATTTTTTCTCGTATGGAGTATGCTTCAAACAAGGCTGCAAAAAGAAAGTTGAGACATTTTGACACCGATTTTGTCATCTATACAAATCAATATCCAAAAGATGTGAGTTATATCAAACTTTTGCTCCTAACAATTTTCTTGGGAATTACTGGGGCACATTATTATTATGTTGGAAAATATGTCAAAGGCGGGTTGATGACTGCTTGTTTTGTTTATTTGGTTTTCTGCACAATTTTTAATGCACAAATGGTGGAATATTTGGAGACATATTATCTTTACCTTCCAATTGGTATTGCGGCTTTTGCATGGATTGCAAGTTTGATTTATGTTATCACAAAAAAGTTTAAAGTTCCAGTTACGATTGATATGTCAATGGCAACAGCAAATGTTGTTGATGTGGAATATGCACGTAAAGAATTTGACAAGGTTACAGAAGAGCTTAAAAATGAAAATTTGAAAAATAAAAACAAAAAGAAAAAAAATGACGTTGTTGAAGATGTTAAAAAATCTGAAGATGGAGATAAAAAATGAGAGTTGTTGTAGGTATTTCGGGTGGTGTGGACTCGAGTGTTGCTGCTTATCTTCTTAAAAAACAAGGGCATGAAGTTATCGGACTTTTCATGATTAACTGGGAAGAACAAGACGGGCAATGCACCGCTGAAGAAGATTATGAAGATGTGAAAAGAGTTTGCACCAAGATTGGCATTCCTTATTTTTCTGTCAACTATGCAAAGGAATATTATGACAGGGTTTTTCAATATTTTCTTGATGAATATAAAGCGGGAAGAACGCCAAATCCTGATGTTCTTTGCAATCGTGAAATCAAGTTTGGTCCATTCCTCGAAAAAGCAAAACAACTTGGTGCTGATATGATTGCAACAGGACACTATGCAAAAACTTATGTTAAAGACGGAAAAACCTATTTGGCAAAAGCAAAAGATTTGACAAAAGACCAATCATATTTTTTGAATCAACTTTCACAAAAACAACTCTCTTCAGTTTTGTTTCCGCTTGCTGACATTGAGAAAAAACAAGTTCGAGAAATTGCAAAAGAACTTGGTTTAAGCACTGCTGAGAAGAAAGATTCAACTGGAATTTGTTTCATTGGAGAAAGAAATTTCAGAAAATTTTTGAAACAATATTTGCCTGCACAGGCTGGAGACATTTGCACTTTGGACGGCAATGTTGTTGGGCGTCATGAGGGCTTGATGTATTACACCATTGGTCAGCGTAGGGGATTGAATATTGGGGGCAAGCATGGCGGAAATGGCGAGCGTTGGTTTGTTTTGAAAAAAGATTTGGACAAAAACATCTTGTATGTGAGTCAGGGTGAATGTGAAGAGTTGTTTTCAAATGGACTTTATGCCGACACATTTAATTGGATTCCTGAAATTCCAAAAGAAAAAGAATTTGACTGTTTTGCAAAGTTCAGATACCGTCAGCCTGATCAAAAAGTTCATGTCAAAATTTTGGACGAAACACATATTCAGGTGGATTTCGCCGAAAAACAAAGAGCAATCACTGAAGGACAGTTTGTTGTGCTTTATACCGACGATGGAACTTGTTTGGGCGGTGGAATTATTGATAAAAAATACTAATTTTCTGTTTTGATGATAAAAATAAAAATCGACTGGTTAAAACTAGTTGATTTTTTCTTTTTATTATGATAAAATTTCTGCAGTTGCAAGAAAAATTGCACGAGAATCGCATAATTTGAATAATTAAACCAATTTGTAGAGGTGTCCGATTTGCAGAGGTGTCCGAGTGGTTTAAGGTGCAGCCCTGGAAAGGCTGTGTGCGAGAAATTGCACCAAGAGTTCGAATCTCTTCCTCTGCGCCAAAGTATGTAAGCAGACGATTTTGTTTGCTTATATTTTTTTATGATGAATCAAATTGATTTCACGATTATTTTCTGAGAATTTTTTGTTAATAATTGGGTTATGAGAAATTTAGACAAATACAATCAAAAAAGAAACTTTGATAAGACAAATGAACCTGTTGGAAAGGTTAAAACCAAACGTAAAAGAAAAATCTTTACCGTTCAGTTTCATCGTGCGAGAAAAGAACACTATGATTTTCGACTTGAATGGGACGGAGTTCTTTTGAGTTGGGCAGTTCCAAAAGGACCATCTTTCAATCCAAAAGACAAGCGCCTTGCCGTCCAAACAGAAGACCACCCGATTGATTATGCAGATTTTGAAGGAGTGATTCCAAAAGGAGAATATGGCGGTGGTTCTGTTCTGCTTTGGGATTTCGGTTGGTGGGAAGAACAGGAAGAATTTGACAAAGGGTTAAGGGGCGGTTCTTTGAAATTTATCCTTCATGGAAAACGATTGAAAGGCCGTTGGACTTTGGTTAAACTTAAGAAACAGAATGAGAAAGAAAACAACTGGTTGCTGATCAAAGAAAAAGATGAATATGCAAAAAATGAAACTGGGATTGAAGATTTTGTGACAAGTGTCAAAACTGGCAGGACTTCGGAAGAAATTGTTTCTCAGGAAGATTTATCAAAAAAGACCAATCCTTTTGAAAGTGTCAATGTTCAACTTGCTTCATTATGCGCGACAATTCCAAAGGGGAAAGATTGGCTGTTTGAAGTTAAATACGACGGCTATCGAATTGTGAGTTTTGTTGAACATGGAAAGGTTAGACTTGTTTCCAGAAATGGCAGAGATTACACAAAAAAATTTTCTGAAATTGCACTAGAAATGAAAAATTATTTTGGAGAAAGAGCTGTTGTTTTGGACGGAGAGATGATTGCGGTTGATGAGAAGGGGAAAAGTGATTTCCAATCTTTACAGAATTTTGTCAAAACAGAAGAAAGTCAAAATTTGGTTTATATGATTTTTGATTTGCTTGCTCTCGACGGAGAAGATTTGAGAGATGTGTCTCTGATTGAAAGAAAGAAAAAGTTGAAAGAACTTTTGAGCGGTTCTTTTGAAAGTTTATGTTTCAGCCAACATGTTGTTGGAAATGGTGAAGAGTGCTTTGAAGCTGCCAGAAAACTTGAAATGGAGGGAATTGTTGGAAAGAAAATAAATTCCTTTTATAAGAGCGAGAGAAATGAAGATTGGATCAAGATCAAGTGTCGCAGAGAACAAGAGTTTGTGGTTGGCGGTTTCAGCAGAACAAGCAAAAATAGAAACGGAATAAGTGCGTTGCTTGTTGGTTATTTTGAAAGTGGCAAGTTTCTATATTGCGGAAAAGTGGGGACGGGGATTAGAGAAAGTGATGCAAAAGAGTTGTTGAAAAAATTTGAACAAATTGAAAAATGCCCTTTTGATAGTGAAGTGATGCAGGGCGATGATGAGATTTTTTGGGTTGAGCCTGAGATTGTTGTTGTTTCGGATTTTGCGGAATTTACAAAAGATGGGCTTTTGAGGCAGGCGAGTTTTAAGGGGGTTCGAACGGACAAGAGTGCAAAAGAAGTTGTTTTGGAAAAGGAAATTGATTTAAAGAAAAAAGACGAACAAAATCTTAGAGTGAAAGAAAATGTTGTTGCAGGAGTGGAAATTTCCAATCCAAACAAATTGATTTTTGAAGATTGCAAAGTGAAAAAGATTGATGTTGCAAGATATTATGAAAAAGTTGCAAGCAGAATGTTGCAGTATATTTCTGGAAGAGTTTTGAGTGTTGTTCGATGTCATGATGGAGTTGGCAGTGAATGTTTTTTCAAAAAACATCCAAACACACAAATCGACGGAGAAAAAATTGTTGCAATCAAAAATGATGAGGGGGAAAGTTCTGATTATTTTTATATCCAAAATGTCAAAGGGCTGATTGGGGAAGTTCAACTTGGAACTGTGGAATTTCATGTTTGGGGAAGTAGAGTTGAAGCATTGGAACAACCGGATATGATGGTCTTTGATTTGGACCCAGATGAAAAAATGAAAATTGATGATATAAGGCAAGGCGTGAAAGATTTGAAGAAAATCTTGGACAAACTGTCTCTCAAATCTTTTCTTAAGACAAGTGGTGGAAAGGGATATCATGTTGTTGTTCCCTTCCAACCAAGTGCTTCTTGGGAAGGTTTTCATGACTTTGCTGAGAAAGTTGCTGTTGCCATGGAAAACAAGTGGCCAGAGCGATATACGAGCAACATAAGAAAAGACAGTCGAAAGGGCAGAATTTTTATTGACTGGGTGAGAAATGGACGAGGGGCCA
The DNA here is from genome assembly GCA_944372585.1 of uncultured Clostridia bacterium. GTDB lineage: Bacteria > Bacillota > Clostridia > Christensenellales > UBA1242 > Caccovivens. Next base: position 79,829 of record CALVZQ010000006.1, read on the forward strand.
CAAGTGTTGCACCATATTCTTTGAGAGCGAGAAAGGGCGCCAAAGTTTCTATGCCAATTTTTTGGAAAGAACTTGACAGTGTTACTCCAACTGATTTTGATATTTATTCTGCAATTGATAGGTTGAAGAAAAAAGACCCTTGGGCAGGGTTTTATGATGTTAAACAAAAATTGAAGGTCTAGGTCGAAGTTGACTTGAATTTGCTTTTTGTGATACAATGGCAGCAGAGGTAATTTGAAAATGATACATTCTTTATCAGGTGGGGTCATTCGAGAGAAGAAATATTTTGATTTTGCCAAAGTTAGATTTGACAGTGGTGAAATTTATTGGTATATCTCCACTTTTGAAAATTTGAAACCGGGTGACAGGGTTTTGGTTCCTGTTGGAAGAGATGAACAAGAGGTGGAAGCGTATGTGATCAGAATTGACAAGCATGTCTCAGAACAAGTTTCTCCGATTCCTGCCAGGCGAGCAAAAAAAATTATTAAGATTCTAAATTAAAAAACTCACTATGTGTGAGTTTTTTTGCATTTATTTAAGTTGATTTTTCCATTCTTCAAAATTGTATCTTGGATTTGCCGAACTTGTTGAGGACATATAGATCACTGGAATTTCTGTTGGATATAGTTTGAGAAAAAGATTGTATGCTGTCTTGCCATTGCAAAGCACTTTTTCTATTTTTGTGTTTGGTGGAAATAAAAATGAAAAGTCGGCGGTGGTTATGTTTGATTTTTCTAGGTCAATATCTGCGGAGCCTTTTAAATCGCTTTCTTGAATTACGTCCCATAGGGCGATGTTGTGTTTTTTTAGAAATGCTTTTTTGTCATCTGTGTTGTCCGAAATATTTTCATTGTAAACTTGTTCAAGCATTTTCCAAAATCGGTTTTGTTTGTTTCCGTAATAAAATCCTACGACGCGACTCTTGACACTTGGAAAACTGCCCAAAATCAATATCTTTGAGTTTTCATCATAAATTGGGTCAAAGCCTTTATTCTTTTCCATTATGATTCCATGTTTTTTAAAAAAGTTTTGTCTGTGATTTCAATTTTGCCCAATTCTTTGAGCTTTTTGAAAAGCATTTTTTGAATTTTGTTTCTTTTTACTCCAACAACAATCTTAAATGTTCCTTTTTTGTTGTAATGAGCAAATGTTTTTCCGATGTCTTTTTCTGTGTCTACTTCAATGTCCGCTCTTTTTGTTTTGTAAAACCTTGGATAAATCAAATAATAAGCGGTGACAATATCATTTGTTGTAATCCTTTTGTCTTTGTATCCTGGTTCCCAGTATGTTTCATATGTTTTTGCCAAAAATTTTCCAATGATATTGGTGTTTTTTATTTCTTCAACTTGAGATTCTGTAAAATAACTCTCATCACTCCCTATACTTGATGGACACATTATGGTTGGAATTTTTGAATCAACTGTTATTTTGAATGCAGGAGCATCTGTTCTGATGTTGAAAGATTTGTGATTTGGATCTGAACGTTTTCCATTTGGAGCTCCACCCATCATCAAAATATTTTTGATCAAGTCTTTGCTGTCAGGGTGTTTCATTAGAAGATGTGCAACATTTGTGTGAGGACCAAGCACTATCAAGGTGACTTCTTTTGGATTTTGTTTTAAAATGTCATACATCGCATCGGCCGCTTCAACTTTTTTAGGTTTGTGCTTTGTGGTTTTTGGTGGTTGATAATTTCCCAAGCCTTCTTTTCCGTGCATAAAAGTTGCATCTTCTGTGTTGTTGCCAAGACGCTTTTCATAGCCTTTTACGACGGGAATGTCTTTGTTGAAGATATCTAAAATGTGACATATATTTCTTGTTGCGTGGTCAATGTTGATGTTTCCGTTTGCAATTGTAAACAGTTTTATGTCAAATTGTGGATCGTTCAAGAGATATATAAGAGCGTTTGTGTCATCAACGCCAGGATCTGTGTCAACGATAACTTTAAATTTTTTCTTCATCTTTTTCTCCTAATGAATTTGTGGATCTATTTTTATAGTATAAAGATTTTTGTTGAAATTGTAAAGCAATTTGATTGAGTTTGATTGTCTTTAATGTTTGTTGATTTGATATTATATTTGTGAAAATTGTCCATTTGTTTTGTATATTTATGTTTTTGTGTTATTATATTCTCATGGGAAAAAGCAAAGCGTCAGTTTTTAAGGTGATTATGACAGTAATTTTCGCATTACTTGTGTTTGCATCGTCTTTTTATGTGATTTTTGGGAATTTTGATGAAAATTCAAATTTAAAATTGCAATATTTTGCATATGCTTGCGTGGGTTTATGTTTTTTGTTTTCATTATGTTTCATCAAAATAAATTTGAAAAAAATCCTTCTAACTCTTGGCTTAGCATTTGTTGTGATTGCAGATTATTTTTTGATCTTGATGCCTTCAGAACAAAATAAACTTGTTGGTGTTTGTGTTTTCTGTGTTTTTCAATTTGTTTTGTTGCTTTACACATTGTTTTTGAACCAAAGCATTGGAATAAGAATTGTCAACATTGCCATCAGACTTACTTTGTGTTTGCTTGCGTATTTCCTTATTCCAAATTATTTTGAAGTTGGGACTTTGGAACTTGTTTCAATTATGTATATATTAAATTTCTTGGTGTCACTAATCTTTCTTTTGATTCATGTTAAATCAGAATGGTTGCTGTTTTTAGGTTGTTTATTATTCTTCCTTTGTGATATTGTTGTTGGACTGAAAAATGGGGGAATTGCACTACTAAATTTGTCCGGCCCATTTGTTGATTTCTTAAACAGTGGAGATATTTCATTTTATTTATATATCCCAGGTTTGTTCTTGATTGCAACTTCTTCAGTCTATGCAAAAAAGAAAAATTAGTTTTGATTTTTATTAACTAGGAGTGTTTTACAATGAAAAATTATGATTTTAAAACCATTGAGAAAAAGTGGCAAGATAAGTGGTTTAAGGAAAATTCTTTTAAGGCGATTGATTTTCACCCTACAAAACCTAAATATTATGTTTTGTACGAATTTTTCAATATAAGTGGAAATCTTCATATGGGACACTTGAAGGGCACTGTTCCTTCTGATGCTTTGGCTCGTATGAAAAGATTTCAGGGATATAATGTTTTGTTCCCTATTGGGGGTGATTCTTTTGGACTTCCTGCAGAAAATGCAGCAATAAAAAATGGCATAAATCCTCACAAATTTGTCGAAGAGGGAGCAAAAAAAGCTTTTGAACAATCCAGAAAGATTGGACTTTCTTTTGATTGGGACAGAACTTTCTGCACTTCTGACCCAGATTATTACAAATGGACTCAATGGATTTTCTTGCAACTTTACAACCATGGAAAAGCATACAAAAAAGAGGGTGTTGTCAACTTCTGTCCAAATTGCAAAACTGTGCTTTCCAATGAAGACAGCCAAGGTGGAAAGTGTGACAGATGTGGCGGAGAGGTCATTCAAAAGAAACGCTGGGTTTGGTATTTGAAAATGAAGGAGTATTCAGAAAAACTCCTTGACAACATTGACAAGATCAATATGGCAGAGAGTTTGAAAGAGGCTCAAAGAAATTGGATTGGAAAAAGCGAGGGTATGCAAGTTGCTTTTGATCTTTTCAATGATAAAAACGAAAAATTGGGCAAAGTGGAAATTTTTACCACTTGCATTGAAACCATCTATGGTGTAACTTATGTTGTGCTTGCTCCAGAAAATTCACTGATTGATAGTTTTAAGAGTAATATTAAAAATTGGACAGAAATTGAAGATTACAGAAAGAAAACTGCTCTGAGAAGTGAGTTTGACAGATTGTCTGACCAAAAGAATAAGACTGGTTGCAAAGTCGACGGGCTTTATGTTGTCAACCCTGTCAACAAGAAAAAAGTTCCTTTGTATCTTGCTGACTTTGTTTTGGCTGGATATGGAACAGGGGCTGTTATGGCGGTTCCCGCTCATGACCAAAGAGATTGGGACTTTGCAAAGACTTACAACATTCCGATCATTCAAGTTATTGAAGGAGACAGTGATAGGGCTGTTGAGAAAAAAGAATATTTGAGTGCAAACAGCAAGATGATGAATTCTGCAGAATTTGATGGAATGAATGTTTTGCAAGCAAAGAAAAAAATTGCTGATAAGGTTGTCTCTTTGGGAGCTGGACAAAAACAAATCAACTACAAAATGCAAGATTGGCCTTTTAATCGTCAGAGATATTGGGGAGAACCATTTCCAATTATCTTCTGTGACCATTGTGGAACAGTTGCACTTGACGAAAAAGATTTGCCTCTCGTTTTGCCTGAGACTGATGACTATTTACCAAATGAAAAAGGTGATTCTCCTTTGTCTAAAGTTAAAGACTGGGTGGAATGTAAGTGTCCAAAATGTGGAAGAATTGCTCATAGAGAAACTGACACAATGCCAAACTGGGCAGGTTCGAGTTGGTATTGGCTTCGTTATACTGACCCTCACAATCCAAATGCTCTTGCAGATTTTGAGAAATTGAAATATTGGGGGAGTGTTGATTGCTACACTGGTGGAACGGAACACATCACTCGTCATGTGCTTTATGCGTTTTTCTGGCAAAACTTCTTATATGAAATTGGTGTGGTCCCGACAAGAGAACCTTTCCTTAGAAAAATGGGAAGTGGATTGATTTTGGACGACCAAGGAAAGAAAATGAGCAAGAGTTCGACAAATGGTGTTTCTCCACTTGAAGTTATTGACAAGTATGGTGCAGATGCTGCAAGACTTCATGTTCATTTCTTGGGAGGATATGAGGACAACACTCCTTGGACTTATGACGGAATTTCTGGAATAACTGCATTTTTGGATAGAGTTTGGGCATTGCAAGAGATTGTCAAGGGGGAAGACGTTTCAAAAGAACACAAAATTGAACTTAACAAACTGATTAAAAAGGTTACTGATGACCTTGAAGATTTGAAATTGAACACATCAATTTCTGCTCTTATGATTTTTCTTAAGAAAGTCAGGGAAGATAAATTTATTACGAAAGCAGAATTGAAAGCCTTTTTGATTTTGTTAAATCCTATGGCACCACATATCACAAGTGAAATTTTTGAAAATGTTTTCAAGTCTCAGATTCTTGATGAGTCTTGGCCAAAATATGATGAGAAATATTTGGTTGAAGATACAATCAATTTGCCAGTTCAAATCAATGGAAAACTGTTCAAAGTTATTCCAGTTGCAAAAGATATTTTACAAGAAGACTTACTTGCCAAAATTGAAAAACAATATCCAGAGGTTTATAATAAGGACGTTACACTCAAAAAGGTGGTTTATGTTCCAAATAGAATTATCAATTTGATTAAATAAACTTAATTATTGGGAAGAAAAAAATAACTGCGGTTGCAGTTATTTTTTAACTATTATTATTCGTTTGATTCATTGTTTTCTGAAGGTTGTTCTGTTTCTGTGTTTTCAGGTTTTTCTTCAGTAGTTTTTCTTTTTCTTCTCTTTGCTTTCTTTTCTTCGGTCAATTCTTCTTTTGCTTCTGAAATGTTTTTGAAAACAATATCAATCATATTTTTTGCAACTGGAACTGATTCTGCAGAATCAATCTCAATGATGACTGGTTTTTCTTTGATTTTGACATTCTTTTCTTTCTTTGAATAGTATTTAAGTTCGCTGCTTCCAGCCATGAAATTGCAAAGGAGTGATTCTTTTGAAAATTTTGCATCTAACAATTTCATTGAACCAATTTTTACTGTTTTATGATATTTTGCGTTTGAACATTTTGCACCTTGTTTTTCCATTGCGTATTCCAATATTTCATTGAAATAACCTTGTCTGTCAGCATCTAATTCTGCAAATTGTTCATCAAATGTTTTCTTTGGTTCGTTTGAAAAGATGACGCCTTGCTCTGTGATTTCTTCTTTTGCTTCTTCAGTTGTTTCTGTGTTTTCTGTTTCTTCTATGTTTTCGTTTTCTGCCTCTTCAACTTCTTCCGAAACAACTTCAACTTCTTCTTTGTTTTCTTCCAACAATGCAACAGGTTCTTCTGTTTCAGGGGCATTCAAAAGTTTTTGTTCTTCATCTTCAATTGTTTCTTCTTCGACTGTTTCTTCTGTTTCTGTGGCAGAAGTTTCAACTGGTTCTGTGACTGGTTCTGCTATGTTAGCGCTTTCTTCTGTTGCCATTGTCTCATTTTCAACTTTCTTATTTGCATTTGATTTGATGATTGCGTTTATGATTAATGCCAAACAAATCGCAACAACTGCATATCCCAAACTTGTTCCAAAAGCTACACCAAGTGAAACTGCAAGATCAAATTCATATATGTTCATAAATAAGTATACCCAAAAGAAGATTGCAATTACTGGGAAAATTATTGTTGTCAAGACTGATGTGACTTTTCCAGCATCTTTATGTCTTGCAAAGAAAATAAATCCAGCAATGCTTACAACTGAAAAGATTAATGCAAGTATGAAAGCAGCATAACCATCAGCAGTCAAGTTATTGAAGTTCATTCCTGCACATAATGTCGAAAAATTCATATTCTACCTCCGATTTATGTTTATATTCTATCATGTTTGGCTATGTTTGTCAATATAGGTTTGAAAATTATTTTTGTTTTTTTGTTAAAAATGTCAAAAAAATTGCAAAATGTTGTTTTTATAGGTATAATATTCATATGAGTAAAAAACAATGGATTATTTATAGTGCTGTTTGTGTGGCGATTGTTGCAATAATCGTTGGATTTTATTTTGTGTTTTTTGGAAATGATATTATCGAAATTGTCCCTAATTCTGTGAAAGTGGAAGAAATTGATGATGAATATTATCTTGTCACTGATTATAGCGGAGAATATGGTTATCAATTCAAATTGGAACAATTTTTGAGTGATGAATATGTCACCGTTGCAGTGGTTGATAGTGATGTGAACATGATTAATTTGAATGAAAGTGAGATTGACATTATCGCTGGGCAACGTTATCGCTTTTCCGCTTGTTACACGACTGAAAATGGTGCTGGGAACGGTGGATTTTCACAAAGCTTAGAGTGGCAACCTGGTTGGGCTCTGGACACTGTGGACTATGAAACAGTGTCTTTTGATGACGAAACTCAAATGTTGACATGGGGAAGTGTTTATTTGGCTGATGGTTATGTTGTCAAATTTGTTGATGTGAATGGCAATGTTGTTGAACTTTCCACTGGAAGCAACTCCATTTCTGTTCAAGATGTTGAAGCCGGCAAATATAAAGTCTATGTCTTTGCACAGTCTTTAAATTTATTTCTAACACAATCTTATGCGGGTGAGGGGTTTGACATAACCATAACTCGCAAGAACATGATTGACAGTGTTTCTAGAGAAGCTGAAAGTTTGAAAATACATTGCACCGAAACAGTTGAAAAGTTTGAGGTCTATATTGATGAGCAATTGAAAGGAGTGCTTTCTGTTTCTAGTTTTGAAACTGAAAATGGGCTTTATCTCTACACTTTTGAAAATGTCGATTTTTTGTTTGGGCAAACTGACTTTGAAAAGTCGGTTGTGCAAATTAAATCCCTGGCTCGTGGTTGTGTTTTGGAAAGCGATTTGTTTGAAATAAATTGACAATTTGTTGTTTTGAATTGGGGCAAACATTTGTTTGTCTTTTTTCTTTATTAAGAATTTTTATCTTATATATTTTTTTATTTTTTGTTTATACTAGCAAAAAGAGGAGACATTTGTGGAAGTAAAAAAAGAGATTGATAAATTTAAGAAACAACTCCATAACTCAATTGATGTGACAAGCAGAGAAATGGCAAAAAATGATGTTTATGTCGGTTTTGTATATCTGAAAAGCATCACAGACAATCTTATTTTTTCAACTGCAATCTATGACCCAATTTTGAAGTTTCAAGGAGATTTGACATTTGACAATTTGTCACAAATAATCAAGTGCAACGATGTTTCAGTTGTTAAGGAAGATGATGTTATTTCAAAAATTTTGAAAGGCTCGGTGATTATTTTGCTTTCAAACAGTGAAGAATTTTTGGCGATTGACATTTTGAAATTTAATATGAGAACTCCTTCAGAACCGCCAACCTCTCCTGTCATCATGGGACCCCGTGAAGGATTTACTGAAGATTTGAAAACAAACATCACCTTGATCAGAAGAAGATTCTGTTCACAGCAACTTGTTTTTGAGCAGGCAATGGTCGGGGAAGAAACTCAAACGCAAGTTGTTTTGGCTTATTTGAATGATGTCGCTGACAAAAAAATTGTTAAAGAAATCAAAAACAAACTTTCAAAAATCAAAATTGACGGAATTGTGGATTCTTATTATCTTCTCTCGTTGCTTTCAAATCGTCCAAATTCTCTGCTTAAACAAATTGGAAATTCGGAAAAGCCAGACATTGTTGCCGCAAAAATGCTGGAAGGTAGGGTGGCAGTCATTGTTGACAATTCCCCAATCGTGCTGACAATCCCTTTTGTCTTTTTGGAAGATTTGCAAAACAGCAATGATTATTACACAAATTATATCTATTCAGGTTTTTTGAGAGTTATCAGACTGATCGGCTTGTTGATTGCAGTTGTTGGACCTGGAACTTATATTGCTTTGCAGTTGTTTCATTATAACGTTCTTCCAATCAAATATTTGATTACAATTGCTGATGCCACTCAGCAAGTGCCTTTCACACCATTTATTGAAATTTTGTTTATTTCGTTGTTATTTCAAATCCTTTATGAAGTCAGTTTGAGACTTCCAAGCTATTTGGGACTTGCAACTTCCATTGTTGGAGCATTGATTTTGGGGGATACTGGGGTTAAGGCGGGACTTATTTCTCCACCTTCCGTGATTGTGGTTGCCATTGCAAAGATCGCTCTCTACACAGTTCCAGAACAATCTGCACAAATCAACGTTTTGCAATTCATTTTTCTTATCATTGGAGCATCTTTGGGACTTTTGGGATTGATTGGTGGAACAATTTATTTCCTCGCTTATGCAAATTCAATTGAAAATTATGGTGCGCCTTATCTTGCTCCATTTTCTCCTTTTATTTTGTCGGATAATAAAGATGGAATTTTGAAAGTGCCATTAAGTGACATGAAAAACAGACCAAGATTTTTCAAAAATTCAAACAAGGACAGAATGAATGACAGTGAAAGATAAGAGTGTTAATGCTTGGCAGACGGGTATCCTTTTGTTTATTCTGCTGTTTGCCAACAAAATTTTGGTTTTGCCATCTTTGCTATATGATGGGGCAAAGGTGGAAGCATTTTTCATTCCTATCATTCTTTTTTCTTTGGAGTTGGGAGTGTTGTTTTTGTTTTATAAGGTCAAAACAAAATTCCCGACACAATCTTTTGCTGAAATTGTCAAAAATCATTTTGGAAAAGTGGTTACTTATGTCATTTTCATTTTGATAATGGTCTTTTTCATTTGTAAAGCAGTTTTGCTGTATAACATAACCTACATTTTTTTTAGAAATTTGATATATAAAGAGGCGAACAATATTTTGTTTCTGTTTTGCTTTTTGCCTGTCATTAATCATCTCGCAATTTCAGGGCTGAGAGTCATGGGAAGAACTGCACAATTGTTTTTTCCCGTTATTGTTGTTATAACATTGTTTTGCATAGTTGTGGGATTTTTCGGAATTGAAAGCATGCCTTTGTTTTTTGAATCGTCTTTTTCTGATGTGATGTTGACAGCGTTAAGACATATTTCTTCTTTTGGTGATGTTTTGGTCTTGTTTGTTTTTATGGACAAAATTCAGATTAAAAAGGGACAGTGGAAAATTTTGTTTTCGCTTGCGGGAAGTGCAATGATTGTTGTGACAATAATTACTGTCGTTTTCATTTTTTCTTACACTTACACATCTTTTATGCATCCATATGCTCTTTTTGAAATTATGAGTTATGTCAAAGAATATGGCGGACTTGGAAGAATTGACATCATTTCAATGATTTTGATTATTATTTACACCTATTTTCATTTGGCAATCTACCTAAAGGCTTTCATGGCTTCTTTCAGTGTTGTATTCAGAAAGATTGATGAAATCTATTCCGTTTTGACATTCAACTTTCTTTTTTTGATTTTTATCAACTTTTTGGTCTTAAATCTGGAAAAAGCAGTTTTCTATGGAGAAGATATTTTGCCATTTTTCTCTGTCATTTCTTTCATCATTGTCCCTGTTGTCTGTCTTGTGCTATTGTGTTTCAAGCATAGGAAAAAGCGAGGTGATTGATGAAAGAATATTTGAAAAATGTCTATAAGACACCCATGGTCTTTGTCTTTATCTTGATTACAATCATTTATGGTTTTAACGCTTTGGGCATGACAGCAGAAATCAATCGCTATGCAATCGTTTCTGCCATTGGAATTGACAGTTCTGATGAAGAAGAAAGCGAGTTTGAAATCTCCCTTTTGACATTTATTCCAATCGCAGAACAAACCTTCACTGAAACATACAAGGTTGTTTCTGCAAAAGGGAAAAGTGTTTCTGAGGCTATGGACTATGCAGGTCTACATATTGGAAGAGAAGTTGGACTTTCTCATGTCAAGTTGATTGTTTTGAACGAAGAACTGGTTGGTGAAGATATCACAAAATTTCTGGATTATTTATCAAGAAGCAGAAACATGTCATCAAGCACAAAACTTGTCATCACAGACTCTTCTGCTAAGGAATTTTTGCAAGTTGCAGAACAACTTGACAGTCAAAGTTCCATCAAAGTTAGTGAATTGATTGCATATAACAATGAATACATCTATGCCACTGATTCCACATTGGAAACTTTTTTTAAAGGTCTGTTCAGCCCAACAAGGGTCAGCCTTGTTCCTTATGTCATTTTGGAAGATGAAAGCACAAGTGGTTTTGCTGTTTCTTCTGGCGGTTCTGGAAGTGGAAATGGTGAAATGCAAGACAAAACTGTTCAGTCGGGAGACTCTGAAGAGAAAAAAATTGTTAATAATGGAGACACAATCGTTCTGAAAGATGCGGTGGAAAAAGTGAGAATTTCAGGCAAAGAAATTGATAAGATCAACTTGATCAGGGGAGATTTCAACACGGGTGCCATCAATATTGAAGACTTCAGTGACGAGAACTTTGATGAAGCAAATTTGACATTTGAAATTTTTGATAAAAAGTTAAAAAACAAAGTTACATATCAAAATGGAATTCCAATTTTTCAAATTGATATGGAATTATCTCTCACTTTGACTGAAGTTGAAAACAAAAATGGTATGGTTGAAGAAAATGTGGAATTTTTCACTATAACACCAGAAGCATTGAAGGCGATTGAACAGAAGGTCAGAAAATCTGTCATGGAGGGTGTCGAAATCATGAGAGATAATCAGATTGATATCATCGATTTTTATACCATTATGCACAATTCGGACAAAAAGTCTTTTGACAAATTCTTAAATTCATTGGAAGATAGGGACGATTATCTGAGTCGTATGGTTTTTAAGGTTGGTGTCAAGGTTTATTCAAAATAATTTCGTATTTTTGTGGGTATTTAGACATAAAATTTTTTGTAAACTCGCTTTGTTTTGTTTGTATTATTTTTTCTTTTGTGATAGAATATCCTAGTACATTATTACAAGAAATAAAATCGCTATATAAATGTTTGTTCATTTGGTGGTTTTGGTCTGAATATATTTGTCAATACAAAAGATGTGACTTTTAGTTTGGACTGACTTGTAAAAATAAGGAGTGTGTATGAACGATAAAAAACAACAAGGAGGCTTTAAACTTTCTTATGTGATTGTTCTCTTGGTTATTGTCCTTTTGTTTTCTCTTTTGTTTGTAAATTTTGGAGATAACGGCCAAAGAGTCATTCAAAGTGATGTTGAAAGCCTTTTAAATGGAACCTACACTGTCAGTGAGGGTGGCGAAACGGTTAAGGCTGAGTTTGTTTATTTCAAAGACAACAAGGGTTATATCATTGTTGAAGGATCAAAGTATAAAGCAAATCAAGTCCCTACCTATTCCGATTTCTATTTTAATTGCGACAGTGATTTTAGATCAGAAATTAGATTGGCAATTCGTGAAGGAGAATATGCGGACGTAGAATTTGACTGGGCCCCTGTGGGTATGAGTTTTTGGGATATTCTTGTTCCTGTCCTTTATATTTGCTTTGCTATCTTCATTTTCTGGATGCTCTTTAGAATGCTTAGAGGGGCAAACAGCAGTGCAATGAATTTTGGAAAGACAAAAGTTAAATCTTATGCTATGTCCAAAGTTAAATTTTCTGATATCGCAGGAATGGACGAAGAAAAAGCAGAACTTCAAGAAATCGTTGAGTTCTTGAAGAATCCAAAGAAATTTACTGACCTTGGGGCAAGAATCCCTAAGGGTGTTTTGCTCGTTGGTCAACCAGGAACTGGAAAAACTCTTCTTGCAAGAGCAGTTGCTGGTGAAAGTAAAGTTCCTTTCATTTCAATAAGCGGTTCTGATTTTGTGGAAATGTTTGTCGGCGTTGGGGCTTCAAGAGTGCGTGATTTGTTTGATCAAGCAAAGAAAAACAAACCTTGCATTGTGTTTATTGATGAAATTGATGCTGTTGGTCGTCAAAGAGGTGCTGGACTTGGTGGTGGAAACGATGAACGAGAACAGACACTGAATCAACTTTTGGTGGAAATGGACGGTTTTGAACCTAATGAAGGTATCATTGTTTTGGCTGCAACCAACAGAAGCGATGTTTTGGACCCTGCATTGATGCGTCCGGGTCGTTTTGACAGACAAATTTATGTTCACATTCCTGATGTCAAGGGAAGAGAAGGTATCTTGAAAATTCATGCAAGAAACAAACCTCTTGATGAATCAGTTGATTTCAATGTCTTGGCAAGAATCACAACTGGGTTTACTGGTGCTGATATTGAAAACATGTTGAATGAGGCGGCAATCCTTGCAGCAAGAGCTGGAAGACCAAAAATCATTATGGAAGATATCACCGAAGGTATCAACAAAGTTATCATGGGACCTCAAAAGAAGAGTAGACTTTTGACAGAAAAAGAAAGAAAACTTACTGCTTATCATGAAGCTGGTCACACTATTGTTGCAAAAAAAATGAAATATTGCGAAGATGTTCAAGAAGTTTCTATTATTCCTCGTGGCAATGCGGGTGGTTACACGATGAGTCGTCCTGAAAATGACGATATGACAATGTCATTTAACAAAGCAAATGACACCATTGCAATGAGCATGGGTGGACGTATTGCTGAAGAATTGATTTTCAAAGATATCACAAGTGGAGCCTCCTCTGACATTCAACATGCAACCAAAATTGCAAGAGCAATGGTATATGATTGGGGCATGAGCAAGAAGATTGGTTTCTTGTCACTTGGAGATTCTACACAAGTGTTTATTGGAAGAGATTATCAAACAAAGAATGACTTCTCTGAAAAACTTGCTGGAATTGCTGATGATGAGATTATGTCAATTTTGAACAATAACTATAAGAGAGCAAAAGAAGTCCTTTCTGAGAATATTGAAATTTTGCATGAAATGGCAAAACTCTTGCTTGCCAGAGAAACAATCTATAAAGAAGAAGTGGACATGGTTTTGGCTGGAAAGAAAACTGAAGAAATCGTCAAGATTATGGAAGAAAGAGAAAGACAGCAGAAAGAAAAAGAAGCAAAAATAAAAGCAGAAAAAGAAAAATTTGAAAAACTTGAAAATTTCCGAAAGAAAATTGCTGAAGGTGAAAGACTGGTTAAGATGGGAATTATTACCGAGGCAGAGCTTGATAATTTGAAAAAAGAATTTTTGGAGTTTGAAAAATCTTTAAATCAAACAACACAAAAAATTGAAAAAACTGAAAAAGATACAAAAGATATTGATAAAAAAGAAAAAACCGAAAAGGATAAGGTTGAAGAAAACAAAGACAAACCAGTTAAGAGGACAACAAGAAAAATAGCAACAAAGAGACCTACAAAAGAGGTTGAAAAGAAAGAAGAGAAAAATAATAAAAATGACGAGGAAGGCTGATGGAAGAGAAAGATACAATTCAACCACAAAATGAAGAACAAAATCAAGAGCAGAATGATAATGTTGAATCTGTTGCAAATGACACAAATCAAGAACAAACTGCCGAGACTGTGAAAGAAGAAAAAACAGAGGTGACCGAAAACAAGAAGGGTAAGGCAAAGAAAAAGTCCAAATATGAAGACTTGACTGAATATGAAGGACTTTCTGATGATGAGTTGTATGCAAAGATTCAAACTCAAAAACTTTTAAAAAAGAAACAAAATATGAAAATTGCAACTATCGTTGGAATGGGTTTTGCATTTGTCTTGGCTGTTGTAATAATTATCTTGGCGGCAGTTCCTGTAAGTTTGAAACCGAGATGTATGGTTGGTGATTTTGACAGTATTGCGCTTTATCCAGGCAATACAAACGGTGTTTCATATGCCAAAGATGAAGAGGGTTATGACGAATTTTTGAAGGTTTATGACGAAGCATTTAAGCAAACCTATTTTGCCGCAATCTTCAGTGGCAGTTTGTTTAGTTATGAAATTAATGAAAATGCTGATTCAGCTTCCAGCGTGATTGGTTCTGGCGGATCACTCATTCAGAACAACACATATTATGTTCGTTTGAGATATGCAGAAGAACAAGTTTTCACATATCAAAATGGCAGTGTTTTTCAGTCTAAATTTTATCCTGGCAGAGATACAAATTTGTGGAATGGAAAATATTCAGGCGGAAAGTTGTATTTCACAGATGTTTATTTTGAAGTTAGTCAAACAAGCGGGATTCAAGAAACCAATGTTTATGTTGTGGTCAGATATCCAAACAGAGTTGATGAAAATGGAGAAATAGAACTTTCTGATCCATATATAATCAATATCAAGGTCAAGGCAAACACTTATGCAATTTATGATGTTTGGAGTGATTTGACATAAGATTTCCTTTTTAAGGTTTTGGATAGAATGTGAAATGAGGGTAATGTAATTTGATACATTATCCTTTTTTTGAATTTTTGCTTGCATAATTTTTATTTTTATGCATGATAATTTTATTAAAAACATGAAAAACATAAATAATACAAACTTATAAACAAAAAATCAGAATGTTAAATAAAAAAATTTATTTGTTATTTTAGTTGACAAACAGATTTTTTGTTGTTATAATAACGAGGTATTAAAAATCTTCCGAAGACCGCAAGTGCGTTTTCGCGTAAACACTCTATGTGTGCTTGCCGAGGAAAAGTATGGTGATTGATTTTTCTATCTCTGTGACTTTTCCTGGGTTACAGAGATTTTTTAATGCTTATAAACACAAAAATCAAATTAAAAGGAGGTATGGACATGAGTGCTAATTTAGAGGCTAAAAAACTTGTTGTTGAAGAGATTAAAGAAAAATTCTCCAAAGCAAAAACTATTGCCTTTGTTGACTACCGTGGAATTACTGTTGCTGAAGACACCGCTCTTCGTAGAAAATTCCGTAAAAACGGTTGTGATTACAAAGTTTACAAAAATCGCTTGATGTTGAAAGCACTTTCTGACCTTGGTATTGAGTGTCCTGTAAATTACTTTGAAGGCACCACTGCTGTTGCTATTGGATATGAAGATGAAGTTGCTGCTGCCAAAATTGTTTGTGACTTTATCAATGATTCAAAGAAAATGGCTATCAAATTTGGAATTTTAAATGGTGTTAGCGTTGATGCTCACAACATCGAGGAACTTGCAAAACTCCCATCAAAGGAAGAGTTGATTGCAAAACTTCTTGGAACTTTGAACAACACTGCTTCAAGTTTGTGCAGAGTTCTTTCAGCTCCAACACGTGGGCTGGTTGTTGCTTTGAATGCGGTTGCAACAAAATAGTCTTTTCTGACTTAAATCAAAAAATCGCATAATATATAGGTTTTTAAAAGGAGATAATTAAAATGGCTGATATTAAAAATATTGTTGAAGAAATCAAAAAATTGACTATCGTTGAAGTTTCTGAACTTGTTAAAGCTTTGGAAGAAGAATTTGGTGTTAGCGCTGCTGCTCCAGTTGCAGTTGCTGCTGCTCCAGCAGCTGGTGCTGCTGCTCCAGCTGCAGAAGAAAAGAGCGAATTTAACGTATTCTTGAAAGAAGTTGGTGCAAACAAAATCGCTGTTATCAAGGTTGTTAGAGAAGTTACAGGTCTTGGACTTTCTGAAGCTAAAGCTATCGTTGATGGCGCACCTGCAATGGTTAAAGAAAACGTTCCTGCAGCACAAGCTAAAGAATTTGAAGCTAAATTCAAAGAAGCTGGCGCCGTTGTTGAATTGAAGTAATTTAAGAATATAAAAATATTAATTTGATTTTGTGTTAAAAAAATACGCTCAAAAATTGAGTGTATTTTTTTATTTTATTTGAGTCTATTATTTTGACATTTTTGTGTTTCTTTTGCTTGATCTCTTGGGTGAAGAAGTTAATATTTTTTGAATTTCTTCATAACTATAAAATTTGTCTGGGGTGGAATCTGTCAAAATTGCAACATAAACATTTTCTGGCGAGGAAAAGACCTTTTGGCAGAATTTTTGTAGTTGCTCGGGTGTTATGTGTTCATAAAATCTTTTGCTTTCTTTTTTATACTTGCGAGACAATATGATGTCCCCATAGCATAGATATTCTCTGAAAAGTGAACTTGGATAGATATTTCGAACTCTTTCGTCTTTGCTTAGTTTTCTGTTTTGCTTTATTTTTTCAATTATTGTTTGTTCAACTGGGGAGTTTCTTAATTCCTCGAACAGTTCTCCGACTTTTGTTATGACTTTGTTGACATTATCACTTGAGCACCCAAAATTGATTCCTATTGTGTAGTTTGAAGGTATGCAGTCTGCCCACATATTGACGCTGTAAACAAGTCCATTGTCGCGAAGTATTGATGTTAGTTTTCCATTTAGACTGTTGCAAACTGAGCATAACATTGATGCAAGATTGTCTGTTTCCATTGATTCCAGAGTCTTGTCAAGCTTTATGCAAATGCGGCAATTTGATTTGTTGAAAGGAAAGTTTTCAATGTTAAGATTTCCTTTTTTGTCAATTTTGTTGGTGATATTTTTGTCAACAGGGTAATTTGGATTGCTTTTGAGTTTGTTTATAAAGTACTTTTCGGCAAGTTTTTTTGCCATGTGAAATGAAATTCCACCTTCAATTGTGATGATGAAGTTTTGAGAAATAAAGGTCTCTTCTTTGAACTTTTTAAGTGGCTTTGCTGACACATGTTCAATTTCTTCTTCGCTTCCTAGAACAACAGTGTTGGAGTTGTATTTGCTGGTCAGTGTTCTCAAAAAAGTGAAATACGAAATGGCATCGGGATTGTTTAGTTTTCTTACCAATTCTTGTTTGATTACACCCTTTTCTGTGGAGATTGATTTCGCCGAAAATTTGGTATTTAAAAGCATTTCTGCAGAAAGTTTAAAACATGGTTCCAATGCTTTGTTTGAACGACAAAAATCAATCTCGGTGTAGAATGGACTGGTCCTTCCGTTATACATGGAAAATGTGTTGATCATGGCTTGTTTGAGTTGTTCTGTGGTTTGATTCTCTGTTTCTTTGAAAAACATATGTTCGCAAAAGTGGGCGGTTGGTTCTGGATATTTATTTCTGTTTTCTCCAAAAACAAAGCCGGCAATGACCGATGTGTGCTTGCGCTTACATTTTCGATATATTAATGTCGCTCCATTTTTATACAATTTTCTTTTTGGAATTGAAAACATAAACTCCTCCACTTTTAGTTTTATCAAATTATCAATCTTTATTGATTTTGCTTATGTTCTTTTTGGACTACATTTTTCGAGGGCTTCAAAAAGATCATATTTAAACATATTTATGTCTAAGTCTACACATACGGTCGCATTTGGTTTTTTGTCAAAATCTATGTCTACATAACCATAATCATCTGTTTCAGTTTTGTAATATTTAATTTCGATGAATGCCTTTTCTGTCTTTATATATTCAGGGTGGGTGAGATAGTAGATTGTGCAAACATCGTGAACAGCAGCACCCATTTTTCCAACATGGTAGTCATTATATCCTTTAAACATTTTTGCATAAATTTTTCCAATTTTGTTTGTTTTTTTGAATTTTTTGATGTCGTTATGGTCAAGATATGCAAAGTGACCAAGTTCCATTGGTACCATAACAAGCTTAATTCCGCTTTTAAACACTACTTCTGCAGCTTCAGGGTCATATCCAATGTTGAAAGACTTATATGGTTTTCCATAAATTTTTTCTTTTGTTCCGCTTTCAAAAATGATTTCTTTGATATATTTTTTACAGTCAGGAAATTTCTGTATCATTTTTGCCAAGTTTGTCATTGGACCAATTGACACAATAGTGATTTTTTTCTGAGAGCTTTTTAGTGTTTGATATATGATATCGCATGCCTCACCTTTAACGGGTGAGTGCTTAAGTTTTTTCTTGTTGTATGAATAAGCACCAAGTCCATTTTTTCCTTGAGCTTTGATTGCATAGTTTGCTGGACGAACCAATGGAGTTGCAGCACCTTGAACTACGGGTATTTCTTCGTTGAATAACTCGGTGATGTGAATGGCATTTGCTGTTATGTTTTCTATTGGACCGTTTCCACCAGCAGAAGACAACAACTTTATGTTGAATCTTTCACTTTTTATTGCATAGAGAAGTGCAATTGAGTCATCAACACCTGGGTCGGTGTCTATGATTAAATCTATTTTTTTGTCTTCCATTTGTTTCCTCTTGTTTTTATTATGATGATATTATAGCATAAAACTTTTATATGACAAAATGTTTTGCTTTCAAAATCTGTGAAAGTTTTTGATTTGATATATTGCGCTTACGGTTACATAATACACCATATGTTGTGTATTATGCATTGCATACTACCACTTGATTTTGAGTCAATATTTTGTTTTGATATTTTCTTTTTTTATTTGTTATGCAAATTTATGGTGACAATATTAGAACAAATTCAACATTTGTTCTTTTTTTTATGCATTTTTCGTATGCTATGCTTTTTGTGAAAAGGAGTGGTTATGCAAGTCAAAAGTCGTGTTCATGATGGAGTGCTCTATGTTCTTCTTTGTGGGGAACTTGATGAACATTCCGCAACTTACACAAGAATTACACTAGATGAAATGTTTGATAAACCTAATTTTAAAAAAATTATCATTGACCTTTCTGAATTGGACTTCATGGATTCAACAGGCATTGGTGTTTTGATTGGAAGATACAAACGCATGAAGGATAAAGATATTCCAATTTACATTGCCAATCCGTCCGCTCATGCTGAAAAAATTTTTAAGATTACTGGGCTGTATGACATCATGCCGAAAATTGTGTAAAAAGGAGTTGTTATGAAATATTCAAATTTTATGGAAGTAACTTTCAAGGCGTTGTCTGTTAATGAGGGGTTTGCGCGTGTCTGTGTTGCATCTTTTTGTGTTCAATTAAATCCTTCTGTTGACGAAATTACTGATATTAAAACAGCCGTTTCTGAGGCTGTGACAAACTGTGTTGTTCATGCGTACCCAACGTCTGTTAAGGGTGATGTTATTTTGCGTTGTGAGCTTGAGGACAACATGGTCACCGTTACTGTCACTGATAAGGGCGTTGGAATTAAGGATATAACCAAGGCGAGAGAGCCATTCTACACATCAAAACCTTCTGCTGAGCGTTCTGGCATGGGTTTTACTGTCATGGAAAGCTTTATGGACGATGTTCAAGTTGTCAGTAATTCTTTTGGAACCTCTGTCAAAATGACGAAAAAAATTTTATCCGATTCCTGTGAAAAGGTGGGCTGATATGCTGGGACAAGACGAAACTCTTGACCTTATTAAAAAAGCACAATCTGGAGATGAAAGTGCCAAAGAAAAATTGGTTGTTGAAAATTCTCCTCTAATAAAAAGTGTGATTAGGTGGTTCAGAGATAAGGGAATTGAAAATGAAGACCTTTTTCAACTTGGTTGTCTGGGATTTTTGAAGGCGATAAACAACTTTGACTGCTCTTTTAATGTCAAATTCTCCACCTATGTTGTGCCGATGGTTGTTGGTGAAATCAAACGTTTTATGAGAGATGATGGTGCTGTTAAGGTTTCAAGGGCGATTAAGGGACTGAATTTGAAGATTAACAAATTTGTTGATGTCTTTTTTGTCGAAAATGGCAAGAAACCTTCAATTTCCGAAATTGCCGAACATTTTAAGATTAGCGAGCAAGATGTCGTTCTTGCAATGGACTCTGCCAAGATGCCTATTTCTCTTTACACTCCTTTCGATGATGGTGAAGAAGATGGACTGACTGTTATTGACAGATTTGATGGGCAGGAAAACGAGGATTTTGTTGACAAGTTTGCATTGAAAGATATGATTGACAAACTTGAGGACAGGGATAAAAAGATTATTTTGATGAGATATTTCTATGACAAAACTCAAAGTGAGATTGCTGAGCGTTTGGGTGTTTCTCAAGTTCAAGTTTCTAGGCTTGAAAATAAGATTTTGGAGAGTTTAAGGAAAAAATTGGAAAGTTGATATTTCTCAAATTTTTGAATGATTTGTGACTTATGTGTTGAAAATTTTTCAACACTTTTTTTGTTTTTATTTGCTGTTTATGATTTTTATGATATAATGTTCTACATGAATAAAAAAGACGATTTAACAGAAAAAGAAATTAAACAAATTTTCCAAATGTATAAAAATGCACATACCTTAAAAACCGTTTTAAGAAGTGGCTGGGTAAAATGGGGTTTAGACAAAAAGATTAGGCATGAAAGCATTGCAGAGCATGTCTATGGTTGTTGTATGCTTGCTCTTTCAATTTTTGCTAATGGTGGTGCAATGAATTTGAATGTTGATAAAGTCTTTACAATGCTTGTTCTTCATGAAACTGAAGAAATTTTTATTGGCGACATAACTCCATTTGACAAGAAAGTTGGAGACAAAAAAGAATTGGGAAAGAAGGCTGTTATGAAATTTTTTGAAGGTGCTCCAAATGCTGATTATTTTTTGAAAATCATTGAGGAGTTTGAGACTAATGAGACGGAAGAAGCCAAATTTGCTCATCAAATTGATAAGTTTGAAGCAGATATTCAGGCGAAGTATTATGACAACCATTTTGTTGAGAAGAAAGATAAAAGTGTTTTAAAAAGTGAAAGAATTATGAGATATAAAGCTTTGGGTTATACTAAAGTTTCAGATTTTTTTATTTTATATCACAAACATATCTTTGATGATTATTTCTTGAAATTACTTGAATATTTGGAAAATGATGATGAGATTGATAGGGAGTATGATGCTGGTGAAAAACAGAACTAAAGTGTTGATTGATTCTGATATTGCTAATGAAATCGATGACCAATTTGCTTTGGCCTATGCTTTTTCTTGTCAAGATAAATTGGATATTTTGGGAATTACGATTGCACCTTTCAGAGTTTCTTGGCAAAAGAATTTGTCAATTCGTGATGGTATGATTGACAGCAAAAATGATGCTTATAGACTTCTTCGTTTTTTTGGAATTAAACATGATAGCAATAATCCATTTGTGTATTTGGGGTGTGAAGGCTTCTTGTCTGAGGGGTATAATTCCACAAATCCTGCCGTTGAAAAAATAATACAGTTGGCACATGAGAATAAATCATTTTACATTTGTTGTCTTGGAACCTTGACCAACATTGCCATGGCTCTGCGCATTGAGCCTTCCATTGCTTCAAAAATTAAAGTGGTTTGGCTTGGCACAGATAATGTCCTTTTGGACAAGTTTGAAGATACAAACTACAAAAAAGATATTCAGGCATTTAACGAAATTTTGGCAAGTAAAATAGATTTGACAATTTTTCCTACATATCTTGCAAGAACATTTGTGACTTCAACTTATGAATTTTCTCAAAACGTCAAAGGAAATCATGTTGCAAAATACCTCACTTCAATTATGAATAATTTTATTTTCACTGAAGAGAATTTGGGGATTAAAACAATTTATGACATAGGACCAGTTGCTTATTTGCTTCATAAAGACAAGTTTGAGGTTAAAAAGATTGATGCTCACATTATCTTAAAAAGCAAAGATATGAAAATTGATGATGCCAGAAAGGTCAACTATATTATCTCTATTCCAAAACACTCTTTTGTTTGGTGTGATTTTTTGAAGGCGATTAACTCAAATAAAGATTATTATTTCAAACCAGATATTTTCTTTATATCGGACACACACTTTAATCATGAAAGAAAGGTTAGATTGAAACAGGTCCCATTCAAGACCGTGGAAGAGATGAACAAAGAGTTGGTTAAGCGTTGGAACAATAAGGTTGGGCCAAATGATATTGTCTATCATTTGGGTGATTTTGGTGACTATGATTTTGTTAAAAAACTTAATGGAAAAATTCATTTGATTTGTGGAAATTATGAAGAAAAAGACTATGGAAAAAACTTTGAAGAGTTTAGAAAGAAACTTATAAAACTTGGCTTTGCTGATGTTATTAAAAATGGTGTTTATCTTGATAAGAAAGTGTTGGGCGAAAAAGTTTATTTAACTCATAAACCATCAAATCATGCAAAAGATTGCTTGACAATATTTGGACATGTTCATGATCTTGCTCTTGTCAAGAAATTTGGATTTAATGTTTGTGTGACTTATCATTATTTTTCGCCTATAAGTCAAAAAACTGCAAAAAAATATTTGAATTTTGTTAAGAATTTTGCTGACGGAGAAGTGTTTATTTAATAGAGGGGACATGATAGTGGTAAACCAGGTGAAATTTGATCAATAAAGAGCGGATGGCTCTTTTTTTGTAGTTTTTGTTTTTGAAAATAAAAAAACATCTAATTTCTTAGATGTTTTGTTTGGAGCTGGCGAAAGGAATCGAACCTTCAACCTGCTGATTACAAGTCAGCTGCTCTACCATTGAGCCACGCCAGCACATAGGCTTATTTTTGGTGGGCAGGGATGGATTCGAACCATCGAAGACATAGTCGACGGATTTACAGTCCGTTGCATTTGGCCGCTCTGCAACCTACCCATATTCTTGTGTCAAAGTGGAATTTATGTTTTTAAATAATTCCACTTTGTTCACTTTATGGTGCCCAAAGGTGGAATCGAACTCTCTCTTTCAGGAGATTTGGGTGGATCTCTTCCACTTTGTTCACTTTATGGTGCCCAAAGGTGGAATCGAACCACCGACACAGGGATTTTCAGTCCCTTGCTCTACCGACTGAGCTATCTGGGCTTATGGCGACTCGGAAGGGGCTCGAACCCTCGACCTCTAGCGTGACAGGCTAGCGTTCTAACCAACTGAACTACCGAGCCAAATCGTCTTCTCTTTTGCAAGACTTTTTGAGTCTAACATATTTTCGACCTATTTTGCAAACATTATCACCAAAATTTTTAAAAAATTTTGGTGGGCCTTCACGGACTCGAACCGCGGACCGACCGGTTATGAGCCGGTTGCTCTAACCAACTGAGCTAAAGGCCCAAAAATCTTGCTTTGCAAACTTAAGTTTGCTGGTCGGGGTGGAGGGTCTCGAACCCCCGACCTCACGGTCCCAAACCGCGCGCTCTACCAACTGAGCCACACCCCGAAATCAACGCTTGCTCAACCATTTTATTATAATTTTGTGTGTTTGTCAAGAAATTTTTACATTTTTTTTGAATTTTTGATTTTTTCGTTTTTTTAATTGTAACTTGAAAAATTTGTATATTTTGATATAATGTATTATGAATATGGAAAATTTGCGATCTTTTTATAAGGAGGGTTTTGTGGAAGGATTTGTTTATCATGGAAGCCCAAATGGAGACATAAAAGTTTTTGAGCCTAGAAAATCTACTCAGAAAGGTGCTTATGTTTATGCAACAGATAAAATTGAGATTGCTGGTGTTTTTGGTTTTAAAATGAGTTCCATTGAAAAGTCACTAAGTTTTTGTGGAGATAACACATTGATTGTGACAGAAAGAGTGAAAAATTATTTTAAAAGTCATGACCATCCGGTCTATATTTACAAACTGGATGGAAGGAGTTTTGACTATTTTGATGAAAATAGTTGGGGTAAACATGAAGTCCGCTCTCCTGAAAAAGTTGTGTCTTTGGAAATAATTAAATTTGACAGTGCTCTTGAAATGCTTAAACAATTTGAACAAGAGGGAAAGATAAAACTTTTTCTTTATCCAAATCGACCAAATTTTCTTCCAAGTAATGATTTTGATTTGTTTGCTGCTGTTGCAAAAATTTATGCATTCAATCCCGAAAGAAATTGCAATGTTTTTGACAGATTGAAAAGATATCATCCTGATTTTGCTGGATTCTGCGATGTTATAAAAACAAAAATGGATAAAATGGACGAGAAGGAAAAATTTCAGTATGCTGCAGGTTTGTATGACTTCAAAACACATAAATGCAGTCAAGAAGTTTATGATTTCTTCAGAGATAAAACTTTATAAAAAATTTATGCATGAAATTGTTTTGATTACTTTGAATTTTGTTGTAAAATATAAATCAAGGAGTGTGAGGAATGATTAATATTGCAATTGATGGTTTCACAGGAAGTGGAAAATCTACGCTTGCAAAGGTTCTTGCTCAAAAACTTGGAGATAATTTTAAGATTTTGGATACTGGAGCTATTTTCAGAGGGCTTGGCTATGCTTTTGATTTGGCTGGCTATAAAGATATGACCGTTGAAAACATTTCGTCATTTTTGAAAGATGTTGATGTGAAAGTTGTTTTTATTGATAATCTTCAACATATTCTCATAAATGGCTCTGACATAACAAATTATATCAGAACAGAGAAAGTCAGCCAGTTGGCTTCAAAAATTTCGGTCTTTCCTGCAGTTCGTGAGAAGTATTTGGAAATCGCAAAGAAGTTTGCTCGTGAACATGATTGTGTTATGGAAGGAAGAGATATTGGAACTGTGGTTATGCCAAATGCTGATGTCAAAATCTTTTTGACTGCTGATGAAGATAAAAGAGCAAAAAGAAGATTTGATGAACTTGTTGCTAAGGGGACAAATGTTTCTTATGATGAAGTTTTGAAAGATTTGAAGGAAAGAGATTTTCGTGACAGCAGTCGTCCAGTTGCACCATTGATGCCTACGGAAGACAGTCTCATTGTTGACAATTCAGAAATGTCTTTTGACGAGACCGTTGATTTTTGTTTGGACATAATCAATAGAAAAATCAATGAAACTAAAACCATTAATATCGCAATTGATGGTTATGTTTGCAGTGGAAAGAGCACAATCACGAAAGCTCTTGCAAAAAGATTGAATTTCAGAATTTTTGATACTGGGGCGATTTATCGTGGCATCGCTTGTGCATTTGTTTATATGAACTATGATGAAAGCAAAATTTCAGATGAATACATCTGCAAGTTTGCAAAACAAATCAATGTCAAAATTGAATTTATGGACGGAACTGAACACGTTTTTGTCAATGGAATTGATTACACACCATATCTGAGAACTGAGAGAACAAGTGTTCTTTCAGCCAAAATTTCACCTTTTACTTGCATCAGGAAGAAAGTTCTGTTTTTGCAAAGAGAGTTTGCTAAACATAACAATACAGTTATGGAAGGAAGAGATATTGGCTCGTTTGTTTTGCCAAATGCAGATTTCAAATTCTTCTGCACCGCTGACGAACAGGTGAGAGCAAGAAGAAGATATGAACAGCAAAGAGCATTGGGAAATGATGTGACTTATGAAGAAGTCTTGAAAGATTTGAGAGAAAGGGATTACAAAGATGTCCACAGAGAACATGGTGCCATCAAACTTCTTCCTGATTCAATCATCATTGACACAACAAATCAAAGCCTTGAGCAAAGTGTTGATTTTTGCATCAAAGAAATAAAAAAGAAATATCCTGATATAAATGTCATGTGACATGGCTTAACATTGTTTTATGTATTTTTTAACCTCTTGAAATATATGTAAATTTCCATTATAACCTTTCGGATTTGCAGGTGATGGGTGATATATTGGAATAATAAGATATGTTTTATCACCAAACTTGATATTCATAGGTTTTCCAACATAATCTGAAAATTTTTTAATCTTCATTTGTAATATTGCCTGTGTTGTATACAATCCCATTGGCAAAATTATGTCACAATTAATTTCTTTTAATTGTTCAACTAAAAATGGAAAACAGTTTTTTGTATATTCGTTCAAGCGGCTTCTGTCAATTATTTGACATTTGCATAATTCAGTAAAGTTTATGTTTTCCAGTTCTAGACCAATAGAGTTTAACAGTTTATTTAAGACTATTCCTGTTGCCTGCAACTTATTATTTACATTATAAAATGCTCTACCAGAACTTATCCAACCATCTTTTGCAGGGCTTTCTCCGACTATTAAAAGATTCGTGTTCCCTTTTTGCAAAAAACTCTTTTCTAGTTTTGGATAATTGCCGCAAAGTTTGCAAGCTTTGATGTTTTGATATAGAGTTTCCATATGCTCTCCTTGACATAAGTGTATCATTTTTTTCAAAAAAAGCAAAGGTTAATTGTCTTGTTTAAAAATATATTGTAGAATATTAATCACAAAATGACCGAAGTAGTCATTTTTTTGATGGAAATAGTGATGAGAATAGTGAACACGAGGGATAGTTGTGGAGAGAGTGAGAAGAAAAAGATAAAAAAGTTAGAAAAAATGAAAAAAGTTTTGAAAAAGTGTTGACAAAGGAGGGAGAGATGATGTAAAATACCCATGTTGACACTGCAAGAGCGGTTTCCGGGGCCCACGAAAATGTTTACATTTTTGGGGAAGAGGAGACAACAAGCGAAAAGGCGAAATGAGCAAGAGCGCAGTTGTCGACGAGAACTTTGACAATTAAATAGTTGATCGAACAAACAACAAACTTTACGAAAGTATATTTTGAACAAGTCAATGTTAGTTATCGAGTTCAGGAAAAAACAAAAAGCACAAGTGTATATGTGCGACTAAGATTAATCTAAAAGTCTTCTTCAAAAGCAATCAAAAAACTTGTTTTTGGATTGCCCAACAAAATGGAGGAGGCTTGGGAGAGGAACCGAAATTTAGTTGTTAGACCGAAGGTCGTGCAACGTTAAGAATTTAAGGTGCCTCACCAGTTTTTAACATTAGAGTTTGATCCTGGCTCAGGACGAACGCTGGCGGCGTGCTTCAAACATGCAAGTCGAACGGAGTTTGAGGGAGCTTGCTCCCGAGAACTTAGTGGCGGACGGGTGAGTAACGCGTGAGCAATCTGGCTATCACAGGGGGATAACAGTTGGAAACGACTGCTAATACCGCATATGACCACGGACCGGCATCGGTCAGGGGTGAAAGGAGAGATCCAGTGATAGATGGGCTTGCGTCTCATTAGCTAGTTGGTGAAGGTAACGGCCCACCAAGGCGACGATGAGTAGCCGATCTGAGAGGATGACCGGCCACACTGGAATTGAGAAACGGTCCAGACTCCTACGGGAGGCAGCAGTTAGGAATATTGGGCAATGGAGGAAACTCTGACCCAGCAACGCCGCGTGAAGGAAGAAGGTTTTCGGATTGTAAACTTCTGATCTAGGGGAAGAAGGAAGTGACGGTACCCTAGGAGAAAGCCACGGCTAACTACGTGCCAGCAGCCGCGGTAATACGTAGGTGGCGAGCGTTGTCCGGAATAACTGGGCGTAAAGGGAGCGTAGGTGGCGAGTTAAGTTAGATGTGAAAGCCCGAGGCTCAACTTCGGAATAGCATCTAAAACTGTTTGGCTAGAGTGCAGGAGGGGTAAACGGAATTTCTAGTGTAGCGGTGAAATGCGTAGATATTAGGAAGAACACCAGAGGCGAAGGCGGTTTACTGGACTGCAACTGACACTGAGGCTCGAAAGCGTGGGGAGCAAACAGGATTAGATACCCTGGTAGTCCACGCCCTAAACGATGGATACTAAACGTGGGAGGTATCGACTCCTTCCGTGTTGAAGCAAACGCGATAAGTATCCCGCCTGAGGAGTACGGCCGCAAGGTTAAAACTCAAAGGAATTGACGGGGACCCGCACAAGCAGCGGAGCATGTTGTTTAATTCGATGCAACGCGAAAAACCTTACCAAGACTTGACATA
>CALVZQ010000007.1 GCA_944372585.1 uncultured Clostridia bacterium
GAAGATGGAAGATACACCTTCAAAGTGGGCAATGACACATTGACAGCGACCTGGCATGCAGACAGATATATGGTGACGATCAATCTGAACGATGTGACAGTAGGAAACGGAACGACTGCAGCAAATACGACAGTGTCAAATGCAGAAGTAGCAAATGGAAAGATAGAGTTGTATGCGGAATATGACGGGACATATGGAACGTTGTACACAGCAGAGGGAGAGACAGTGACATTTGCAGAATTCACAGCAGAGACACTGACGAGAGCGGGATATACATTTGCAGGTTTCTACAGCACACAGATATTGCTTGGAGAAAGCACAGAGGGAGCGACACCGATTACAAGTGAGACAGAGTTTGCGACAGCGAACAATGACACAGTGATCTATGCATACTGGACAGCAAACACAAACACAAGATATACAGTAAATCATTACCTTGAGAAAGTGGGAATAGAGACACCAGAGACAACAAATGCAGATCACTGGGAATTGGCAGAAGATGGAACAGAGGAGTTCACAAACGGAACGACAGATGCAAATGTGACACCAGCAGTGAAGAGTTACGAAGGGTTCACATCACCATCAACACAGACAGTGACAGTGAAAGCAGATGGAACAACTGTGGTAAATTACTACTACACAAGAAATCAATACGCATTTGACATCAAAGGATTGTTCAATAGTTACATGGAAGAGACACTGAGTGACACGACAGGACAGAACACCTTCAACATCACAATTGAAGGAGTTGGAGGAGTAACTGCTGTCAACGACAGAACTCTGATGGTGGACTATGGAGCAGAGATAACAATCAACAACATGACACTCTATGCAGGATACACATATGCAGGGTACAGCATAGAGGGAGAGAGCACACTTGCAGAGAGTGGAGAGACAACATTTGCAGAAATCACATTTGAGATGTACAGTGAAGATGTTGTTGTGACACTGAACTTTGCAGGGAAGGAATATGAGATAGTATATGAATTGAGTGAAGGTCAAAATGGAGCTTCAAATCCTCTATCATACGAAACATCAATCAATGAGAAAGCATTGACGATAGCAGGTCCAACAAAAGAGGGATATGAGTTTACAGGTTGGAGCTTGTCATGGACAGACACAGAACACTCAACGACACTTCCAACAATGAGCACAGGAGTGATGACAGTGCCAGTAGACACATATGGAAGCATCACACTTACTGCACAATGGGAAGCAAATGAATACACAATTACACTTGATCAAAACAGTGCAACGACAGAAGGAACAAAGAGTGTGGTTGCGACATATGACAGTCCAACATTGAGTGTAGAGATTGACAATCCAGAGAGGACAGGACACACCTTCCTTGGCTGGACGACAGGATTGAACACAGGCGATGTAGTGATTGGGACAGATGGAACACTGCAAGCGAGTGTAGAAGGATACACAGACGAGAGTGGAAACTGGATACTTACAAGTGGAACGACCTTGTATGCAAGCTGGAGAGTACACACATACACAATCAGATTCCATGCAAACACTGGCAGTGGAGAGATGGACGATTTGGCAATGACATATGGAATTGCAAAAGACCTGCCAGCAAACACATTTGAGAAAGCAGGATTCACGTTCCAAGGCTGGGCAAGGACAGAAGAGAGCACGTCTGTAGAGTATGTGGACGAAGAGAATGTGATAGATCTGACGACAGAAGACGGAGCAGTGATAGACTTGTATGCAGTATGGATAGCGAATACGAACACAGGATACAAGATAGAGATCTATCAAGAGGCTACGACAGGAGACAGCTATGAGTTGGAAGATACAATCACGAGAATAGACGGAACGACAGACGAAGCATTGGTGATCACATCAACAAGCACAAGTGTGACGATCAATGAAGTTACATATGCATTTGATGGATTCACATACAATGCAGGAGCATTTGCGACAAACAAGACAGACAACTCAACAGTGGTAGTTGCAGACGGAAGTTTGGTAGTGAAGGTATACTTTGACAGGATTCCATACACATTGACAATAGACAAGCAAGAAGGAGTGACAAGTGTCAAAGTTAACGAAGTTGAATTCACAACAGGCGAGTTCTTGTATGGAGCAAGCATCAAGATAGACGTGACAGTATCAGAAGGATACACATGGAATGGATTTGCAGTTTCAGGAACAGAGCCAACAGGATTTGATGCAGAAGCATTGAGTCAGACAGTGACAATGGGACTTGGAAATGCAACACTCACCGCACAAGCAACGATCAGAAGATTCACACTGACGATAGATCCAGCGAGCGGGGTATATGAAGGAAGCACAGAGGTAGTTGAGATCACACAAGACTACAACACAACGATAGAGATACCAAACCCAAGCAAGACAGGATATGTGTTTGACGGTTGGGAACTCTCTGCGACAGATGGAAGCGAGAATGCATATGGAACATTTGAAGATGGAAGATACACCTTCAAAGTGGGCAATGACACATTGACAGCGACCTGGCATGCAGACAGATATATGGTGACATTGGATCTTAATGATGTAGTCTCTGGAAATGGTTCTACTTATGCGACAAGCAATGTTGGAACTGTAAACAACGGAAAGGTTGAATTGTATGTGACATACGATACAGACTATTCTGAAATGTATGTTAATGCAATTGAGACCGAAGGCGAAACTGCATATAACATTGACAATATCACTATTTCAAGAGATGGCTATACATTCAATGGATTCTATACTGAAAGAAATATTCTTGGAGCAGAAACAACTGTTGGTGATAAAGTTATTTCTACAATGGGATTTGCAACAGCAAACAATGAAACGGTATTGTATGCATATTGGACGGCAAATGAAAATACAGCATACAAAGTATATCATCGTCAAGTTAATGTCGGAGTTTATGACAACTTCACGGAAGAAAACAGTGTTTTGATTGATGCTGACGATTTGACAGGAACGACTGATTCAATTGTGACGCCAGCAACAAAGACTTATGTTGGATTTGTTACACCTGATGTCCAACAATTGACAATTGGTGCCGATGGACAATCTTCAATCACATATTATTATGCAAGACAACAATATTCTCTTACATTGGAATTGCAAACTGGTGTTTCAACCGCAAGTGCAAGTGGAATAGGCTTGGTTGAGCAGGATATTGATGAAGATGAAGATAGCGCAAAAGCATATTTGGTTCAATATGGTGCAAATATTACTCTTGCTGCAACATCAAGCACTGGATATTCAATGACTGGATTCACGGGATATGCAGTAGATAATTTGGAAATCACAGAAGAAAACACACAAGCAACAGCAACACTCAGCATGCCAAGTGCAATGGTTCAATTGGTTGCAACAGCAACTGCAAACAGATATGTTGTTAAATTGAATGTCAACGCTGGAGCAGATGAAGTTGTAAGTGCAAATGTTGATGCTCCTGTTGTCGATGGAATCATCACTTTGTATGGAGAATACAACGGAACATATGGAACTCTTTACACCGCTGATGGAACAGCAGTAACTCTTGGAAGTCTTGGGCTTCAAAGAGACGGGCATGCATTTGAAGGTTGGTTTACAACACCTATAGAAGATGATGCAAGCACTGCAGATGCAACAGAAATTTTGGCGACTACAAAATTTGACCTTACAACAGAAAGCGAAATCTTTGCTTATTGGTCAGTTGATTCTTACACATTGACAGTTAAATATGTTTATTCAGAAGACAGCATTGAAGGAATTGCTGGAACACAAGCATTTGAAGACCAATCAATCACAGTCAAATTTGGTGCAGAAGCATACATTGACAGCCCAGTGCTTTATGGTTATACTGCAGACCAGACAAGAGTTGGTTTTGCAAATATGCCAGCAAGCAATGAGACAATCACTGTTGTTTACACCGCAAATCCTTACACAATTTCATATGTGGAAGATGGCGGAACAATAAGTGGTGAGGCTGGAACAGATTACACAACAAATTACACTAAAGAAGTTGGCATCAACCTTCCAAGCATAATTAAGGTTGGTTACACCTTTGCAGGCTGGCAAGTTACAACTGACTTTGGTGGAGATTTGACATTAGGAAATTGGGAACTTGATGATGTATACACAGAAAGTTCAATTTCAGCAGGAATGTACGGAAATGTGACTTTGACTGCCACTTGGACAGTGGATACTGATACCGAATATAAGATTAACATCTTCAGACAGACAACTGCAGGTGGAGACAACTACGAAAAAACAGTCGTAACAAGAAATGACGGAATAACAGACAGTTCGGTTGAGGTTGCCAAGTCTGGAACGGGTGTGACAATCAATGATGTCACATATGCTCCTGATGGATTCACTTATGAAGAAGGAAAGACAACTTCAAACAACACAATTGAAGGAGAGTTTGTTGTTAAAGCTGACGGAACATTGGAAATTGATGTGTACTTCTCA
This sequence comes from uncultured Clostridia bacterium, assembly GCA_944372585.1. Taxonomy (GTDB): domain Bacteria; phylum Bacillota; class Clostridia; order Christensenellales; family UBA1242; genus Caccovivens. The sequence continues at coordinate 4,426 of CALVZQ010000007.1, forward strand.
AGAAATCCATACAACTTGACCATCAACAAACAAGACGGAATTGAAAGTGTCAAAGTCAATGGAGTTGAGTTTACAACAGGCGAATTCTTGTTTGAAGCTAGCATTTCAATTGAAGTGGAAGTAGCAGAAGGTTACACATGGAACGAGTTTGCAGTTTCTGGAACAACTCCAACAAACTTTGATCCAAGCAAGACAACGCAAACAGTTCTGATGGGAATTGGCGACACTGTTTTGACAGCACAAGCAACAATCAGAAGCTTTACTCTGACGATTGATCCTGCAAGTGGTTTGTATAATGGCAGTGCAGACGAATTTGAAGTGACACAAAACTATGGAAGCACTTATGCAGTTTTGACTCCTGTTAAAGAAGGTTACAAGTTTATTGGTTGGAACAAGAATGAAGGATTCAAGGGAAATCTTGTTGAAACAGAAGATGGATTCTTGTACACCTTCGGTGAAGGAAACGACACATTGACTGCCACATGGCAAGCAAGACGATATGCAGTGAACATCAATTTGAATGATGTGAACTTCAACAATGGTTCGACATCAGCAACATTTGAAGTGACAACAAATGAAGATGTTTCGTTGAATAGTTTGATAAACGATGGCATCTTGACACTATATGCAACTTATGACAGTGATTATGCAACTCTTTACACATCAGAAAACGGAACTGACTATGTTCAGTTTGCAGATCTTTTGAGCGTGACTAGAGAGGGATACAACTTTGTTAAATTCTCATCAAATGCTCAAGGAACAGATGAAATTTTGAGCAGTGAATTGTGTGACACAACAACCGCAACCACAATTTATGCAATTTGGAGTGCTAAGCCTTATACACTCACAGTTGAAAAGAATTTGGAACAATTGGATATCACAGTCATTGGAGCAACAATTGTTGAAGGAACAACAAATCAATACACTGTTATGTTTGACACAACAGTGAGATTGACAGCTTCAGTTTATGCCGGATATCACTTCAACAATTGGACAATAGATGAAGAAGTCAAAGAAATTTCTGCAACTTATGATTATAGACACACGACAGATTCAAACGTGGCAATACGTGCCAATGTTGTTGCAAACACATATATCATTTCTTATGATCCAAATGGTGGCGAAGGCTTGATAGCTTCTGAGAATGTTAACTATGGAGAAAGTGTAATTTTGAGCAATGGCGACGGCTTCAGCAAAGAAGGTTACACACTCACTGGCTGGACATATGACGGCACAAATTATGCCCTTGGAGCTTCTGTTAACAGTTTGACAGATGTTGACAATGGCGAAGTTGTGATGATGGCTGTTTGGACACCAAACGACTATGTTGTGACATTTGAAACAAATCTTGGCTCCGCAGTTGACAACTTACCTGCAACTTATGATCAAGCGGTTGAAATTGTTGGAACAACAAACAGAGCAGGATACAACTTTGTTGGTTGGTCAACCACAAACGGAACATCTGCAGATTTTGAAAGAGTCGCAGACATTGGAGAACATGAAAACCTTACTGCTTATCTGATTGGAGAGGGCAAAGAAGGCGGAATCTATTTGTTTGAAGGCAAGTATTATGTGTTCAACTTGACGAGCGAAGACAATGACGAAGTTGTTGTTTATGCAATTTGGACAGTTGGCGCCGCACAATACAAAGTTGAATACTATCTTGAAAATGTTGACAATGATCAGTACACACTTGATGCAACTCGAAGCAAATTCATTGACAGTGTCACAGGAACAGAAGTTGAAATTGAACAGTTGACAATTGAAGGATTCGTGATCAATCTCAACCATGAAAACACCCTTTTGAGCGGTGTTGTTACTGGAGATTCTTCACTTGTTTTGAGATTGTATTACACAAGAGAAATCTACACTGTTGACTTTGTGACACCAAGACTTGGAGTTAAATCAGTCACAGGTGATGGAGAATACAAATTTGGTGCAAATGTGTCAGTTTCTGTTGAGGTTTCTGACGGATATGAACTTGGCCAAATCACATATGGACAGGACGGAGTTTTGACTTCTGAAGATTTGCCTTATGAATTTGAAATCAGTTCAAACATGACATTTGTTGTGACTGTGACAGCATTGCCATTTGAATACAACATCAGGTACAACTTCGAGAAATTGGACGGAACAGGTTATGAAACAGACCCTGAAGTTGCTGATGCAATTCTTTCGGCAAAAGTTGACACAGAAATCAAATACGACATGATTTCTGAAAAACTGGTTGAATTTGACGGATTTACATACGAAAGTATGGAAACTGGAATCACTGTTAAACCAGAAGACAATGCAACAGTTGTCAACGTTTACTACTCAAGAAACAACTACACATTGACATTGCAAACAACAAAAGGCGTTTTGAGCCTTGCTGCAGAAACAGATGCTTTCTATGTTGTTGAAATCACAGAAGATGTGCCAGAAAACGAAAAACAATATTCAGTTCGCTATGGTGCAGAAGTCAATTTGATTTACGACATCAGAGATGGATTTGAATTTGACAGCTGGTCATCTGACTATGTGACCGGAAGCGAAGAAAGTGGATTTGTTATTGCAGAAATGCCATTTGAAGATCTGACAATCTACATTAACACAACCACACTGCAAGTTGAGTTCACAGTTCACTATCATTTGGAAAAGATGAGCAGCAGTGGTGGAAGCGATCTTGAAAATGATTATGTTTATTACAGTCAATATGACGAAACAAAACAAGGTTACACAGATGAAGAGATTGAAAGTGTTGACAACTTGAACTTGAGAGAAATTCCAGGATTTACTTACTCAACGTTTGCAAGCGGAGTGATCATCAATGGAGATAAGAGCACAGTTCTTGATGTTTACTATTTGAGAAATTCAATTGATGTAGATGTTTCTATGACAGAAGGTATTGCAAAAGTTGTTGCAACTGTCAGCGAAGAAGAGGGTGCTTATGCCTTCACAAAAGAATTTACATCAGCTGGAACATTCTCAGTTAAATATGGTGCAAAGGTCGTTTTGACCTATGAACTTGTAAAAGTTAATGATGAAACAGGTTACAGTTTTGCAGGCTGGACCGGTGGTGTGCAAGAAGAAGCTGGCACATACTATATCATCGCAGGTACAACAGACTTCAACATCTCTGCAACCGCAACAAACAATCCATACACCATCACATTCTATGGCAATGGTGGGCAATACATCAAAGTTTTGGTTGAAGGAACTGATGACACAGAAGCAACAACCGAAATTGTAACTCAAATCACACAAGATGTTGTTTACAACAGAAGTGTTGTTTTGACAAAGAATGTGTTTACACGCACTGGATACATTTTCCAAGGCTGGTCAACAGATCCTGAAGGAGAGGTTGAATATACTGACGAACAAGAATTTGTTTATTCAATCATTGGCGATCTTGAACTCTATGCAGTTTGGACACCTATCAAATATAACGTTGAATACAATGCAAACGGTGGTGACGGAGTGATGACTGGTCACACAGACATTGCATATGGTCAAGAATTTGATTTGAACGAAAATCAATTCACACTCACAGGACACACATTCAATGGCTGGAGTTATGAAGCTGATGACACGACAACCAAAACAATCAGCAAGGACGCAACAACGGCTCAAGATTTGACTGCAACAAATGGCAAGACGGTCACACTCTATGCAGTATGGCTGGAAAACAAATACACATTGACATACAATTCAAACTATTCATCTGTGACAAGTGAAGCCACTGATGAGACATCAGATCCTGAAACTTATGGATACACAGCAGACATCTTGATCAAAGATGCAAGTGCAACCAGTTTGGAATTTGCTGTGACGGGCTATAAGTTTGTTGGCTGGTCAAGAAGTGCTGATGGCTCTGGAACATTGCTCAGAGCAGGAGAAACAGTCAATGGACTGACAGCAGACGTTGATGGAGAAGTTGTTCTCTATGCAGTCTGGACACCAATCACATACAGCATTTCTTTTGCAAACAATGGTGGAAGTGGAGAAATGGCAACAATGGAAGGCATCAACTACGACGTTGAAGTTAAGTTGACTAAGAACACGTTCACAAAGATTGGATATGATTTTGCGGGTTGGACATATCAAGATGACACCGGGGCAAGTCACGACTTGGCAGACGAAGAAACAGTTAAGAATTTGACTGCAACTGATGGAGAAGTTGTCATCTTGACAGCAAAATGGACAGCAACAGAATATTCAATCACATATCTTCCAAATGCTGGAACGTTTGATTCTTCACTTCAATTGGAAGAAGACGGAACTTACGAGACAACTTTCACAATTGAAGATGACGTCGTTTTGATTGCTGGAGACATGCTGACAAAAGTTGGACACACACTCATTGGATATTCATTCAGTGAAATCTCTGGAAACTGGGCAGAGAAAGTTGACGGAGATATTGCACTTTCGGCTTTGACAAACAACACAATCAGCAAGGGTGTATATGGTGACGTGAAATTGCAGGCTAAATGGTCTGTCAACAGTTACACACTGACAATCAACTATCAATATGCTGATGGAGACGAAGCACATGAAACATACACAGAACAAGTGCCTTATGGCTTAGACTTCAATGTTGCATCTCCAGAAATTGAAGGTTACACTGCTTCACCAAGTGCAATTGTTGGAACAATGGATTCAGTTGATGGAAAGACATATTTGGTTGTCTATAATGCAAATGTCTATGATTTGACATTCAATCTTAATGATGCTGAAGGTTCTTCAAGAGCATCAATTGAATATACAACAGTCAAGGTTGTTTATGACAGCACATATGCTGATGCCTATGTTGAGGTTGAAGGTTCTGACAACTTGCCAGTTGGACTTCCAATACCAGAACGTCAAGGATATCAATTTGCTGGTTGGTATTTGACAGCGGATCTCAATGATGCTGATTTAATCACAGAAGAAATGACCGTTAAGATCACGGAAAACACAACATTGTTTGCTAAGTGGACAGCAAACACAAACACCAAGTTTACTGTTGAATATAAATTCGAAAGTCTTGACGGACAGACATATGAACTTAGAACAGATTTGCAAGAGACAATCACAGATCAGGGCACAACTGATACTCCAATCACAGAAGAAATGGTTGTTGCTTTGACAGGTGGAGCATATCCAACAATTGCTGGATTCAAGTTTGAAGCAGTCGAACTTGCAACAATCACTGCAGACGGAAATGCTGTTGTGACTGTCAAGTATGAAAGAGACTACTTCACATTGACCTTGAGTGTTGAAGACGGTGTGGGAGAATTTGTTGCAACCACAGAAGAGCAATCAACTGAAGAAGGATTCTACATCAAAGACAACAGCGATGGAACATACAGTGTAAGATATGAAGCAACTGTTGTTCTCAACCATACAATTTCTGACAATGGATATGACTTTGCCGGATATGTAAGTGACGAAATTGCAACAATCACAGACAGCAAATTTGAAATGATTGCTGGCAACGTTGAAATCACTGCAACAACAGATCCAAAACCATACACAATCACATTCCATGGAAATGATGGAATGACAGCCGATGGATTGGATTATTACACACAATCTGGTGCAGAAGTTGTTTACAAAGCAGAGGTTACACTCACTGCAAACTTGTTCTTAAATGATGGTTACACATTCAGAGGTTGGGCTCTCAGCGAAGAAGATGCCGACAACAGAATCTATGACTATGCTGAAGAAGCAACATTCGTGATGACAACTTACAGTGCAAACGTTGACCTTTATGCAGTATGGCGTCCAATTGGATATGATTTGACATTGGAAGGAGACGCAGGTGTTGACATCAGCAAGGCGGTTGTCACTGTAAACGGCGAAAAGATCGTTCTTGAAGACAAGATGTTGATCGACTATGACAGCACTGTTAGGGTTTATTATACCTACACTGATGAAAATGGAACATCAACTGTTGTCAAGGGTGGTTATGACTTTGTTGGATTTAAGATTGGAGACGATGTTGTTGGAACGGGAGAATATTATGAATTTATATTCCATGGAAACACAACGGTTGTTTTGACATCAACTCCAAGAGATGACACAAGATTTAAGGTTGTTTATCAAACAAAAGATTTGGTTGGAACTGGATACACAGATGTTGATGAAAGAATTGTTGAAAACGGAACAACTGACAAAGCAGTCACATATGGCTACTTGAATGGACTTGGAGTGATCAACAGTTATGAAGGCTTTGTTTATACAGCATTTGAAGACCAAGATGGAAGTGGAACCGTTACAATCAAATATGGCAACGACACAGAAGAAGGTTATGCAACAACAATCTACATCAAATATGACAGACTCCCTTACAAACTCACATTAGTTTCTTCTGAAGGAGTCAGAACATTTGTTCCTGTTGAAACAATTGAAGATTCAATCACTGCAATTGAAGGGGATTATCAAGTTTACTTCGAAACCCCATTCAATGTCAGCCTTGAGATGTTCAATGGATATTCATTCGACTCATTCACCGTTGAAGCAGAATACACACAAGGTTCTGTGAGTCTTGGCGAAGGAACAAAGTGGACATTGACTGCAGGTGAAGATGGATATTATTATGGTGACACAAAAGTTTTGGGACTTGTTTATGATGAAGAAAGTGGAATGTATGTTGTTGACAAGATGCCAGCATACAACATCACGATCACAACATCATCTTCTGCAAACACATATCAAATTATCTATCACAGAAACCTTGATGGTGATGATGAAGAAAAGACAAGTGAAGATGTTGTTTATAACACTGCTTACACAATCAAACATGCAAACACATTGACATGGAGCAAACCGGGATATTCATTCATGGGTTGGGCAAACTCCGAAGAAAATGCTGCAGCACAAGTTCTTCAATATGAATTTGACGATTTGAATGACTTGCAATTCTCAGCATTCAACTTCTATGACAATGTTGAACTTTGGGCAGTTTGGTCAGCAGACGACAATTACTACACAATTGAGTATTACTTCGAAACTCTTGACGGACAATTTGAAATTGATTCAAGCTTGACAAAGACATACACAGGAAAAACTGATGAATTTGTTGAATATGAAGCAATTGAAAAGACTGGATATGAGTTTGATGCCGACAACGAAGACAATGTTCTCAGCGGAAACATCTTGCCAGATGATGCCCTTGTTTTGAAAGTTTACTACACAAGAATTTGGTACACATTGACCGTTAACTTTGATGCTGGAATCTCTGCAATTACTGCCGAATCTGACTATATCAGAGAAGAAAACCTGGCAACTTCAGTGTTTACTGCAGAAGTTAAACATGGTGCAACTGTGACACTTGACTACACTCTCAATGAAGGATATGATTTTGCTGGTTATGAAGAAGAGAGTTCGACAGAAACTGATGTTGCAAGTGGAGAGTTTGTGATGCCAATTTCAGACATCAGCATCAATGTTTTGACAACACCAAAGACATACACACTCACATTCAAGGGTAATGGCGGAACATTTGTTGACGAAACAGACATGCAAGAAAAAGATTCTTACACTCAAGAATTTGCATATCTTACATCTTCAAACTTGACACCAGTTAAGTTTGAACTTGAAGGTTACACATTCAAAAACTGGACAATCACAGTCGATGCTGAAACAGTTTTGACTTTGAGTGATGGAGAATTGTTTGCATATAATTACGCAAAAGATTTGGAAGCAGTTGCAAACTGGGACGCAAATCCTGACACTAAATATACTGTCAACTATTATGCTCAAAAGATTGACGGAACATATGAAATGGTTGGAAGTGCCGAACTTCAAGGATACACAAACTCAGAAATCACTGATGCAATGGTTCAAGAAGGATTTGCACAAATTGAAATCACAAGAGAAGGCTATGTATATAACAGAATAAGAGAAACCGAACCTGTTATTGCTGGAGATGGTTCTACAGTTGTTAATGTCGAATACAACTTGGCATCATTCAATGTTGTGTTTGACATGACAGATGAAGATGGAGAAGTTTTTGTTGGAATTGACAATGTTGAATTCATCTACAACTCAACAGATGGTGAAGACAAGACTGCAAATGTTTCAAATGGATCTTCAATTTCTGTTCAATACACAGCAAACTTCAAGATCAAGGTCACAACTGTTGCTGGTTACACATTCAAACAAATCACGATCACTGCTGATGGTTTGCACAGAGTTTTCACATCAGAAGATGCCGATGAACAAGGTTACATTTCATATACAATGCCAGAATATGCACTCAACATCAAGGTTGAAATTGAAAATGAGACCTATGTCATCACATATCACAAAAATTTGAATGGAGACAACACAACCACAACTCAAAATGTGACATATTTGGAAGAAAATGTCAGACTTTCAGAAATGTTTGTTCAAACTGGTTACACACTTTTGGGCTGGGCAACAAGTCCAGAAAGCGAAGAAGTGATTTATGAACTTAATGACACCATTGCAGTTTATGACAGAACAGAAGGACTTGATTTGTATGGTGTTTGGGAAGCAAACAAATACACAATCAAATACAACAACAATGGTGGACAAGGAGCAATCCAAGACAAAGAAGTTTCTTATGATGAACTTGTTGAGTTAGATGATCATTCAACTTTCACAAAGACAGGATTCTCATTTGTAGGTTGGTCAACATCTGTTGAAGAAAACACAATGTCTGAAGTGACAAATGTAGACGAAATTCAAAGCGCAGGCATTTTCTATGTGACAAGCGAAGATAAGTATTATGCATTCAATCTTGCTGGAGACACTGTTGCAAACAGCGAAATTGTCATCTATGCATACTGGCAACCTTTGAAATATAATGTCAAATTGGCATATGAAGTTGGAAGTGACACAACTTATGACGTTGGATTGTTAGAGTATGGAAAAGAATACACATTGCCTGCATTTAATACACTTGGTTGGAATAATGCTGGTTATGAATTTAGCGGTTGGTATTATTTTGATGATGAAGGTGAACGTCAAGAAATTCTTTGTTCAGTTAGCGAGACTCCAACAATTTCCAACTTGACCTTGGTTGAGAACAAAGAAGTTGTCATTTATACAATTTGGGGCAAAGGAATGACATCTTTCAGAATCAGAATTCTTCTTGAAACCCTTAATGGCAACTATGGTGCATCAGAAGGCAATTATATTGACATAACAAACAATGTCATTGAGACTGACAGTGTGGTGACAAGCAGAATTGCTTATGACGATTATATTGTTGGAACTCAATATGAAAACATTCAAGGTTTCGCATTTGATAGCGATCAATCAGACAGTCAAGTTATTTCTGGTGCAGGAACAACAACAGTTTTGGTTTACTTTGAAAGACAGTCATACAAACTCACAATCAACAAAGGTGAAAATATAGAATCTGTTTCAATCACAACAGAAACAAATTCTCATTCAATTGACACGACAACTGATGACTTTGTGACGTATAATGTCAAGTATGAAGACAAAGTGACAATGAGTTTGCAAGAAGCAGAAGGTTATGGAAATGGTTACTTTGAAATTGACATTCCAAAATCAGTCGCAGGAGCAACTTTGGAAGCAGATGGAATTTCTCTCTATATGAAAGGACAACAAGAGGGAACTCAACTTGCTGGAGACATCACAGTCAACACAACAGCTGTTGCCAACAAAGACACGAGATACACAATTCAGGTTTACAAACAAAATCTTGAACTTGAATATGATGTGACACCAAGTTATACAACCTATTCAACTGGAGAGACAGGTGCAGAGATTGATGAAGATGCAGTTAGAGCACTTGTTGAAGGAAACGAAACTTACGACTTTAGCGGATTTGACTATTTGATGACCACATTTGAAAATGGCAACACAATTTTGGGTGATGGCTCAACAGTCGTTAAACTTTACTACACAAGAAACTATTATTATGTTGATCTGAGCATTGAAAACAACAATGCAATCACAACTGAGTCAACAGGTGGAAGATTCTTGTTTGACGAAGAAGTGACATTCAAATTCACATTGAATAAGGGATACACGCTGAACAAGGATACTGGTTTTACAATTGTCGACGCAGAAGGCGAAGTTGTTGAAGGTGTCAGATACACAGTTATGGAAGAAGACAATGATATCGGAACAAAAGACTTCACACTTGTCCTTAGAGTTCCATCTCAAGAAATTTCTCTCAGCATCAAACCTGAAACAAGAGAGGATACTGCATATACAGTTGTTTATCTGTTCCAAACAACAGCTCTTGGAGCAAATTATGAAGAAGATTCAAATTATCCAAGTGTTCCAATGATTGGCGAAACAGAGCATATCTTAACAAGAGAAGACATAAATTATGGCAGTGTCGAAGTGGCAGGATTTGAGATTGATCACAGCTCGGTTGATGGCAATAATGTTGCAATTGCAGGAGATGGAAGCACAATTGTTTACATCTACTACAACAGACAAGAATTTGATATGACTGTCACATTTGTAGATGAAATGAATGGTATGATTGCCGGATCATTCAAAGTTCTTGTCAATGGTGTGGACGCGACAATAATTGAAGGAAACACCTATAGTATTGCTTATGGGCAAACATTTGAAATTTCATTTGACATTGCAAGTGGTTTCACTTTTGGTGGTTTCGAAGTTAATGACAGGCTTCAAATTGACAATGTTGACGGAACAAAACTCACATATGTGATGGGAACACAAAACATAGTTGTCAAGGTGACCATCATTGCAAATGAAAACACTATTTACAATCTTGAATATTATAGACAAACATTGAACAATGACTCAGAAGAGCTCGTGTTTGAAAAAATCTTTGAGGTTGAACGAAGAGGAATAACGCATCAATACTTCTCTCCAGATACAATCAAGACAAACTTTGTTGACAACATCTCTGATTTGCCAGGATACGATGAAACGATGTTTACTGGATTTGATTATTCATATTATTCAGTTACAATCGCAGGAGAAGATGCAACTGCATTTGCTTATATTTCTGGTGATGGTTCGACAGTGTTCAAATTCTACTTCATAAGAAAAATGATCAATGTATCAATTGACTATAATGAAAATCAAATTGAGTCAGTTTCAGGACAGGGATCATATGCTTATGGATCAGAAATAACAGTCACTGCAACAGCAAAGCCGGGATATAAATTTGAGCATTGGTTGATTGATGGACAAGAAATCGACGAACCAATCTATAGTTTCATTCTTGACAAAGAAGTTGACATTGAGATCGTTGTTGTCTCAACAGTTGGAGAAGCAAACTACACCGTTGAACATTATTTTGAAGTTCTTGACAGTGAATATGAATTGAGGTATTCAGATGAGTTCACAGGTGTGACGGAAAGCGAAGTTGAAATTGAAGGTCTTCTCAAGGTTGAAAGTGGATACGAATTCTTCCGCACAGGAAATGGCGAAGAACCATACATAATCAATGGAGAAGGTTCAACTGTTGTTCAGATCTATTACAATCTCAAGACTGTTACATTCACGATTTCATATTCAAGCGGAATCAGTTCTGTCACAGTGGAAGGGTACAACAGTCCAAATGACTTGGAACTTGTTGAATTTGATCCGGTTGGTCTGGTTTACACATACAGATCAAAATACACAAAGAGATTAAGTCTGAGTGTTGATCCAGAACCTGGCTATGATTTGTATGGTTGGGTGTTGAATGACAACAGAACTCCTGAACCTAATTCAAATCAATTGCGCGGATATTTGTTTGATGTCAGAGACAATGATTTCTCTTTGAAAGCAGTCGCAATCACAAAACAAATCACAATCAGATTCAATCCAAACAACGGAACAAGCGAAGTTATTGAAATGCAAGCTTACTACAACTCAACGGTTAGACTGAGAGAAAACACTTTCAGAAACGGCAACATGAGATTTGTAGGTTGGGCAAACAGAGAAGGCGAATTGCTTTACTTTGATGGCGAAGAAATCACAATTGATTTTGAAAACGACTTGGATTTGTACGCTGTTTGGGAAGAACAAGAATCAAGCAATTGGTGGATTTACATTTTGATCGGATTGTTAATCTTGCTCATTTTGATAATAATCATCATTCTTATTATCAGAAAAAAGAAAAAAGAGAAAGAAAAGATCATGAGCAAACAATAAAAGAAGAGAGTTTAAGCAACTCTCTTTTTTTTACCTATAAAATTCTCATAAGTTGAATTTTTTGCGAATTTTTATTTTGAATTTTAGGCAAAATATTATAAACTAGTATTGAAAATTCGGAAAGTATTTTCATAACTACATAAAAGGGAGGATTTATGAATAGTAAAATCAAAGTTGTTCAATATGGTTGCGGAAAGATGAGTGTCTACACAATGCGCTATGTCTTCGAGAAAGGCGCAAAGATTGTTGGTGCCTTTGACATTGACGAAAACGTCATTGGGAAAGACATTGGAGAAATCATAGGAGACAATAAAACTTACAAAGTTAAGGTTCAAAATGCAAAAGATTTTGAAAAATATTTGCAAAGTCATGAAGTTGACATTGTCATTGTCACAACAATGAGTTTGCTTGCTGATGTTGGAGAAGCGCTTTTGACCTGTGCGAGATGTGGGGTCAATGCCATCACAACTTGCGAAGAAGCATTTTTCCCTCAAAACAGCAATCCAAAGCTGTTTAAACAAATTGACGACCTTGCGATTGAAAATGAATGCACAATTTGCGGAAGTGGATATCAAGATGTGTTCTGGGGAAATCTCATAAGTGTGCTTGCAGGAGCAACCCACAAAATCACCAAAATCAGAGGCAGAAGCAGTTATAATGTTGAAGACTATGGCATCGCACTTGCCCGTGCCCATGGTGCTGGACTTTCTGTTGAAGAATTTGAAAGAGATGTTGCTTCTGTTGATGAAATCAGTGACAAAGAAAGAAACAAAATCATCAAATCTGGGAAATATTCTCCAAGTTATATGTGGAATGTCAACGGTTGGCTTTGCAGCAAACTTGGTTTGACCGTGAAGAGACAATCTCAAAAATGTGTTCCTCAAATTGCCAAGAAAGCAATCAAGAGCTCAACACTTGGAATGACAATTCCAAAAGGTGCTTGCACGGGAATGAGTGCCGTTGTCACGACAGAGACAAAAGAAGGCATTGTGTTTGAAACTGAATGCATTGGAAAGGTTTATGACAGCACTGATTTTGATTGCAATGATTGGACCATTGAAGGAGAACCAAACACAAGAGTTGTGATTGAAAGACCTTCAACTGTGGAGCTTACTTGTGCAACAGTTGTAAACAGAATTCCAGAAGTGTTGGCCGCACCAGCAGGATATTTCACAACCGAATATATGCCAGAAAATTTCTATAAGACCGAAAGCCTTGAGAAATACCTTATGACATACGATGATTGTGAATGTGGCGATGACCATGACTGCCACGAGGGTCATGACCACTGCGGTTGCAACAAATAAAAAGAAAAAAATTGTTCGATTGTCGAACAATTTTTCTGAATAAAGGAGATTGCTTATGAAAAAGGGATTTTTGGTTACATTTGAAGGTGGAGATGGTTGTGGAAAAAGCACACAACTGGAATTATTTAAGAAATATTTATCCGAGTGTAATGTTGACTTCATTTGTTCAAGAGAGCCTGGCGGAACACCTCTTGGGGAGGACATTAGAAAAATTTTGCTTAATTCCACACACGATATTTCAAGTGTGGCAGAATTTTTGCTCTTTAGTGCAAGCAGGGCGACTATTGTGGAAAAAATTGTTAAACCTGCTTTGAGAGAGGGCAAGGTTATGATTTTGGATAGGTTTTACGATTCTTCTTACACTTATCAAGGTTATGCTGGAGATTTGCCGATCAAAGACATTGAAAACATCACAGAGTTTGCCATTCAAGGCACAAAACCAGATTTAACTTTTCTGCTTGATTTGAGTTATGATGAAGCTATGAAAAGAAAGTCAAAAGACGAAAAACTTGCAGAACTTGATAGAATGGAGAAGAAGGGAAAGGTATACCATGACAAGGTTAGAGAAGGATATTTGAAGATTGCAAATGAAAATCCGGAAAGAATTGTCGTTGTTGATGCCTCAAAAAGCAAAGAAGAAATTGCAAATTTTATTAGGGATACATTTAATGAAAGATATCAAAGGCAAAAGACACAAAAAGACAGTCGAACTTTAAGTTGATTTTAGAGAAATAGATTTTAGAAAAATAAAAAAAGGCCAAATTTTTGGTCTTTTTTGTTTTTTTTGTGGGTTTTAAACCAAATACAAAATTGAGAATGCTAGGAAAACTTGTGCAAGATAATAGAGAATGTGATTTACATAAATCCAAACATTTTCTGTTCTTCCGCCGAAATATTGCATTGAAAGAACCAAATCTGAAAGGAAGAACAAAATCATTCCAGTTGCAAAAATCCAATACATAGGCACAAAGATTGCAATTGAAATTGTAAAAGCAACCATGAATGTCAAAATGAAACTATAGAAAGCAACAATATATGTCATTTTTCCAAAATCCATTTTGAGTTTCTTTGATGAAAGCATGATCACAAGGGTCAACACAATTGCCACTCCGACCGATGCAAGAATGTTCCATGGAAGATGAGATGGGATTGTTGCGCTGTTGTAGAGCACTGCTGAAAGGAAATAGAAGAAGTGTCCAACTGCAAAAGAGCAAGTTCCAAAAACAAAATATTGATTTGATTGTTCAGGATACATGATTTTTAAGTCGAGAATGATGTCACCAATAAGTCCCAAAACCAATCCAACAATAATCAACAAATTGATGTTGCTTGAGCCGACTGCATCAATGGCAAAGATGCCACAAAGTATGAAGCAGACAGAAGATGTTGTTTTTAATATGAGAGAGTAAACAGTTGCTTTTTCTGCTCTGAACCAACAAAACAGAACACAAAAAATTATGCTGAAAACTCCAAAAACTATGCTACCAATCATTTTATTAACCTCCTATTCATTGTAGAAATCTACAATATCTTTATAGATTTCTGCTTTGTTTGTTTCATTAATAAGTTCGTGTCTTGCACCTTTGTATAACTTAATTTTTGCATTTATATTGTTTTTAAGATAAGTCTTATAAAGTTTTGACACTTGTTTTCCTTTGTTTCCAACCGGGTCATGATCGCCAGCAATCAAGAAAATCTTTTTGCTTCCAATTTTTTGAATCCCCTTGTTTGCCTTGTGCATGTTGTTAATCATGCTCTTATAGAAACTGAATGGGAAGGAACCACCACAATATTCATCTTTGACATATTCATCAAAAACACTTTCATCTCTTGTCAACCAATTTCCTCTTTCAAAGCCCTTTCCATAAGATTTGATGCACATTTTTTCAATCATTCCGCCTTTGGAATTTGGTTTTTTGAAAGGTGTCAACATGTTCACAACCATATTGCCAAGTTTCATAATTCCACTACTTCCATTTGCAGTTCCACACAAAACACATTTTTCCACAAGTGGAGTGAGTTGAATCAAAACCTGCGACAACATTGAGCCATAAGAATGTCCAAAAACATAAATTGGCAGGTTGTAGGTTTGATTTGCGTAATCAATGATGTTGAGTTGATCTTTCAGTGTTTCGGTGAAGATGTCTTTTTCGCCAAAGCCGAGATATTCTTTGCTTATTGCTGTGTGGCCATGTCCTCTAAGGTCACTTGCAATCACAATGAAATTGTTTATGTTGAGATATTGTGCAAAATTTTTATATCTCATACAGTGTTCTTGCATGCCATGAATGATGATGACAACGGCTTTTGGATTTTCAACATTGTCATAGACATAAGTGTTGAGTTCCAAATCATTAAACCCAAGTATTTTCAAATTTTTAGGTTCTTGATTTTCTGCAATCTTTTTTTCAGATTTCGCTTTTGTCGTTTTTGGTTTGACTTCTGCATTCTTTTTCGCAGTCGTCACTTTTTTCTTTGTTGGTTCTGTTGCGGGTTTTGCACTTTTCTTTGTTGTGGTCTTAGACTTTTCTGTGCTTTTGTTTTCCTTTTCCATTTTTCCTCCTATATTTTCTTTATTGCATCTTCCCAACCTTGATAGTTCTTCTTCCTTTCGGATTCGGACATCTTAGGGGAATACAATGTTTCACTTTCTGTCATTGTTTTTATGTCATTTAGGTTTATCAATTTCAAAGAAATCATTGCCATAAAGATTGCACCTAAAACAGTGGATTCGGAATATTTGCTTTTCACAACATCATGATTCAACATATCTGCCAAGAACTGCAAAACAAAACCATTTTTGCTGCCGCCACCATCAACGCTTATGAGTTTGAATTTCAATCCATCATGTTTCATTTCATCGACAATGGCTTTTGTGTTGTAAACCATGCTTTCAAGGCAGGCACGAACCAGGTGTTCTTTGCCAGTGTTTAAATTCATTCCAACGATGCAGGCTCTTGCGTTGTCATTCCAATATGGTGCGCCAAGGCCTGTGAACGCAGGGACAAGATAGACTCCTTCATTGTTTTCAAGGGAGGTTGCCATGGATTCTGTTTCTGTCACATCATCATAGACTTCCAATTTTTCTTGCAACCAATTTAACGCACTGCAGGCGCTGTAGATGCTTCCTTCAATTGCATAGCAAGTTTTCTTGCCAATTGTGCTTGCAACTGTTGTGAGCAGGTTTGGAAGGTTTCTTGTGCTGTTACTTCCAATGTTTGTTAAAATGAAACCACCAGTTCCGAAGGTCACTTTTGTGTTTCCGTATCTGACTGCTCCTTGTCCAAACATACTTGACATCTGGTCACCAACAATTCCTCTGATTGGTGCATTCAAAAGTCTCTTGGCATTTCCAAAATTGCTGTCTGATGCTTTGATTTCTGGAAGGGAGTTCTTTGGAATGTTGAAAATTTCCAAAAGTTCATCGTCCCATTGCAATGTGTGCAAGTTCATAAGCATTGTTCTGCTTGCATTGGTTGTGTCGGTGTAGTGATTGCCAGTGAGTTTGAAAGTCAAGAAACTGTCAATGGTTCCAAAACACAATCTTCCAGAGCGTGCCAAAGATTTTGTGCCTTTGACATTTTCCAAAATCCATTTCATTTTTGACGCACTGAAATATGGGTTTGGAATCAGCCCCGTTTTTTCTTTGATTGTCTGTTTGATTTGTTTTGAAAGATTGTTTATCATGTCAGTTGTTCTGCGACATTGCCAAACGATTGCTTTATACACCGGTTCGCCAGTTTCTCTGTCCCATGCAACAACTGTCTCTCTTTGATTTGTTATTCCAATTCCAAGCAACTCTTCCTTTTCCACATTATTGCGAGAAAGGACGTCTTTTGCTGTTGCAAGAGTTTTCTTGAAAATTTCATCGGCATCTTGTTCCACCCAACCACTTTGTGGATAGTATTGTTTAAACCGTTTGCTCTCAGTGTCGATGATTTTCTTTCGTGTCACATCATACAACACGCTTCTGAGATTTGTCGTCCCTTCATCTATTCCCAAAATAAATTTTCTCATAGACATCTCCAAATAAATTTGACAGCCTACAAACTTTTGCTCTTCTGTTTTAATTTTAACATAAAAATTTTTATTATAAAAACAAAAAACAAAATTTTTTGTTTTGTTTGACATTTAATTTCTATTAAAGTTAGAATATTTTTGGAGGAGAGATGGAAAAGAAAACAATTTTTGACTGTCTTATCGTCGGTGGTGGGGTTGTTGGAGCTTCAATTTTCAACAAACTTGTCCGAATTGGTAAGAAATGTCTTTTGATAGACAAAGCCAGCGATGTTGCCACAGGAGCAAGCAAGGCAAACAGCGGCCTTGTGCATGCTGGCTATGACCCAAAGCCTGGAACCCTTAAGGCAATTTTGAATGTGAGAGGAAATCATCTATATCCAAAGATTTGCAGACGTCTTGGAATCAAATTGAAGAAATGTGGAGCACTGGTTGTTGGCGATGATGAGGAAAAAGTTAGGGCTCTTTATGAAAGAGGACAACAAAATGGTGTCTATGTTGAGACTTGGAATCAAGAACAAATCAGGCAAAAAGTTCCGACAATCAAAGAGCACATAACAGTTGCGCTATATGCGAGAGATGCCTACATTGTCAGCCCATATCTTTTCACGATTGCACTCACTGATGAAGCAGTGCTCAACGGTGGAAAAGTGAGTTTGGAAGAAGATTTGGTGAGCGTGTCAAAGAAGGAAGATGTGTTTGAAATCAAGACCAAGAAAAACATCTTCTATGCAAAGCATGTCATCAACAGTGCAGGAAGCGGATATAATGATGTTGCTCAAATTTTGGGGGCAGAACAATATCCAATCGAACTTAGAAGGGGAGAATATTTTGTCTTTGACAAGGGGACAGACTTGAATGTTCCTTGCACAATTTTCCCACTTCCAACAAAACTTGGAAAGGGTGTTTTGGTCACCCCTACAATTGATGGGAACTATCTTGTTGGGCCAACGAGTGAAGAAAGCGATGACAGCACTGCAACAACAAATGCAGGGCTTGCAGATATAAGGGCAAAGTCCGGAATGATTGTTTCAAACTTGAATTTCAAAAATGCGATAAGAGAATTTGCCGGACTCAGAACAATATGTGGAGATGACTTTATTGTTGAAAAATCCAAGAAAGTTGATGGAGTGATCAACCTTGCAGGAATTTGTTCTCCCGGACTTTCAAGTGCTCCAGCAATTGCGGAAATGGTTGTCAAACTTTTGGGATATAAGGACAAGGAACTTCTCTGTTTGAAACAAATTGAACCTTATGTCATGTTCAAAGATTTGCCAAAGGCGAGACAAAAAGAACTTGCAAGTGCCGACAAAAATTACAGCACCATTGTTTGCAAGTGTGAACAAATCACAAAAGGTGATGTTATCAGGGCGCTGAATCGTCCGCTGAAGGTAAGTTCGGTTGATGGAGTCAAGCGCCGAACAAATGCTGGCATGGGGCGATGTCAAGGTGGTTTTTGTTTTACTCATGTTGTCAGAACAATCGCAGAGCAAAGACATATTCCTTTTGAAGAAGTCAAGAAAGAAAACCGAGGCAGCGAAGTTTGCATTGGTGACATAAGGGAGGTGAACCATGATTAAAACAGATGTTTTGGTGATAGGTGGTGGGCCTGCCGGAATGAGTGCCGCCCTGTCTGCGTCGGAGAATGGTTCAAAGGTCATATTGGTGGAAAGAGATTCTTGCCTTGGTGGGATTTTGAACCAATGTATTCACAATGGGTTTGGGCTTCATTATTTCAATGAAGAACTCACAGGCCCAGAGTTTGCTCATCGTTTCAGGAAAATGGTGGAAAAGGACAAAAACATCACAGTCTTCACAAACACGCTTGTCACAGAGATTAAAGACAAGAAAGTTGACATAATGGGAAAGGCCGGAATTGACACAATTTGTGCAAAGGCAATTGTTCTTGCAATGGGTTGCCGAGAAAGAACTGCTGGAAATATAAGTTTGTGCGGCACTCGTCCTATGGGAGTTTTGACCGCTGGCACAGTGCAAAAAATGGTCAACATTGATGGGAAAATGGTCGGAAAAGATGTTGTCATTTTGGGAAGCGGTGACATTGGACTTATTATGGCAAGAAGACTGACATTGGAAGGAGCAAAAGTTCATGCAGTGTTTGAGATCAACAAGACAAGCAGTGGACTTAGAAGAAACATCATGCAATGTCTTGAAGATTTCAACATTCCTCTTTATTTCAACACAACAATCTTTGAGGTTGTTGGGAAAGATAGGGTGGAAGGAGTTTGGTATGGACAGGTTGACAAAAATTTTCAACCTATCGAAAGCACAAAAAAATTTCAAAAATGTGATACAGTTGTTTTGTCCGTTGGGCTTGTTCCGGAGATGCAAATGGCAAAATTTGTTCCAATTTCAAAAGTGACAAATGGTGCAATTGTCAACGAGTTTTATCAAACCGAAAAAGAGTGGTTGTTCTCTTGTGGCAACATTTTGCACGTGCATGATTTGGTGGACAATGTTGCATTGGAAGCAAAACAGGCAGGAAAATTTGCCAGTTTGTATGCACAGGGAAAACTTCCTGAGCACAGTAAAAAGATTGATGTTGAATGGACAAAGGACTTTTCCTATGTTTTGCCAAGCACACTCTATGAAGGCACTGGGCAGACAGAAATCAAGTTCAGACTGAGAGAAAAAGTTGTCAAAAAGACCATTGTTGCAAAATGCAATGATGTCATTTTGGGAAAGAAATTTATCATGGCCGGTGTTCCTGGTGAAATGATGAATTTGACCTTTGACAAGAATGGCACAACAGGGAAAATCCAGATTGAGATAGATTGAGGTGGAATATGAGTGAAAAAGTTAGAGAAATGATTTGCATAATGTGTCCTATGGGTTGTCATCTCACGGTCAAACAAAATGGTGATGCGGTTGAGGTAACGGGCAACAGTTGCAATCGTGGAGTTGTTTTTGCAAAAGAAGAAATCACATGTCCAAAAAGGATTGTGACAACTTCTGTCAAAACTGAACATGGTGTCAAATCTTGCAAAACCACCACTGCCATTCCAAAAAGCATGATTTTTGATTGCATGAAAGAAATTGAAAAACTTCGACTTAAAAAGGTTAAGTTTGGTCAAGTTATCATCAAAAATGTTTTGAACACCGGTGCCGATGTTGTGGTGACGGCAAATGATTAAAAATAAAAAGGGAACTGTGACGGTTCTCTTTTTATTTTTCCAAAAAATAATTTCAAATTTTTGTGACATCAAGTTCGAAATTTCCGCCATTAAACACAACGTCATTTCCGCTGTTATCCTTTTGAAAGGCAATTTTTTCTGTGTTTACTAAATGAAATCCCAGTTTGATTAGCAGTTTGACAGAAGGTTTGTTTTCAAGGGCGGTGCCAGCCGTAAATTTATGGACGTGGCAACTAAGTTTAATCAACTCTATCAGAGCACTGCAACTTTCAAAAGCATAGCCCTTTTTTGAATAGCAAGAATGAAAGCAATATCCGATGTCAAAATCATTTTGATTTTTATAGAAACATACATAGCCAATCATTTTGGAAGTGTCTTTGAGAACCACTTCAAAAAACAACTCATTGTTTGAAAACTTTTCAGCCAAGAGTTCCATTTCTTTATCAGATTTTGGGAAAGGTCTGTCGTAAGCCACATATTTGGAATTGTTAAAATCTTTAATTATGTCCTTAAAGTCTTCCATATGCTCTAAATTGAATTTTTGTATGATTAATCTGCTTGTTTCAATTTTCATATTCTCTCCAATGTATGTCATGTTTATAGTTTGCTTTTTATTGCATTCATAATTATTTCAAAGTTTTTATTCGAATTTCTTTTCTTGACTTTTTCATAGACATAAAATGGAGTTATGCTTATGACGGCGATTACAAAGACCAGCACGGCATAAGTGAGCAAGTATGAATATTGCCAATTCATGAATGAGAACAAATCAAAAGGAAGTCCGTTTTCCATCAAGTAAAGATAGTTTGCGCCGTCAATCAAAGAATTTCCGATCATCGACCAGCCTGCAAGAAGAACGATCCCCACAAATGCTTGCCAAAAATCTTTGACTTGAACTTTGAAATATCCACTTGCTATGCAGGCGATGACGACAGTTGGCATGATGAAATGCAGAAGCAAACTTTCGTAGTGCAAGAAAGAAAGGGTGGAGAGATAGTAATAATCTCCAAAAATGAAAGTCAAGATTCCTCCAAAGAAGGTCACAACCAGCACAGGAAGGAAGAATTTTTTTGTTTTTGTAAGGAAAAATGCAGGAAAGACAAAACTCATGACATGACACAAATGCCAAGGCAAGATTTCTACAAAAGTTTGCGTTCCTGAAAAATACAACAAACACATTCTGAAAACTCGGAAGAACAACATGATTATGCAAAGCACAAACGTCATTCTCATGGCGAACTTTTTATATTTTTTGCACAAAAACCAACAGGCAACAAGCCATGCAGCAAGAAGACACATGAGTGAGATGTGCAATGGACACCACAGTCCTGGACCGTCTCCCATGATATCTGCATTTTCAATCAACCAATCATAAAAACTAAAAACAGCATTAAGCATAATTTCTCCAGAGATTTTATTTCTTGCTAGATTGTATCACAAAACCGCCTAAAAAAACCACCAATTTAGGTTATGTTTGCAAATTTATTATATAACTTTTAATTTCTGTTTTTTAAAAACTGCTCATTGTGTTATAATAAAAACAAGGAGATGAAATGATTTTCAGAAAAAACTTAAGAAAAGCGGACAGAGAAATCTTGCAAGATAAGGATTACATTGAGGGAAGTGATGACAGAGCAATCATAAGCATCAAAGCGGAAGAAGACGAACAAATTTTCTCAACTTACAACTATGACAGCAATGAAAAACTCAATGCGGAGCTTGATGAATTCATTTGGGACAAGGCTAGATTTGTTCCGATTTCTAAAGACATCAAAATCAAGCTTTACACAAACACAAAAACTGATGAGCAAGAAGTTGTTGATGCAATCAAAAACAACTATAAAAAAGAATACATCGAGACAAGAAACGAACTTAAGCGCAATACCATTTTTTCTTTGATTATGCTTTTGCTTGGCCTTGCATTTATGTCACTGCTCCTGCTGATGCATGTCTATTTCTATAATGTATATCTCGAAATCGTTGTGGAGATTGCAACATGGGTGTTTATTTGGGAGGCGGTTGATTCGTTCTTTCTGCGAAGGTCAGAATTAAAAAGGAAGAGAATCACATTGTTGAAACTTTATACAGCAGAGATGGAGATTGTCAAGCTCAAAAAATTTCCAGAAGAAAAATAAAGGTGTCAAACCTTTATTTTTTTTGAAATTTTCCATCTTTTTTGTGAACAATAAAGTTCAAGTCGTTTGATGCAGAAAGTTCTTTGACTCTGTTTAATGCTTCTTCTTTTGTCACATAAGAAGAGATTGTTCTTTTTGCACCATCTTTTTTGATTACCCAAACTCTTGCTTCTTTGTCATACAGAACTCTGTAAATTGGTTTTTTGCCTGTCTTTTTTGGTTGTTCTGATTTTGCAAGACTTTCTTTTTCTGTTTTTGATTTTGCTGGGGCATTTTTTGTGGATTTTCCATTTGTATTTTTTGAAGAAGAAGTTTTTTGAGTTGTTTCAACTTTTTCTTCTTTTTTCTCTATCTTTTTTTCTTCAAGTTTCTCTTTTTTCTTTTTCCCGAAAAGTCCCATGATTTTCAACCCCCTTAATATTGTATTTTTGCATAAAATCTATTCTATATATAGTATAGACTATTTTGTCGATTTTTGCAATATAATTGACTGATTATTTTTTAAAATATTTCCCATATTAGGCGATATTCTTTTTGCATATTAAATTATTGTGTGATATAATGTGTAAGAAAACTTACCATCTATTAAGGATAATGAATGAAAAATATAATTGAGATACACGACCTAAAAAAATATTATGGAGATGTCAAAGCGGTCGATGGAATTTCTTTCAGTGTGAAAGAAGGAAGTCTTTTCGCTTTTCTTGGATTGAATGGGGCGGGAAAATCCACCACAATCAATATCATTTGTTCAATCCTTAAAAAAGACAGCGGCCAGATTTTGATCAATGGGCTTGATTTGGACAAAGATGCCAATGAAATCAAACATTTGATTGGTGTTGTTTTTCAAAACTCCACACTGGACACCATCTTGACGGTCAAGGAGAATTTGATGATCAGGGGTGGATTCTACGGACTCAGAGGCAAAGCACTGAAGGAAAGAATTTGGGAAATCACAGAACTTTTGGACCTTGGGAAACTTTTGAAAAAACCAGTCAAAAACCTAAGTGGTGGACAAAGAAGAAGGGTGGACATTGCAAGGGCACTTATCAATTATCCAAAAATTTTGATTTTGGACGAACCTACAACAGGACTTGATCCACAAACTAGAAAAAAGATATGGAATTTGATTGAAGACCTTCGTCAATCAAAAAAAATGACAGTTTTTTTGACAACGCACTATATGGAAGAAGCAAACAAAGCAGACAGGGTGGTTATGCTGGACTCTGGGCATATTGTTGCAAATGACACTCCACACAAATTGAAAAATCTTTATGCTGGAGATTATATCAAAGCTTTCATGCCAGAAGATGAAAATTTTGAAGAAAAATTCAAAAAAGAAACAGGAAAAAAGTTGGAATATTCTGGAGAATACTACAAGATTAAGATCAAAGACAGTGAAGAGGCAAAATACTATTTGAAAAAGTATGACGAATATCTTACAGATTTTGAAATATTAAAAGGGGACATGGACGATGTGTTCCTAAGTATCACGGGGAAGAATTTTGAACATGGAGAAATCAACGAATAAATGTAGCAATTGGTTATCACTTGGTGTTTTGGTCAAAAGAAACATCAAATTGTATATGAAGGACAAAATGACGGTGTTCTTTTCTGTTTTGGCACCAATTATTGTCCTTTTGGTGTATATTTTGTTTTTGGGAGATTTGCAGGCAGATTCAATTATGTCTTTGTTTGAATCACAGGGATATGCCGAAATGATCACTGATGTGCAGGTGAAAGCAATTGTAAACAACTGGATGATTTCTGGAGTTATGGGAGTTTCTTGCATCACAATTGCGCTTAATGCCAACATCATTATGGTGCGTGACAGAATGACTGGAAACATCAACGACATAATTTCTTCTCCTGTAAAGAAATGGGTCCTCTATATGAGTTACATCATCTCTTGCTTTTTGATTACTTTCACAATTTGTTTCATTGTGCTCATGCTTTCATTGTGCTATCTTGCTGGAACAGGTGGACTTATGATGAGTTTTTCTGACTTTTTGATTATCATTTGTGTCATGATTATGTCAATTTTGTCTTCAGCATTTTTTATGGTTTTGATTTGTGGTTTCATCAAAACCACTGGTGCATTGGGCGCTCTCAACAGTGTTTTCAGCACAGCTATTGGTTTTTTGATTGGAGCATATCTTCCATTTTCTATGTTGCCAAAATATATGCAATATATTGCATGCTTCATTCCAGGGACATATTCCGCTGGATTGTTCAGAAATTATTTCATGGGTGGGATTATCAGACATTTGGAAATTCCAGAAGATGTGCTGACAAACTTGCTTAACAGTTACTTCAATTTGGACTTTTTTGGAAATAAAATCACTGCAGGCTGGATGGTCTTGGTGGTTTTGATTTCAATTGTTATTTTCTCTGCATTGATTGTTATTTTGTATTCAAACAAGCGCACGAATTTCTTTATGATGGGAAGAAAAAATAAAAAAAAGAAAAATTCAAAACAAAAATTAACAAGAGGGAAAAATGAAAGTTGGAATTGTCACAATCTATGATTTTTTCAATCATGGAAACAGATTGCAAAACTATGCTTTGGAGCAGACGTTAATCAAACTGGGACATGAGGTGACAACATTAGCAATCACACCAAAGAAAGTCTATGCCTATGTTTTGCCCGTTGCAAGTTTTTTGCCATGTATTCCAGTCATTAGCAGAATGAATAAATCAAAAAAACATACAAAGAAATACTTACATAATGTCATAATAAACAATTTTTCCAAAAAAAGATTGCAAAAACTTGATGATGAGTTTGACGCTTTCATCATTGGAAGTGATCAAGTTTGGAATCCTAAATATATGGCAAACAAATTTGTTAGTTTTTTGAAATTTGCCGGCAAAGAAAAATGTGTTGCATATGCCCCAAGTTTTGGGGTTGATAAGTTGCCAAAAAATTTGGAAAAAGAATTTTCCGAAGGACTTTCGCACATCAAATATCTTTCCGTCAGAGAAAACGAAGGCAAGGACATCATTGAGAAGCAAATTGGTGGTGTTGGCAATGCCGAATTGGTTGTTGATCCAACTTTTCTTTTGGAGAAAAAAGATTGGGAGAAGTTTGCAGAACCTGTCAAAAACAAACCAAAAGATTATATCTTGACATATTTCCTCGCACCAAAGAAAGAATACAAACAAAAAGTCAAAGAAATTGAGGAAAAATATAATCTTGAAGTTGTCAACATGAACAGTTCATTTGACAAGTTCTATAAGGCCAATCCAAGTCAATTTGTAGATTTGCTTCTTGGTGCGAAACTGGTTTGCACAAATTCTTTCCATGGACATGCCATGTCTATCATTTTGGAAAGACCTTTTGTGTCATTCTTATCTTTCAAAAGCACCAAATCAAGAATCAAAACTCTTTTGAAAATGACTGGTCTTGAAGATAGAAATTGGGAAAAATTGCAAGAAAAAGATTATTTTGCGTTGGATTATGCAGATGTGAGAGAGAAAATCAAACAAGAAAGAGAGAAGAGCTTTTCTTTCCTTGAGAATGCTCTAAACAGCATTGAAACTCGTGGGGGGGGACATAGATGATTGCCAAAGCAAACAAGACAATATATTGCGGTTGCCATGGCTTTGTGAGCGTCCAACTCAAGTAGCATGTTGAAATATGTCGAAACTTTTTTGAAAAGATAAATAAAATTGTGGGGGAAATATCATAAAAAGACAACAATAATTTCCTTTGCTTAATAAAAAAGATAGTGACAAATATCATTTTCACTATCTTTTATTTTGTTAATTTCAAAGACTATGAGTTTTTCGACTCATTCTTTTTTGATGTTTTATTTGTTTTTGACGGATTTAATTTTTTTGTGCTGGCTTTGATACTCTTCTTCAAGATCTCCATTGTTTCTGACTTTGAAGCAAAAAGATGGTATCCATCAACAAATTCGTGCAGTCCGCCAGCCTCTTGAATGAGCAGAAGTCCTGGCAAGATATCCCAAGGATTTGGGTCAAATTGAATGAATGCACCATAACAACCTTCAGCCATGAATATGCAATTTATGCAACAAACACCAAGAATACGAAATTTCAGAATTTTGTCTCTGAGACTTTTTGTCAATGCATATTCAAACTCAAAGTCATCTATATCTAGGCACGTCAATGAGTGAATTGCATCTTTTGGGGTGATTGTAAATTTTTTGTTGTTTTTGTAAGCACTAAACCCTTTTGCTGCCATATATTCTCCCAGAGCAGGGCTGTATATTGCACTTGCAACTGTCACATCATTTTCAATAAAAGCAATTTGGATTCCCCAAAGGCAAATGCCGTTTGCAAAATTGATTGTCCCGTCTACAGGGTCAATGACAAAATATGTTCCAGAAGCTTTTTCAGAACTGTTGAATTCTTCACTGACTATTTTGACGTTTGGAAAATTCTTGTTTAAGTTCTTGATGATAAACTCTTCCAAAGAGGTGTCAAGAGTTGTCAAAAGGTCATGGGAACCTTTGTCCTTGACATCAATTTTTTCTTTTGAACATTTTTTATATGCAGTTTTCTCCAGTTTGAGCAAATATTTTGCCAAATTCATATAATTTAATGTTTTCATACATATATTGTACCAAATGCACCATTTATTGTCAAATTGAAAAATATTTGACAAAACATTGAAGTTTTCGACAAAAAAGGTTCTTTCTGTGCATTGTATCATTTTTTTTGTTAAAAACGGCTGTGATAAAATAAATCACGTGTGATTTCTTGTAAAAATGTTGGCAATCTCATCTCCGTGACATTTTTGGGGGGTGAGAAAATTTAAAGGAGGGTTATATGAAAAAATTTTTGTCAATTATGGCTTGCATGGTGATGATTTTGGTTGGCGGTGTTGCGCTTGCTTCTTGTGGAGATTCTGAAGATAAAATTCCAAGTGATGCAAAATATATCTCAAATTCAACAGAACTTGTTGATGCAATCAACAATCAAAAAGACAATGAATATTGGGTTTTGGAAGAAGGAACATATGATCTTGATCCAAATGCGACAACAATCAATTATGGCGATCAAACAGGCTGGTATTTGCCAATTGTTGCAAATGGCGTCACAATCAGAGGAGAAGGCGATGTGACTTTGATGTCAACACATGACACACCAAATGCTGCATGGGCGAGTCAAAACATGATCACTGTTGTCGGAGATAATGTCACAATCAGAAACTTGACAGTTGTTTGCAAGAAAGAAGTCAACAAAGCAGTTGAAGTTTTGGGCAAAAATGTGACCATCAAAGATGTCACATTCAATGCTCCAGATGACTATGATTTTGCAGGTTCGATCTATTTCAATCAGCAGGGAATTGAGGGAAATGAAGCAGGTGATGTTGGAACGGTGATTTTGGAAAATGTAACATTAAACAAAGGCAGAATTACTGCCTCAGGTGCAAGCACAGGAACAATCAAATTTGACAATGTCAAAATTGATTGGACTGGAATTGAAGAGGATCTTATTGCGGGTTTTTATCCAATGCTCAACTTCAACAATGACGGCAAAACATTCACTTATGAAGGAGTTTCAACAGTTGAAGTTAAAATGAGTGCAACAGAAATGGGCACTGAATATGAGACTGCAGTCGAAAATCTCATTGAAGGCGTTGAGTTGGTTGACATTGATGATTGAGCGAATTTAAGAAATAAAAAAAGATGTGAAATTTCACATCTTTTTTTAGTCTGATAAAAATCGGTTTTCTGCTTTTTTAATCAAATTTGCTTTTGTTGCACCATCAACTTCTGCTGCGGAAGTTAAAGGTTTGGTTGATGTAATAAGTTTGTGATCTTTCGACATTTCTTCTTTCGTCAGCAAAAAGTATCTGAAATCTTTTTTTCCACTTTGGTAAGCCATGGCATCCCATGTTATATCACAAAAACTAGATTTGCCATGTTCCTCATATTGCAAAATTGAGTGGTCGAACACATTGTCTGGAAGTTCATTGCCCGCATGGCACAGAACCAAATTTGTTGGAATGTTGTTGTAAGCACAAAGATATTGCAGTGTTTTTGAAAAACCTTCGCAAACGCATTTTCCATACAACAAGCCATTGAGATAATTGTTTGTTCCCAACCTTTCGCCTTGAGTCAAACCATTTGAACTTGCCATTCTGTTGGAACTGTTCAAGCCATCAAAGTCATATTTGACATTTTTACACACCCAAAGATATAGACTTGAAAATTTGGACAATTCATCATCTTTCGGAGAAATGATTTTTGATGAGATTTCTTCTGTTTTCTTTTGTATCGCATTGATAACATTGAAACTATGAGTAAAAATCTTCCTTGAAATTTCTTCTCCAAATCGGATATTCAATTTCATCAATTCAAGAGTTTCAGGTTTTATGCGTCCTTCTAAAGTTTTCAATCTCTTAAAAAAAACAGGAGCATAGGAAACATCAAGAACATAGTCTGTTATGAAATCTCTGTTGTGAATCGTGTTGGAGACTATTTCTTGAACATTTTTTATTGAATAATTCCCAACACATTTAAAGAATTCAATGTTGGCATTGAGATTTTCTACTCTTTCCAAATCTGGACAATTGGTAAGTGAAAGTGAATAAAGTGCATGGCTGAAGTCAAGGCAATCAATAGTCTTAAAACCACAATAACCATTGATTGACAAACTTTCAAGTGTGGAAATTTTTTTCATAGTCTCCATGTCTTGTTCGCTCAGGCTCAAGTTTTCTGACGTTGAAATTGTCAAATTTTTCAAGTTTGGAAACAAAGAAAGCTCTGAAAAATTTTGAATATCACTCAGTTGCAAGTCAGTGATCGCTTCCAGTTCTTCTTGAGAAAATGTCTGATTGTAATTATAGGCATTGGGAATTTTTGGTGGCGCGGTTTTGCCTTTAAATTTTTTATCCAAAAAACTTCGCACTGCGGTTCCCAATTTCAGATCCAAATTTATGGCATTCATGATTCCTCCATATATATTTCAGTTTAGCATGATCTTGTTGTTAAGTCAAGATATTAATTGTTGATAATTTATGGACAAAGCGCTCAAAAAGTTTTATAATGAAAATGCAATAAAAGGAGTCAAAATGATTAAACTTAAAAATGTCAGCTACAAGGTCATGGACAAAGAAACTGGCAAAGAAAAATATATTGTCAAGGATTTAAGTTTGGATTTTCCCAAAAATAAGTTCACAATCATTACTGGACATAATGGCAGTGGAAAATCTACACTTATCAAGTTGATTATGGGCGTTATTCAGACAACAAGTGGAGAAATCTTGCTTGGAGAAAAAAAGATCAACTCTCTTTCTGTTGATGAGAGAGCAAATTTGGGCATAACTATTGCCTTTCAACAACCAGTCAAATTCAAAGGTTTGACGGTCAGAGATTTGTTGAATTTGGCAAGCAAATCTACCACAAACATTCCTGATGCTTGTGAGTTTCTTGCAAAGGTTGGTCTTTGTGCAAAGGACTATGTTGACAGAGAACTTGACGATCGTTTGTCAGGGGGAGAACTTAAAAGAATTGAGCTTGCAATTGCCCTTGCAAAAGGTGGTGATGTGCTTTTGTTTGACGAACCAGAGGCAGGTATTGACCTTTGGAGTTTTGACAGTCTTGTGGACATTTTCAAAAAACTCAAAAACAAAACTATCATCATTGTGAGTCATCAAAAGAAATTGATTGACAGTGCTGATTACATTTTGTTGTTAGACAGCACTAATGATGCGATTATTGGAAAGAAAAAAGAGATGCTTCCGCTTTTAAACAGTCCAAAATGCAGGAAGTTGGGAGGGCTAATAAATGACTAGGTTGACTCAAATAGACAAAGACCTCTTGAAACAGGTCGCAGATATGCATTCTGTTCCACAAGGAAGTTTCAATATAAGGAAAAATGGGCAAAGTGTTGACAGAAAATCAGACGACGAAGTTACAATTCTTCCAAAAAAAGATAAAAGAGGGATTGACATCATAATCAAAGAAGGTGTCAAAAACAAAAGTGTTCATATTCCAGTCATCATCACTGTTGGGGACTTCAGTGACCTTGTTTATAATGATTTCTATGTTGGGAAAGGTGCTGAAGTTTTCATTGTTGCAGGTTGCGGAATTCACAATCCAAGTGATAAAAAAAGTGAACATGACGGAATTCACACATTTCATTTGGAAGAAAATTGCAAGGTTAAGTACATTGAAAAGCATTTGGGAATTGGAAACAACCAAGGTGAAAAAATCTTAAATCCTACAACTGAAATCTACATGAAAAATGGAAGTGAATTTGAGATGGAGACGATTCAGCTTGGAGGAGTCTCCTATTCTGACAGAAAAACAAAAGCATATCTTGATGATGATACAAAATTGATTATCAAAGAAAAAATTTTGACAAGTGAAAAGCAAGTTGCAAAGACGGTGTTTAATGTGATTTTGAAAGGTAAAAATTCTAGTGTTGAAGTGATAAGCAGAAGTGTTGCAAAGGACAATTCAAAACAAAAGTTTGTGTCAAACATCAAAGGTGAAAACGAATGTTTTGGTCATGTTGAATGTGATGGCATCATTTTGGACAAAGCACAAATTGAAAGCATACCAAAGATTGTCGCGAAAAACATCAATGCAACACTTATTCATGAAGCAGCCATTGGAAAAATTGCTGGAGATCAGATTGTCAAATTGCAGACATTGGGACTTTCTGAAGAAGAAGCTCAAGCCCAAATCATCAAAGGGTTTCTGAAATAAAAAACAATCACAATTTTTGTGGTAAATGCAAATTGGGTATTGATATTTTTGAAAAACCATGATAAAATTCTGACATGAACTTAGAGCAAAGAATATGTGAAAAATTGTTAGAATATGGTGATAGGGTGTTTGTGATTGAGTACAGAGGTGGACTGTATCATATGGTCGAGAAAGGAGATTTTAGCCCGGAAAATTTTTCTATGCGAAAATTTTATTTTCTTTGTGACAGAGATGGTGACAACATTGGATGTCTTTTCATGCAACAACGTGACAATTCAAAACATAACGACTCGACAGTTAAGCAAATTACATCACCGAAGTTGCATATTACACTAGCAAAAATTGAGATTGATCCCAGATTCCGAGGGATACATCTCGGTGATTTCTTTATGAATTGGATGATAAGAGATGTTGAACAATTTTCCAAGAGGTGTGGCACAATTCTTCCAATAACATTCTTATGCCTAAAAAATCAAATCACAACAAATTTCTATCAAAAATGGGGAGCAGAGATTAACGAAATCAAAAATCCTTGCGAAGAACTATTCTCAAACATGATTATAAAAAATCCAATAGCAAAAAGTGAATATGATGGAAATATTCTTGCAAAAGTTAAAAACCCGAAGTTAAATTTTGATGAAAGAACAAAAATGTAAAAACCTCTAGAGTTTTCTCAGAGATTTTTTTAAAAAATGATTTTACCGCTCATTAAGATAAGAAAAAATAATGAAATTAATACAAAAATTCATTTAAAGCACTTTAAAATGATATAATTTACTCTTTTTGCACTATTTTTATCATATTTTATCATTTAAGCAAAAGCCTAAAACTTTTACAAAATAAGGTAGATAGGCTTTTTGTTTTTTAAATTTACAACTTTAAATGAAAACAAAATAAAAAACATGTCACAAAACGGCATTTTTTTACAAACTTTGAAAAAATCAAGAACAAATTCGTAGGCATTAATTAATTTTTAATGTCTTTGTTTTCTAATAGATATTTATTATTTGTATTTTGTAAGACACGAAGTTGAGACTTTGCTATGTTGTTAAGTTGTTTTAGCCTTTCACATTGCAAAAGTCATGTCCCATATGATCAAAGGACATTTTCTTACTAAATTTGTTTGAAAATATAAATAATTATGCTAAAATTATGAAAAATTTAATTCTTTTAACAAATTTAGGAGTTTGGGAGTTTATGAAAAATATAGATTTACGGATAGAAAAAAATAATAAACTTTTAGTTTCGGCTTTTATCAAACTCTTGGAACGAAAATCATTTGAAGATATAAGCGTTGTCGAAATATGTAATGAGGCACTTGTTAGCCGTTCTGCGTTCTATGATCATTTCAAAGATAAATATGATTTTGCTTCGCATTGTGTAGATTATATGTATAGCGAAATAACATTGAATAAAGATGAAAACGAAAAGTTTTCTTGTAAAGATTATATTTTGAAAAAAATTGAAATGTATTTAACTTTTTTGGAAAAATATAAGATAAATTATAAGTTAATAAGAGATAATAACAACGAAAATATTTTGAAAACAATTTGTCTAAATAATTTAAAAAATATTGTAAATGCTGAAAAATCTGGTATTAAAGATGATATCCAAACCAAACTTTATATTGAATTTGTGGTAGCAGGAATTAGCGCGCTTTTTGATAAATATTTACTCGGAGAAATTCCTTGTTCAAAAGAAGAGTTATTGGAATATTTTAAATATATATTAAAATAAACGACACATAAGCATAAATTGTATGATAACATTCAAACTAATCTTGTATGTGTTTAATTTTGTAAAAATATTATTGTATACTTATGTTAGGCTCATTGATTTGAACCAAATTTTTAAATTTTTATAGGAGGGGAAAATGAGTGAAAAAACAAAAAGTAAAAAAGGATTAGTTGTAGGGATTTTTGCTGTTATCATTGCAGTTGCTGTGGCTTTTGGACTTGCGTTTGGCTTAAGAAAAAATGAAGAAGCAAGTGCTATTATGCAACTTGAAACAAATCCGGGTGTTCAACTTATTCTTGATGACGACACTGTGATTGGAGAAGTTGCAATCAATGAAGATGGAGAAGAAATGCTGGCTTTGGTTTCCTTTGTTGGTCTCAAAGTGGAAGTTGCAGCGGAAAAGTTTGCTCAAACTGCTGCCGAAATGGACAAAATGAACAGCGGTGATGAAAGTGCTGTGGGCAGCAAGGTTGTGAGAATTACGATCTCAGCTGAAGACAGTGAGTATTATCAAAATCTTGCAAATAAGGCAAAAGAAACTGTTAACTCTTATTTTGCAGAAAATGGTGTTTTTGCTGGAGCAGTGACTGAAGTAAACAACAATATTAAAGAGGCTATTGATAAAATGCAAACGGAAGCAAAATTATATCAAAACATGACCACAGAAGAACTTTTTGCTTTCGCTAAAGCACAGGCTGATGAACTTAAACAAGTGGCATTTGAAAAACGCAGTGAAATTTCAACGACCTTTGAAAGCATCCATGAGACGATTTTGACAAATCTTGATTCTGCATATACATTACTTGTAGAAGCAAGACAAAACCTTGAAGATGCAACTGAAGATTCATCTGCTGAAGAAAAAGAATTTTTGCAAAAAGCTTTTGACGAAGCTGAAAAAGCATATAATGAAGTTAAAAATCAATTAACTGAAAAATATGAAGAATTTGTTGCAAATCTCAAAGAAGAAAGTAAACAAATTTTAGAAACTATTAAAGAAACTGCTATGTCCGCATATGAAACAACAATAAATCTTTATAATGAACGTGTTGAAGAATTTAAGACAAGAGCCGATGCAGAAATCGCAGAAATTCAACAAAGAATTGCTGATTTCCAAGCAGGTTTGGCATAAAGTTGGAGAGGAAATTGGAACAAATCAAATATAATATCAACGATTTAGGCGACTTTGACACAGAATGGCTTCTTCATAAAAAATGCAGTGAGTGGTGGTATTCCACTTCAATTTTAAGAGATGAAAATAATAATCTTTATTCTGTTTAGAAATGCAAGTGTATTAAAAAATGAAAATGGTATGAAAATTGATTGCTTTGGCGACAATTTCTCTTTCAGTCTAGATTTAGATTATGGGAAAGGTGCTTTTTGGCATTGTGATAACGGGAAATTATTCATGGGTACGGAAAATGAGAGTCAAACAACTTTTTATTATTCCTATACAAACATGCCAACAAAGGGAAAATTAAAATTGAAAGGGAAAGAAATTGAAGTCAAAGGAAGCACTTGGTTTGACAAACAAGGTGGAAATTTCAATTTTCTTGATATTCATACTCATTGGGAGTGGTTTTCCATGAGATTTTATGATAATGAAGAAATTATGCTTTTTAACTTTCCACAACAAAAATATTCTGATGGAACATATATAAAAAAGAACTGCACAAGCGAAAGATTGACAAATTATGAAATGAAGCCATTGGGATTTGTGGAAAAGAATGGTTATAAATTCTCGTGTGAATGGGAATTAAAAATACCGGATATCAAAGAGGGAAATTATAAAATTGTGCCAATAATTGACGGGCAGTTAAACCTCGCATATTTTGAGCAACTTTGCTATATTTATAATAAGAACGGAGATGAGGTTGGATTATGTTTTGTCGAACTTCTACCTGGAGTTTACAATAAAAAAATTACCGGCAAATTGCTTATGAAAAAAGTTTAACAAGAAAGCACCTAAAATAAGGTGCTTTTTTATATAAATCAAAAAAATTCTTATTATTTTTTTCTACATAGGTTAAGATTGATACTTTTTCGTAGACATTGCCCATTTTTAGCCTATTTTTTGCGAAAATTGTGTTATTTAGATTTTGCCGATTTTTGTGATGAAGAATGAAATTGTTATAAAAATAATTTTTATAATTTTTTGGCCAAAATAAAAAATCTAGCAATAGTCAAAATCGCTAGAAGTCCCTTTAGTATTGGGGTTTAGTGGTGCGCCCGGAGAGATTCGAACTCGCGACCTTTCGTTCCGTAGACGAACGCTCTATCCAGCTGAGCTACGGGCGCATATTTATTTGTTTGATTGACAATCAAATCGTTTATGTATTATATCAAATATGTTTTTAAATGTAAATGATTTTTAAAATTTTATTGAAATAATTTTTGAAATGCTCTTGTAAATTGTGAATCTTAGATTGAGAATCTGAATTAAAATTTGCTCGGAGTAAAAATAAAAGAAGAGTTTTGTCACTCTCCTAATTGTTGAAATGATTTTTGATGGTGTGTGCGAGTGATTCGTTGATACCTTTGACTAAACAAAGTTCTTCAATGCTTGCGTTTTTAACATTTTCTGTTGAGCCAAAAGCTTTTAACAGTGCATTGATTTTGACTTTCCCTAGTCCATTGATTTCTTCAAGTTCCAAATGTGTTTGGGCATTGGTTCTTATCTGTCTATGAAAAGTAATTGCAAATCTGTGAGCCTCGTCTCTGACTCTTTGCAACAATTTGAGTTCTGCACTGCCATATTTCAAAATTATTGGTTGATTGCTGTAGGTTGTGTACACCTCTTCCAGTTTTTTTGCAAGAGAAATAATATCAATCTCGTTTTCGAGATTGAAAGATTTCAATATATCATAACACGAAGACAGTTGCCCTTTTCCGCCGTCTATAACAAGCAAGTCAGGTTTCTCTTTAAAACTTTCGCCATTCTTGTCTTTGTATCTTTGCAACCTTCTTGACAAAGTTTCCTTCAAAGAAGCGAAATCATCATTGCCTTCAACAGTTTTAATTTTAAATTTTCTATATTCTTTCTTTTCTGCAACACCATTGACAAAAACCACCATTGAAGCAACTTTGTTTGTTCCGCTGATGTGAGAAATGTCGTAACATTCAATACGTTTAGGCAAATTTTGCAAAGAAAGGTTTTCTTGAAGCATTTTCATTGCACCTATGCTGCTGTTGTAGGCAATTTTCTCTTTTTCCATTTTCTTTTCCAAATATTCTTCTGCGTTTTCTTTTGCCATTTTAAGAAGAGTTAGGTTGGTTCCGTGAGGATTGGAAATCACTTTAACGTTTTTTTCAAGGAAACTTTTAAGCAAATCTTCATCAATAGTGTGACTGACAATGATTTCGTTTGGAACGAGCATATTTGCATAGTATTGACTTATAAAGTTGAAAAGAGTGTCTGCTTCTTCAATTTCAGCATCGCTCTGTTCAAAATTCACAATGCCCAAAATCTTTCCACCTCTCACAACCATGACATTGACAACGCCACTAATCCCGTCGGTGTAATAAGCAAAAACATCTTTGTTGACATCTTTTGGAAGATTTGCGACAACACGTT
This sequence comes from uncultured Clostridia bacterium, assembly GCA_944372585.1. Taxonomy (GTDB): domain Bacteria; phylum Bacillota; class Clostridia; order Christensenellales; family UBA1242; genus Caccovivens. The sequence goes on from CALVZQ010000007.1 coordinate 41,119, forward strand.
GCTTAAGTTTTGCAACCATTTTCAAACTTTCTCTAAGTTCGATTGCTCTTTCAAAATTTTGCAAGTTTGAAGCGGTTTCCATTTTGTCTTTTAAGATTTTTTCAATTTCGTCATCGTTGCCATTGAGAAAACGAATGACTTTTTTGATTTCTTCTCCATATTCTTCTTTTGTAGTTCTTCCTGTGCATGGAGCAAGACAAAGTCCGAGAGAAAAGTTTAAGCACTCTCTCTTTGCATGAGAAGAGGAAGAGATTTTTGATTTGCAAGTTCTGATTTTGAAAGCCATGTTGATTGTTTTCAAAATTTCTCTGGGGTCAATTCCTGCAATGTATGGGCCGAAATATTTGCACCCGTCATTTTTTTTGACTTTACGTACAATTTCAAGGCGGGGGAAATCTTCTTTGAGGTCAATTTTGATGTATGGAAAGGCTTTTCCATCTTTTAACAAAATGTTGTAAAATGGTTGATGTTTGTGTATTAAATTGCTTTCAAGACCCAGAGCATCAAGTTCAGACACGGCGATAAAATAGTCAAAATCATCAACATTATTCACCATTGCCTGAACCTTGCTAGGTTTTGGAGAATTGCGAAAATATTGGCTTACACGATTTTTCAAATTCTTAGCTTTTCCAATGTAGATGATTTCTCCACTTTTATTTCTCATGACATAGACACCTGGTTTGGTTGTCAATGTTTTAAGTTTCTGTTTGATTTTTTCATTCATACGAATATTATAATTTATTTACGAAAAAATTACAACTTATCAAATATACAATCTTTTTCAGAGTTATGTGGCAAGTTATTGGTCAAAATTTGTCTGATATTTTATGAAATTTGTTGTAAATTGTAATTTTATTTGCTATAATGAGAAAAATAACAAGAAAGAGGAGGGGCAAGTTTTGACAACATCAATGCTGTTGGGGATTTTTGATTGGGTAGGCGATTTTTTCAAATCACTTTTTAATCTCATTCCACAAGTTGTTTATCTGCTCTATGCCTCTTTGGCTTGTGTGATTGATTGCTTGCAACTTTTGTTTCGTAAACTTGCAGGACTTGATGTCTATTATGTTGATGGAGAAGCCGTTGCAGGAGATTTGGTGACCAATTTTATTACAGGTATTTTGGGAATTAATGCAGATGGATTTGAATATTCTGCACTTTCAACTGTTTTCTGGTCATTCATTGTTTTTGGAATCATTATTTGTTTTATAAGCACAATTGTTGCAATTGTAAAAAGTCATTACAGTTATGATGATAAAGCTGCAAAAGGACCTATGCAATATGTTTACACAGCAGGAAAAGCAGTTTTGAACATAGTTGCAGTGCCAATCATTGTTGTCTTGGGACTTTATCTTTCTCAAGCAATTTTGACCGCTTTGGACTCTATGACTTCCATAACAAGCGGAAATGTCGAAGCGATGTATGGGGACAAAGTATCTCTTTTGCAAAGTGTTGACACATCAAAGACTGCCACAGGACTTGAGTCCTCTCGTAATCGAACGTACATCTATTATGACATTTTTGGCTTTGGCGGTGCAATTGCATATGGAACGAACGCAGATGCAGAAATATTTATTGCTGATGCCAAAGAATTGGTTTTGATAGGTTCAAGCAATCAGACGTTCTCAGGTTCTCTTTTTAGAGTTGCGGCGTATAATGCCAACCGTGTGAGAATTGGAACGCCAATGTCTGCCCTGTCTGGTTTTGGAGCAGATGAACTTTTTGCAAATGCTGCAACGGCAAATGATGTGGACTTGGGGGCAGACATGGTTGACACGGCATTTGCCTGCAATTTACACTTGAATTACACCATGGACTTGAGATACATAACAAACTCAACAGATTCAAATGGTGTGTGGGTAAGTTTCAAATATTTCACCAACTTCTTGACTCAAAATGCCAACGCATTTTCAAAATTTAACGTGGGCTTGGTGTGGTATTATTATGACTTATGGAGTTTCAACTTTATTGTTGGCTTCGGTGGCTGCATTGTTTGTGCAGTGTTGTTTATCAACATAATCATCGGACTCATCACAAGATTGCTTATGTGCATTGGCTTGTTCCTTGTTGCTCCTCCGTTGTTTGGTCTTGCCCCGCTTGATGGTGGAAAGGCTGGAGGTGCTTGGCGAGAGAATTTCATGAAACAAGTTCTGATGGCTTATGGAGCTGTCGTCGGCATGAATATATTTTTCTTGATATTGCCTTATTTGAATCAAATAGATTTCTTTAATATCCCAATTGCCGATTATTTCGCACAAATCCTTGTGATCATTGTGGGACTGATAACGATCAAAGCGTTCATTGCAACCTTGTCTGGACTTGTTGGTGGTGCGGACGCTCATGAGGTTGGAAAAGGAGTTTCCGAAGAAGTTGGCGCCGTTGCGGGAACTGCACTGAAAATGACTGTTGGTGCGGGAGTGGGAGTAATCAAAGCTCCTGTGAACGCGTATCGCGGGGCAAAAGCAGTGAAAAACAAAGTGCAAGAATCATATCATGGCTGGCGAGAAAACAGAAACAAAAAACGTGCAGATCAATTGCAAAATACAACCGATAAAGAAACATTCATCAATCAGAAACTGTCAAACATGAGCGATGCAAATCTTAATAAGAAAAATGTTATGAGTGAGGCTATTAAAGCTGGATTCACGACAGATGAGGCAAAACAATTGTGGAGTGCAACAAAAGCCAGCAAGAAGGCTGGAACTTGGGGCTCTGCAGGTGGCTCAACCTCAGTGAAAGCCGAAAAAATGAGATTGCTTAAATCAAATTTGGAAGATCGTGACTCTGAATTTAGAAAAACTCGTAGAAAATTTGGAACAACGGCGGCTAATAGGAAGGGAGATTTGGATGCTGCAAGAGCCAGACAAAATGTTCATTCAACTTTGAGAAGCGACAGTCATACCAGATATGAAAGATACAAAGGCGGACTGACAGGTTTGAAAGACCTTGCTTTGACACCATTTAGAAATGTTAATGACACCTTGGGAGAAAGCAAACTCTACAGCGCATTCAAAGAAAAATCCTTCTGGAAGAAACCTGACTGGCAAAAAGAAACTGCCGAAAACACGAAAAAGACTTATCAAGAAATTCAGGCTGGCAGAGGAGATATGCGTCAAGGGTTTGATACCATTCATGGAGATGTGCAAGGTGGTTTCAAAGGTGCACATAGAGATGCAAGAAGAATCATTAGAGGACAGGGTGGAATTCAATCTGAAATTGCTTCCGGAAATGCTCATTTGCAAAATATTGAAGAAGAAACACGAAAGATTCAAAGAAACACAAGACATATTTCCAAAGAAACAGATGGTTTGAAGGCAAGAACGGTTAAGGCAGCAAAGAAACAGAGAGAAGCAGTTGAAGAAAATAAGAGAGCTAAAAAAGAACTTAAAGAAATAAATAAAACAATCAAAAATATTGATAGCAAACTTTAAAATTTAAAGGAGTGATTGTGAAATTGTTAAAAAATGGTTTTGAAGTGTTTTCTTTGGTTTTTATGAACAGTGGTTTCATCAAGTCTTTTGTGGAGAAGATCAATCCAAAAAGAGATTATGCAAAAGAAATTGCTGAAAACACAAGGAAAACGGTTGACGAATTGAGGAAATAAAAGAATATGCTAGGTTATTCCTAGCATATTTTGTTTTTAGGCAAGTTTTAATTTGATTGTTTCATAATATTTCTTATAGGTGCAAAACTTTGAAAAAAATCTTTTTTTAACAAAAAAACTGGCAAGTGCCAGTTTGGTGGTGATAGGTGGGATCGAACCACCGACCTTACGGGTATGAACCGTACGCTCTAGCCAGCTGAGCTATATCACCATAATTTTTTTGAAACACGCTTATTATACACAAACATACTTTTTTTGTCAATTAAAAACATAAAAAATTTTGGGTTGACGATTAATTAGTTGCCTTTGAATATGAAAAAGATATATAATTATATTCATAAAGGAGAAAAATCAATGATTGAAGAACAGATTAAAAAAGCGAACATTGAAGCCATGAAAAACAAGGATACTGTGGCTAGAGCATTTTATAGTGTTCTTATGAACAAAATTTTGCTTGAGAAAATTGCAAAAGGAGACAGGGAAAAACCTCTTGCAGATGCAGACGTTTCAAATATAATTCAAAAAGTTATCAAAGAACTCAACGAGGAAAAGGAAAACTATGCAAAAGTTGGCAACGTCCAAGAAGTGCAATCCATTGAAAGACAGATTGAAATTGCTTCTGGATATTTGCCAAAAATGCTGAACAAAGAAGAAATCAAAGAAATCATTTTGAAACTTGATGACAAAACAATTCCGACAGTTATGAAGCATTTTAAGGCAAATTACAACGGAAAAGTTGATATGCGTCTTGTTCAAGAAGTTTTAAAGGAACTTGCATGAGAGTTTTTGCGATAAGTGACTTGCATCTTTCAATCAATAATCCAAAACCGATGGATATTTTTGGACCAACTTGGGAAGGTTATTTGGACAAGATATTTTCAGACTGGAAAATGAGGGTTGGCGAGGAGGATTTGGTCTTGCTCGCTGGTGATTTTTCTTGGGCAATGAAGTTGGAAGAAACAATTCAAGATTTTGATTTGCTGAAAGGCTTGCCAGGGAAAAAGATTATCATTCGTGGCAATCATGATTATTGGTGGAAAAGCATTTCTGCTGTCAGAAATTCTTTGCCTGAAAATTTTTATGCCATTCAGAATGATGCTTTAAAGTTTGAAAACTGTGTCATCTGCGGAACTAGGCTTTGGAATCTTCCTGATGTGAACAAACCTTTGAGTGCAGAAGATGAGAAAATTTTTAACAGAGAATTAATTCGCTTGGAAATGACTTTGCAAAACGCTCAAAAGTTGAAAACTTCTGATGATGACAAAATCATTTGTATGTTGCATTATCCACCTTATACATATAAGGAAGAGGACAATGCAGTGACCGCATTGATTGAAAAATATGGGGTGAGCAAAGTGGTTTATGGACATATTCATGCGGTTTGTAAACAAAACTTGTATTTAAAGAAAAACGGTGTCGAATACTTTTTGACTTCTTGTGACATTGTTGGAAACAGGTTGATAGACATCGATTAACAGGCAAAAAATTGCATTGTCAATTTGGATCGTGAAATTTTATTGACATTTGGGGCAATAATATTGTAAAATGAAACGACTTGGAGAGCATACATGAAAAAAATTACAAAAATATTATGCTGTATTTTGGGTTTTGGCTTTTTGCTTGGTGGTTGTGCCACCGTTGGAAGCATCAACAACAGCAGTGAAGAATTGATATATAATGGAAATTCCGCAGTTATGGTTGACGGATATCTTTATTATGGAAATGCTTTTTCTGATATAAGCAGTTTTTCGTCAGACAGTGACTATAAAACAGCGGCAAGATTGAGTTATCTTGCAAGGCTTAACACAAATATTGATCTTGAAGCAAAAAACAAAGATTATTCACCAAAAAATGTTGAAAAAGTCACCACAGAAGTTGCAGGACACACAAATGATTTTATGTTTGTGCTTGGAAATCACATCTACTACGCAACTCCTAACCGTCAAAAAGCGATCGACTCAGAGGGTAATGCAAACAATTATTACAACTACACGACTTTGTACAGAAGTCAATTGAACGGAGATGGAAAATCAAAGATATACACCACAAATGGTGAAATTACGCAAATTGAAGTGTTGAAATATGATGGAAACTATTATATCGTCATGCTTGCTGGAACAGATTTGATCAAGATTCAGATTGGAAGTCGTGTTTCTGCAAGTGTTATTGCGGAAGACGTTGTGAGTGTGGCAATCCCTAAAACATACCAAAAAGACAAGGTGGGAAGCACTTTAGATTGGAATGGATACATTTTCTTCACCACAACAAGAACAGATGAAGAGAATGCTGACATTTCAGGCAGTGATGTGCAAAGGATTTTGATTTCTGATGGTGATGCTGAAGTCGTTTTCCATGAACAAGGAACAACTGTCACATTTATAGGCAGAGAAAAAGATGTTTTGTTTTATACAATGACCGGACATGAAACTGAAGTATTTATGTCAGATGTCACTGGTGATAATTCAAAAAATGCCTTTAGAAACAACAGAAAAACATTTTTCTCAGCTTCATCAATTTCAAATATCACATTGATCTCAACGGGAACTGTTGATTATGGTTATGTTTTCACAAATTCATCAGGAGCACTGTTGTATTCAGACATCAGAAACAACAGATCTGGTGCAATTTCTTTGCAAAGCGCTGGTGAACCGATTTCCGATTACAACGTTTTGTTTGTTTCTGGAAGAACAGTCTATCTTTCTACAACAACATCAATTTATAAAGCAGACATTTCTTCTCTCTTCAATGGTGGAAGTGCAACAATTTCTTGTGAAACAGTTGTGACAATGACAGCAATTTATGACGGAACTTTTTATGCATATGATGGAACTTACATCTATTTCTATGCTCGTCTTGAAGAAGTGGAAGAAGATGAAGAGAGTTCGGAAGAAACAGACGAAGAAGAAGAGACAGATGAAAATTATTATCTCTACAGAACAAAAGCAAGCAAAAATTCTGAAGCAGATGCGGGAACTCCTTATGAACTTTTGGGGAAAACGCAAATTGAATCAAGACAAACAAAATAAGACTGAAAAAATCAGTCTTTTTTTTATTGAAAAAACAACCATGTTCAGGTTTATAAGTTTGAGCGAAGCCTTTATCAACCAAAAGAAACGACAAACTTGAATATTCTTTGAAAAAACAATAATTCTAACTTTTATCTTTTTTTAATGTTCATTTTCTTTGAATTTCCGTCACTTTTTTTGAAAATTTGATGATTTCGACAACTTTGTATTTTTGACGACAGAATTGTCAATATTTTTATTTAGATAAAGTAAATTTTTGTGTTATCTTTATCTTGTTTTGAAAAGAACAGAGCAAAATTTAACAAAAATAAAGGAGATTATTATGGAAACAGTAAAAGAAAACAGAAGACCAAAAATTTATGTCGCAGACAATACAGAAGATAATTTGATTGTTGAATATTTTAAAAAAAATGATACCTTTGAATTTGTTGGGGCCAGCAGTGATGGTGCCAAAGTGGTTGACGACGTCCTAAATCTCAAACCCGACGTGCTTATTTTGGAAGTCATGCTATCAAATTTGGACGGATTTGCTGTGCTTGACAGAATTAAAGTTTTGAAAGATAAAATGCCTAAGGTGTTTTTTGTTTCAAACCTATCTCACAGTGGGTTTGTGACAAAAGCCATTCAATCAGGGGCGAGTTATTTCATGATCAAGCCAGTTACACCGGAAAATTTGGAAAGCAGAATCAATGAGGTCTTGAACAATGGACGCTCTCAGAGTGAAAATAGGCAACTTGATGAAAAGATTTCCAACATATTTATAAGTATTGGCATACCAGCACATATAAAAGGATACCAGTTTCTTAGAGAAGCGGTCAAACTTGCAGTGGAAGAGCCAGAAATTATCGGTTCAATCACAAAGAAACTTTATCCAACCATTGCAGAAAGATTTGAAACAAGTTCAAGTAAAGTTGAAAGAGGTATGCGTCATGCGATTGAAGTTGCCTGGAACAGAGGCAAAATTGAAAATATTAACAATATTTTCGGCTTAAAGATATATAATAGAAATGAGAAACCAACAAATGGAGAACTCATTGCTTTAATTGCCGACAAAATGATTATGGACGGCTAAAACACATTTTTTTATCAAAAATACACTAAATTTGTCAAAAATTTTTGCTTTGGGTATTGAATTAAGATTTTTGTTGTGTTATAATGTGGTTAACTTAGGAGGTTATTATGTCTAGAACGCTCTCAAAAATTTTAATTATTTGTGCAATGGTGGTTTTGTTTCCACTGATGATCGTTGGGACTGCTTTTGCTGCATATTACTCAATTGATGCATCTGTTGCTGTGGCAGTTTACACAGATCAGAATCCAGCCTCAGAAGAGGTTTATGCAAGAGTTGCATATGAAAACAAGGCTGACACAGAAATGACAATCAACAACAGTCATTTGAAGACCATCAATCTTAAAGCAATTTCAAATGGTTACGATTTCAAGGGTTGGTTTGAAGGAAATGTTGAAGATTATCAATCTTTGGACGTTGTTGAGTTTTTGACAACAGATTCAGAAATTAATGTCAAGATGACTGACTATGAGGAGTTGTTGGCTGTTTTTGAAATCAAAACATTTGAAGTTAGATACAGCTACAAAGCACAACCTTTGGATCCTACAACTGTTCACACAACACCTGAAACAGATGATGGCAGCGCAACAGTGAGAACCTACACTTTTGGTGATGCACTTCCAACTTTGACATATGCCGGTGGCGAATATAGATTTATGGGCTGGCAAATTATTGGAGATCAGTCCGAAACAATCTACACCACAGCAAGTTTTGACTATAGCGAAGAAATCACTTTAACAGCAGTTTGGCAAGAACAAAACAAAATCAATGTGACTTATTACGGAACTGACAACAATGTTTTGCAAACAGTTGAAATCTATGAAAATCAACATTATGAACTTGACGATGCAATCACAGTTATGACGGATAAGAGTGTGCCAGTTGTTGATGGATACAACTATTCTTGGCAAGACATCAATGGAAATGTGATCACTGAAATCAACACTCAAACAACAAACCTTGATGTTTATTTGAAAGAAGAAGCAATTTCTTACACGGTCAATGTCAACACAGACGGTGCAAGTTTCAATGGACAAAGCACTTTGACAACTAGTTTCACTGTTAAAGACATCAGTCAACTAAATGAATTGGGTGTTGATAGCAATTGGTCAACAGGGTATTCATTCCATAAAGTTACTGGATTCACTTATGATCAGACGACTTATGAATTGTCAGATACAAATTCAATGACAAACCTTGCAAATGCAATCATAGCAGCAAACCCAAGAGGTACAGATCAACCACTTGAAATTGATGCAGTAATAACAAAATATTTCACAACTTTCACTGTCAGTGACTCAATAACAGGTTATACAAATGTTAATGGTCCTGTCGAAGATGTTTACAGATATGAAGATTTAGGAACTTCTCCTTTTGCAGTTTTGATCAAGAGTGGCGATTCAACAATGACAATTGGAGAGATGTTAACTTTGAAAACATCAAGTGGCTACACCCAACTGTATGCTTACGATGAAGATACAAGCAGTGGAATTGAAGTTTCTTTCAGACAACTCAATATCACAATTGGTTCTTCAACAATGTACTATCAAAACGTTTCTCTTGATATGACCATCAACGATTTGATTGAACAGATAATTGCAAACTATCCAGACACACAAATGTCAGAAACTTTTAACATCACATCAATCAGAGCATTATTTAATTAAAAAAAATATAAAAATTTATTAAAAAAAGTTGACAACGTTTCTCTAAGTGTGTTAAACTTAGAGAGCGTTTGGGAGTTTAGCTCAGCTGGGAGAGCATCTGCCTTACAAGCAGAGGGTCATAGGTTCGAGCCCTATAACTCCCACCACATTGCTTTTGGTCGAACCGCTGTATTTTACTGGCAGATATGCCTGTAGAAGATGGCGGTTTTGTCCATAAATATTAAAAATTATTGTTATCTTGTCTTTGGACAAGATAATTTTATTTACCAAAGTTTTTAGTAATGTCTCTTTATTTGCTTTTGCATATTTATTGATAACATAGTTTCTTATGTCTTCTGTTGTTTTCCCAATAAACGGATCATTTTCTAATTGTGAAATTTTTGTTTCTAATTCTCGTTTTTGAGAAAGTAAATTATCATTTTGTTCCTTTAATTTTTCATTAAAAAAACCATTTTGGACAGCTTCAAGCAAGTTGTCCATTTTTTTATTTATGGAAGTTATCTCTTTTTTGCAGTTTTCTATTTTCTTTGTATTGTCGTTCTCGGCAATCATTTTAGAGAGTTTTTCTATCAAAATGTTAGAAAATTGAGGCATAGCTAATTGATGTTTAGCTAACTTATAGATAAAGTCTTCAAGCTTTTCCTTTGAAACTTTTGGTAATTTGCAACCACGGGCTCTTTTTCTATTTGAACAGCAATAATAGTAATATGTTTTTCCAGTTCTACTAGTGCCACTATCACCTATAATATTCTCACCGCACTCAGCACAAAAAATCTTCCCAGTTAAAAGAAAATTTTCTGGAGATTTTGAACAAGATTTTGTATGTATACTCATTTTTAACTGCACCTCTGAAAATGTATTTTTATCAATAATGGGAGGAATTGCCTTTTCATTTATTATTTCTCCGCATTTTAAAATTCCGGTATAGGTTTGATTCTTTAAAATTGTTATAACTGCATTTGATGCAAATGGTTTATTTCTATGAGTATAAACGTTTTCTTGTCTTAAATAGTCAACTATTTCTTTATAAGACATTCCAGACAAATAAAGCTTGTAAATTAATTGAACGATTTGTGCTTCAGTTTCATTTATGACATACTTTTTATTTTCTATTTTATAACCAAATGGAACATACCCACCAACATATTGTCCTTTAATTACGCTTTCTTTTCGACCTCTTGCAACCTTTTGTGCAAGTTCAACTGAGTAGTATTCGGCCAAGCCTTCAAGTAAACTTTCAAGTAATATCCCCTCGGGAGAATTTGAAATTGGTTGAGTTGCGGATATGAGTCTAATTCCATTTTTTTTAAGTGTTGCCTTGTGAATAGCACTATCATATCTATTTCTAGAAAATCTATCCAGAGCGTATACATGGATGCAGCTAAAAGTATGGGAGGCACTATCTTTAAGCATTCGTTGAAATGCTTCTCGATTATCGTTTCTGCCTGTTTTAGCTCGATCTATATATGTGTCTATGATCTCTAAATTGTTTTTTGCAGCATAATCCATACAGACATGAATTTGACCTTCAATTGATTGTTCTGTCTGTTTTTCACTTGAATATCTAGCATAAATAACACATTTTTCTTTCATTTCTGTTCCTTATAAATTTAACAATTGTTTTTTCTTTTCTTCAAATTCCTTTTGGGTTATTATTCCGTCATCGCAAAGTTGTTTGTATTTTCTTAGTTCGTCGGCGGGTGAAGAGTTAGAGATGTGCTCTATTTTTTTCGTTTGTAAAAAATTTTCCACAACAGGATAAATTTTGTCCGCCTCTTTTCCACCAAAGAAAACTTTAAATGTTTCTTTGTAAGTGTCAAAAATAAGATAACTGGTTCCAATTAGTTCATTCTTTTTTGTTACATCATTTATGTTTTCATAGCTTATAAATTTTGTTACGTCTCCTCCTAAAAACTTTTTTTGAGCTAAAATTAATCTCTTATCCGTTAATGCGAAAGCGTAATAGCCTTGAGGTTCATTAGTGATGTCATAATATATACCCATAAAACAGATTCTTGCATTTTCATTTGGAAGTAGATTCTTTTCCAAAACTTGAAAATGCTTTAATCCCCAACTATCACTATTGAAATTCTTTCCAAAATCATTATCTTTACAATAATTATACATTTCTTGTGCAGTTTTCATAATTACCTCACTATACTCATAAAGGAAACAGCTTTCCCGAGAATTTTAATTTTATTTAATTCTTCTCCATGATATACAAATGGAGGATATTGTGGGTTCGCAGGCATCAAAGTTAATGTCGCATTTTGCTGATCGTAATAAACTCTTCTGAGAGTTGCTTCATCTTCTATTAAAACAGCAGCAATTTCGCCATTTTCTACCATGTCTTGTTGTCTTATGAACACCAAATCACCATCATAAATTCGAGCACCAATCATAGAGTCTCCTTGAGCCCAAAGACCAAAATCTGCATGAATATCATCGCTTACGCTTGCATAACTTTCAAAAGATTCGTCTGCAAATATTGGCTGACCACAAGCAATAGTTCCCAAAATAGGGACTTTTACTTTATGGATTTTTACTGCATTTTTTGGCTTATCAGAAGTGTTAATTAAAGTATTATAGTTTTCTTCATTAACTTCTGTTAGAAGAGGAGTATATAGTTGTGCTGCATTAACATTTAATATTTGACAAAGTTTTGCAAGAGCATCTGCCGAAGGTTGACTCTTACCGTTTTCCCAATACGAGACGCAACTTTTTGTTGTGCCTATTTTTTTTGCAACATCTTCTATTGTAAGATTTAATCTTTTTCTATAAATTCTTAAGTTTGTACCAAATGTTTTCTTCGTATCCATGAATTGCCTCCTATATAAATATTATCTTAATTTTACCCAAAAATCAATGAAAAAAGCGAGAGTGTTTAGTACTCTCGCTTTTTTAAAATTGTTTGACACAATTAAAAAATTGATATAAAATATTTAAAAAGAGGTTATGATGGATAAACGAAAAATAGCAGGGATAATCGGAGGTATTGCAGTCTTTATTGCAACAGTTATTGGAATGATAATAGTTATGACATAACTTAAAGTAGGAGAACTCAATGTCTCTTAAATAACATATTGACAACCAATGCTGTTTATGATAAACTTAGATTGAAAAAGGGGTTGGATTATGAGAAAGGAGGAAAGGCATTGAAGAGATTGAAAGAGCATGTTTGAAGAGTGGAGAAGTGTGCACGCTATCAACATTGTTGCTTTTGGTTTCTTGTCTCTTCGGCTATTACTAGTGTGGTTTCTGGGACTTATTATAACAAAAAGAAAAATAATCTGAAAGAATATTGTGATGATACATTTTTTCAGAATTTCCAAATTTTGATTAAGAGAGAATTATAACAAAATAAAAATAAATTTAAGCAAATAAATGGAGGAGATTATGGATATAAGAGAATATTTAAAGAAAGTAAGATCAGTCAAAAAAAGCGTGATTGCAGCGAACGGAAAATCTTTTTATTCTGATGAAGTATTATCTTTGGAGACGGCATTGTTTGATTTGAAAGAATATGTCTATAATCTCTCTGATGAGGACAGGAAGTCATTGTTTTCCCGTTTGCAAACTGATTTACATAAAAAAGACAACACTAAGCAGAACGAGAAGGATCTTAAAGTTAAAACAGACGGATTGTTTTATTTAATTTTCTTCTCAAGTTATCCTGTCGATTATTTGATGCTTGGCGCCGGCGAGGATCAAAACAAAGTTCAAAAGCTGTTTGAAGAGTCTGATTGGATGACGTTTGTTGACCAATTTCAACATTCAGATGAAAAGAAGAGAAATCTAATGTTTTTAATGTTGCACTATGAAGGGCAAATGGCTTATGAGTATGCTTATAGAGAAAGTGGGTGCAAAAGTGTTGTGGCTGTAAATGGACTTACGGAAAGTCTCAGAGGTGCACGAAACTGTAGAATTGCTATAACCGGACCAATTTCTGTTTCAGAAAACAATGGATTGTCTTTTGATGATAATGAAAAACTCAAAGATTCAGAAGGACAAAAATATGGCAGCAGTTATGGAAAAGAGTATGATCTTGAGGCTTATGAGCAAATGGCAGAAAATGTGGCAGAAGCAGCAAAATTTTACGGAAAGTTGTATGAATTTTTCACAAAAGTCAGAAATAGCAAACAATTTAGAGGTTGTTTTCATAACTACGATGAAAAAGATTTAAGTCCATGTACCAATGGAATTATGTCAGGTTTTGACAAAACAAGTGCTTATTTGTCAAAAGCATACAGAGAAAATCAAAGATTTGTTGAAGAGAAAAGAAAAAGCGAGGATTAATTGAAAAAATAGGGGCTAAATTTATTAGCCCTTTTTTATCTTTGAAGCATTCAGAGAAGTTTAGATAAAACAATATCAAAAAAGGATATGGCATTAATTGGCCTTTATATCATGGGGCAATCTTTGGCAAGTTGGGAGATTGTCAAAAATAACGTGGAAAAACAACAAAAATTTGAGCGTTGATTGCCATAGAAAATGTCGAAATTTGTTTGATTTTAGTGTATAGTTGTGATATATTTATCTTTGTAATTTTGAGGAGAAAAATGAAGAAATCAGTCATAACCATCACGTCTATTGTGATTGCAGTTATTGTTGCATTGATAATATTTTTTGCAATACCAAAAACTGGCGCAACAAATTTAGTTATCAATATCAATGATATCAGTTTAAAATTAGATGAAAAAAGCAAAGTCAACTACTCTTCTTCTATCAGTGATGCCATCATCACAATGGTTGTTGAAGATGACGATATCGCACAGCTGACTATCAGTTCGAATGGATTCTATATCACTGGGAGCAAAGTTGGAAACACATATTTGACTCTTACAGGCAGGTATGGAGATCAAGTAATTGAAAAGGTGGCGAAAGTTTCTGTTTTGGGAACTACAAATGTTGACGAGAATGAACCAAATGATGACAAGCCAAACACTAACAAACCAAACATTGACGAATCAAACGACGAAGTCAACAAACCTACAGACAGTGAGGATAACAACAAAGATGCTAATGATTTGATTATCAGTTTTAGCAATTTAAACAGGTGTAAGATTGAAAATAATAACATTTTCTTAACTGAAAATGACCTTGCAATATTTTCTATTAATGCAAATGTAAATATTGAGGGTAAGACATACATATATTCCAATAGTGAGAATTTGATCATTAGTTATTTGCAAGATATTGGAGATAACACTTACAGCATAAAGGCCTTAAGCACTGGAGAATATCAACTTTGCATTGAAATCAACGGAATTGAAAGTTGGTTCAATGTTGTTGTTTCGGAATAATAAACTATTGATACGAAAATGACCGAAGTAGTCATTTTTTTGATGGAAAAAGTGATGAGAATAGTGAACACGAGGGATAGTTGTGGAGAGAGTGAGAAGAAAAAGATAAAAAAAGTTGGAAAAAGTGAAAAAAGTTTTGAAAAAGTGTTGACAAAGGAGGGAGAGATGATGTAAAATACCCATGTTGACACTGCAAGAGCGGTTTCCGGGGCCCACGAAAATGTTTACATTTTTGGGGAAGAGGAGACAACAAGCGAAAAGGTGAAACTTTTTGACTTTAAGTCAAAAATGAGCAAGAGCGCAGTTGTCGACGAGAACTTTGACAATTAAATAGTTGATCGAACAAACAACAAACTTTACGAA
>CALVZQ010000008.1 GCA_944372585.1 uncultured Clostridia bacterium
ACAGTTCGGTCCCTATCTATCGTGGGCGTAGGATATTTGAGAGGGCTTGCTCCTAGTACGAGAGGACCGGAGTGAACGCACCGATGGTGCACCAGTTGTCACGCCAGTGGCACAGCTGGGTAGCTATGTGCGGTTGAGATAAACGCTGAAAGCATCTAAGCGTGAAACTTGCCTCAAGATTAGATATCCCATAACATAAGTTAGTAAGACCCCTTGCAGACCACAAGGTTGATAGGTCGCATGTGTAAGCACAGTAATGTGTGTAGCTGAGCGATACTAATAGGTCGAGGGCTTAATCACGGATTTAGTGAAATTTTAAGCCATGCTAATTTGAGAACTCAAATTGCTTAATATTTCCATTTTTGCTTCCTTCTAAGTGTGTAGTTGTCAGAGAACTTGTCTCTGTTTGAATATTGCCACCTATCCTATCCTCCTTTTTTAAATAGGCAATATTCAAAATATTATGATAATATCATTGACTTTTTGAAAAGGAAATGTTATTATACCATAACCGGTGGCGATAGAGAGAAGGTCCACCTGTTCTCATCCCGAACACAGAAGTTAAGCTTCTCATCGTCGAAAATACTTGGCTGGCGACGGCCCGGAAAAATAGAACACTGCCGGTTAATCATCGAAGCATCCGCATGAGGATGCTTTTTTGTTTTATATTATAGTTTAGAAATATTATTGGCAGTGTTCGGCACACTTTGTGTGCATTTTGCAAGCAAAATATTTTTCCGAGCCGTCTGCCCAGAAAAATCAACCAAGTAGAGTAAGTGTTCGTGGCTGGCGAAACCTTTGTTTCTAAGAACACTGCCGGTTAATGATGAAACTCACCGCACGAGGTGGGTTTTTTCTTTTTAGATAAATGCAGTGTTCCATTTTTCAGAAAAATATCACCCAGAAGAATAAGTGTCCGTGGTGATGCGACGATGAATCGTCTAAGAACACTGCCGGTTGGCGTCGCAATCTGCACTTTTGCTTATTTTTGCCACAAGTGACAAAAAGTTGAGCTTGTTGTTTGATTTCTCCTTTTCCAAAAAATGTTATCATTTTTTGGAGCCCTACTTTATGCATCCGCATGAGGGTGCTTTTTTGTCTTATTCTATAAAAATTAAGATAATTTCATTATAAACTCTTGACAACTCCCCCCCCCGTAGTATAATAATAAAAAGGGAGAAAAATTATGAAAAAAAGAATTTTGGGAATTGGTGCTTTTGTCGTAGCCTGCTTGTCTTCTGTTTTGATGTTGGCTGGTTGTGGAGTGACTGAAAAAACATTCAGTTCTGATGATGGAATCAGTGTGACATTGACAAGTGAATTCCAAGAGTTTAGTGTGAGCGGATATAGTTTGTCATTGTCAACTGCAGATGAAGCATTTTTGGCAGAAAAAGTAGCTTTTAACACTCAAGGCACTGATGAAAATTGGACAGAACAGGAGTATGCACAAGCTGTTGTTGACTCAAACAGTTTGGACACGATGAGCGATGTCTTTGTTGACGGAGAAAGAAATTTGGTTTATTTTTATTACACAAACGTTTCTCAAGGTAATGATTTTTATTATCTTGCTGTTGCAAAGAAAGGAACTGATGCTTTTTGGCTTTGCCAGTTTTCTTGTTACGAGACAAAGGCTGAGGAATATAAAACACAATTCTTAGATTGGGCAACAACTATTGAAGTATTATAAGGAGGAAAAGAAAATGGCTTTGAAATATAAGGATATAAAGGAACAAATGATTGCAAAAAATTATGCTGAAGATGGTTTGGTTGCATTGTGCCAAACAGTTAACACTTCCACTGCTGCTTTTTGGGGTGGAATGATTGGGGCTGCGATTGCAAGTGCAAACAACAAATGTTATGCAGTTTCAAAAATTGGAGATCAACTTGTTTTTGTTCCATATTCAAACAAAGAAATTGATTTTAAATCTGCCTTTGCTTTCAACAAAGCAAAAATAGAAAAAGGTACGGTTGGTGGAATTGGGGGCTATGCAAAAATCAAACTTTGGACAACCGATGGGAATGTTCACAAGTATAGCATTATTCAAGGTAAGAGCGATTTGCAAACAATATTAACCAAACTTGAAGTTCCTGCAAAGAAGTAAAAATGGAGAGAAAACATCTTTTTAAGATGTTTTTTTATTAATTTTCAAAAAATTGTTGACATTAACAAAATTTGATGTTATATTAACAGCGTCGAACATGACTTTAGAAAAATTAACAAAAGGAGGTCAAAAAAAATGGAAATTGTAAAGTCTAATAAAAATTTAAACAAAAACATTTATGCGTTTGGCCTTTTTTTGTCTGTTATATTTTAATTTTATAGATAGATGAGGACCTTCGTATAAACGATTTTATAGGGAGGTTATATGAAAAACAAAACAATAAAGAAAAAAGATACAAAACCTAAAAAACCAAATATAGGAATGTATCTAAAGAAGTTTAAAGGTTGGATTTTCCTTTATATTTTGCTGACTGCATTTGCTTGTGCTTGCGACATTTTCTTGACTATACTGACGGCAAGAACTATTGAAGTGATCACTTTGCAGGAATTTCAAAGAGCATTGTTTTTGCTTCTTACAATCATTGGAATTTCTGTTTTTCAAAGAATATGTTGGTATTTTATCAATCTGATTTATTTCAAATATTCCAACAAAATCATGTCACTTTTAAATCTTGATTTGGCAAAGCAGGCATTCAAACTTAATTCAAAGACCTACAATGATCATGACACAGGAACTTTTGTTCAGCGTATTGTTGAGGATCCGGCGCAAATAGTCGATAATCTTGCATCTTTGGTTGACATGATCATGACCATCATAACTTCCACAGTTATGCTGATTTACATCACAACCTTGAATGCGTGGATTTCTCTTGCTTTGGTGGTTTTGGTTGTTATTGCGGGAATAATTGAATACAATCGTGTCAAAATTCGTCGTAAAAACAGATGGATTGTTCGTCGTAAAAATGACAAAGTAAACTCTTTGACAACAGAAATTGTAAGAAGTGAAAAGGACATCAAGTCTTTGGGACTGGAAGGAAAACTTTCTGATGTTTCCAAAGAATATTATGAAGATTACCGTAATCAAAGATACAAACTTGACAAAACCGATGTCAATTTTTGGTCAATCAGAAATTTCATTATTGGAATTGGAACTTTGGCAGTTCTTGTTTTGGGGATCTATCTCATGGATAGAGGAGTTTTGACACTTGCATCATTTATGATTGTTTATTCCAATCGTGGCTCCTTGTGGGATGTTGTTTACAATGCTGGAAATCTTGCAAACACATTTGTCAATATCAAGGTTTGCCACAACAGAATGTTTTCACTTTTTGATGAAGATGAATTTGTGACAGAAAAATTTGGCACACTCTCCGTTGATAACTTGGTTGGAGAAATTGAATTTAAAGATGTTAGTTACACTTTCAAAGAGTATGAATATGAAGAATTGACTGCTGATGTTTTGTTCAAAAAAGAAAGAGGAAAGAAAACTAAGAAGGGTAAGAATAAGTACAAAAGAAACAAAAAACTTGTTTCCGAAAACAAAATTTTTGACAAATTGTCTTTCAAAATTCAACCAAACACGACCGTTGCTTTTGTTGGTAAAAGCGGAAGTGGAAAGTCTACAATCCTCAACTTGATGAGCAAAATGTATGAAGCAGACGATGGACAAGTTTTGATTGATGGAATTGATATTAAAACTCTTGATAAAGAAACCTTGAGAAGCACAATTTCTTTGGTTAATCAATTCCCGTATATATTCGACATGACAATCAAAGAGAACTTGCTCTTGGCAAAGGCTGATGCCACTGATGAAGAAATTGTTGACGCAATCAAGAAAGCATCTTTGGAAGAATTTGTTTCAACATTGCCTAAAGGACTTGACACAAAAGTTGGGGAAAGCGGAATCAAACTTTCTGGCGGACAAAAACAAAGACTTGCAATTGCCAGAGCATTGCTAAGAAATTCCAACATCATCATTTTTGACGAAAGTACAAGCTCTTTGGATAACTTTGCACAGGGAGAAATCAAGAAAAGTATTGACGGCTTGAAAGGAAGAAGTACGGTCGTTATTGTTGCACACAGACTTTCAACAATCAAAGATGTTGACAAGATTTTCTTTCTTGATGAGGGAAAGATCATTGATACTGGTACATTTGATGAGTTGTTTGAAAAAAACGAAAAATTCAAAACAATGTTCTTGGCCGAAAATATTTAAAAACGCATTGGTTAATGCGTTTTTTGTTATTGACTTTGCATATGTTTGATGCTATAATCAGACAGGAGTTTTGTTATGAAAAATATTTATTATGGTGCGGGTTGTTTCACACTTAAGTGTTGCAACCTAAGTGAAGTTATAGATGATATAAAAGCAGGAGAATTGTTTAGAACAGACAGCATGGATTGGTACTATCAAAGTGTACCTTTTCAAGTTGGCAATGGTGTAAGTGTTTCGCCCTCAGTTTTCTTTCTTCGTCGATCTCTTGTGACAAGTGCAACAACAAAATTTACTTATTTCTATAAGATTTTGCAAGATGATACTACGAGTGTGAAAATATACACAAAGACTGCACTTGAAGACAAAATCTGTCAAGAATTGAGAGTTTTAAGAAAAAATGTAAGTTCAAAAACCGTTACACCCTCTTCTATAAGAAAGTTGAAATTCTATCTAGACGCGATTCCACAAGAACTCTATTTGAGAGATGGCTTTGGAGAAAAAATGAAAGAGGCTCTCAAGATTGGTGCTGGTTCAAGAGGAAGGAAGCTTGCCATTGAGAGTCAACTTGTGGGAGATATTGTTGATGCAAAGATTGCCAAAGCACAAAAAGACGACAGAGATGCCACAGAACGTTTGCAAGAAGTGTTTGATGAAATGCAAACGCAACGAACAAAGACAAACAAAGATAAAGCAGATTAAAGAGTCAAAAGACTCTTTATTTTTTTGGCAATTTCAAAAAACTTTTCAAAAAATGTTGACATAATATTTGATATTTGATAAAATATGTCACGTAACCGTTGATATTCCTCAGTAGCTCAGCGGTGGAGCAGGCGGCTGTTAACCGCAAGGTCGTAGGTTCAAATCCTACCTGAGGAGCCATTATTTAAATTGCAGGTAACCTTATCTGCAATTTTTTAATTTAAAATATATAAGATGCTTATATTTTATATTCTTTCAATTAAATATAAAAATTTTAATTATAAGCGTTTAAAAAAAGAGGGAAAGTATTATGGGAGTCTTGGGGAATGTCTTATTAGCTATTGTTTCAGTTTGTACATTTGCGTCATATTTTCCACAAATTGTTAAATGTTTAAGAACAAAAAAGAGTGAGGACTTAAGCATCTGGTCTTGGATTTTGTGGGTAACAAGTTCATTAGCGTACACACTTTATGCGGTCTTGTGCCAAAATAATTTTATGCTTATTTTTGAAACATCACTGGAATTACTGTTTTGTATTATTATTTTGATATGTGCCATTGTGTTTAGAGATAAAAATAGAAGAGATAAAACTGAGCATAAAAAACAAAAATAAAAGGTTCTCTGTTTGTGTTACACGAAATTAGACATTTGAGGAGCCAAGGGAAGCATGGACGAAAAAGTGTTCATGCTTTTTATTTTTTTAAGACCTTGCACATCTTTGATGTATTTCCGAAGGAAATGGTTGACAGACGCAGGCTGAACACGAAGAGCAAGATAAACAAAAAATGGTTCCCAAAAGTTATTTCATTTTTGAAAATTAGGAATGACCAAATGAATTACAATAGTTTTGCTGAAAAGGGGAAACACCGAAATGGAGTGCTGATAGTGGCGCAAACCGCAAGGTCGTGGGTTCACCAGAGACGGCGGGGCAACACTGTCATGTTGCCAGTTGAAGTTAAAGCAATATAGAAAATTGTTATTTTTATTAATTTAAGCAAAAGTTCGTGAAAATTCTCAAAAAAGTTTTGCTATATTTGATTTTTGTGATATTATAATACTAAATAATCAAGAGGTGAAATATGCAAGTGACATATAAAGATTTTACACAAATGTTGAGCGGAATGATGAGAACTCCTTTGCCTAAAGACCAGCAAGAAATTGTTGCAAAAGCATATCAAATTTCAAAAAACAGATCGGCAAGCGAAAATCCTACATCACTTATAAGAGGATTGATGGAAACTTGTCGAGATTATCAACTTGGGGGAGTTGAAAAAAAACTAAAAAAATATAAAAAAGCAATTCGTTCAATAAACAACAGAGATTCCAAAATTATTGGTCAGGCTTTCAAAATTGCATCAAAAAAGTTTGCAATGCAAGATGATTTTCTTGAACCTTGGTGGGAAGGACAGAATCAAAGATTGGAAACTTATTATCGCAATAATTCTGGTGGAGATAGGGCTTTGTTGGGTTTTGAAGATCTTTGCAGAATTAATGAAACGGTTTTTGCAAAAAGCAAAAATGCAGAAGCATTGGAGGCGGCGCTTTCTGAGCTCTATGGAGAATATGGAAAATTGATTGGCAATCGAGATTATACTCTTGTGCAAAATGAAGAAACCAATGGATATTATGGCAGAAAATTGGACGATCTAAAAGAAGAAATGGACAAAGTGACAAAAGCTGTCAGCGATCATAATGTTGGGCCAAGTTCTTCATTGGGGAAGGCAGGGATTTCTTACAGAATCTATCAAGATATGCTTGAGCAGATGAAAACAAATCCTGAATATGCAAAGGTTTGCACGGCAATTCAAAAAGAAATGAAGAAAATTGAGGTCAAAGTTGAAAAAGAGCGAAAAGCATATGACAAAAAGCACCCAAATGCTGTCAAAGAAGCATCTTCAAAGATTGAATATCTAAAGGGAGAGGTCGGAGACGA
Source organism: uncultured Clostridia bacterium (assembly GCA_944372585.1). Classification (GTDB taxonomy): domain Bacteria; phylum Bacillota; class Clostridia; order Christensenellales; family UBA1242; genus Caccovivens. The sequence continues at coordinate 6,850 of CALVZQ010000008.1, forward strand.
ACTTAAAACGATATATGCCAATGAAGCAGACATCAAAAGAAAGGCTGATAAAATTCTTGAGAAAAGAAATGTCGAACAGAAAGCAAGAGAAGAATATGAAAGAAAACGAGTTTCAAAAAGCGAAGAATCACACTTTGAAAGTGAAAGAAGGATATGATATTGTTTGAATAATTTGGAATAAAAGATGTGGATTTTGACCATATCTTTTTATTTTAAACACAAAAGTGAAATAATGTTTTTATTCTTGATCATATATTCAATTTCCATAAACAAAACAGCAATAGATGCTTTATAAATTGATACAAGACTATCTTCGTTGATTTTTTTATTTATTTGTGCTATAATATTTCTTGAAGATGCAGTATTCTAGTCGGTTTCTTTACTAGGAAGACGAAGTAATGGCGTCGAGAGGCATATCGATGAAGTTTCTGGTGCATGCTTTGGTTGCCCAAACTGGGGCAGGTGCTGGAAGTTAAGAATTTTGGGCAGGTTATAACGGCATATAACTGTCGACCCAATTTTCGCGGAGACCTAACAGGGTGGACTTCCACTCTCTAGGAAAAGAACCTGCATTGCGGTAAAAGCTGTGTGCAGTGTAGCCTACTTTGAGTGAGTGTATGGGGATTGGGCGTTAAGAATGGTTCTTTATGTGGGCCAACATAAAGGCTGTTTGTCGATGAAACTATACTTGCAAAAAAAGAGAATAGTTGATGAAACTGTCAAGGAAAACTTCTAGACTGTTGCACAATTGCAGACAAAGATAGGATTATAGTGTGTTCTAAGTGGCGATTCGGTGTTATGTCTTGCTTAAAAGGAAACTGCCTATATGGCGACATTGGGTGCGAGAATGGGAAATCCGACCGAACCTATGACACAAGGTTTACTATTTTTGTTATCTTCAATAGAGCCTGTAACAAGGCTCTATTTTTGGTATTTTACTTTAATTTGTTAATATGCTATAATTTTTACAAATTAAGATTTGTTTTAGGAGAGAATAAACATGAGTGCCCTCAAAAAGGACAAAAAAAATCAATCTAAATTCAAAAAATACTTCCGTTGGCCATTGATTGTGTTGGCGCTTTCATTTTGCTTGTCTATGGCTTTTGGTGTGCTTAGTGAGGTCGCGCTTAATGGTGCGAATATTGCGATCGCAATTGTTGTCATAATTGTTTTTCTTTTCATTGCAATTCTGACAGACATGATTGGTGTGGCGGTGACTGCTTGTGATGTGAAAAACTACAGAGCTATGGCCGCAAAAAAAGTGCGTGGCGCAAAGGAAGCAATTATTTTGCAAAAAAATGCAGACAGGGTGTCAAGTATCGTTGCGGACATATTGGGAGATATATGTTCTATCTTAAGTGGTGCCGCTGGTGCTGCAGTTGCAACTGCACTCATAACTCAATCCATGACAGATTTTGCTGGCATTGTTGTCTCTTCTCTGGTTTCTGCAGTTATTGCTGCGTTGCTTATTTCCGGCAAGGCATTTATGAAAAGATATTCCTTGGAACATGCTGACAAAATCATTTTGCTGCTTGGCAAATTTTTGAGCATATTTCATTTTTCAAAGAAATCAAAAAAAATGAAAAATAATTCTACAAAGAAGAAAGAGAAATCAAAAAATGACGAAAAATTAAATACCGATTTTGAAAATTTGACATCTGACGACGTTGTTGAAGAAGAAACAGAAAAAAGTTGCAAAATTGAAAAAGCTGAAATTGAAGAAAACGAAAAGATAAAAAATGAAACATCTCGAGATTGAGATGTTCTTTTTTGGTCGGAGTGGTGAGATTTGAACTCACGGCCTCACGGTCCCGAACCATGCGCACTAGCCACTGCGCTACACTCCGCAATGTTATATATGATTTTATCATCTAATTTGAAAATTTTCAATTAAATAAACAATATTTCCAATTTCATTTAAACACACATTTTCGACAGAAATTTCGTTGAATTTGTATTGACTTTTGATTGTGAACTTGTTAAAATATAGGTCCGTGAAATAAAGGAGAAAGAAGAAATTGAAAAACTTAAGTGACAGAGTTGTTGAAATTGTTGTTGAAGGAAAATCAAAAAAAAGAGTTCCTTTTGAGAAATTTATGAAAGAAAAATTTGAAGGTTGTCCAATTGTTTGTTTGGAAACAAACCCTAATTGGCAGTATTTTATATTGCACCTTCCAAACCACAAACAAGTTGCCTGTGACATAAAATCGCAAGTGCAAATGCGAAAAATTGTGCATGGATATTTCAAAGGCTGCTTTTGTGTTGTTGAAAGAGGAAGAGAAACGTATGTTTCAGTCATACATAACGGCGGGGTGTTGAGATATCCAGAGTTGAAAAAAGATTTTTCTTATGAACAAATTGATTCTTTGTTTGATGATGAAAACATTGAAAAGTTTACAGCAGTGTTGTTGAACAAATATGATGTTTCAAAGAAAAATCAACATTATGCTCCGGATGGATTGGCAACAAACAATCAAATGTGCAAGAACAAAGTTTTGCGTCAGTTCATGCAAATGGCAAGCAAAAAGCATGAGACAAGCAAAAAAGAAAAATAGTCCAACTCGGACTATTTTTTTAATGCTCTCATTATGATTGTCATGCTTTTGTTTTCAAGTTTTCTCTGCTTTCTGATTTGAACCGCTTTGACAATGAGTTTCCCAATTTTCCATAAACCTTGAAATGCCAAGAACATTAAGATGTAGAAAATGTATAACAAAATCAAATATGGAATATTGAAAGACATACCCAAGATTGTTGTTGAAGGGAAATTTAAAGGCAATGGAAGCGGGCAGATTTGTGTGAAGCAATAATTTGGCATCCAATAAACCCAAATGTCAGGGTTGTCAGTTGGGAAGGCAATTGTTGAGATGTACGCACTGACAACTGTTGCGACTATGTAAAGGACTGTGAAGACGGCAATGCCATTTAATATTCCTTTGAACTTTGGTTTGAATAGTTTTAACAAAACTGGCATGATTGACAATGCAAAGAGTATAGCGTGTGTCAAAATGAAATATAGGTAGTTGAAACTGAATATGTAATTATTTCCGTTTAAGGAATCGATTCCCATAAACACAAAAACAGACATTGCACCAACAGCATACACAAAGAAAAGGTTGTCCAAGAAAAATTTCTTTTTTGTTAACATGGCAATTGGAATCAATATTGCGCCAATGTCACAAACATAGAGTGGGAGCATATTGAACCATTGTGTTTTTCCTTGGTAACCAGATATGAAGGATACAGAAATTTTGGATACGTATGTCAAAATGAATGTCAATGACAGAATAACAAGAAGTTGCCACTTTTCTTCTTCATCCTTTTTCCTTAGGAAGAAGTAAAGGCCAAGCGTTATCGCAATCAAAACAAAGATTGCAATCAAATGCCAAATTCCAAAGTTGTGGTAGGCCAAACCTGCAAGAACATTTTCCGGGATTATGTACTTGAAAAACTCTAAAATGTTGAGTGGGGTTGTGAAAAGAACGACAAATAGGAAAGTTTTAAGCGTTTTCCAAAAGTTTATCTCTCGAAATCCCCCCCCCGCAAGAATTATGATCAAAACGGAACTTGCAATCAGAATAACAATTTCCAAAATCATAACAGTAAGGAGCAGGGCGCTGTTGGTTGGATCTGTCAGACTTGTGTTGAAATTGATGAAGTCAGGCAGGAATATGATTGAAATTAATGTCAGTGGAATCAAAAAGAGTTTTGCGACATTAGCCATTTTTTCATTTTTATAGAAAGCAGCCATCAGAATGTAGATTGCTCCGCCAAACATAAACCATCTGATTATGTTTCCAATTGACCAAGCGGATGAGAAATGAGTGAATTGTTCCATGGTCGATGGGAAAAAGAATTTTCCTATTGCCAAGACCATGCCTATGACTGCCAAGACTTTTAATGTCATCTCTAAACTTTTTGTTGTGCTTTTTGAAAGCGTAAGTGATTTTGCAGTGCTGTTCATTTGTTTCTCCTATTTTATTAGTTTTATATTCTACCAAAATAAGATACCATATTAATAATAATTATCAAAACAAATTGTTGAAATTGGTCAAACAAAAATTTTGGAGACTTTTTTATTTTTCTTTTGAAAACTGTTGACAATGATGTCTTTGTCTGCTATAATACAAGTGCTGTTATTTATGGGAAGAAGTGCAAGGTTACTTGCGTCATACAAGCGACGATAAGAAAATTTGCATGGACCAGAGTTTCGGTCTTGATGCCGGGGCGACCAAAATGACATTTTTTTAAGTCAGACAGCATGACACACGCGGGGTAGTGTTCGACAGTGATTGAAACTTGTTGTGGGAATCAAGTTTGTCACAAAAATGCGTATCCCGATTGAAAAAATGCAACATTTTGGATTAGTTAATACAGGAGGTATATAAAAAGAAAGATGGCAACACAAAAAATGAGAATTAAACTTAGAGCCTATGAACACACACTTATTGACGAAGCTTGCAAGAGAATTATTGAAACTGCTGGCAAGAATGGTGCAAAAGTTTCTGGGCCTATCCCACTTCCAACTGACAGAGAAGTGGTGACTGTGATTCGTTCTCCACACAAAGACAAAGATTCAAGAGAACAATTTGAAAGCAAAACCCACAAGAGATTGATTGATATTTATAATCCAAACGCTAAGGCTATTGATGCTCTTATGAAGTTGGAACTCCCTGCCGGCGTTGAGATTAACATCAAACTGTAAGGAGGTAAAGAGAAGTGAAAGCGATATTAGGTAAAAAACTCGGTATGACACAAGTCTTTACTGACGATGGTTTGGTTATACCTGTGACTGTTGTTGAAGCTGGTCCTATGACAGTTGTTCAAAAGAAGACAACAGAAGTTGATGGTTACAATGCATATGTTTGTGCATTTGACCAAAAGAAGAAAAATGTCACAAAACCTCAAAAAGGGATTTTTGACAAAGTAAAAGTTGAACCTTTCAAAGTTTTGAGAGAATTTGACCTTGACGGAGATTTGGAAGTTGGTTCAACAGTTAAGGCTGACATTTTCAGCGAAAAAGATAAAGTTGATGTAATGGGAATTACAAAAGGACACGGATTTTCTGGCGTTATCAAAAGATGGAATCAACACAGACTTAAGATGACTCATGGTACTGGACCTGTTCACAGAGAAGTTGGTTCTATGAGTGCAAACTCAACACCATCTAGGGTTTTCAAAAACAAACACATGCCTGGACAATACGGAAATGAAAGAGTGACCATTCAAAACTTGGAAATTGTTAAAGTCGATGCAGATAGAAACTTACTTTTGATCAAAGGTAATGTTCCAGGTAGCAAAGGTTCAATCCTTACTATCAAACAATCTGTTAAGATTAAGAAGTAAATGAAGGAGAACGGAAATGGCAAAGGTTAAAGTTTATAATATGAAAGCCGAAGAAGTTGGTTCAATTTCTTTGAAAGACGACGTTTTCGGTGTGGAATATAATGAACCTCTCATTCATGAAGTAATTGTTGCTTACAACGCCAACCAAAGACAAGGAAACAAAAGCACTCTTACAAGAAGCGAAGTTAGAGGTCACGCTGCTAAGCCTTACAGACAAAAAGGAACAGGTAGGGCAAGACAAGGTTCAACAAAAGGACCACAATTCATCGGTGGTGGAGTTGTGTTTGCTCCAAAGCCAAGAGACTTTTCAAAGAAAGTCAACAAACAAGCAAAGAGAACAGCGCTTCTTTCTGCACTCAGCCAAAAACTTGCACAAAAAGAAGTTACAGTTCTTGACAAATTTGAAATTGAAAGTGCAAAGACAAAAGATGCTCAAAAATTCTTGGACGCTTTCAAGTTTAATGGTTCAGTTTTGGTTGTTTCTTCAAACAATTCTGACAAAGAACTTAAAGCAACAAACAACATTCCAAATCTCAGCACTGTCAATGTTGAACTCTTAAACACATATGATGTTGTTTCAAACAAAAATGTTGTTTTGACAGAGTCTGCAATCAAATTCTTAGAGGAGGCAAACGCATAATGGAAGCAAATGAAATCATTATCAGACCACTTCTTACAGAAAAAAGTTATGCCGGAATTCAAAACAAAATATACAGTTTTGTTGTAGACAAAAGAGCAAACAAAGTTCAAATTGCTCAGGCAGTTGAAACAATGTTCAATGTTGAAGTGGCAAAAGTTAACACATATATCGTTAAAGGACATGAAAAATCACAAAACACAAAACAAGGAAGAACAGTTGGTAAGACAAGTGACTATAAAAAAGCAATCGTTACACTCACTGAAAAATCCAAACCAATTGCATTCTTCGAAAGTTTATCTTAATTAGGAGGAGAAAATGGCTATCATAAAAAGTAATCCAACTTCAGCCGGAAGAAGATTTTATTCAAAACTTTCGACAGAAGAATTGACAAAAAAAGAACCTGAAAAGTCTCTCCTTGCTGTTAAGAAAAAACATGCTGGAAGAAACGCACAAGGTAAAGTTACTGTTCGTCACAAGGGTGGCGGAAACAGACAGAAGTATCGTATTATCGACTTCAAAAGAAACAAAGACAACATTCCTGCAAAGGTTGTTGCAATTGAATATGACCCAAACAGAACTGCTTACATCGCACTCCTTTCTTATAAAGATGGAGAAAAGAGATACATCATCGCTCCTGTTGGACTTAAAGTTGGTGACATTCTCATGAGCGGAAGCGGAGTTGAAATCAGAGTTGGAAACAACCTTCCACTTTCTGACATTCCTGTTGGTTCACTTATTCACAACATCGAACTTGAACCAAAGAAGGGTGGACAACTTGCTCGTTCTGCTGGTGCAGAAGTTCAACTTATGGCTAAGGAAGGCAAATATGCAACACTCAGACTTCCATCAGGCGAAATGAGAAAAGTTCTTCTCACTTGCCGTGCAACAATCGGAACTGTTGGAAATCTTGACCACGAACTTGTTTCTCTCGGTAAAGCTGGAAGAACAAGACATATGGGCGTTCGTCCAACAGTTCGTGGTGTTGTTATGAATCCTAATGACCACCCACACGGTGGTGGTGAAGGTAAGAGCCCTGTTGGTATGAAATCACCAGTTACACCTTGGGGTAAACCTGCACTTGGTCTTAAGACTAGAAAGAAGAAAAATAAATCTAACCGTTTGATGGTTAAGAGAGTAAATTAAGGAGGAGGCCACGATGAGTAAAGAAATGAAAAAACCTTATGTCAGCCCAAGGCTTATGAAAAAAGTCAATGAAATGGCTGAAAGTGGTGTTAAAAAGCCTATCAAAACTTGGTCTAGAAATTCAACAATCTACCCAGAATTTGTAGGTTTCACATTCGCTGTTCATAATGGTAAGAAACACATTCCAGTTTATGTTACTGCTGACATGGTTGGCCATAAACTTGGTGAATTCTCTTTGACAAGAACCTTCAAAGGACATGCGGGACAAAAACAAGCCGCAAAAAGAAGTTAAGAGGTGGGAAGATGGCTACAAGAATTAGACAAAAGGCTGAAAAAAGAGCCGCAAATAAAGACAATCGTCCTTACGCTGTTGCAAAAGATATTCGCATGAGTTCATCAAAGGTTAGAATTGTTCTTGACAATATCAGAGGTAAGAAAGCAAATGAAGCTGTTGCAATTCTCAGTTACATGCCACAAGCAGGTGCTGCTGAAGCACTCAAAGTTTTGAAAAGTGCCATTGCAAACGCTGAAAACAACAAAGGTCTTTCTTCAGACAATCTCTATGTTGCTGAGTGTTATTCAACTCCAGGCTCAATCATGAAGAGAATTTCTTTCAGAGCAAGAGGAAGAGCAGACAGAATTTTGAAAAAAACTTGTCATATCACAATTATCCTTGACGAGTTGAAGGAGGCAAAATAATGGGGCAGAAAGTTAATCCATACGGACTTAGAATTGGAATCAACAAAGATTGGCAATCAACTTGGTATGCCAACAAACAAGATTTTGCCGCAAATCTTAAAGAAGACCATGACATCAGAGAATTCTTTAAGAAAAAGCATGCAAATGCAGGAATCTCAGAAGTTCAAATCAAAAGAACTGAAAACAAACTTGAAGTTGACATCTACACAGGCAAGCCTGGTATGATCATCGGAACAAAGGGTGCAGGAATCGAGGCAATCAAGAAAGACTTGAACAAACTTGTTCGTCCTGTTAAATCTCTTGTTTTGAATGTCAAAGAAGTTAAGAAACCAGACCTTGACGCAAAACTTGTTGCAGAATCAATCGCTGTTCAACTTGAAAAACGTGTTCAATGGAGAAGAGCTTTGAAACAAGCAATGCAAAGAGTTATGAAGGCTGGAGCAAAGGGTTGCAAGGTTCAAGTTAGTGGTGTTATTGATGGTGCAAACACAATGGCTAGAACAGAGAAATATATGGAAGGTTCTCTTCCACTTCACACTCTCCGTGCTGACATTGATTATGCAACAGCATCTGCATTCACAAACTATGGAAAACTTGGAATCAAATGCTGGATTTACAAAGGCGAAATTTTGTCTAAACAACCTATAAAGGAGGACAAAAACAATGTTAATGCCTAAGAGAGTTAAAAGAAGAAAGGTTATGCGTGGAAGAATGACCGGAAAGGCTTCTAGAGGCAACACACTTGCTTATGGAATTTACGGAATTGTGGCATGCGAACCTTGTTGGATCAAATCTAACCAAATTGAAGCTGCTCGTATCGCACTTACAAGATATATTAAGCGTGGTGGAAAAGTTTGGATCAAGATTTTCCCAGATAAACCTGTTACTAAAAAACCTGCTGAAACTCGTATGGGTTCTGGTAAAGGAAATCCTGAGTTTTGGGTTGCAGTCGTAAAACCGGGCAGAGTTCTTTTTGAAATCGAAGGCGTATCTGAAGATATCGCTAGAGAAGCACTTAGACTTGCTGGACACAAACTTCCTTGCAAAACTAAGTTCATAAAGAAAGAAACAGCCGTAGAAGGTGGTGAGAAGAATGAAGAATGAAGAAATTAGAACTCTTTCTCTTGAACAGTTAAACGCAAGACTTAAAGAACTTAAAAATGAACTCTTTAATCTTCGTTTTTCACATGCTACTAGAAATTTGGCAAACCCACTTGCAATCAGAAATGTAAGAAAAGAAATTGCCAGAGTTCAAACTGCTATCAGAGAAAAGGAAATAGCAAATGGAGGAAACAACGATGGAACAAAGTAGAAATTTGAGAAATACAAGACAAGGTGTTGTTGTCAGTGCTGGAAGCATGGACAAAACTGTCGTTGTTAAGGTTAATTACAGAGTTAAGGATCCAAAAATCAAAAAAGTCGTTCAAAAATCAAAAAAATTCAAAGCACACGATGAAAACAATGAGTGTGGAATTGGCGATACCGTTCTTATTATGGAAACTCGTCCACTTTCAAAAGAAAAATATCACAGAGTTGTTAAAATCGTAGAGAAAGCGAAATAGGAGGAGAGATATGGTACAACCTCAAACAAGACTTAAAGTTGCTGACAACACAGGTGCTAAAGAAATTATGTGTATCAGAGTTCTTGGTGGTTCTTTTAGAAGAAGTGGTAACATCGGTGATGTTATTGTTGCTTCTGTTAAGAAAGCTATACCTGGTGGCAGCGTAAAGAAAGGCGATGTTGTTAAAGCAGTTATTGTTAGAACTACCAAAGGTTTGAACAGAACTGACGGTTCTCATATCCGTTTCGACGACAACGCCGCTGTGATTATTGACAATCAAAAACAACCAAAGGGCACTCGTGTGTTTGGACCTATTGCAAGAGAACTTCGTGACAAAGGTTACATGAAAATCATTTCTCTCGCACCAGAAGTTATTTAAAAGGAGAGCGTCAAAATGAGCAATACAGTTAAGAAAGGCGATACCGTTTTGGTTATCACAGGAAAAGATAAAGGTAAAACCGGTAAAGTTTTAGATGTTTTCCCTAAAGATAACAAGGTTTTGGTTGACGGTGTCAACATTGTGACAAAACACAAGAAAGCAAGAAAACAAAATGAAAAGAGCGAAATCGTTAAGAAAACTGCTCCAATCAACATTTCAAATGTTATGGTTGTTTGTGGAACTTGTGGAAAAGCAACAAGAGTTGCTCACAAAGAAATCAATGGAAAGAAAGTTAGAGTTTGCAAAAAATGTTCAGCTTCTCTTGACAAAGAATTTGTGAAAGCAACAAAGAAAGAAGCAAAGAAGAACATTGCTTCTGCAAAAGCTGAAGAACCTGCAAAGGCAAAGAAAGAAACTTCAGCAAAGAAAACAACAGCAAAAGCAGAAAAGGCTGTTGAAACAAAAACTACAAAAGAGGCTAGCACCTCAACAACTAAAAAGTCGACAAAAAAACCTTCTGCTAAAACAGAAGCATAAGGTGGTGAAAGATGAAAGAACAAAACCAAACAGCAAAACGCTATAAAGAAGAAATTGTTCCACAACTCATCAAAGAGTTTGGATACAACAACGTTAATGAAGTTCCAAAACTTGTTAAAATCGTTTTGAACATGGGACTTGGTGATGTTAAAGACAATTCAAAAAGTTTTAACACTGCCGTTGAAGAATTAACTTTGATTGCTGGTCAGAAACCTGTTGCAACAAAAGCTAAGAAAGCGATTTCAAACTTTAAGGTTAGAGCAGGAATGAAGATTGGTGCAAAAGTTACTCTTCGTGGAAAGAGAATGTATGAATTCTTTGACAGACTTGTTGGAATTGCTCTTCCAAGAGTTAGAGACTTCAGAGGAATTTCTGATAAGTCTTTTGATGGAAGAGGAAACTATTCAATGGGCGTTAAAGAACAACTTATCTTCCCTGAAATTTCTTACGATAAAGTAGAAAAAATCAGAGGTCTTGATATATCTTTTATTACCACTGCAAAAACTGATGCAGAAGCAAAAGCACTTTTGAAGGCACTTGGTTTGCCTTTTGCTAGATAGGAGGAAAGTTCATGGCAAAGAAATCATTAATTGCAAAACAAAAAAGAACATCTAAATACAAATCAAGAGAATACACTCGTTGCTCTATCTGTGGCAGACCTCACGCAGTGCTTCGTAAATATGGCATTTGCAGAATTTGTTTTAGAGAAATGGCTAACCGCGGGGAAATTCCTGGCGTGAAAAAGTCAAGTTGGTAAGGAGGGAATTATGTTCGTTACAGACCCAATTGCAGATATGTTGACTCGTCTTAGAAATGCTATCGGTGCAAAACACAAGACTGTTGAAATCCCTGCATCAAGAGAAAAATTAGAAATCATTAAAATACTTTTGGACGAAGGTTACATTTCAGAATACAAACTTGTTGACGCTGGTTCTTTCAAAAATATTCAAGTTACACTTAAATATGATGAAGAAGGACAAAGTGTTATCCAAGGTTTGAAGAGAATTTCAAAACCTGGTCTTCGTATCTATTCTGACAAAGAACATCTTCCAAAGGTTATAAGCGGGCTTGGAATTGCCATTATTTCGACAAACAAAGGAATTGTAACTGACAAAGTTGCAAGAAGTTTGAATGTTGGTGGCGAAGTTCTCGCTTATGTATGGTAAGGAGGTGCATTATGTCAAGAATAGGAAATAAACCAGTTAAACTTGAAAATGGTGCCACTTTTGCCAGAAATGGAGATGAAATTGTTGTCACAGGACCAAAGGGAACTTTGACACAAGCAATCGACAAGGGTATCAAAACAGAAGTTAAAGACAATGAAGTTCACTTCACATATGAGAAAGAGGACCTCAACGCAAAGCAAGGACTTTACAGAGCGCTTGTTCACAACATGGTTGTTGGTGTGACAAAAGGCTGGGACAAGAAACTTGTTATTGCCGGAGTTGGTTATAAAGCACAAGTTTCTGGAAACAAACTTGTTATGGGACTTGGCTATTCTCACCCAATCGAAGTTGAAATTCCTTCTGATTTGAAAGTTACTTGCCCATCTGTTACTGAAATCGTTGTTTCAGGAATTGATAGACATAAAGTTGGACAATTTAGTGCTGTTATTAGAAGCAAAAGACCTTATGAACCTTATCATGGATATGGTGTTCACTATGATGGAGAACCACTTGTTAGAAAAGTTGGTAAAGCATCTGGTAAGGGTAAGAAGTAGGAGGAGATTGAGAGATGATTACTGTTAAAGATAAGAATAAAGACAGACAAGTTCGTCATGCAAGAGTTAGAAGAACAGTTGTTGGAACTTCCGAAAGACCAAGACTTAATGTCTACAGAAGTCTTAACAACATCTATGTTCAAGTCATCGATGACTCAAAGGGCGAAACTCTTGTTTCTGCTTCCACTCTTGACAAAGAAATTGCCGAAATGATCAAAGGTAAGACAAAAACTGAAGCAGCTAAGATCGTTGGTGAAGTTATTGGCAAAAGAGCAAAAGAAAAGAAAATCAAGGAAGTCGTTTTTGATAGGGGTGGATATCTCTACACTGGACGAGTTCAGGCAGTCGCTGATGGTGCAAGAGCATCAGGACTCAAATTTTAGGAGGAAATCATGGCAGAAGAAATTAAGAATAAAAAAGAAGATAGACCTCAAAAAAACAACCGTCGTGAAAGACCTGTTAAGAAAGAAGACGATGGAATGGACAAAAGACTTGTTCATGTTCGTCGTGTAACTAAGGTTGTTAAAGGTGGTAGAACCATGCGTTTCTCCGCTCTTGTTGTTATTGGTGACGGCAAGGGTAACGTTGGAATGGGAATTGGCAAAGCTAATGAAGTTCCAAACGCTATTGACAAAGCAACTGTTGTTGCAAAGAAAAATATGAAGAAAGTTGCTATCGTTGAAGGGACAATTCCTCATGAAACAATTGGAAAATTCAGCACAACAAAGATTTTGATGCTTCCTGCTGAAGAAGGTCACGGAGTTATCGCTGGTGGTGCTGCGAGAGCAGTTTTGGAAGTTGCTGGCGTTAAGAACATTGTGACAAAGATTCACGGCTCAACAAACAGAATCAACGTTGTTAGAGCAACTATGAATGGGCTTCTTTCTCTTAAGACAAGAGAAGAAATTGCTGCACGTCGTGGCAAAAAGCCTGAGGAAATTTAATCGGAGGGCGTCATGAAAAAAGGAAAAACATTGAAAGTTACTTGGGTTAGAAGTGCGATTGGTTACAACAAAAACCAAATGAAAATCATGGAAGCCCTTGGTTTCAAAAAACTTAATCAAACTAGAATATTGCCAGACAACGAGAGCATTCGTGGAAGTTTGTTCCATGTAAAGCATCTTGTTGAAGTGGTTGAAGAGTAAGGAGGGCAATATGAAATTAGAAAATCTTAAACCTGCCGAAGGCTCTACAACTAAAAAAGTTAGAGTTGGTCGTGGTATCGGCTCTGGAATTGGTAAAACTTCTGGAAAAGGTCACAAAGGACAATGGGCTAGAAGTGGTGGCGGAGTTAAGGCCGGATTTGAAGGAGGAAACATTCCTCTCATCAGAAAACTTCCTATTCGTGGTTTTAACAATGCAAACTACAAAAAAGTTTATTCAACTGTAAATGTTGGAGATTTGGAAATTTTTGAACCAAACACAGTTATCACAGAAGAACTTTTGTATGAATACAGAGTTGTTGGAAAAAGAGCACCTTATGGGCTTAAAGTTCTTGGCAATGGAGAGATCACAAAACCTCTCACAATTAAGGCTAAGAAAGCAACAAAATCTGCTATTGAAAAAATTGAAAAAGCAGGTGGAAAAATCGAAATAGAGGAGTAATTTATGTTTAAAACTCTCGTAAATGCTTTTAAAATAAAAGATTTGAGGAAGAAAATTCTCATCACTTTAGGCTTGCTCATACTTTTCAGAGTGGGTTGTGCTTTGGTTTGCCCTGGTTTTGATTTGTCAGGGGCAATTGAAGACAGCACAAGCAGTTCTGACGGTTTCACTTTTTTCTCTTTGATGAACTTGCTTAGTGGTGATGCTTTGTCAAACGGTTCAATTCTGGCACTTGGTGTTTCGCCATATATCACTGCCTCGATTGTCATTCAGTTGCTCACCGTTGCAATTCCAAAACTTGAAAGTTTGTCAAGACAAGGCGAAGACGGAAGAAGAAAAATCACTTTCTATACACGTGTTTGTGCATTGGTTTTAGCTCTTGCTCAAGCAATTGGAATTGTGGTTTCTTTCCAAGATTATATTGCGACAAACTTGAATATGCCAACATGGTTGATCATGACAGGAATTGTTTTGATTTTGACTGCTGGTGGAATGTTCACAGTTTGGCTTGGTGAAAAGATAACACAAATTGGTGTTGGAAACGGAATGAGTTTGCTCATTTTTGTTGGTATCATTTCATCTTCAGCATCAGGGATATCAAGCGCAATCTCACAAGTTGGTGAAGACATTACAAATCTTTGGATGGTCATCATCTATCTTGTTGCATTGGTGTTGATTTTTGGACTTATCGTTTTCATTGATTCATCAGAAAGAAGAGTTGGCGTCAAATATGCAAAACAAATCAAGGGAAGAAAGATGTATGGTGGACAAGACACATTCATTCCAATCAAATTGAATGCTTCAGGTGTTATGCCAATCATCTTTGCAACTTCACTTTTGACATTGCCTCAACTTATCATGAGCATCGTTCCATCTTGGGAAGGAGCACTTAATTGGTATAACACATACCTTGGAACAAACTCTTGGGTGTATATCGTTCTGCTTGCCATTCTCATCTTTGCGTTCGCATTCTTCTATGCTCAAATCACATTTGACACAGATGACATTTCAAGACGTATGCAACAGCAGGGTGGTTTCATTCCGGGAATTAGACCTGGAAAAACAACATCTGATTACCTTAGAAAGATTTCTAAGAGAATCACATTGTTTGGTGCAGTGTTCTTGGCATTTATTGCTTTGATTCCATCTTTGACATTCAAAGCAATTGATGATTACACATTGACAAGTCTTATCAACGCTTTCAGCACAACAGGACTTATGATTATTGTTTCCGTTGCGTTGGAATTTGACAAGAGTCTTGAAGCACAAATGCTTATGAGAAACTATAAAGGTTTTCTTAATTAAGCAGTAAATGTTTGAAAAACTAGACTTAAATTCAAACAAATTTGTGATGTAAAGGATTTTAAAGCAGCTGGTTATGCTAGACACTTTTAACAATATGGAGGTTTTTATGAATATCATATTGCTTGGTGCACCATTTTCTGGAAAAGGGACATTGGCTAGAAACATTGTTTCAGATTTCAATCTTGTGCAAATTTCTACTGGTGACCTTTTCCGTGAAAATATAAAAAATGGGACTGAAGTTGGGAATTTGGCCAAAAGTTATATGGACAAAGGTCAACTTGTTCCAGACAGTGTCACAATTTCAATGCTTAAAGAACGCATTTCCAAAGATGACTGCAAGAAAGGTTTCATTCTTGACGGTTTTCCAAGGACAATTGAACAAGCAAAAGCGCTTGAAGGCATTGCAAAAATTGATGCTGTTATCCAATTGGACGTTTCGTTTGATGAAATCAGACGCAGATGTCTTGGTAGAAGAACGTGCAGTAAATGTGGTGAGATTTACAACACTTCTACCTATGATAAACCTACTTGCAAGTTGTGCGGTTCACCACTGTTCCAAAGAGATGACGATAATTTGGAAACGGTCAACAATCGTCTGGAAGTTTATGAAAAAATGACAGCACCACTCATAAACTTCTACGCTGATAGGTTGTTTGTGATTGAAGGAAAAGAAACCCCTCAAGAAACATACGAACCTGTGAAAAACTTTTTGAAAGGGAGAATATAAGTTGATTCAAAAAACACCTGCAGAAATTGTGTTAATCAAAAAAGCATGTGAAATAACTCGTGACGCTCTTATATACGCCAAAAGCCTTATAAAGCCAGGAGTTTCTACTTTTGATATTGACAAATCTCTAGAAAAGTTTATAATAGATAGTGGTGGTTCGCCTGCCTGTCTTGGCTATGAAGGCTATCCGGCTGCAACATGCATTTCTGTCAATGAAATGGTTGTTCATGGCATTCCTAGCAAAGACATCATTTTGAAAGAAGGCGACATTGTCAGTGTCGACATTGTGGTTGCCTATAAAGGCTATCACGGCGATGCTACAAGGACCTTTCCTGTCGGTGAGATTAGCGAAGAGAAAAAGAAACTGATCAGAATCACCAAAGAATGTTTCTTCAAAGGTATTGAAAACATCAGAGTTGGTGACAGACTTGGAAAACTTTCTCATGCCATTCAAACTCATGCAGAGAGCAACGGATTTTCGGTTGTCCGTGAACTTTGTGGACATGGAATTGGTCGAAGAATGCATGAAGCACCATCGGTTCTTAACTTCGGAAAGGAAACAGATGGGCCAGTCATTGCAGAAAATGCCGTTCTTGCGATTGAACCAATGATTAATGCTGGAAAGAAAGAAATTGGCATGCTTAGTGATGGTTGGGGAATTGTCACCCGTGATGGCAAACCTTCAGCGCATTACGAAAATACCGTTCTTTTCACTCGAAGTGGACCTCAAGTTTTAACCTTGGAGAATGATGATGAATTTGCAAGAAGGTGATGTTGTTGTCGCTACGGCAGGAAAAGAAAAAAATCAGATTTTCGTTGTTCTTGAAACTGATGGCAAATTTTGCTATATAGTTGATGGAAAACGCTTAAAAATGACTAAACCGAAGAAAAAAAGCCTGAAACATGTCCAGAAGGCTTCCAAAATTGGGTTTGATGCGCAGAAACTCAAATCTGGACAAGAAAATGTCAATGCGGAAATTAGAAAATTTTTAAAAGAAAGGAGCCTTATATGTCCAAAGAAGACGTAATTGAATTTGAGGGAGTGGTCACAGAAGTTTTGCCAAGTATGACTTTCAAAGTCACACTTTCAAATGGGCATGTCATCACAGCCTATATTTCTGGAAAACTCAGACAAAACTTCATCAGAATTATTGAAGGCGACAAAGTTAAAATTGAAATGAGTCCGTATGACCTCTCTAAAGGAAGAATAACTTGGAGAGAAAAGGGTTAAAAAGGAGCAAAAAATGAAAGTCAGAGCATCGGTTAAACCAATGTGTGATAAATGTAAAGTCATCAAAAGAGATGGAAAGGTTATGGTTATTTGTTCAAAGAGCAAAAAACACAAACAAACTCAAGGTTAATTTGAGTTCCTTTGAAAATCTTTATCGATTGCTTTATATTTAACAAACAAAAATTAGACAAAGGGCAATGCCCTCAAAAGGAGAAAAATAATGGCAAGAATTGCTGGTGTTGACCTTCCAAGAGATAAGAGATTGGAATATGGTTTGACTTATATTTATGGAATTGGCGTTGAAACTTCAAGAAATATCTGCAAAGAAACAGGAATTTCTATGGATATTCGTGTTAAAGATTTGACTGAAGACCAAGTTGCTAAACTCCGTAACTATATCGAACACAATCTCATGGTTGAAGGTGAACTTAAATCTAAAGTTAGTATGAACATCAAGAAACTCAATGAAATTGGGTGCTATCGTGGTATTCGCCACAGAAAAGGACTTCCTGTTCGTGGACAGAGCACAAAAAATAACGCTAGAACAAGAAAAGGTCCTAAGAAAATTGTTAGCGGAAGCTCTAAGAAAGGTAAGTAAGAGGTGTGAACAATGGCTAATGTAAAATCATCAGGAAAGAAAAAAACTGTTAAGACCAGAAAAAGAGTAAGCAGAAACATCGAAAAAGGTCAAGTTCATATCACGACCTCTTTCAACAACAACATTATCGTTTTCACTGACATGGAAGGTAATGTTATTTCTTCATGCTCATCTGGAAGACTTGGACTTAAAGGTTCCAAAAAGAGCACTCCATTTGCTGCTCAAACTTGTGTTGAAACAGCAGGGAAAGTTGCTCTTGACAATGGAATGAAGTCTGTTGAAGTGTATGTTAAAGGACCAGGAAATGGTAGAGAAAGTGCAATCCGTTGTCTTTCAACTCTTGGTTTCAATGTAACACTCATTAAGGATGTTTCTCCAATCGCTCATAACGGTTGCAGACCTCCAAAAAGAAGAAGAGTTTAAAAGGAGAATAAAAAATGGCAAGAACTATTGAACCTGATTGCCGTCAATGTAGAAGAGAAGGACGTAAACTTTTCCTTAAAGGTGAAAGATGCACGACAAAGAAATGTGCAATGGAAAGAAGACCGGTTATCCCTGGACAACATGGAGCTTCAAGAAAAAGAGTTACTGAATACGGACTTCAACTTCGTGAAAAACAAAAAGTTAAGAGAATGTACGGTATATTGGAAAAACAATTCAGAAAATATTACGAAGATGCTGTTAAGATGAAGGGTGTTACAGGTGCAAACATGTTATCCCTTATCGAAAGAAGACTCGACAATGTTATTTACAGAATGGGCATTGGAGCATCAAGAGCAGAATGTCGTCAAATCGTTAACCATGGACAAATTTGTGTCAATGGAAAACGTGTTACGATTGCATCTTACAGAGTTAAAGTTGGCGATGTGATTACAATCAAAGAAAACAAACAAGACCTTGAAATGTTTAAAGACCTTAAAGGTATGAAGATTGTTATGCCAAAATGGTTGGAATTCAACACTGAAACTTTGACAGGAAAAGTGCTTGCTCTTCCAGAAAGAGAAGATATTGATACAGACATCAAGGAACAACTTATTGTCGAATCATATTCGAGATAATATTAGGGGGATTTTAATATGATGGAAATGGAAAAACCTAGAATCACTTGTGAAGAAACAGATGGTGGAAATTTTGCGAGATTTGTTGTTGAACCTCTTGAAAAAGGTTATGGAATCACTCTTGGAAACTGCATGAGAAGAACTCTTCTCTCATCACTTCCAGGCTCAGCTGTGATTGCTTTCAGAATCGCAGGTGTTGCACATGAATTTTCAACAGTTCGTGGAATCACAGAAGATGTTGTTGACATTGTTTTGAATTTGAAAGGTTTGGCAGTTAAATGCTCAAATCAAGACAGAGATTTTGTGACATATTTAAGAATCAGGAAAAACACACCGGGAGAAGTTACTGCTAGAGATTTTGAACCAAATGACCAAGTTGAAGTTCTCAATCCAGATCTTCACATTTGCACAATGGACGAAGGTGCAGTTTTGGATCTTGATGTCATGATCGGAAATGGTCGTGGATATGTTTCAAGTGAAGACAACAAAAACAAATATGACAACATTGACTTTATTGCAGTTGACAGCATTTTCTCACCTGTTAAGAAAGTTAATTTCAATGTTGACACAACCAGAGTTGGACAAAGCATTGACTATGACAAATTGACTCTTGAAGTTACAACAAATGGAACAACAACTGCAAGAGAAATCGTTTCACTTGCTGGAAAAATCATCAATGAACATGTTAATTTGTTCATCGAACTTTGCAGCGAAATGAGCGATATGTCAATTTTGGTTTCTAAAGAAGAAGATAAACAAGTGAAACTTATGGAACTTCCAATTGAAGAAATGGACCTCTCTGTTCGTTCTTACAACTGTTTGAAGAGAGCAGGTATCAACACTATTCAAGACCTTCTTAAAAAATCTAAGAGCGACATGTTTAAAGTTCGTAACCTTGGAGCAAAGTCTGTTGAAGAAGTTATCCAAAAACTTGAAAGTTATGGTTTCAGTCTTCGCAAAGATGAAGAATGATTTTGAGAATTATAATTCATAAATGATCAATGTTAACTTTTTGTTACAATTTTTATCAAATGATTGTTAACATAAACAAATAAAATTGGGCAAAGCCCTAAAAGGAGCGCTATTATGGCTAACGATAAATTAGGCAGACCATCAAAAGAAAGAAACGCAATGCTTCGTGGACAGGTTTCTTCTCTTCTTTGGAACGGCAAGATTGAAACAACTTTGGCAAAAGCTAAGTCAACTGCAAGATGTGCTGAAAAAATCATTACACTTGCAATCAATTCTTATGAAGACACTGTTAAAGTTGTTAAGGAAGTTAAGGGTGCTGACGGAAAGAAAACTAAGACAGAAGTTCTCAACGATGGACCAAAGAAACTTGCTGCAAGAAGAAAAATCATGAGCTATGTTTATGATTTGCAAGAACAAAGAAAACCTAAAGAATCTATCACTGCATATAAGGCACGTATTGAAGGAATCAATCACCCAATCATTGAAAAGATTTTCAATGTTTATGCGCCAAAATATGCTGAAAGAGCGAAAGCATCTGGTCAAGGTGGTGGCTACACACGAATCACAAAACTTGGACTTCGTCGTGGTGACGCATCAGAGATGGCTTTGGTGGAATTGGTATAATTTTGAAATTTAAAAATTCTTCCAATATTTATTGGAAGTTTTTTTATTATTAATAAAAAAATAAATTAAAATTAATTGTTTTTAATTAAAATTAATTATTTTATTTGCATTTTTATTATTTTTTTAAATTATTTAAAAATTAAATAATAAAAATTAAATAATGAAAATTCTAGATGTTGCTAAGTTACGGCGTTGTAGCGATTGAAATTTTAAATTAAAATTATAAAAAATAATTAATTTAATAATTAAATTTAATTTATATTTAAAAAATATATTTTATTATTAAATTTTTGGAGAAAATTAGTGATAAATCATGGAAAAAATTAAAAAAATATTTAAATTTTTCACACCTTATGAATATTGTTGGTTTATTAGCATAACCATTTTGGCTTTTGTGTTTGCATTTCTGTTTCCAGAAGAGGATATTGGCGGAGTAAACGGAAAAGTCATTATGGCATTATATCTTGTTGATATTTTCAGCAATATATTATGCGAACTTTTGATTTCCAAACAAAGCAAATGGAACTTTATGGTTTCTCTTGTTGTTGAATTTACGGAGATTGCCATTTGCATTGTTTGTGCATATCGTTTTGCAACAATGGCGGCAACAATCTTTTTTTGGATACCTATCGACATCATCAGTTTCTTTATGTGGAACAGACACAAAGATGTTGAAGATGAAAAAATTACAGAAGTAATAAGACTGAAAGGCTGGCAAGAAATTCTTGTGATTGTTGGCATTGTTGTTTGGACTGTTGTGATTGGCTTTCTTTTGACTTTGATTGATGTTGAAGAAGGAATATTGTCTGACAATCCTGTGATGGAAAAAGTTGTTTGTTATGTTGATGCTTGTTGCAGTGCCGCCGGAATTGCGAATGGACTTTTCATTTTGTTTAGGTATCGGGAGCAATGGATTGCATGGTACATTGCAACATTTTGCGAAGTTGCAATAAACATCATTTCAGGGCAGTGGGTGCTTTTGGTTTTGAAGTTTGGATTTTTGACAAACACTACTTACGGATACATTATGTGGACAAAGAGCATCAGACACAATGAAGAGGACTACACGCATAGAAAAATTATGAAAGTTTTGAAGGCAGAACTTTAACGGTCTGTCTTTTTCATTTTTTTATACTTATGCATATATAACAAATATGTTTGAAGAATTTGAATGTTTGGAAAATGTGGAACTGTCAAATTATTCCACAATGCGAACTGGTGGCAAGGCAAAATATATTGTCTTTCCAAAAAATGTTAAAGAATTGCAGAAAATTTTGAAAATAATCAAAAAAAACAAGCAAAAATACTGCATTTTTGGAAATGGCAGTAATATTCTTTTTAAAGATGAGGGTTTTGATGGCGTTTTGATTAATCTCAAACACTTTAACAAATTTGAAGTCTTTGGAGAAAGTGTTTATGTTGGTGCAGGCATAAATCTTTTTTATCTGAATCAACTTTTGCAAAAAAACGGTTTGAGTGGTTTAGAATGGTCATATGGCATACCTGCAACATTGGGTGGACTTGTGGTGAACAATGGTGGTTGTTTTGGCTACGAGATTGCAGATTTTGTTGAAGAAGTTTTTGTTTTGAAAGGATTGAAAGTTTTGGTATTAAATCGGTCTGAACTTGAATTCTCCTATAGAAATTCAAGTTTAAAACACAAATATATCGTTCTGAGTGCTAAATTGAAATTAAAACACGAAAATCCTGAAGTTATAAAAGCAAAGATGATTGACTATCTTGAAACAAAACGAAAAAATCAACCATGTGAATATCCGTCACTTGGAAGCATCTTTAAAAAGATAAATGGTAAGGAAATTTTATACCCTGCCAAATTGATTGACAATTTGGGGTTGAAAGGTGTTAAAATAGGGGGAGCAGAAGTTTCCAAAAAGCACGCGGGATTCTTAATCAATGTTGGTGGGGCAACCAGCAGAGATGTTGAAGCTTTGATCGTGTTTTTGGAAAGCAAATTGGCAGAAATTGGAGTGTTTCCAGAGCGGGAAATTGAAATTTTGTAAAAAAAAGGAGAATTTTGGGTCATGAATAAGTGGGACAAGCGTTTTATGGAACTTACTGAACAAATTGCAACATGGTCAAGCTGTTTGAGAAGACAAGTTGGTGCGGTTATTGTGAAAGATAAAAGAATTATGACAACGGGGTATAATGGTGCACCTGCTGGTGTTCAAACCTGTGTTGAAAAAGGAAAGTGTCTGAGAGAAGAATTACATATCCCAAGTGGAACGCACGCTGAAACTTGTTATGCGGCCCATGCTGAACAAAATGCGATTATTCAGGCTGCAAAAGAGGGAATAAGTCTGAAAGGTTGCAAACTTTATTGCACACATCAGCCCTGTGTTGTTTGCGCAAAAATGATAATTAATGCTGGAATTAAGGAAGTTATATATAAGGAAGGTTACCCAGATGCGTTCTCTGTTGAAATATGCAATGAGGCCGGGGTTAAACTTACAAGATTTGATGAATTAGACAAAAAGGATTGATATGAAAGCGGTTATTCAAGTTGTTGGCAATGCATCACTCTCTGTTGGTGACAAAATTGTTTCAAAAATTGGGAAAGGAATGGTTGTTTATTTTTGTGTTGAAAAAGGTGATAATGAAGAAAAATTGCCTTTTTTTGCAAAAAAATTGGCAAATTTACGCATTTTTCCTGATGAAAATGGAAAAACAAACCTTTCTGTTAAAGATATTGGTGGAGAGATTTTGCTTGTTTCACAATTCACTTTGGCTGGAGATTGTGAACACGGCAATCGTCCTAGTTTTATTTCGGCTGAACTTCCAGAAAGAGCTAATGAGTTCTATTTGAAATTGGCAAAAATGCTTGAAGAAGATTATCTTTTGCCTGTCAAATTGGGTGTTTTTGGTGCAGATATGACAATTCTGCAGGAAAACAAAGGACCTTTTACGATAATTTTGGACAAATAACTCTCACACTGTTTTTGATAATTTTTTATAAAACCTTATGGATAGTTGTAAAAAAACGGCAAAACTGATAAAATAACACTAAGGAGTTTTTTATGCTTTTATACGGAGATTATCACACACATTCAACCTATTCCAGAAATCGACATGGAAAGGGAACGGTTTTGGAAAATGCATCTGTTGCAGCAGACAAGGGGCTCAAACAAATTGCAATCACAGACCATGGATTTAATCATGAATTTTTTGGAATCAGAAGAAAAAATATACCAAGTTTGCAGGAAGATATTTTGAATGCAAAAGAAATCACTGGTGTTGACATTTTGCTTGGAGTGGAAGCAAATCTTATTTCGCTTGACGGAGATGTTGATGTCAGAGAAGAAGACTATGAATTTTTGGATATTTTTTTGATGGGATATCACAAAATGGTGCACACAAGTTCTATGAAAGACAAATTTTTGCTTTGTTGGGCAAACAATATTGGCAAAATTTTCGGCGAGAGCAAAGAGAGAACAAATCGAAACACAACAGCACTTTTGAAAGCGCTTGACAAATATCCAATTGATGTCATCACTCATTTGAATTATGGTTTTCAAACAGATACAATCGCCATTGCAAAAATGGCGAAACAAAAAGGCATTTATGTTGAACTGAATGGAAAGAGAATCAATTTCACTGAAGATGAAATTCGCACTATGACTGCCGAAGGAGTGAAGTTTATTGTCAACTCTGATGCCCACACTCCAGACAGAGTTGGTGAAGTTAATAATGGGTTGAATTTGATTTACAAATATGACATTCCACTTTCTCAGGTTGTCAACATTGATAAATTGCCAAAATTTCACAAGAAAAGAGGGAATTAATGAGTTTTTCTAGAGAATCAAAAGAAGAGATTTTGAAGACAGAAATTGAGGACGATACCGCCGCTCTGTCTTTTTTGTCTGGACTTATTCACTCTTGTGGAGAAATTGAAAAGATTAACAACAAAATTTTTATTAAAATTGTTTCTGATGTTGAGAAATTGTTTGCTTATTGCCAAAAAATAATCAAACGACTTTATGGTGATGACATTCAGCCAGAAGTTTCTGAGAACTACAACATTAACAAAAACACTTTCTATGAAATTTCCTTTGAAGTTGAAAAATTTAAGCAGTTGCTTCTTGATGTTGGAGTCATTGACTTTTCTGATGGACTGACTTTCAATTTTGAAATTGACAAGAATCTGCTTCATGAAGATGAAACAAGAAGAGCGTTCATCAAAGGAGTTTATATTGGTGCAAGTACTTCAAGCATCAAACTTTCAGCTGATACGACGCAAAGTTGTGGTTCGGGTTATCACTTGGAGTTTGTTTCTCGAAGCCACAAT
Organism: uncultured Clostridia bacterium; assembly: GCA_944372585.1. Classification (GTDB taxonomy): domain Bacteria; phylum Bacillota; class Clostridia; order Christensenellales; family UBA1242; genus Caccovivens. The sequence continues at coordinate 31,299 of CALVZQ010000008.1, forward strand.
TTTCTGTTGGAGTTTTCCAGCATTTTGGCGGAATATAACATCATTGGAAAGATTTTTGAGAGAAAAAATTCTTATGTGCTTTACATCAAAGACGTCAACACCATTCAAGATTTGTTGGCTCTTGTTGGTGCAAATGAGAGCGTGTTGAAACTCAGCAATGAAATTGTCACGAGAGAACTTAGAAACAAGGTCAACAGGCAAGTTAATTGCATAAACGCAAACATCAACAAGACAGTTGAAGCAAGTTTGAAGCAAGTTAATGCAATCAACACCATAATCAACACGATTGGACTGGAAAGTTTGCCTGAAGATTTGCAAGAAGTCGCAGTTTTGAGACTGGCAAATCAAGAAGAAAGTTTGGACGAGTTGTTGAAATTGTCCACAATCAAACTCACTAGGTCTGGACTCAATCACAGATTTAGAAAACTTATTAAAATTGCTAACGCTTTGGAGGAATAATGGGAGATTTTGTTCATTTGCATGTTCACACTGAGTTTTCACTTTTGGACGGTATTGCCAGAATCAACAAATTGGTCGACATAACAAAAGAAAGAGGCTACAGTGCGGTTGCAATCACTGACCACGGAAATATGTATGGAACTTTGCAGTTTTTTGAAGAGTGTGTCAAGGCCGGAATTAAGCCTATCATAGGCTGTGAATTTTATATTTGTCATGATTTACATAAAAAACAGGGGAAAGATGACATTGGTCATATTATTTTGCTTGCCAAGAACAATAAGGGTTATCACAACCTTATGAAATTGAACGAAATCGCCTTTTGTGATGGATTTTATTATAAACCTAGAATTGACTATGAGACTCTTGCCCAACACAGCGAAGGAGTCATCTGCCTTTCGGCTTGTCTTGCTGGACACATTCCTTCTCTCATTATGCAAAGAAGATTTGACGAAGCCGATGCATTGGCTCTCAAACTGAAAGGAATGTTTGCTGAAGGAGATTTCTATCTGGAAATTCAAAATCACAACATTCCAGAGCAGAAGATTGTCAATCAATATTTGGCAGAGATGTCAAAAAAATTCAACATCAAAATGGTGGCGACAAACGATGTGCATTATCTTTACAAAGAAGATGCTGAAATGCAAGATGTTTTGATGTGTGTTCAGATGGGGAAATATCTTGACGACACAGACAGATTGAAATTTTCAACTGACGAATTCTATTTGAAAACTTATGAAGAAATGATGGACGCAATGCAAGGTTTTGAGGAAGCGGTTGCAAACACCGTTGAAATTGCAGAAAAATGCGAAGTTGTCATTCGAACAAAATCTTTGGGAGAGATTCCTTTTGTTGATGCAAAATATAAGTTGCCAGCATCAAAAAACTATATTCCAGTTTACACCACTTCCACTGGGGAAGAGCCTTATGAGTTTCTGAAAAGAATTTCTTATGAAGGTTTATATAAAAATTATAAGAAAGTCACACAAGATTTGATCGACAGACTTGAAATGGAACTTCAAATCATCAAGGAGCAGGGTTTTGTTGAATATTTCTTGATTGTGTGGGATTACATTCATTATGCCGAGAGTCAAGGGATCCCTGTTGGACCAGGAAGGGGAAGCGGAGCCGGAAGTTTGGTTGCATACTGCTCGGGAATCACTAAGATTGACCCAATCAGATATAGTTTGTTCTTTGAAAGATTCATCAACAAAGAACGTGTTTCCATGCCAGATTTTGATGTGGATTTTTGTATGGACAGACGTGGAGAAGTTATTGAATATGTCAAAAGAAGATATGGTGTTGATCATGTTGCCGGCATTGGAACTTTTGGTTGTATGCAAGCGAAAAATGCCATCAGAGATGTTGCAAGAGTTCTCAGGACTCCAAACCCAGACGTGATGAAAATCACAAAACTTATTCCAAGCAAATTGCCTGATGGAATCAAAAAACCTCCAGTTTTGAAGTATTATTTCGGAACGACTGGAAAACCAGAAAATGACAAGTACATAATTCCAGAGTTGAGAGAACTTTATGACAATGATGAAAACATCAAAAGAATTGCTGACATGGCCATCAAACTTGAGGGAGTCCCAAGAAACACATCTCAGCATGCTTGTGGTGTTTTGATTGCTCCAGAACCTGTGGCAAATTTTGTGCCTGTTGCAAAAACCGACAACGAACGTGTGACACAATACAGCATGATTGAACTTGAACATCTCGGTCTTTTGAAAATGGACTTTTTGGGGTTGAGAACCTTGACGGACATCAAAAAGGCTTGTGATTATATCTATCAAAACTATGGCAAAAAAATTGATTTTTATAATATGTCATACGATGATCCAAAAGTTTTTGAAATGCTTGCTGAAGGAAAAACCGATGCTGTTTTCCAACTTGAAAGTGCCGGTTTTAAGAAGTTTATGAAAGAACTTAAACCAACCTGTTTGGAAGATATCATCGCGGGAGTTTCTCTTTATCGTCCAGGGCCTATGGACTCGATTCCTAAGTTTGTCAGAAACAAACAAAATCCCGATGAGGTTGTCTATGATGATCCTTGCCTTGAGAACATTTTGGACGTAACTTATGGTTGCATTGTCTATCAAGAACAGGTTATGAAGATTGTTCAAGTTATGGGTGGTTACAGTTTGGGACAGGCTGACAACATTCGTCGTATCATGGGTAAGAAACAGGTTGATAAGATTGACAAAGAAAGAGAAAAATTTATCTATGGCTGGGAGGACCCCGAAGGTAAAAAGAGTATTCCTGGTGCTGTCAAGCTTGGGCATGATGCGAAAGTTGCTGACAAAATTTTCAACGAAATGAAAGAATTCGCAAAATATGCTTTCAACAAATCACACGCCGCTGCCTATGCTCATGTGACGTATCAAACGGCATATTTGAAGTGCTACTATGAAACAGAGTTTATCACTGCAATTTTGAATGACAGAATCACCAACGCCGACGATTTGAAAAAATATGTTTCTTTCGCAAGGAGTGAAGGTATTGAGGTGTTGCCACCTGATATAAACAAAAGTTTGACATATTTCAATGTTGAGAACAAATCAATTCGCTTTGGACTTGGTGGACTGAAACACGTTGGAACAGCAGTTACTGACAACATAATCAAAGAAAGGGAACAAAATGGGCTGTTTAAGAGTTTTGATGATTTTATCAGCCGTGCTGTTCAGGTTGGCGTGAACAAAAAAGCCATTGAATGTTTGATTTTGAGTGGTGCTTTCGATTGTTTTGGATATGCTCGTTCTCAATATATGGCTGTTTACGAAAAATTGGTTGAAAGAGCAATAAAGGATAAAAAGAGCAACCAACTTGGACAAATTTCTTTCTTTGGGGAAGATAAGATTGTTGACACAACGGACTATCCAGACATTAAAGAATTTAACAAAAAAACACTGCTTAAATATGAGAGAGACATAATTGGGGTCTATATGTCAGGACACCCATTGCAAGACTATGTGAAACGTTTTGAGGACTTCACGTTGACTTCAGACATGCTTACTTCAAATTCTCAAGATGAAATAAGTGAAGATGATGAATTTTCTGAAGAACAAAACACGAATGAAAGCAATTTGCAAGACGGTCAACCTTTTGTGTGCGGAGGGATCATCACGGAAGTCAACAAAAAGCGCTCTAAGTCTGGTCGAGAAATGTGTTATGTGAAATTGGAAGATTTGAAAGGAACTTTGGAAATCACATTTTTCAGCAATGCTTTTGCGAAATATAGAAATATAATTGAAGAAGACAACTTGGTCACAATCAAAGGAAGAATCAATATTCGTGACGGAATGGCTCCTTCTGCTGTTGGAGAAGTTGTCATTTTGTGGAAAGATGAAGATGAAAGTGTCACAAAAGCGAAACAAAAACAAAGACTCTGTTTGCGTTTTGACACCAAGAATCCAGACGTATATAGCAAAGTTAAAAATTCCATTGCTTCATATCCTGGAGAGACTCCAGTCGTCATCAAATGCAGTTCGTCAAATAAGGTGTTCAATTATCAACAACAAGTGAGAATAAACAACTATCTTCTCAACGAACTTCGTGGAATTATTGGAAATGAAAATATTGTGGTTCAATAGAGGTTAATATGAAAATTTTAGTTTTGGCTAGTGGTGGAGATGCACCAGGAATGAACAGATTTATGTGGGAGATATACAGAAAGTTTAGGAACGATGTTTATTTCGCTTTTGCCGGTTTCACTGGTCTTGTTAATGGTCAAATCTTTCCACTTTCTGAAGTGATTGACAAAAAGAAGAGAAATAGTGCAGGGGTTGTGACGAAATCTTCTCGTTGCCCAGAGTTTAAACATGCCAAATATTTCAATATGGGGCTGGAAAATGCGAAAAAATTTGATGTTGTGGTCATTTTGGGAGGCAATGGCTCAGAAAAAGGAGCAAAAAGATTGTTTGAAAGCGGAGTGAACACAATTTTTGTCCCAGGAACAATTGACAACGATGTGGAAGATTGTCATTACAGCATTGGCTTTTCAACTGCTGTCAAAGAAGCAGTCTATACAGTTGAGAACACCATGCCAAGCATTGACGCCTTTTTGAATGCTTGTTTGTTTGAGGTTATGGGCAGAGAAAATTCTTCAATTTGCGAAGAAGTTGCAAGACAAGTTGATGCTGACTATCAAGTTGTCGATGAAAAAACTCTTGACTATGAAAAAATGAAAAATGTCATTTTGAAGAAATATATTGCTTCAAGCAGCGCCAAAATCATAGTCAGAGAAAATATTGCAAACATCACAGAAATTGCATCGAAACTCAATGATATGCTTGGAATGAACATTGTCAAGACTCAAATTGTCGGAAGAACACAAAGAGGCGGAAAACCAACAAGGCAAGAACTTTCAATGGCAACAAAGTTTGCAAAAGAGACTGTTCGTTGCATCAAAACCAAAGTTTTTGGTGTGAGAGTTTTGGCTGATGAAAATTTAAATATCATTGTGACAGAATTTAAATAAAAGATGTCAAAGTTAGTTAACTTTGACATTGGCAAAATAAAAGACGCTTTTTAATTCTTAAATCATTTTTAAATAATTTTTATAAATTTTTATATATATCTTTATCGTTTTTGGTTCAAAACCACGAGTTCATGTCTGGGTCATGGTCATAATCATAACGTATGCTTCTCTCGATCAAAAAATCGAAATCTTCAAATGTGAATAATCTAAAGAAATTTACATCAACGCCTGCATTTATCCCATACGACCTTCTAAGCCCTCCCTCACCATGCACATGTCCAAATATATTTATATACCCGTCCTTATGTTTGTGCGGATAATGATTTAAATAATATTTCTTGCCATTGTGAGTGAGTTTTAAATCTTTAACCACATCATCTATGCCGATAGACTTTGCCCATATTTTGAAATTTGAAAAATTGTTATTGAAAAAATACTTAACTATGCGCTCCTCATTATTTCCCATTATCAAAACAATTTTTGCTTTAATTTTTTTCACCCATTTAGGCACAATATCTCTCCAGACCGTTGAGTTTTCATCGTTGCAATCAAACATGTCTCCTACACAAAAAATAGTATCATTTTTCTTTGCGACTTTATTCCAGGTCTTGACGATATATTTGTCACAAGCAGTTACGTTTTTAAACGGGCGCCTTTCATTCTTGAAAGTTGAAACATCTCCAAAATGCACATCGGCAGTGAAATAGTACATAAAAATTTCCTTTAATATTATGATATCAAATATTATAGCACATTTTGGCAAAATTTTTAAATAAAATCTATGCTTTACAAATGATCTTTTATGATTTAATGAATTTATATTAGAGTACAGACAAAATGATTGCCAAACTTAAAGTTGCGAAAGCACGAAAAATCTTTAAAAATTCTAGAAAGAAAAAAGGAGTTTCACTCCTTTTTATCCCAACAAGATTTTGCAGTAAGTCTGTTTGATTAATGATGAAAATGTTTGATTTTGTGTGTCATAATTTTCACTTATCAAATTCGAAAGACAATCATTTGTTTCTGTTAATGCTGATTGCAATGATTGAAGTGTTTTGTTGTTTGATTCTTTGAAATATGTGTCAAAATTTGCTTTGGTTGAAACATTTTCAGAGTAGATGGTGTTACATTCCAATTTTGCTTTGGTCTTGTCAAAAACATTTGTATCCAAACTTATTGCAACATCATACAGTTCTTTGAAAGTTTCAATTTTTGATTTTAGGCAGTTTGTCAAAATTGTTTTTTCGTCTGCAGAAAAATTTCCCTCCACATTTGATTCCTCCAGTTCAATTGTCAAAATTTCTGTTTCAATTCCACTTGCCTGAAGATTATTTTTGACAAGTTCTGCATCATTAAAATTTTCATATATGCTGGCTATGAGATAGAATTTGCCATCTTTTTCACAGATGTAACCTGCGCCATTTTGTGCTTGCAATTCTTGTTTGAAAGAGGAAAGTTCTGTTTCTGTTGCTCCACTTTTCATTGAAATTGCATACACAGTTTGGTCGTCACAGGAGACAACAGAGGTGTATTGAAACAGGTTTGAAGTCACTATGGCGGTGGAAATCAGATAGCCACACGAAACGCAAGCGCAAAGACCAACGATAATCAAAAAGAAAGACAGAACGGAAAATTTTTTCATGCTCTATTATATTTTCAAAATTTTTGACATATACCTTTCAAAACAAAATGAATTGATCTCAAAATTATTTTTATTTTGCTGAAAACTTTGTTATAATAAAATTATGAAAAACTTTTTCAATTTTTTTAACAAAAAACCAAAAATAGGCATAGCTTTTGGTGGTGGCGGTGCCAGAGGTTTTTCGCATATTGGCGTTATTAAGGCATTGAATGAGTTTGGTCTTGATTTTGACTATGTTGCTGGAACAAGTGTTGGAAGCATCATTGGTGCGGCATATGCAAGCGGCATGACATGGAAAGAAATTTATGATGTTGCAAAAAAGTTGAAAACAAAAGACATCAAAACAAACAAAATCTTCTTTATGCCTTCAAAGACGGACGGAATTGAAACTTTGATGAAAGAAACACTGGGAGACATCAACATTGAAGAGTTGAAAAAACCATTTTCTGCGGTTGCTGTTGACATCAAATCAACGAAGGAAGTTTGCATAAGCCACGGAAATTTGGCAAAAGCGGTGGCTGGAAGTTGTTGCGTTCCTGGAATCTTTCAACCTGTTGAATTTGGTGATAGATTGCTTTGTGATGGGGGACTTCAAAACACTATTCCTGCAAACATTCCAAGATATTTTGACTGTGACTATGTCATTGCTGTTGATTGCAACAGCACAAGAACTTATGGAACTGACAGTTCAAAAATGATTGATGTTTTGGGGTGTTCGATCAGAATTTTGATGAAAAGTAATGCGGTTAAGGGATATATGTGTTCTGATGTCATGATTGCATCAGACAACAAACGTTTCAAATCTACCAAACTTGATGGACTTGACGAGATGGTGGAAGAAGGATACAAAAATGCCATTGACATGATGTCTCAGATTATGCTTGTCTTTCAAGGCAAATTTCCAAAGAAAAAACTTAAAGATATTGATAAGGACGAAATAGATTTTATTTGACAATGGAAAAACTGCGTGAGAAAATGAAAAGAATAAAAGAAAATGACATTATAAAGTCATTTTTTATCATTATCTATGTCATTGTTTGTGTGCTTCTTTTCATAAATCAATACAACATTCAATATTTTGCAAATGGATTTTCTGCAATTGATGACAAGAAATTGCAAGTGTATTTTTTTGATGTCGGTCAGGCAACTGCAACAATGATTGTTTTGCCAAATGATGTGACCATGGTGATTGACACAGGAAGTTTGGACAGTGAAAAGGATTTTATGGAAAGTGTCAACCTTGTGCTTGATCAAAACAATTTGGAAACGGTTGATTATCTGATCTTGACGCACTCGGATGAAGATCATGTGGGAGGCGCAGTTGCACTGTTGGAAAAATATCAAATCTACAATGTCATTCGTCCAAAAATTTTGTCGACAAGTGCCAGTGAAGTGGAAAATGAAAACTACAAACTTGTCACAACACAGGTCTATGAAGATGTGATAACTGCAGTATACAGCGAGCCATATTGCCAAGTCACCTTCATGGAAGACGAGGCAATGTTTGCAGGGAAAGATACATACATCAGATTTTTTGCATGTCAAAATGATAGTTATTCAGAAACAAATGATTATTCTCCGTTTATAAATATAGTCTACAAAAACAATTCTTTTCTCTTTACAGGAGATGCATCAGAAGATAGAGAAAAAGAATTGATTGAATATGCAAGTGAGAACGAAATTGACGTGAGTGTTGATTTCTTGCTTGTTGGTCATCATGGATCAAAATACAGCACAAGTTCAGAGTTTTTGGAATTTACAAATCCAAAGTTTGCTTTCATAAGCGCGGGTGACAATCTTCATCCGTCCTATGATGTCATCAAGCGTTTGCAGGAGAACGGGATTGAAGAAATTTATTGCACAAAGACAGATGGAATGATTGCTGTAGGTGTCGATGAGAATGGAAATTTTTTCATTAAAACGACGAAATATTTTGTTGATTTGCCATTGATTATTGTCTTGTTTTCATGTGTGTTTTTCTGTTTGGTTTGTTTGTTTGACAGATATTATTACAAAAGACGACGCAATATATACCTTAGAAACAAACATTTGGTTTCATAAAAAGTGCATGTTTGTTTATTGAGTTATCAAAAAAATTTTGTATTAGTCAAACTTTGTGATAAAATAAACTTATGGATATAAGAGATTTCAACAAAATTGTCATAGTATCCCTTTGTGATAGCTTTTCTAAAGATTTGGGAAATGCACTATCTCAAAATTTAGGCATGATTTTTTGTGATACTAAGGAGTTGATTGAATACGAACTTATAGACAAAAAGGCAATTGAAGAACTTTGCACAAAAGATTATTTGGAAAAGTCAGAACGATCAGTCATTTCTCACATTGCGTCTTTTGAAAATGTTGTTGTGGCAATCAACTATGACTATTTGTTGCATAATATTAATATACTAAAATCCAACAGTTTGATTGTTTTTGTAAATTTGCCAAAAACGTTTGTGAAAGAAAAAGGCAATGTGATTGACTACATTGCTTTTGATGAGAGAGTGAAAACTCTCAAAAATATTGCCACTTTGACAGTTAGCATCAGAAACACAAAAATTGATTTCGTTTGCAAAAAAGTTATGAGTGGTCTTGGAGGGATATTATGAAATTAACTCAAAAAGCATTGAACTATCTTAAAGCGCTCTCGGCAGAGACAATCACAAATGCAAAATCTGGGCATTTGGGAGTTTCTTTGGGTGCATCGTCGATTCTGTTTGCTCTCTTCAAAGACCATTACAACTTTGATGTTTCTGACACCGATTTTTTGAACAGAGACCGACTTGTTATGTCTGCTGGGCACGCAAGTGCACTTTATTATAGTCTCCTTTCAATGTTTGGATTCAATGTCTCTCTTCAAGATTTGAAGCAGTTCAGAAAATATGATTCAAAAACGCCAGGACACCCAGAATATAGAGTGACGGAAGGAGTGGAAGTTTCCACAGGACCTCTTGGGCAGGGGGTGGCAAATGCTGTAGGCATGGCAATTGCTGAAGCTGTCATGGAAGAGCGTTTTAACACAGTCGGTTTTAACATCATTGACAACTACACATATTGTTTTGTTGGAGATGGTTGTTTGATGGAAGGTGTCGCAATGGAAGCGGCAAGCCTTGCAGGAAATTTGAAACTCAACAAATTGATTTTGTTGTATGACAGCAATGATGTGACGATTGATGGTTCTTTGAGTTTGGCAAACAGAGAAAATGTTGCCAAGAAATTTTCTGCAATGGGTTGGAATGTCATCAAGGTTGCAAGAGGCAACAGTTATTGGTGGTGTTCGCAGGCAATTGGAAGAGCAAAGAAGAGCAAAAAACCTAGCATAATCATTTTCAACACAACGATTGGAATTGGAACGCAGAAGGAAGGTACTTCCGCCGTTCATGCTGCAGTTTTGTCAGATGAAGAACTTGCATCTTTTAAAGAAAATTTGAAAGTCAAAGAAAGTTTCTATATTCCAAGTGACGTCAGAGAACTTTGCATGGCAAGCACAAGAAGAGGAAAACTCAATCATGAGAAGTGGAACCAAAATCTCGCCATGTATTCCAGCACACACCCAGAACTTTACAAATCTTTGATGGCATTTTTTGACAGAAAGAAGATTAATTTTGAAAGAATAATAAAAAACATTTCAAAATATGATGGACAAAGCACAAGAAAGATAAATCACTATGCCTTGAGCGAACTTGCATATCAATGTCCGCAACTTATTGGTGGAACTGCTGATGTTGGACCTTCAACTATGGCTTGCATTGATAATGCTGGAAATTTCTCCGCTGGATACAGAAGGGGAAAGAACATTCATTTCGGTGTTCGAGAACATGCTATGGCTGGAGTTTGCAACGGTATTGCTCTTTATGAAGACTTCATAACATTTGATTCCACATTTTTGGCTTTTGCCAACTATGCAATTCCATCTCTTCGTATGCGTTCAATGATGAAACTTCCGGTCATGTCTTTCTTCACCCATGACTCTTTGGCGGTTGGCCAGGACGGACCTTCACATCAACCGATTGAACAATTGACACAACTCAGAGCAATAATTGGCAACACGATCTATCGTCCTTGTGACTTCAAAGAGTTGGTGGCAGGATATTACACATGCATCAGAGGATACAAGCCGGTTGCTTTTGCATTGTCAAGACAGGATATTCCGCACATTGACGGAACTTCATATGATGGTGCTCTGCTTGGGGGATATTTGATTCAAAATGCAGCAACAAAGCCAGATATTGTTTTGGTTGCAAGTGGTGCAGAAGTTGATTTGGCTGTGAAAACAGCGAAGGAACTTGGCAAAAAATATCAAGTCAATGTTGTTTCAATGCCATCAATTGAAGTCTTTGAGCAACAGACAAATGGATATAAAAACAAAATCATCAGCAAAGAAGCATCGCTAGTGGTTGGAATTGAAGCGAGCAATGACACCAAGTGGCTCAAAATTTTGGGAGAAAGAGGCATTTTCTTTGGTGTTGAACAATATATGCACAGTGGAAATGGCGAGGAAGTCATGGCAAAGGCGGGATTCACGGTGAAGAATTTGGTTAGGTTTGTTGAAGCAAAAATGAAAAGTCAAAAATAGATAATTAATCACAAATTCTGACACTTTTCGATTTTTATCATAATCTTCACAATTATATAATAGATATATATTGTGAGGATTTTATGTTAAAGAAAAAAAGCATTGTTTTAAGTGATATATCAAACAATTCAAGCAAAAAGGCAGTTTTATCATTGGAAGAAGATGGTGTTGGTGTCAAAGGAACGTTGAGATTATACAACTTTCCCTTTGAACTTTCTGGCATTTCATCACTTGGTTTTTATGTCGACAAAAAGGTGTATAAGGCAGGATTAACTTACAAATCTCATATGCTTTATGACTTTTTTCTTTCAATAAGCGAGTTGCCAAACGAGTTTTCTTGTGCGGTTGTAAATTTTCAGAATGCTGTTGCAACACCAATTTTGTATGGTTCAAGTGAAGGGAACAATGAAAATATTTATGGAAGCATAATCAGTGAAATTGCAAAAGATAATTCTTTGAAAAACACAAAACAAACATTGGATAATTTTGGTGTTGATTTTGATGAAGAAGAAAAAAAACAGATTGAAAAAGAAATTGACTCTGCTATCTGTGGTGATAATTGTGGAAACTGCTCTGACTGCGTGTACAAAAAATATTTTTATGAAAACCAATCAAAAGAAACCGAACCTATCTTGGCAAGTTCACTGCAAAAAGAAGAAAATTCCAGTTTGATTGACAAAGACAATGAAAAATCATCAATGGAGAATGAAAAGAAAGATGAAGAAGAAAGTGAAATCATTTTCATTGACAAATTGAAACCACAGATTGACAAACTTTTTGAAACAAATCCAATGGAGGATAATCTTCAAAAATTGATACCATATTCCAAATGGGTCAAGGTGGAATATGAAGATGATGGCGATTTTTATGTTTTCGGGCTTCTGTATGACGAAAATGACAACGTGAAATATGTTTGCTATGGTGTCCCAGCCGTTTTTGAAGAAGAACCTCCAAAAGAACTTTCAGGTTATCCAATTTGGTTGCCACTTGACAAAGACAACAAGAGGGGATTTGGTTATTGGTTGACATATCAAGATGCCACCACGGGAGAACCTGTCAAAGCGATTATTGATTGAAAGAGGTGTGAATGAAAATTCTGGCTTGGATAGTTTTGGGAATTGTAATTTTTGTCATAGTTGCCATGCTCTATTATCTTGTGGTTGGAGCAATTTTGTTTCATTATGTTTTCTCAAAAAAAAGTCTTTCAAGCAGAATTTTGCGCAAAGACACAGAAAAGAGATTGACGGATTACAAAATTGACTTGTGTTGGTGGGACAAGGTTAAGTTTGCAAAGGTGAAAATCAAAAGTCTTGACCAACTCACTTTGGTGGGAAATTATTTTGATGCAGGTTCGGATAAAACGGTCATTGTTGTTCATGGCTTTGGTGGAAGTTATCAAGAAATGCAACCATATTGCAAGTTTTTTCACGATAAGAATTTCAATGTTCTTGCCGTTGACAACAGAACTCATGGAGAAAGCGAAGGAAAATGCATAGGATTTGGTTGGTTGGACAGGAATGACATTTTGGCATGGATTGAATATCTCAACAAAAGAAATCCTGACAACAAAATTTTGCTTTTTGGCTTATCAATGGGTGGGACTGCTGTTTGTTGTGTTGCAGGAGAAAAACTTCCATCAAATGTTAAGGCGGTCATTTCAGATTGTGCATTTGACAATGCAAACAAGCAAATTGATTACGTCATGCGAAATCACAAGATTTTGCTTAAAATGATAAAAAAACATCTTTACAGCTACACAAAAAGAATACATGGTTTTGATATTCATCAAGCAGACGCAATAAAACAGGTGAAAAACACAAAAATTCCGATTTTGTTCATTCATGGACAAAATGACAACTTTGTTCCTGTTGAAAATGTCATTAATTTATATAATGCGACTCCACCAAATTTGCGAGAGAAATATGTTATTGATGGGGCGGGGCATGCAATGTCATACTCAGTTGCAGGAGTTTTGTATGAGAAAAAAATAAGCGACTTTTTGAGAAGTCGCACAAATATATAATTATTTTGCTTGAATTTTCATTATGTAGAAATATTGACTTGTTTTTAGGTTTGTGAGAGCAGTGTATTTGTTCGTGTAAAAATCAATTTGAGTGCAATTTCCAAATCTTATGACCCGTTTTCCGTTGTCATTGACAGTGAGAATGAAACAAAATCCATAAAAAGAAGAGATTGTTCTTGACGGGGTGACTATGTAGTAGGCATTTGTTGTCATGTCTGTGATGTCATAATCTTGCAGTTTGAAATCGGTGCTGGCCTTAAAGAAAACTCTAAGTTTGCTGTAAGGCATAAGGTCTGGAAATGATGCTATTTCGCTGGTTGCTCCTTTAATCCCCGAAGTGTATCCCAAATTTATGGTTGCATCATCGCTTGAGCAGTCATACAAAGTTGTCCATTCTCCATCGTCAGAAGGAGAGGTTTCACTCCCTGTGTTTCCTGATTCACTTCCACCTTCAATAAATTTTTTAATGTAAGAAAGCTGTTTTTTAATTTCATCTATTTCAGCTTCTAAAATATCATAACTTGCCATAAAAAACTCCTTTTTGCACTTATTTTATGCTTAAAAAAGGAGTTTTTCAATTTTTTATGTCAATTTTCTATTTTTTTTGTGATAATTTTTGTTTCTTTAATTTGACCTTTCTGTTTTTCATAAAAAGCCAAGCAAAGATAATGCCAAGCAGAGCAATAATAATGGTTATGCAAGTGATGATTGCAGTGTTGATACCATCAGGAGATATATTTTCCGTTTTCAAATATCCATACAAAACTTCATTTTCATGGACAAATGCTATGGCATTGTATTCTTCTTTTGAATTGTAACCTTCGTAAAGAAAAATTCTTTCACCCTTGTCTAAAATGATTTCACTTTCAACCATTTCGTTGTCCTGTTTCCAGAACACTATGCTTTCTGTGTTGGTTTGTCCGTTGAAACTTGGTATTGCAGTGATTGTGTCGCTTTTTGGAGTCAACAAATCCGCAAAAACATATCCTTCAAGGTCAGCTTGAGTGATTTTGTAGAAAACAAAACCTTCGTTTTTAAATTCTTGCGGTGCATCATTTTCCATCTGAACATAGACTTCAACATCATGTTCAATCTGTCCGATTTTTGCAGATGAGAAATCTGGAGACTCAAAAACGGAGGCTCGGTTTGCAGTTACGACATAAATTTTTTGAGCATTTTGTGCGAATGTTTTTTCCGCTCCAAAGAATGAACCAATCACACACAAAACCATCAATGAAAAGATATATAATGTTTTTTTCATATTAATATTAAACCAAATTGACACAACAAAGTCAAGTCAAGGGAGATTTAGAAAAAAGATGTTTGTTTTTTTGTTGCAATATGTTTTTTATTTTTGATAAAATATAAATCATGTGGATTTTGTATACGTCAATTTATGCAATATTAATTGGTTTTTTTACAGTTCTCAGAAAGAAGGCAACCGAAAAGTCTAACATTTTGTTTGTGCTTGCTTTTTCAAGCACAATTGGATTTTCTCTCATTGCATGGAGCGCAGGCGAGGCTATATTATTAAGTTGGCAAAGCATTCTGCTTATATTTGGCAAATCTTGCGCTGTTTCAATGTCATGGATTTTTGAATTGATAGCACTAAGAAACTATTACATATCTTCCCTTCAGCCAATAAGTGCAATAAAGATAATCATATCTTTTTTTGCAAGCCTTCTGATTTTTGGAGAACCATTTATTTGGTGGAAACTTTTTGGAGTTGCAATAATTTTCATAAGCCTCATCTTGCTAAATCGCTATGATAGACAGTTAGCTAAAAAAGGAAAAGCAAGCACAAATTTTTTCACAAATTTAAACAACATATTGAAATCATCAGTCAAATATAAACTTCACAGCCTAAAAACACAAGAAGAAGTCAGATTGCTATTTGTTCAAAAAAATGCACAGCAAAATTTAAATAAAAGAAGAATCAAAGCCGTTATCTTTTTTGTCCTTGCTTGCATTTGCAGTGAAACATCTGGAATTTTGGACAAAATAATCATGGACCAGGTTTCACCAAGTCAAATGCAATTTTGGTTTATGCTTTTTGTCAGTCTGATTATCTGGGTTGTCTTTTTGATCCTTTGCTTGAAAGAAAAAAAGACTTTTGTTTGCAAAGCGGACTGGAGAAATTGGGCGATGTACGTTTTTCCCGTCATACTTATCATAGCTGACAGACTTTTGTTTACTGCTCTATCCCAACCAGATGTGCTTGTTTCGGGTGTGTCAATCATAAAGCAACTTTCATCTGTTGTTGCGGTTATTTTTGGTGGGTTGTTATATAAAGAACCAAAATTGCAAAACAAATTGATTTATCTCGCATTTATACTGGTTGGAATTGTCATAGTCGTTATTTGATCAACGCGGGGCATGGTGGAGTAGATATCAAGTTAGGGCAGTGTGTTTATACAGTTTAAAAGTAAACGATTAATTTTTGCAGGCACAAAGAAAAAAGCATATCGTTTGACATGCTTTTATTTTATAATTCACGTTCTGGTGGAAAGTGGTTTCTTACACGCTCTTCCTGTGGAAATTTGTTATGATGAAAATGATTATTATCTTCTGTGTGTTTAAATTCATGTGTTGAAGAATTATTTTGTTTGTCTCCTATTTTCTTATTTTCTTCAATTTTAGAATATAATCTTAAAAACATTTGAGAAAAACCTATTCCGATCGTTTCATCTTCGAGTATTAGCGTTTTTTGGAATTCGTTAAATTTTTCATCAAAAGATAAAGTATCAAAATCTATATTTTTCTTGTCCAAATATTCCTTTAAATTATTAATTTTACGATAAAACATAGCGAGCATCAAATCTGCTGAAACTTCCATGTCGTCATAAGCCCCAACTGTCATTGCTTCTCTTCCTTTTAGCAATGCAAAGGAAGAAAATTTTTCCGCAAACTCTATAGCAGATAAACATGTGAATAATTCTCGTCTTTCTTTGCTTTCTTTGGGCGTATTTTCTAAAAAATCCCTAACATCTTGCGCAGTTGTTAAATTTAATTTTTCACACATTTCTTTAAGATTTTCATGAAAATCACAAATAATTTCAAATATTCCATCTTGCAATATTTCCACTTTATTTACCTTCTTTTTAAATTCTCATTTTTTAATAATATAACATGTATTTTTTCAAATTACAATAGTGTAGTTATAATTTTTTTATCAGCAGATAAAATACTTTGACAAAGCTTAAATTCCTGACCATAAAAAAGCGCACGCTGCTTATAGCAAATGTGACGGCTATATTGCTTTGCCCGGCAGTCAGCGTTTGTTATGCCGTTCAAGCGGCGTCTTCGCCAAAACCACAATGCACCATTGTCATTGATGCGGGGCATGGTGGAGTAGATGTCAAGTTAGGACAGCATGTTTTTAAATTTAAAGGAGAAATTTATATATTTTGTAAGTATATGAAAAAAAGCATATCGGTTGATATGCTTATTTGTTATCTTCCTCCATTCTAAATTCAAGTTTGTTGTTTGGAAATTCTTTTATAAACAAGTCAAATATTTTAAATATTAAACTATATCCATAATCATCTATATTTTTGGGATTAGAAATTTTTTCTCTGTCAAAACCAACAAGTATGATTTTTATAAATTCTTTTCTATATGCAAATTCACAAGTCATATATTCCCATAAAATATTAGGATTAAAATCAAATGTACTTGTATCATAATAATCTTGACATTCTATACTTTCCATTTTGATTGCTAAGTCCTTGTAAAAGTCTTGATAATTTTTATAATCTTTTTTATTAAAAATATATTCTTTCATATTTTTCTCCCTTATTCCACTAAATAGATTTCAATATCAATATTGCTATAACTAGATAAATGACCAGGGGAATAAAACATCAATCCGTCACTGGAATAATATAATCTTTTTGAATTTCTACCACCAGTAACATAATCTACATCACATTCAAACCATGTTCTACCTTCTTTAACTGGTAATACTGCCGGAATATTGTAAAATATATCTCCACCTATCATTTTTCCTGGTGCTTTTCCTGCTAATGTATTTCTTTTAGAGTTCCATCCATATTTTTGTATTGCATCTTTTTTTGTAATGTAATAATTTGGAAGTTTTCCATAATTTTTTAAATAAACATCAGGACCTTCAAGACCTTTTTCAGAAATGGTTCCAATTTCCATTGTTTCTATGGAATCTACAATGCAATCACATTTTGGATGAAGTGGCATAGATGGTTGTGTTCCACTTTCAAAAATTCTATCTTTGTGTAACTTGCAAAGTATACAGGTTTTAATACATGATTTTAAGTGGCGTATAATTACAAATTTAGATTTAAAATTTGCACTCCTATTATTTAAAAATTTTTGTAAAACAGATTTAAATAGGCCATCTAACATTCCCATTTTATCATATCTCCTTTTGTTTTTCAAAGACTTTTTAACCTTTGTAGATAATTTGCCACGAGGATTTTGCATTTTTCAAGCTTTACTGTCAACTTTTTGTGATATTTGAAAATTTTGTTAAATAAAATATTTTGATGAAAATTAAATTTTTAACAATAAAAAAGCGCACAATGTGCGTTCTTTTGATGAGTGTGATTTTGATATGTTTGGTGGTGGATATTTGCTATGCGGTTGGGGTGACGAGTTCGCCGAAGGCGGTGCATACCATTGTCATTGACGCTGGGCATGGCGGAGTAAATGTCAAGTTAGGACAGTATGATTTTTAAATTTTAAAAGAAAAAACGCATATATTTTAGTTATAAGAAAAAAGCATATCGGTTGATATGCTTTAATTAAGCAAGTTTTATTGTAGCCAATCTCTTTCAGTTGTTTCTTCCCATATTTCTTTTAAAAGTTTACCATCAATTTTAGCATTGTTTTTAAAATCTTCTTTTGTTTTAAAAATAAAAGTTTCACTTGTTTTTGAATTGTAAAGTTCAATATCATATTCATCATCGTTTTCGCATACAAGTTCAACAGCATAGTAAACACCATTATACTTAAATTGCATTTCGCTATAGTTATATAATGCTTCGATAAATTCATCAATATCAGGTTCAAAAGGCTTGCTCTCGCTATAAAGTTTTTTCGCTTTATTTAGTGAGATAAGGTTTGGGTAGATAACTCTGTTTTTAAATTTATTTGCAAATTTATCCAATTTCCAGCCGCAGTTTTGGCATTCTCCATTTCCATATTGGTCTTTTAGACATTTTGCTTCACACACAGGGCATTTCGTTTTAAATTCTCTTTTGAATGGACTATCTTTTCCACAAATAGGGCATGTGCCGTTATATGTATCAATTGTAATATAATGTCCGCACTCGCATTTGTA
>CALVZQ010000009.1 GCA_944372585.1 uncultured Clostridia bacterium
TCTTGTATGGAAAACATACCAAACACTCCAGAAGGGACACTTATGGAAACACTACTTGAAGGCTTCAATCAATATTTTAGCGAAGAACTAACGCAAAAGGTCAATCGTGGACTTAGAGAAAGTTGGCTTAAAGGAAACGCAACTGGTGGGAAGAAAGTTTTTGGATATGACATTGTAAACAAAAAATATGTGATAAACGATTATGAAAAAGAGATAATCTTGAAAGTGTTTCAAATGTACGCAAGTGATTATAGAGCGAGAGTGATTGCTGAAACTTTGAATGAATTAGGCTATCACCGAAACAATGGCAAAAACTTTGATGAGAAATATGTTTTATGGATACTCCACAATTCAAGATACACAGGAGTTGTTGAGCATCACGGTATAAAGTATGACAAAATCTTTCCACAAATTATTAATGATAATCTTTGGAATAAAGTTAATGCAATAAACGAAGAAAACAAATTTGCACCAAGCAGAAAGAAAGAGATTTTTGATTATATTCTCTCTGGCAAACTAATTTGTGGTGAATGTAAACACAAAATGTATGGCGAAAGTGGAACAAGTCATACAAAAGATATTCACTACTACTATGTTTGTGCTTCCCGAAGAAAGAAAAGATGTCCTTGCACTATGAAGGCAATTAAAAAGCAAGTGCTTGAAGATATGGTGATAAACACAATCACTCAACTTTTAAACAGTGAACAAAACATACAATTCCTAACAAATGCAATTTTTAATTATCACCAAAAGAACTCGCAAGATAATGCCAATTTAAAACTATTAGAACAAAAAAGAAAAGAAACTTATAAGGCAAGTCAAAACATTTTGAAAGCCATTGAGCAAGGAATAATCACAGACTTAACCAAATCTCGCTTGCAACAACTTGAAAATGAACTTGCCGAGTTAGATATTGAAATAACAAAAGAAAAGTATAGAGATAACTCGCTTTTAACAAAAGAAGAAATCGAACAATTTTTACGAAAACAAGTTTTTGAAGATAAACAAAATATAAAAATCCGCAAACTACTTGTAAACACCTTTGTTCGAACGGTTTATCTTTACAATGATAAAGTGGTAATTCTATTTAACTACACAAGCTCACCAGATAAACCGAAATTCACAGTTGAAGAAAACACAGAAACCGAAAAGCAGATAAACTCTGCTTTATCTAATACACAGGGTTCGTGCTTATATCTCCACTCCGCACCAAGTGAGAGCAATCCGAACCGCTGGGTTGCTCTTTTTCTATTTCTTCAAAATCTTCTAAATTGTCTAGTTTAATATTTTTGTTCTCATCGTCAGAAGTGTTGAAGTATATGTCAAAATAATCGTCATACAAAACAATTTTGTTCACAAACATATCAATCATTCGTTTGCAAGCGAGTTTGTCGGTTGTGTCAATGTTTTGAAAAGATAAAAACCAATTATAAACTTTGTCGGCATCAAGTGGAGTAATTGTCTTTGCTTTTTGTCTTGCAATTTTAATTTCTAAATCTTCTTTTTCTTGTTCAAGTTCGTTAAGTTTTTGATTTGTTGTTTTTGAGAATATTCCATTTGCCACTGCATTTGCTAAATTGTTGAGTTGTCTATCTATCTCTTTCATTTGTGCATTAAGAGAGTTTAACACCATATCTTTGCCGATATATTCGTTAAATATATCAGCAACTGCTTGTGATAGTTCTTTCAATTGTCTATTGTGTTTTAAAAACTCTTTTACAGCACAAACAACATAGTTTTCAATATAGTCCTTTTCAACACTCTTCTTATCGCAAGTGTGTTTTCTTTTTCTATTCACGCATTTGTAATAATAGTGAATACCATTTCTTCCTGTTCCGCTGTCGCCAGTCATATTTGCTTTGCATTTACCACAAACAAGTTTGCCTGACAAAATAAAAGGAACTGGTGCTTTCTTTTGTGCTGCTGTGCGTTTACCTGTTTGCAAACTTTTGTTAACTCTATCAAACAATTATTCACTAATAATCGGTGGATAGATATTTGTATAAACTGTATTGTCAGCATAGACCTTTCCGCAATAATACGAACTTCGTAGCATTCTTGAAATTTGATTTATTGTCCAGTCGTTACCGTTGTTTGTCTTTATTCCTTGCTTTTTAAGTTTGGTTGCAATATCTTTCAATCTCATTCCTGAAATATAGTCATTGTAAACTTGTCTAACAATATCTGCTTGCTTTTCATTGATTTTAACAATCTTATCTTCCACCATGTATCCAAACGGAACTCGACCACCAACATACAAGCCTTTTATTCTGCTTTCTTTTCGCCCACGCTTGACTTTTTGAGATAGTTCGGCAGAATAATACTCAGCAAAACTTTCAAGCATTCCTTCAAGTATTATGCCTTCTGGTGTGTCCGAAATTTGTTCAGTGGCAGAAATAACCTTAACACCATTGCGATTTAAAATCGCCTTATTCACAGCACTATCATGGCGAGAACGAGCAAATCTATCAAACTTATACACAAGCACATAATCAAAACCTTTCTTCTTGCTATCTCGAAGCATTCTTTGAAAGTCTGGTCTATGGTCATTTGTGCCTGTCATAGCCCTGTCGATATATGTATCCACAATCTTAATATTTTCTCGCTCAGCATATTCTTTGCAAACTCGCATTTGACCTTCTATGCTTTGCTCAGTTTGACTGTCGCTTGAATATCTCGCATAAATAACCGCTTTGTTCATTTCTCACCACCTTTTAACCAATTATACCGCTATATCTCAAAAAAGTCAGCACAAAATATAAAATTTTTGAAAAAATAATACAAAATCAGTATTTATATGATATAATAATCCTAAGGAGATACATTTATGATTGAGAATATTAATCCAACAGGGTATAAAAAAATTGGTGTTTATACACCAGCAAAGAAAATTGATTGTGGGAATTATTATTTAATTTATGTTTCCGGTATTCAAGCTCACGCTTCAAAAGAAAATAATTCAAGAGTGGACTCGGACGATATTGAAGTCCAAACACACGAAGTATTCTCGGACATTGGTGACATATTGAAATCTGCTGGCGCAAGTTTTGACGACGTTATAAAAGCAGTTATTTATGTGACCGATATGAATGAATTTGAAAAAGTTTCTAAAATAAGAGCAGAGTATTTCAAGAATTCTATGCCTGTTTCAACTCTTGTTGAAGTTAATAGAATGGTTAGAGATGGTGCTAAAATAGAAATCGAAGTTACAGCACTTTTGAAGAAATAATATAAGGAGAATTTAAAAATGAAAAACTATGAGTTGTGGTTAAATAAATTTATGGAATCTTGGAAAAATCTTGAGGGAATTAAAACTACAGAACTGTTCTCTAAGGATGTGAAATATTACGAAACTCCAATGGGAGAGCCTTGCAAAACTTGGGAAGAAGTTGAGGGCTTGTGGCGAGTTGTAAATTACAACCAAAAAGTTCATTCATATTCATTTGAAATTCTATGCGAAACGAAAGATTTTGCAATAGTTAATTGGCAAATGGAACGCACAATGAATGGCAATCCACAAAAGATAGATGGTATTTTTCAGATTTCATTAAATGACGAGAATAAACTTACCTATTTTAAACAGTGGCGAGCAGTTTTATAAAAAGTTGACTTTTTGTAGATTTTTAAGCAAAAAATTATGAAAATTGGTTAAATTTACAGTAAGCAGGATAAGGAATAGACTCAAAATCGTGTTTTTGGTCGCTAAAATGCCTATAAATAAAGGCTTTTAGACGACTCACACTGAAAAAGAAGAAGTTTCAATTTTGAGTCATTCCCCATACTAGACCCAAGTGGGACACCCACTTGTCTTTTTTGTTAAAAATATGGCAAAATATTATGAAATATGTTATACTTGATTTATCCAATTTGTTAACCAAGTCCATAGGTTATTCCTCACAAAGATTTATTCTTTGGAGGAACTATGAAAAACAACAAAATGGATAGTCTTGATTGTTGTAATAGTTCCTTGCAAAGCAAGAACACCGCCCGTTGCAACTTTTCCACAAACAAACTTACAATAGGTTGCTGTGAGTTTGGCAAAAAGCAAATGAAAGAAATTGCCTTTCACTTTGCTCACGACCTTATGGATTATTTTGACAACGGCGGAGATTTGGCAAACCTGTCCGCAA
The DNA here is from genome assembly GCA_944372585.1 of uncultured Clostridia bacterium. GTDB lineage: Bacteria > Bacillota > Clostridia > Christensenellales > UBA1242 > Caccovivens. The sequence continues at coordinate 4,131 of CALVZQ010000009.1, forward strand.
AAAGTGTTTACTCACTCCTTTCGGACATATTCAAATCCAACGATTAAGACAACGAAGAGAGAAGTCCAATCCAAGCTTCTCTCTTTTTTTGCAAAAATATGGCATTAAAGATTGCAAATATTAAAATAAAAGGCTATAATAAAAATATGATTTACACAATAGGTTACGCAGGTGCCACAATTGACAGATTTGTTCAAATCCTTAAAAATATGAAAATCAGTCTTTTGATTGATGTTAGGAGTATCCCTAAAAGTCAATATTTCACGGCATTTAACAACGATCTTTTAAGCAAAACTCTCGCAAATGCTAACATAAAGTATGAAAATTGGAAAGATGAGTTTGGTGCTAGACAAGATAATTTAGACTACTACACTGACTATATTCTTGACTATGGCAAATTTGCAAAAAGTCAGCAATTTCAATCTGGGATTTCAAAGATAAAAGAACTTGAAAATAAAGGTGAAAATATTTGCTTAATGTGTGCCGAAATTGATCCTATAAATTGTCATAGGGCTATACTATGTGGAAAAGAAATCTTTGCAAACGGCATAAATGTCACACATATAATTGCAAGGAGAAATGGCGAAACCTACTTTGAAAGTCAAGAAGGATTTGAAAATAGGCTTCTTCAAACAACAAAGGCAAACACCCTCTCCGATGCTTACCAAAAACAAAATCAAAAAACCGGCTATAAACTAACTTAATTTTAAGTTGGTCAGCCACATTTAAAGTTAATCACTGATTGGTGTGATTAACTTTTTTGTTACAAAAAAATAAAAGGAGAAAAAAATGAAAAAACAAATTTGCATATTAACCAAATCACTAAAAGACCATGATTATTGTGTTGCTGGAATTGATATTACAACAGGTAAATGGATAAGACTTGTAACATCAAAAGATGGCGGTGCATTCCTGCAATTCCTTATGGCGAGAATGATTTATACTATAAGTTTGTCGCAAAAATTTTTATTTGAAATTGAGAGGAGTTTTAATTCTTGCATTAAAACTTCTTTCTTTTTGTTTTAAAATATAAAAAATTTATGATATAATAATTTTATAAGACAAGTTAATTTATCTTTATTCTTAGTTTAATATAACCAACTCCAATAAATACTTGTAGTCGGTTCGGATACTTTATCACTTGTCGCACCAGAACAAGAATAAAACGAACCTTGAAACCGAGAAATTATCTCAATCAAAGCTCGTTTTATTTTTATAAAGATTGATTTGTGATCGAAATAAGTTGTCAATCTTTCATTAACCAATCCCCAAAACCTTTCAAAGAAATGTTTTAATCATTATTGAAAGTTTTTCCTCTTCCTGTTTTCACCAAATCTAGACATTGTTGGCATAAGTTTATCAACATCAGTCCCCGTTGTTTCATAACACCGTCACGAAACAAATAGTCAACAACCTTACACACTCTTTTTAAAATTGCTAACTTTCTTCTAACATTTTTAATGTTTTGTTATCCTTTGTTTTCCACTCGGTCCTTCCATTGGCATTTCTTCCCATTATAATAGCAGCCGCCAAAGATGGAGAAGTAAAAACATAATCTTTAACAAATGAATAGTTTTTATCAATAATGCCATCATTTAGCAATTTATTTCTTATATTTAATAGGCTGGCTGACATGCTTTTAGACGTTGGATTAGCAATTATTGAATCTTTTAAAACAGCAAATCCATCAGATAATAAAATACCCCTTCCAGAAGCACCTCTAGCTGCATTTATATAAAACATATTCTTTGCTTTATTCTTGGAATTAATATTTTCCTCAATACCGTCAAAAACTTTATTTCCCAAAGTATTGACAAGGAGTTTTGTATTGTCAATAAACTCTTCTAACATCGCCAAGTCAAACTCGGCTATGGATGAGCAAGTTGGAACAGTGTTATTGACAATTTTTGTTCTTTTTGAATCTATTGCAATTTTGTAAAATTTATTTTCCAAATATTTGACATGTGCTTTGTTTAATAAATTATCCTTACTAACGACAGCTATACAATCATTCCAATAAAACTCGTCTTTTAAATGCTGTTTTAATCTTGTCAAAACTTTTTCTGCTTCACCAATATAAATAGTATCATTATTTTCAACATCTTTTCCAAAAAGGAAATATACCCCTGTATTTTCAGAATCACGTCTTTCTGCAAATTTCAAAAGATCTCGACGAGATATTTTATAAACTCTTCCATTCCAATTTGAAAGTTCACACATAATCATACCGTTTGGATCACCATCAAAAATCAACATTTGTATTGTCTTATTAAAATTTTTCATTAAGTATACTCCTTTTTATTTAAATGAGTATAACATATTTTTACAATAATTGTATTGAAAATTGATTAGAATTTTAAGATGAAATCCCGTATGAGATTGTCCTGATACAAGTAGCGAAACCATCACACCAAAAGCACAAAGTCTTTTAAAAAAACTTTATTTTGAGATTAAGGTTTTACCTTTTTTTGCAAAAAATGTATTTCTTTTTCCTTAATTTTAGATATTTTATCAATTGTTTCACAAAAAAAGACTCTATTTTCTCATTTAGGATTGTTTTTGAATAAAGGGTAAATACACATCAAATGTGTGAAAAAAATAATTTGCTAGAATTTAGTCGTAATAAATAGTTTGTTTGTTTCTGTTTGACTTTTGAAAATCTCAATGTTAATATTATTTTCAGGAGAGAGAAATGAAAAATTATATTTTAAAATATGATAAAGGAATTGTTGAAATTGAAGGAAAAACTAATTATGATGTAAGTTTTCAATTAGGCAAACTTTTAAAATGGGGATATAAACAAAGTGAAAAAAATCTTAAAGAAAAAATCAGAAATTCCAGCTCCTTATATTACATACAAAACCTTTTAAAACGGATAGAAAAGGAATATCCGTTTATTTTAGAGGATTTACAAGGAAGGGCTGATGGCGCAGGTATTGATATAAAAACCATGTTGCTTAACTATTGCTATGAATTTCAACGCAAAAAAAATGAAAGTTGCAGTTCAATCATCGTTCACACAAAAGATAATGTGATATTGGCACATAATGAAGATGGTCCATATAATGAAAAACGTACACTTTTAATTAAGGTTAAACAAGGAAACAAAGAATATTACACGATTGCGGATTCTCGTTGTTTAACATCTTCGACAATTTATATACATAAAGACTTTATTTTTTCAATGAATTCTATAGATTTTGATGATTATAATCTTGACTATCTTCCAACATATTTACACTTGAGAACTTTGACCGAATGTAATAATCTTGATGAAGTTTTTGAAAAGATCAAAGAGATTCCTATTGCAGGAAGTGAAGGGTTAAATATTTGTGATAGAAAGACTGGAGAAATGTTTTATGTGGAAAAAATATTAAATGAATATGAGATTAGAAAAATTGACGGAGTCCTTCTTCACACCAACCATGTTGTTTTTGACAAAATGAAAAAATATAAGCCAAAAAAGTTGTCTAAAACAAATAACACATTACAGAGAATGTTAATTATGCAGGAGTTGTTGAATGGCAGAAACAACTTAAACGAAAAAGAAGTACTTGAAATATTGCAATATTATGGCACATGCGACTATAATTCTGTTTTATCTAAACAGAACAGTGGATATAATTGCTTAACTTTTGGCACTTACATTTTCAATTTTAAAGAAAATACAAGCAAGATATATGTTTACAATAAGCAAAATAGTGTTTTCGACTTAAATCTGAACCAACACCTTAATTAGAAGTAAATTCAAGTATTTTTAATTTGTTACAAAGAATAATAATTTAAAGAGAGAAGTCCAATCCAATACCTGTTTCTTTTGTGCATTATATTGAAAATTTAGTTCAAGTATGATATCATCTTTATATGATAAGAGATTTATGTTTTGAAATCATTCAAAAATGTCCAAATAATTGTATGTTTTGTTCTTCAAATAGTGATTTTCAGAAAAATAATATCATTGATTTTGCTGTAATCAAAAGAACCATTGATTTTTTTATGGCAAATGGTGGAATTAAAGAAATTTCTTTATCAGGTGGAGAACCTCTATTGCACCCAAACATTATACAAATAATATCTTACTGTCATAGTTTGGGTATGCGTACGACTCTTTATACCAGCGGAATAATAGAAAACTCTGATAGAGAACATTCAGAAAATGAATATTATCAAAAAATATTGGACCAATACAATAATAGAAAATTTTCCGAAATTTCACTTAACATATTTCAACAATTGAAAGAAGCTGGACTTGATAAAATAATTTTTGATATGCAGGCATCTGAGGTTGATGAGTATAACCTGTTAATGGGAACAAAAAATAATTTCACGAACTTATTAAAATCAATGCTTAATGCATCAAAATTTGATTTTGAGACATCAATACATTTTGTTCCAAACAGAGTTAATATCAACCAATTTAGAGATGTTGTTGAACTTGCAGAACTTGCTGGCATCAATGAAGTTAGATTGCTAAAATTTGTTCCACAAGGCCGAGGCAAAGAGAACAGAGAATTTTTGCAACTTTCATACGATGAATTGCTTATGTTCATTAAAAATTGCCAAAACATTGAAACAAAAAAGACAAAATTGAAAATTGGTATTCCTCTGCAACAACAAAATAGACACAAATGCACAGCGGGTTTTGATAAAGTTGATATTAGATTTGATGGTCAGATTTTACCCTGTCCTGCATTTAAGGATACAGATGAGGAATATTTGGAGAGAAAAGGGTTCAAAAAAATCAATATCTACGAAAATCTAGACGATTTTAAGGTTTTTCAAGGCAAAGCAAGAAAAACTCCTTTATGTGAACAAATTTTTGACGAAAGACATTTATAGTTGGCAAAGATTTATATTAAAGTAAGTTTAATTTATTAGTTAAACTATTTTATCTTTTTGCTGTAATATCTGTAACTTGTTTCGAATTTTTGAACATAGTTTTTTGTTTCTGCAAATGGAATATCTTTCAAAGTTGAACCATCGTCACTATATCTTTCATCGTTAAGCCAATTTGTCACATTTGTAGGTCCAGCATTGTATGCCGCCAATGCGGTTTCAAGAATTTCAAACCTTTCTATCAACTTTGAGATATAATATGTCCCAAACATTATGTTGTCATCAGGATCTTGCAGATCATATCCTTCATCAACTCCAATTTCTTTCGCAAGTCCTTGTGCAGTCGAAGGCATGACCTGCATAAGTCCAACTGCACCCTTTGATGACAAAGCGTTTTTGTTGAAATGACTTTCCACATTGATAAGAGAAAACACAACCGCTTGGTCAACATCATAAGTTTCGCAAGCATTTTCTATTTCTTCTTGAAACTTGACCGGAAAAATGTAACCGTAGACACAATTGACTCCAAAAACAGCCAAAAAAACAAATGACAAGCAAAAAAAGACAGAGAAAAACCACTTCATAACGCTATTTTATGAAAAAGAAGCATTATTATGCTTCTTTTTCTTTGTATGAACTTTGTTTTCCTAACATCACAACTTGAACAAATTTATCTTTCCATTCCGCTCTGTATAGCAATAAAATCCGTCAAAATTGTTCAGTCCTGTTTGTGCTATCAGAGATTGAACTTTGGAATAATAATCGCTCAAGAATTTAACCGAGATTCCACATGCTCTGCCAATGCTCTGAGGTGTGTTTATGATTGCCACAGGGACATTGTTCGCTCTAAGCAAATTTGCAAAGTTTAGTGTTGCAAATCTTGATTTGAAAACTGCAAGAGTGTAATTCACAGCACCTCCTTATGCACAAATTCTCCCCTTATTTATTATATTGTTAATACATCTAATTTGTTTAAAAGAGGTTTGCAATGATTTATTTAGACAATTCTGCATCAAGTTTAATCAAACCAAAATGTGTCCAGAAGGCTGTTTTAAGCGCTTTGACTGAATATTCTGCAAATCCGGGCAGAAGTGGACACAAACAAGCATTAAAAACTGCCATGATGGTGGAAGATGTCAGAACAACCGTTGCCAATCATGTTGGAACAACTCCAGATAATGTCATCTTCACATTGAATTGCACTGACGCTCTCAACCTTGCAATTTTGGGAAGTTTTCAACCCGACGGTCATGTCGTCTGCACGGTCAACGAGCATAACTCCGTGTTGCGCCCACTGGAACATTTGAGGCAATGCTCTCCATCTTTTTCATATTCGGTCGCGAAACAATCGGGCAAATTGGGAATAACTTGGCAGGACATTGAAAATCAAATCACTGACAAAACCTATATGGTCATTTGTAATCACATTTCCAACGTCAATGGTGATGTAGCGGACATTGAAGAAATAGGAAAAAATTTGAAAGATAAAAACATTCTGTTTTTGGTTGACGGTGCACAAGGCGGCGGACATTTTGTTTATGACATAAAAAAAATGAACATTTCAATGCTTGCTCTTGCACCGCACAAAGGATTTTATGGTCCTCAAGGCGTTGGTTGTCTTGCAATGAATGGAAATTTCAATTTGCAACCAATTCGCTTTGGCGGAACCGGCACAAATTCTTTGGAACTTTCCCAACCAAATTCTTCTCCAGAGCGCTTTGAAAGCGGAACGATCAACACTCCTGCCATTCTAGGCTTTGGTGAAGGCATTAAGTTTGTTGAGGAAAACTTTAAGTTTATTCAAGAAAAATTGGAAGATTTGACAACTTATCTTCACTACGAACTTTCAAAATTGCCAATTGAAATATACACAAAAACAGAAAATACAAATGGCGTTTTTGCCTTCAATATTCCAAATGTAGAATCGACAGATGTGGCAAACTATTTGAATGAAAAGTGGGGAATTTGCGTGAGAAGTGGCTATCACTGTGCTCCGCTGAAACATAAATCATTGGGGACTCTTGATCAAGGTGCTGTCCGAGTCTCATTATCATTCTTCAACACATATCAAGAAATTGAAAAATTGGTTTTGGCAGTAAGAACATTTTTGAAACATTCCCAAAAATAAAAGAGATGGATCACATCTCTTTTGTCAAGCTTTGAGATAGATAAATCTCTTACAATGCTCACAAGTTATGACACCTTTTTCCTTAAGACGAGATATTGCAACTTTTGGAAGTTCCATACGACATCTCCCACAAAAGTTTCCTCCCTCAAGTGGAACAATAACAGGAAAGATGTTGTCATTTCTCTTCTTTTTATATTCAGCCATAATTTCTGGTTCAACAGCCTTTTCAAGTGCGACCAATTCTTTTTTGATTCTTTCTTTTTCGGGTTCAAGCGCCTTTGTTTCCTCATCAATCTTTTGCTTGCAGACTGTGTATTGAACTCTTGCTTCATCATAAAGCTTTTTTGTTTTGTTGAATTCAGAAAGAATGCGATTGATATTTTCCGCACTTTTTTGCAACATTTTTTCCAACACATTCAAATTTGACAAAATTTTGGATTTTAAAGCATTGATTTTGTCAACTTCTTCAAAAGACATATCCTCAATCTTGCTTGCAAGCATTTCTTCAGATTTTGTTTTGTTGACATTATACTTTTCTTTTAAATCTGCGATCTCCGCAATAAGTTTTTCCGCTTCCGCTTCCAGTTCTGCTGACTTCATCTGTGATTTTTTTGCAACAGCGGTAAGTTCGTTTGCTTTTTTTCTGTATGGACTGTTTGAAATTTTTTGTTCGACTCTAAACAGTTCCTCATCTTTTTTTTGATATTTCAATAAACTCTCTATATTCATCAATCTCTCCATTTTATTAATGTTTCATGTTCTCTATAACTTTATCATTATTCCACAAAATCTGCAAGTCTTTTGCTACGATTTGGATGTTTAAGTTTTCTAAGAGCTTTTGCTTCAATCTGTCTGATACGTTCTCTAGTGACAGAAAATTCTTTTCCAACTTCTTCCAATGTTTTCTGTCTTCCGTCCAAAAGCCCATATCTCTGTCTGATAACCTCCTGCTCCCTTGGAGTTAGTGTGTCAATAACAGCAAGCAACTGTTCTCTAAGAAGCGTTTGAGTGGCACTCTCAATAGGTGATTTTGCGGATTCGTCAACAATCACATCTGCCATTTTTCCATCATCTTCCTCTCCCATAGGTGTTTCCAAAGAAATAGGATCTTGAGCTGTCCTTTGAATTTCCATAACTTTTGCAACAGACATATCCATTTCTTTTGCAATTTCTTCAATTGTCGGTTCTCTTCCAAGTCTTTGCATCAAAATTCTTGAAATCTTGACATACTTGTTAATGGTTTCAACCATATGGACAGGAATTCTTATTGTTCTTGATTGATCTGCCATGGCACGAGTAATCGCCTGTCTGATCCACCAAGTCGCGTAAGTAGAAAATTTGAAACCTTTTGTATAGTCAAACTTGTCCACCGCCCTCAAAAGTCCCATATTTCCTTCTTGAATAAGATCAAGGAAAGACATAGATGTTTTGCCAACATATTTCTTTGCAACACTCACAACCAAACGAAGATTTGCTTCACACAAAACGGACTTTGCGTATTGATCTCCCTGCATAACTTTCTTTGCCAATTCCTTTTCTTCTTCTGCAGTAAGCAAAGGAACTTTGCCAATATCTTTCAAATACATCTTAACTGGGTCATCAACACTTGCAGACATAACCAAATCGGAAAAGTTGTCCTTATACAAGTCGTCATCATTGCTTTTAATGATCTTGACGCCCCTTTTCTTTAATAATTCCAAGAATTTTTCAACATTTGCGGCATTTTCACCAACTTTTAATAGGGCAAAATACACATCGTCCTCATTTATTGAATTTTTTTTCATAGCAAGAGCTTGCAATTTTTCATAGACCAATTTAATTTTGGCACTATCTTGTTTATCTTCTGACATTGAATTCCTCCAAACTTTTATTTTTTAACTGAATTGCTGTTTTACCAAGCATTTTTGCAATTTCTGACCTTCGGGTCAGATCTTCGCAATTTTTATATTCTTCATTCAACTCTTCCTGCTTTTTTCTTAGTTTTTGTTCGGCAATCTTCCACAGGCACTCTTTGAAATAACGCTCCGCATCATTGTCAAACTCCGAAAAGTTGAAATTGACAATATCCATCAAAAGTGCATCATCACTGGCATTTTCATCATCAAATATTGCTGACAAAGGCAGATTTCTATTTATTATTTCCAAATATTTCTCGAAACCTTCCAAAAGTTTTTGATAATCTATTCTCTCATCAACATAATTCTTTTTGTGTAAAAGTGATGCCAAAATAAATTTAACCGCCTTTTCGTCCCCCTTTTCCACAACAGGTGATGGAGGAGGGTCATTGATCTTAAATTTTGGCTTCACAGGTTCAACTCTGATATCTCTTCTCAAAACATCAAGAGGAATTTTGGTCAAATCCCTAATTTTTTCAAGATATGGCTCAAACAATGTCTCACTTCCAAGTTTTCTGATTTGATTCAAAACTTCTTTAACAAATTTCCCCTTTTGTTCTGCTATATCCAGATTATATTTTGACTGACAATATTCAATCAAATAGTCCATATATGGCACAGCATTATCAATCATCTCTTGCAATTTTTCGCTGCCAAGATTCTTCAAAATTTCATCAGGATCCTTTCCTCCAGACAATTTGACAACTTTCAAATTGACATTTTCATTTCTAAACATGTCTATTGCCCTCAATGTTGCTTTTTTCCCTGCTCCATCTCCATCAAAACAAAGGACAATGTTTTCACAATATCTTTTAAGCTCCGTGACATGATCTTTTGTTAGTGCCGTCCCCATGCAAGCAACCGTTGATTTAAAACCGCCTTTATGCATTGCCACAACATCCATTTGCCCTTCAACCAAAATTATCTTGTCCAGAAGATGTTGTTGCTTCAAAGCTTTCAAAAACTGTATTCCAAAAACAACCCGCCCTTTTTGAAAAACTATTGTTTCTGCTGTGTTTAGATACTTTGCAAAGTCCGTCTGTTCCAAAGCCCTGGCACTGAAACCAATGCACTCATTGAAAGAGTTAAAAATTGGAAAGACCAACCTGTTTGCAACAACATCATAGACACTGCCTTTCTTTTTGGCACAAATTCCAGCCGCCAGCAATTCTTTTTCAGTAAAACCCTTAGACTTTAGATAATCAACAATTTCATACCAACCTTTTGAATATCCAATTTTGAAATCTTCAAGTTCTCGCCTGGTCAGTCTTCTCATCTTTATGTAGTCTTGCGCTATCTTCGCATCTTTGCTATACAAATTTTCTTGATAATGTTTGTAAGCATAATCCAAAGCCAAAAGGACTCTCTCCTTCAACTTTTGATCCTGCCTTCTATTGTCAGGAAATTGAGTTTCGGGAATCTCCATTCCCATCCGATCGGCAAGAATTTTGACTGCGTCCAAAAAATCGACATTTTCCATCTTTTCCACAAACTTAATCACGTCACCAGACTCTTTGCAACCAAAACAATAATAAACTCCCTCCTCATTGTCAATTGAAAATGATGGAGTCTTCTCATTATGAAAAGGGCAACAAGCCCAAAACCTGCGTCCTTTTTGTTCCAATTGAAGATAGTTTGAAGCAATGGATACCAAATCATTTTTTCTTTTTAATTCCATCATCCAATCTATCGGAAATCCTCTACTTTGCAAATTCCACCCCTAAAAAAGATCTGTTAATTACATTATACCACAACAAAACCAACAACTCCTCTAATTTTAGGCAAAATAATTATAAAAAAATGACTAAATTCCAAACAGATGGCAATAATATATATTTTGGTATATACAAAAACTTATCAAACGAATATAATTCGTTTATTTATAAAGAAAAGCCGACAACCAATCAGCATAACTCAAACAAAAAAAAGATAGCATCACATGGAGTTCACTATCTTTAATCTTGATGGTTTCAAAGGTTATGAGTGCTCTTATTTTTAATGTTTGATTCATCTTTTTTGCGACCTTCTGCATCAACAGTGATTGGCGGTCTTCCCTTGTAGATATCTCTGCCCACACAAGAAATGCAAACTTCATATTTTGGCAATTTGTTGTCTTCAATAAACTTTGAAACTGTGCTGACAAATTTTTCAAAATTTCCAGCATTTGTTAAATCTCTGACGGTTCCGTCAGGCAATTTGATTTTGTTTCGAAAAGGCAATAAAACTTCTTCAACTTTTGCAACATCTCCATTGTTTGCCATACGTGGATCTGGAAAAGAAAACCTAATCAAACGCTTTGTGTCACCCACCAACAACTTTTGTTTTTCAGTGAGGAAGTCACTCTTTTGAAATCTGGACAAAAGATCAATGATGGTTGTTGGGTGGATTGGCATGCAAACAAAATAATTAACAGGATAATTCTGACCATTTTCATCAAAGATATCCAATGCGGAATGAAGTCTCACCGTTCTCTCATAAAACTCTTGCAAATTGCTTAAGTCACTGTTGTCAAAAGAACCAGACATATAATGCTTCAGACTTTCCCTTATTGCTTTGCAATAATCACCATATCTTCCATCTTGAGTGTGTATCCTACGAACTTTTTCTTGAGTACTTTCAAAAAAATTGTCTACCTTTTTCTTTATCTTAACAAATCCTTCGTCATGTTTGCTTTCATCTGTCAACAAAGTTTCCAATGAATTAAAAAAGAGCTTGACAACACCCCAAAACTCGTTGTATCTGTCTTCAGTAAATTTGCTGTTTATATGAGATTGATAGTTCCAAACATAGACATCATAGATGTGATAATACATTTTCAAAATGGTTTCCTGATTTTTTGGATTTGGAACAAGTGGTTCTGAAACATCTGAACTAATCAAAAATCTTGGATCTTTTGGATAAGCAACATAGCCTGAACTTTTGTAAACTTCAACAATGCTTTTTTTTACTTCTGGCATTGTTTTAAATCCAGGATATAACATATCAAAATAAATTGTTTTTCCAAAAACACTCTGATAATACTCAAAGATTGACTCCGCAATTTTCAATCCAACATCACCTGCATTTTTGCAATCAACAGCATTATTTTCAACAATATATTCTTTCAAGAATTTGTTTATCAGTTCAATAGGTTTTTTAATTGTCAAATCTTCTGGATTGATAAAATCAAAAACTTCCTCTTCTCTCTCCTTTGACAGAATGTATGACTTGAGAATTGACTTGCTGAAACTTTTAATACCTTTGTAATATCCTGTCAGAAAGCGATTAAAGAGTTCCAGTTTAACATTTTCTTTCGGAGCGGATAAGTCGAGAGCTTTTTCACTCAATCTCTTAACCCAATCCTTAAAATTTTCATAAATTTCATCATCTAGACCTTTCATTTGACCTCCGATTCATTAAAAAAACTCAATAGATATTCTATCACTTTCAAGGGTTTGTGTCAATAAAGTTTGTCCCATTGTTGTTTGGTTTGTAAATGGCAAACCAGAGTTAGTAAATGCCGGAACAGACAAAATTAAAAAAAGACTTTTATAAATCATAAAAAGTCTTTTTAAACATTTAGAAATGTAATTTTATTCCTTTTAGTATTTCTTTCTCTGATTTGTCAATATTCTTGATTCCAACTTCATTATTCTCTGGTTTGCCATTAAAATTGCTTCCGCCAGTGATGATTAAATCATGTTGTTTGCAATAATTCAAAAGAAATTTTATATCTTCTAAACTGTGCGATGGATGATAGACTTCAATCCCGTCCACTCCAGATTTTAGTGCAGTTTTCAATATATATTCAAGATTGTCTTTGTTTCCACTTTTGCAAGGCTGTGCAAGAACAACAAAGCCACCAACTGAGTGAATAAAATTAACAACTTTTTTTATGCTAGGAAAAACTTTGCTCATGTTAACATATAAAGGAAAATCTTTTTGCTTTGTACTTAATTTGTAAAAATCACTCAAACTTTCAATATTATACTTCTCAAAAAATGCTTTATTCTCTTTGCATCTCAACATGCACTCATAGACATATTTATGAGCAAAATCCACTTTTCCATTAAACTTTTTCTTGCTGTCAACTTTAATTTTTTGCTGCTTTGCCATTTCAAGTAGCAAATCTTTGATTTTCGTCTGGCGATCTTCCAGCGTTCCATATGTCTTATAAGACCAAGTCAAAGTTTCAAATGGTTCAAAATCATATGCCAAAAGTTCAAATGTGATGCCATTTCCACACACGTCACACTCCATACCTGTTACAATTTTCCCTTTGAATATAGAAGAAGTGTCAAATATTTTATTTATAACATGAAATATACAAGTATCAAAATCGGTAATGGAAATTCTTTCAATTTTTTCATCTTGACATTTTTTTAATACTCTCTCCCAACTGCAATCCTTGGAAGCGCTTGCCGAGAAATTCGTTCTCACATGTAAATCATTTTTCATACAATCCTCCTAACTAATGGTAGTATAACACAATGTTTATTGCATTTCAAGTTTTTTAATATGAACAATCTTCCAAAACATATCATTTAAATTTGTGGTTTTTTTTGATTTATTAAAAAAACACTTTAACTTTTGTAGTCAAAGTGTTTTTTGTTTTTTTTAGTCTTAATGTTATCCATAGAAAATTGTATCTTAGTAAACATCTTTTTCTTCAACCTTTTGCTTGTCCTCAATCTCAACGACCAAAGCTTCAGTTGTGAGAAGTGTTGCAGAAACGGAAGCCGCATTTTGAAGTGCCGACCTTGAAACTTTTGTAGGGTCAAGAATACCTTTTTTGATCATGTCAACATATTCGTTGTTTAATGCATCAAAACCAAAGGCGGGTTTTTCAAGATTTTCATAGATTTTGTTGACAACAACTCCTCCGTCAATGCCGGCATTGCAAGCAATTTGTCTGATAGGTTCTTCCAAAGCTCTAAGCACAATGTTTGCGCCAGTTTTTTCATCTCCATTAAGTCCTTCGACCAATTTTCTGATTGCAGGAGTCGTTTTCAAAAGTGCAACTCCGCCTCCTGGAACAACACCTTCTTCTGTTGCTGCTTTTGTTGCAGAAAGGGCATCTTCAATACGAAGCTTCTTTTCTTTCATTTCAACTTCAGTTGCAGCACCAACTTTGATAACCGCAACTCCACCAGAAAGTTTTGCCAATCTTTCTTGCAATTTTTCTTTGTCATAGTCGCTTGTTACAACTTTAATTTGATCTTTGATTTGTTTAATTCTTGCTTTGATTCTCTCAGAATCTCCAGCTCCTTCAACAATGGTTGTTGTGTCTTTGTCAACTTTAACGGTCTTTGCTCTACCCAAATTTTCAAGATTTACAGAAGCAAAATCAACACCAAGTTCTGAAGAAATGAATGTTCCGCCAGTTAAAATAGAGATGTCTTCCAACATTGCCTTTCTCTTATCGCCATAACTTGGTGCCTTGACAGCAACAACTGAAAGTGAACCACGAAGTTTGTTTAAAATGAGAGCTGTGAGAGCCTCACCTTCCACATCATCAGCAATAATCAAAAGTTTCCCGCCAATCTTAACCAACTGTTCCAAAATTGGAAGAATCTCATTCAAATTCGAAATTTTGTTGTCGGTGATCAAAATGTATGGATTGTCCATTTCCGCAATCATCTTTTCAGTGTTTGTGCTCATATATGGAGACAGATATCCTCTATCAAATTGCATACCTTCCACAACAGAAAGTTCTGTTTCCATTGTTTGTGCTTCTTCAACTGTGATAACGCCATCATTCCCTACTTTTTCCATTGCCTTTGCAATAAGTTTTCCAACTTCTTCATCTCCAGCAGAAATGCTTGCAACCTGCTCAATGTCCTTTGAACTTGAAACTGGTTTTGAAAGTTTTTTCAATTCTTCAACTGCAACATCAACTGCCTTGAAAATCCCTTTTTTCAAGATTATTGGATTTGCACCAGCAGTGAAGTTTTTGAGTCCTTCACGAATGATTGCCTGCGCCAAAACACAAGCTGTTGTTGTTCCATCACCCGCAACATCATTGGTCTTAACAGAAACTTCTCTGATAAGTTCCGCACCCAAATTTTCAAATGGGTCAGAAAGTTCAATTTCTTTTGCGATAGTAACGCCATCGTTTGTAATCAGTGGCAAAGCATATTTCTTTCCCAAAACGACATTTCTTCCTTTTGGTCCAAGAGTTATTTTGACAGTGTCAGCAAGTTTGTTGACACCTGACTCCAAACTTTTTCTCGCTTGTTCGCCTTGTAAAATCATTTTTGACATAATTTACCCCTCCTATTTCTCCAAAATGGCCAAAATGTCAGATTGTTTAAGGACGATATATTTCTTTCCCTCAAAACTGCATTCTGTTCCACTATATTTAGTATATAAAACTTCCTGCCCAACTTTAACCTGCATTTTCACTTCTTTGCCATCAACCATTCCACCTTCTCCAACGGCAACAACAGTTGCGATTTGAGATTTCTCTTGTGAAGCCGTAGGCAAAATAATTCCACTTTGTGTTTCTTTTTCAGCTTCTTTTGGAAGCAAAACGACTCTATCAAAAATTGGTTTTAATTTCATAATAAACCGCCTCCTTTAACATAAATAGTATAGTTTTCTGCACAAAAAAAGTAAAGTTTTTATGCCATCATAAAGTGGAATTTGTAAAAATTATGTCGAAAACAACCATCAGGCAAAATTAGACTTATGAAAACAATCCTGTCCATAAGGTGCCTTAAAAAAGTCTTACTATACACACATTTTTTCAACAATAATCCTCGATTGACGAAACTTTTGACGAAACTTTTTTCACAAAATGAAGCACAAAACAAGATTTTAATAAAAAATGACACAATATACAGTATGTTGTGTCAAAAATATATACTATATGGAGCGAGCGATGGGAATCGAACCCACCTCTCAGGCTTGGGAAGCCCGCATACTACCGATGTACTACGCCCGCAAAAGTCCGAATCAATCGAACTTAATTTTTGTTAATCAATTCATACAAAAGACAATCATGAAATTTTCCATCTTTCAATGAATGTTCTTTCAATGTTCCAACAAATGTCAAGCCACACTTCTGAATTACCCTTGAACTTGCAATATTCTCTTTATAGCACTTTGCATACACTTTATGAAGTCCAAGATCTTCAAAAGCAAACTTAGTGAGTCTTTTTAAAGATTCTGTTGCAAAACCCTTTCCCCAATATTGTTTTGAGATCCAACAACCCAGTTCTCCAAACTGATTGTTTTTATCAACTAAAATTGACACATTGCCAATCAATTTATTCTCATCTTTCAAGTCGACCGCAAAATCAAATCCTGATCCATCTTTCCTTTTTTTTGGTTGCGATTTTATCCATTTTTTTTGCATCTGATTTGTGATACGGATATGGCAACGGAACATATTGATTAAATTCCTTATCGTTGCAAATTGAAAACAATGCGTCAACATCTGAACTTTTAAAAAATCTAAGTTTGCATCTTTCGGTTTCCAAAATCATTCCTTTACTCCTGAATGTTTGGAGGTGTGACAATAGGTCCCAAGATTGTGTTTATGGTGAGATTTGTGATGACATTTGAAACGTAACCAATCAAAATTCTGACTGGCTGGCTGTTTTTGATGTATTCCTTTGGATCATCAAGTTTCATAAATTCAATAGAGTCAACAGGTATATCAATACTCATGGTGACAGACAAACGCATCAAATTTGAAGGACTCACAACAAGTCTTCTTTCCATTGTAACTTTGACAACTTCTTCTGAAACTTTTCTAACATCCAAAGAATCTTCTGGCTTAATGTTGATCATTGTGTTTCCTGTTGGAAGTTGCATTTTATCAAAAATCACTTTTTCCAACATTGGCTTAACTAAATGAGGTTTTATAACTTTTTCTTGTTCCATCTTAATCTCCTGCTAATAATAGGTAATTATATCACAAACTCAATAAAAATACAATCATTTTTAACTTATTTTGCCACATTGAAAAAATAAAGTATTGACAAACAGGAATTTTTGTAATATCATTTTGACATGGATAAAAAAGCAATCATATTTATGGATTACAACGATACATTTGATGATGTTGGATATGGAAAGAATGGCACATCAAATGTTTTTATTTCTGGAATCCGTCAATTTTGCAATCATTTCAATGGAAATGTGGATATTGCAGTCATAACAGCCGCATCATACACCATACCGTCTCTTTCCATCAGGTCTGATTTGTATTGCACATTGTGTTATGTTCCAAACGACATTCGACATCATTTCAAATATCTAATTGAAGATAATTGCCAGTATCTGACAAGAATGAATTTTGACTCAAATTATATCAGCTACACAGATTATCATTCCATATCCTCAACAAAGGGTGGAAAAAAAGAAGGTGTCGAAAACACTTTAAAGGCAATTGATTCTAGACACAAAATAGACACCTGCATTTTTGTCGGAGACAGTGAAAATTTAGACCTGCCAATGATTGATGCTGAAATCGGTGACAGATCCAAATATTTTATACTCGCAAACAAAAGAGTTCTAAAGACTCAATATCCAGTTTACAAACTTTCACCTCAGAAACAAGCGGAAGGATACAGTTATGGACGCGACATTATTGAATCAATACAACCGCCAACAGATCAACCTCTGATAATAAAAACAACCACCAAAAGTTTTGGTGTCGGAAAGGGCTTTCAAGCACTGACATCATACCTAAAAGAAAGAGAACTTTAAACAAGTTCTTTTTTGTTGGATTATTTTACTTGAAAATATTGATTTTTGTGCTAAACTATTTATATGAATGAATACACATTATGCCAAATTTGTCCAAGAGCATGCAAAATAAACAGGAGTCAACAAAAAGGTTTTTGCAATGAGAACCACGCTCTCAGAATCGCAAAAATCATAAAAAATTTTCAATGGGAAGAGCCATGCATCACAGGAGAAAAGGGAACTCTCGCCATCTTTTTCTCAGGCTGCAATCTCAGATGTGATTATTGTCAAAATTTTGCAATATCAAGAGGAGGAATGGGCAAAATATTCTCAGTAGAAGAATTTTGCTCTTTGATTGAAGAAAATCAGAATTTTCACTCCTCCATAGATTTAATTACCCCAACTCATTTTTCTGACATTTTGGTTGAAGCATTTGAAAAAATCAATAAGAAAATTCCTGTCGTTTGGAACACAAATGGATATGAAACAATAGAAAACATCAACAAAGTCAGCAGTTTTGTTGATGTGTTTTTGACGGATTTTAAATATGGTGATGACGAAACTGGCAAAAAATTTTCCAAATGCAGTGACTACTTCTCCATAACAAAGCCTGCAATCATTCAAATGTGCAAGCTCAAGCCAGACATCACAGAAAATGAATTCATGAAACAAGGAGTTTTGATTCGACATCTTGTCTTGCCGAATCTCATCAAAAACTCTTTCAAAGTTTTGGACGAAATAAAAAAATCTTTTTCAGAAAGAAAAATCAGTCTCATGAGTCAATTTACGCCAAATGGTCACAGCATACTTAATAGATCTTTGAAACCAATAGAATACAAAGCAGTTTTGTTGCATATGCAAAAACTTTGTTTGGAAAACGGATACATTCAAGACTTGGAGAGTGGAACCAATCATTATGTTCCAGATTTTTCATGATTTTTGCAAAATTTCGTTGACATAAATTTTTAAAAAAATTATCATAATAAAAAGAGGTTCGTTTATGTTAACAAATACAAAAAGGTGCCTTTGGCTCGGAATCATTTTCTGTGTTTTTGCAATATTATTTGTCATTTTATATTTTTTTGATGTCATCAAAACTTTGGATTTGTTCTTATGTGTCACATACGTCACATACTTCATAGGAATAGCACTTATGTATAATGGAGCCTACCAAAGAGCAAAGGGATACACAAAATCCACCTTGGCAAATTTCATATTTGGCGGAATCTTTATGATTTGCGCAATAAGCATGCTTATCTATGGTTTGGTGACTGGGATAATAGTTTTGTTTTAATATGCAAAAGAAAATTCTATTTCATAAAATTTCAGTTTTAAAATTAATAAAAGTTGTGTGCAAAATCTGTCGCACGCAACTTTTTTATCTAATTTTTTTGTTTGTCTTTCGACGAAATCACAATGCGAATTGCACAAAAATAAGCACTTGTCTCCAAATACTGTCAATATATGTTTAAATTTATATTTGTATCATAAGTAAATTCGCAATCTTTTGAAATAATTTTATATGGATGTTGTCTCCTATATTCCGCTCTTTCACTTGCTGGCAATTGCAACAACTTTTTTGCTCTATCCATATGGAAAATGCCATCTAAATGATCAATTTCGTGAGATATTACCGTTGAAGAAAAGCCTTCAAATTTTTGAACTTTAATGTCTCCATTTTCGTTTTGATATCTAACAACAATTTCGTAAGGACGTTCAACAAGGGCAAAATTGTCCAGTCCGCTAACACAAGCTTCCCAAAACTCTGTCTTGCCTTTTTGGGATACAATCTCTGGATTGATCATTAGGATATGTTCGAGGTTATGTTCGCTTCCAGCACAGTCATTTGAACCATTTTGTTTGGTTGATTTGATATATATTATTCTTTTAGGAATACCAAATTGAATACTTGCCATTGCATAAAATCCACTATTTACAGTGCAATATTCTTTTATATCTTTGAGATCTTGTGGCAAATCTTTATCTTGAAAGTCTACAACGCTAGATCTCTGCCTTAAGAATTTTTCATTATTCTTGATGGTTAAAACTTTTAACATATCATCACCCTCACATTTTTATTATATCATAAATCACCAATATTGTATCATTAAAAAAACACTCAGTCAATTTATTGATTGAGTGTTTTTTATCATTTTTCAAAACTCAAAACTAAATATCATCAATGTTATTTTGCATTATGAGTTTAATTTTTTTATTTCTTCAAGCAAATTTTCCAATTTTGCATTTATTTCCGTGATTTTGCTTTCAGATTCATTTTTTGTCATGACATCTTGTGCTTCCTCTTGGAGCTCGTCAATTTCTTTCAAAAGTTCTTCACGACGTGCTTGTTTGTCGTCAACTGAACTTGCATTCATCTCATTCATAGCCTCTTCAAGTTCATCATTTATTGATTTTCTCATAGCTTGCAACTTTGCTTCTTCTTCAGATAATCTTTTGTTGATTTCCAAAATTGAACTCAAATGCTTTTTAGGTCTCCCTCTCCCCCTTTTGACAAGAGGTTGTTCATTCACATTTTCTTTAACAATTTTTTTAGGTCTACCAATTTTTTTTGTTGCGTCAGAATTGGTTGCAGGTGTAAAAGCAACTTTCTTTGGTCTGCCTGGTCGTTTTGTTGCAATTTTTGCTGTTTCGGCTGTTTGATTTGCAGTTTCTGATTTCTTTGGTCTTCCACGTCCTCTCTTTGGGCTGTTCGTTTTTGGTTCTGTGACAATTTTTCTTGGTCTACCTGCTTTCTTCTTTGGTTTTACATCAATTTGTTCTTCTTGCGCCGCAACTGGTTCTTCTTGAGCTGCTGATGTCTCTTCAGGCTTTTCGTCCGTCAAAACGAAATCTTTCAACATCTCATCTGATTGTTCTTGTTTAGTGGTTGCATTTTCGTCCTGAGAAGAGATTTCGTGCCCTTCCATAGGGTTGTTTTTCTCAACATTGTTGACAACTTCAATTTCTTTATCTTTGTCTATGTCTTTAATTACATTCTCTGCAACACCATAGACATCTCCTCTTTGAGAAACATCAGTCATAAAATCAAAAGTGTCAAACGTATCAAAATCAACAACTTTCTTTTCTTCTTTATCTTCCTCAGGTTTTTCCTCAGCCTGCGAAATCAACTTGCCGTCTTGAGAATAAACATTCCCCTTTTCATCATGGAAATTGCCGTCTTTATCATAGAAAGTTCCGTTTGGATAAACATAATTCCCATTTTCGTCATATTTTCCTTCTGCCGTAATGTCAGATTCGTTTGAGGTTTTGGAATCATCTTCTGTTGCTGTCGCATCATATTCACCTTGAGGAACATTTTTCAACTTAATTTCAAGATCTGTGATATATTGTTTGTTCTTTTCGTTTTCTTCTTTCAAAGAATTGATCTTATCTTCAAAAACTTTTGCAACGACCTTTTCGGCGCTATGACAGAATTTATCAAAAAAGGTTTGGTATTCGCCAATCATCGCGTTTTCAACAGCACCCTTATATTCTGCCAACTCATCATTAAGTTTTTTGATTTCCTCTTCGCCTTCATTTTTCTCAAGCAAATATTTTGCTCTTTGTTGTTCAAACTCTGCTTCAAGCTGTTCTTGTTTTGCAACTTCTTGCGTCTGTTGTTTTCTATAATAATTACTTTCAATTCTGTTTGTTGTCTCTTCTTGCATTTGTCTAAGTCTGTTGACATTTTCTTTTGACGCCTGTGCTTTTGTTTGATAATCCTTTTGAACATTATCAAAGTTCTTTTTTCTTGAGTCAAGTTCTGCTTCGATTTGAGAAATCTTAACAAGAATTTTTTCTTTTTTCTTAAGGAAAAGTTCACTCTCTTTCATCGCTCTGTCAAGAACAATCGAACCATCAACTCCTGTTGAAGCAAAATCATATGTTTCATAATCAATTTGTTGCTCTTTTGCTTTGTTGAATTCTTCCTTCTCTTTTCTTGCTTTATAATCCAAAAACTCACGAAGAACAGGTTGTCCTTTTTCAATTTCTTGTGGAGTAAACAATATCTGATAATCTATATAAGAAGGCAGGTCAATACAAGCATTATCCATAAACCTTCCAAACAAAGAAACATTTTGATATAAAGAATTCAAAATGGAGTTTTTTCTTGCTCTCAAATAAACAATAAATATTGCCCCTATTATGACAACAAAAATCGGAACTAACAAAGCGGTAACCGTTCCGCTTCCAGTAAGGTAAGAATCAAAACAAGACACAATCAAAATAAACATTCCGACAACCAGTGCCCAAAGTGTGGTGAAGATTGTGAGATTTTTGATGTTTGAATTGTAAGAACTTGTCTTCAGTGGTTTTTCAACCAAGTTTTCTGTTGACAAATAAGAAGAAGGGGTCCCCTCTCTAAATAATATGTATTGTTGCCAATAATAACAGAGTCTTTTTGGTGCTTTTGTCTTGAAAAGCATATTTAAATCTTTTATATTATCTTCCGTGACAACCTTCTTTTCAAACAACCAATAATTCAATTTGTCCAATGCTCTGTTTAATGAAGCTTCATATGAAAATGCTGATTTAACCAAAAAGAAAACAACCAGCAAAATTTCAACCGCCAAAGCAATGAAAAACAAGACATCAAGCCCAATCATATTGGAAAATGATGAAAAGAAATTCACTATGTTGCTAACAACATCACAAAGAGTAGAAAACATTACAACCTCCTCTATACGCATTTAGTATATCACAAGTAAAAAAATAATTACTAATATTTTTTAATATTTTCCAAATATTTTTTTATATTTATTTTTCGCAAATAAAATAAGGAAAGAAAATAGACGCAAAATCAATTTTTCTTCCCTAAAATAAGTTTAATCGGCAAATATCTAAACTTCAACTTTAATTAATTTATTATTGCGCAAAGACAGCAAAAATGTTTGCTCAACTTTCAAATTTAATGCATTTTCAAGTGATTTTTTATATAATTTAATTTGATTTTTATATTTTTTTATCAAATATTCTTCACTGTTGGAATTTGAATATTTGTAATCAATCAAAACAATTTTTTTGTCTTTAACAACAAACAAATCAATCACACCTTGAACCAAAATTTCTTCATCAAGCGATGTTCCGTCGATCAAATTGCAAATTTTGTCTTTCATGATAAATTCTTTTTCTTTATAAACCGAAGCATTTGATGTGAACTGTTTCAAAAGTTGAATATTTTTCAAAAGAAGTGTTTGGTCGATATAATTTTCAATATCTTTAAAAATATCAACATTCTTTTCCATTTCACAATTCAAATCTTGGACAGTTTCGATTCTCTCAAAATCCAATGTCTTAAGTGCCAAGTGATAGGCATTTCCAATTTCAACCGACGAATTTGAAAAAGTAAAGTTCTCATTTGAATATTTTCCCAAAGTGTCTTCATCATTTTTGTTGTTCAAACTGGTCACACTTTCTTTAAGCCTAAAATTAAGTTTATCATCGATTTTGTACTTAAAATTCAAATAACTTAATAATTTTTCTTGAATTTCTGGGAAAATCTCAGAATTTTCAAAATTTTGTTCATTTTCAATGACATTTTCTTCGATTTCTTCAACATGAGAAATTTCAAGTGCTTCGTTTTGATATTCTCCACTTTTCAAGAACTCTTCTTTCTCTTTTGACAATGCAAAGAAAATAAGTTCAAAATAACTGTCACAATCTTTGATTTCATATCTCTCAAAAATGCCGTCTTTGAAATTGCCAAACAAATACAGTCTGTTTTTCGCTCTTGTCAAAGCAACATAGAAAATCATCAATTCTTCTTCAAAATCTTTCTGTGCCTCGAAGTCTTTGATTGCTTTCATTTTGACGGTCATCACTTCATTGTTGTTCTCTTTGTCATAATATTTGACTGCCAAACCAAATTTTTCATTGATTTCAACATCAACCTTAGGTTGAGATTTTTTCAAACTTTGGTCACAATTGGTTATGAAAACAATTGGATATTCCAACCCCTTGCTGTTGTGAATTGTTGTAAGCAAAACGGCATCTTCAACTGCAGAAATCTCAGATGTGACCGTAATGTCCACCGTTTCAAAATAATTTATAAGTCCCGCCAAGTCAAACTCAAATTCACTTGCAGAAATCTCATTCAAAAACTTGTCAACAAACAAATTAATTTTTGAATGATTTATTTTTTCATTTATGTATGCACGATAATTGGTTTTGTTAAAAAGATTTAAAAATGCTTTCTTTATGCCAAAAACCAAAACATCAAATCTAAAATCTTTCAAATTTTGGTTAAATTTTTCAAAAATTCCACTTTCATCATTTTTAACAATTTCACAAAGAGACAATTCACTTGTGCATTTTTCTTCAATAATTTGCTGAAGAGTGACATCACAAAGTCCAGACAACAAAACGCTGAGCATAGAAACGTCATCATCAGCATTCAGAGCAATTTTCAAATAGGAAACAAGCATTTTGATTTCAGGTTCTTCAAGAAGAATGTTTCGAGAATTGGAAATAATTGGCACACCACTCTTTTGCAAATAAATTTCCAACTGATTGAACAATGCATCTCTTTTTCTTGAAAGAATGGCAATGTCACTATAACGGCATTTTCTCAGCACACCACCATCACTGATTTTTGAGGACAAAACTTCATTTATTCGCCTTTTGACATCTTCAAGTTGCAGCAAATTATGATTATCAACAAAAATTTGAGCATTTTTAACGCTATAAATCTCTGGCAATTCTTCTTTTTCTGCTTCAACTTTTTCTATCAAATCAATATAGATCGATTTGTTTCCATCGTCTGCAAAGTCCGACATTCCCTTAAGCATAGAGCTCTTTTCATAGTCAACCCCACAGATTTCCTTTGTCATGCACACTTTGAAAACATCATTGACAAAATCCAACACCTTTTGACTGCTTCTGAAATTAGATTGCAAAAATTTGACAGAGGAATTGTCATCACTTTCAAAGTCTTGCAAATCCTTCAAAAAGATTTCCGAACTTGCGAGCCTGAAACCATAAATTCCTTGTTTAACATCTCCAACTGCCACAAAATTACAATTTTTTGCCACATTTTTGATGATTCTCTCTTGCACTTTGTTTGTGTCTTGATATTCATCAACGAAGACATATTTCAGTCCAGAAAAAAGATTTTCCTGCACCGACAAGATTTTCATATATTTTTCCAAATCATAAAAATCCAGATAATTTTGTGATTTTTTGACCTCATTTTCTTCATTTTCATACAAATGAAATAACTTGATTAAAATTTTCTCAAGATAACCACTTTTTTGAAATTCCACAACGTCTCCGTCGTTCAAGTTCAAATCTGCAAGACTTTTTATTGTTTTGTTGATGTTTTCTTTAACAGCACCCAAGTTGTCAACCACTTCATCTCCAACTTCCTTTCTCTTTGGCAAATATGGAAAAGTAAAGTTTTTACAAGCCAAAGCCATTTCATAAATGTCAGCACTGTTTAAAACTCCCACCAAACACTTCTTCAGAACATCAAAAAATTCATCAACATGCAATCTCTCCACTCTTTCCAATGCCTTCTCGAGTTTTGTTTTGCAATCTTGAAACAAAAATTGCGTTGCACTTTCAAAAAATGTTTCAGAATCATTCAAATTTCTTTCCAAAAATTGTTCTTTGTCTGCAACAGAATTTACCAAATATTCAATTTCAAACAAAATTTCTTTAAGTTTGTTCTTATCGTTCTTAAAATAAGAAATCAATTCAAAATATTCTTCTGGGTTGATTTCATTAAATTTCTTAAATGCACTTTCAAAGGCATTTTGTCTTATTTTTTGAGATAAATTTTCATCTGCGATCGAAAAACTTTCACTTATTCCAAGCAGATTTGCATATTTTTTTATATTTTTCTCGCAAAAAGCATGAATTGTTGAAATGTTTGCAACAGAAAGTGTGTCAATCTGCTCTATCACAAAATCATCATTTCCCATTTCTTTCAAACTTTTCTGCAACCTTTCTTTCATTTCAGTTGCAGCCGCCTTTGTGAACGTAAGAACCAACAAATCTTTGACCGGAATCCTGTTCTCACAAATAAGTTTTGTGATGTATTTGATCATGATATAGGTCTTGCCACTGCCTGCTGAGGCACTGACCAACATGTTTTTCTTATCATTCAACAAAACTTCTTCTTGCTCTTGAATTATCATCAGTTCTTCCTTTTTAAATTTTCATCTAAAATTTTTTGCATAACCCTGACTCCGTCATTGTCAGAATGCCTGCAAACTGACAGATATGGACAGAATTTACATTCGTCTTTGACTGGTTTTGCTTCAATAAAACCTTCATCAACTTCGTCAATTGCCTGCTCAGAGACCTTGGTTGCATAATCAAAAATTTCATCAAAATTTTCAATCGGATTTCCATTTTTAAATGCAAATTCATCATTCTTGACATTTTTCTTTCTTGACATTCCAATCAAATCACTTCTGTAATTATCTTGCCACAGTCTGCCATCAACCAAATCGACCACATCATTTTCTTTCAAAGTCAAACCACTAAGCAAAGTCACATTTTGATTTTGTTTTGTGTATTTTGTTTGACAATCAAAATAATACACTCCAGCACAATCAAGCCCGAGTTTGTTTTTTATGCACTTGGCATAAAGGAAAAGTTGCAATTTTTTCCCATAATATAAATCTTTTTTAATTCCATCAGTTTTTCCAGTTTTGTAATCAATAATCCTGAAATAATTATTCGCTCTGTCTACACGATCAACAAAACCAATCAAATTGCAATTTTTAAATATTTTTTGATATATTTTTTCTTCCAATAAAATTGGTTTAAATTTGCTATTTTTTTGCTCAAAAACCACATTTTTCAAAATTATTTTGCTTTCGTCAAACAAATATTTCAAAAAATACTTTCTTTTTAAAACTTTTTCATCATAGACATTTTTTGCAATTTTTTCAACATTGTGATGCAAAAACTCGTCAATTTCTGTTTGAGACAAATCTGCAACATTCATGTCAAATGTTTCCATAAACACTTTCAAGAGTTCGTGCTCAAATGTCCCAAACAACCTTTTGTTTGGTTCAATCGTTTCTTTCTGCTTAATTTTCAAATCATAAGATACAAATCTCCTGAACGGACAGGAAAAATATGTTTCAAGTTCTGTTGCAGAAATTGTCTGTTTGGCAAATGATTGACGATCAATTTGACAATCAAATTTCTTCTCGTCTGTCAAAATTTGTTCATCTACCAATTTTTCGAGAGTGTTTATCCACTTTCTTGGCAATTTGTTTTCCGTTTTCAATTTCACTATGGCAGTTGATAAATTTTGAACGTTTCCAACATAAAAACTCAACTTGTCCAAAATTTCATCTTCTGACAAAAGTCCCAAATTGAAATCTTCAATTGAAGCAATATGTATCACATTGTTTCCAAACATCTTGAGCAAATCAACCACAAAACCGGCTTTTTGTGAAAGTTTGTCGTCTTCTGACATAGGCGTGCATACAATCAATTTCTCTTTTGCGTGTTGCAACATTTCGAAAAGTTTCAATCTGCTTCTTCTGTTCAAAACCTTGATTTCTGGTTCCAAAGCAAACTCAAGTCTCAGTTTTTTGATGTCGTCATCGTCAATAATTCCAATGTCGTTTTGAGACCTTGGCAAATTGCCCGCAGTTGCTCCAAGCACAAACAAAACTTTCACGTCTTCAAAATAACTGTCCGTTGCATCTCCAACATAAACAGCATCAATATATGAAGGTATTGTCTCAACCTTGACACTCGTGATTGCCAAAGTAAAAAGTTTTTCAAAGTCGAAAATGTCAAATTTTTCATCTCCGCCCAGTTCTTTAAGTTTTTCAATGACCTTGACAAACAATTCCTTTGCTTGAGAATTCTCGCTTTCTTTTTTGAAATAACTCTCATCCTGCAAATCTGATAAGATTTTTTGATATGGAATTTCAATAATTTCAATGATTTCACTCAATATTGAAAGGAAATCACCCAACTTTCTGCAATTTTTAAGATTTTCAATTTTCTCAATCCAAGTTTTAAATTCTGGAAATCTCTCAATAAATTCTTCCTTGTCTTCAATGTTGTAATATTCTATTTTGTTTAAAACATCTTCCTTGTTTTCTGCGGAAACAAAAGATGAAGAAACCAAAAATTGCAAGTCTTCTTTATGAAATCCCAGTTTTGTAATCTTCAAGATCTTAACAAGGAATTTGCCCAGAATTGTCTGAGAAAGATCCACTGCATCATCACAATAGGAAGTTATTCCATATTGTCCAAAAACAGTTTTGATTTCATCAAAATAAATTTTGTCAGCAACAGCAACAGCAAAATCTTTGAAATGACCACCATTGACAATTGCATTTTTAATGAACTTTGCAACAAATTCAATTTCGTCCTTTTTGTTTTTTGGAATGACATTGACAAAAAAATCACTTTGTCCTTGTTCAACATTCAAGGAAAACAAATTTTTGACCATCATAAGTTGTTCGCCTTTGATGTTGGTTTCAAAATTTTCAACTTCAACGTTGATGCCATACTCCTTGGCATACTGAGTTGTCTTTTTCAAAATGTCATCTTCATAAATAAAAGCATTGCCAATTGATATAGGGCGAGCAAAACCAATATGCACATCTTTGACAGAGCCTGCAAGCTTGCAAATGAAAGAATTAATTTCCATTGAAAAACTGTCAAAATTAACAAAAAACAATCTGGTTTTTGATAAATCTATGCATTTTTCCGTGTTTTCCACAAAGAATTCCAGCAATTTTGACAAATCAAGCTTATCGCCCAACAAATTTTCATAACATTCATAAATAATTTTGAGATCCTGCATTTTTCTGTCAAGCAGGTCGTCACCCACTTTTTTGATTTGTGAAGGTTTGATTTTGCAGGACTTGAACTGCTTGATAATTTGCAAAATTTTCAAGCAAAAATCAACTCCACATTTGTTGAAATAGACAAATTTGTCTTCACATTCTTTGACTGCTTTGTAGACGTTAAAAATTTCCTCAAGTCCGCTTATTCTTTGAAAAGGAATGTTTTGATTTCTCAAAATTTTGCTGGCAAGACGAGAAATGCCAACCACTTCAATGTTCAAAGTCGATTTAATTTTCAAAACATCAAAAATCAAACTTTCAGCCTGCATAGAAAAACTATCTGGAACAACAACAAGATTTTTTGTTTCCAAGTCGAAAGGCTCAATCTGCCTTATTGTGTTTATTGCAGCTTCATAAGATGTTGCACCTGTGATAAGTTTGATTTTCATAAGCAAATTTTACCACAAACGTGCCAATAAATCAAACCTTTTTAACTTTCAAGCGTCTGTTTCAACTTCTTCTTGAGAAGATGTTGTTTGAGGGACTCTTGCTTGCTTTCGCCAAGAGCATTGATTCTTGAAATAAGTTTGGCATTTTCTTCTTTAAGTCCTTGCAGTCCTTCTCTGAGTTCTGCAATTTGCTTGTCTTTCTTGTTCAAGTCCAAAAAAGCCTTTTTGAGCAGATAACTTGAAGATTCTTTTTCCAACTTACTCTTCTCCATGAAGTCGTCAACCGCTGTTTTTTTGATTAGTCTGACAAGTCCCATAAACAAACTGTTGATATCATTTTCTGTCAAGATCTTTTGTCTTTTTTTGAACGGAATGACATTGTCGGCAACCACCAACTTTTTCTTCATGTTTTGATATTTGTTTTGAAGCCTTGTCATTTCCGTGAGGTCGCCACCACTCAACTTCAAACAGGCCGATCTGACAGAAATGCCACGCTTTGTCAATTGTTCAATTTGCTCAAACAATTTTTCCTCTTCTTCCTTGTCAAAATTGTCAAAATGATTTTTGATATGTTTGTTGATGTCCACACCAAGTTTTTGACATCTCTTCTCATCTTGCAACAAATTGTCAACTTCGTGATAATAATAATTTCTCACACTGTTTGGTTTGCGATTGTATTTTTTTGCATGGCTATCAAATGCCATCTTGAGTGCATGTTTGCTTTGCTTACAAATTTCAACTTCATCAAACAAATCTTTAACTTCTTTTTCGTTCCAATTAGAAAATTTCATAAACACCTCTCCTGACAAACTTATTGACTTAATTGAACGAATTTAAACAATAAATTTATAAATCTTTTAAACAAACAGGAGTTATATAAAAAATCAAAATGTCATAATATAAATCATGGAAAAATATCTCATAAAATCATCATATCCTTGCCTTATTAAAACAAAAACAGATTATGCAGAAATTGATGCAAACGATGTTTTGGAAGTGGAAGATGAAGAATACATCTTTGTATATCCCGCAGATAACATTGTGACACCTTTCTATATCAATCTGTCTTGCCCCCATGAAAACGAAAACTTTTCTGTGATTAAGAAAGACAACAAAAACATAATCTTTCTTGAAAGCCCAAGTTCTGTCGAGATCACACAAAAGGAAAGTTTGAACTTCTCTGGGAAAAATTGTGAAATTACGATTGCCGACAAAAACCTGAGTTTTGAATACAATTCAAAAAAAATAATCTACAGGTGCCCACATTCGTGCAAAAATTATAAAATCTTCAAAGTCAAAAACTTCGCTTGCGTGCAATTTGATAACAATCTTTATGCCTATTCAATTGACAAAAACAAATTGACACATTTTGGCGGTGACAGTTTGGAAATTGACCAAAACATCATTTCTGTGCAAAAAAATTTTCACGACAGCGACAATCGTGAAAAAAATGCGATTTACAAACTTTCTGAAGAGATAAATGTTGAAAAGGAGAATTTTATGCACAACACAACCGAACAAATCCCTCAAAAACTCATACCATTCAAACTGCTTGAAAGCATCAAAGCAAAGGATTATGCTTGTGCCATGAATTTTCTTTCCGAAAAATTGAAAAGCGAACTAGACACAAATCAAATCAAAGATTTTTTTGGAGAAGTAACAAACTTTCTTCCTATAAACACAAACGAATTCATCACCGTTTCAAATTTCAACAAAAACTATGTCAAATTTGTGCTTTCTGGTGACAAAATTGACGATATTTTGATTGATAATCTATGACAAAATTCCAATCAATTTCAGTCTTTTATCAAATCTGTTTTCAAAATTTTTAACCAATATCTTTAACAAAGTATATTCACTGTTATCTGCAAGTTTTACCGATTTCAATTTGTCAAAATCGGTGTTTGTGAGAATTTTTAAGGCAAGATATGAAGCCTTTGGAATTTCTTCACTGACAAAGCCTTTGCAAGCCATACATTCAATTTCGCCTGTTGAGTAGTCAATGAACATTCTTTCAAAACTTTTTGTTCCACACACACTGCATTTGTCAGTGTAAAGTGGAAATCCATTAAGTTTGAAAAGTTCAATAAAAAACTTGTCCAAAATATAATATTGTCTGTCATATTCAAAGCAAATGCTTTTGAGTGTTTTAAGTGTCAAAACAAACATTTTGGCAACTTCGCTTTCAGAAGAAAATTCAATTGCATTAACAACTTCCAAAACGGCCATTGCTTCAAAATATTTTTCAATATCTTCACTTATTTCGTGAAAACTTTCAATCACATCAAAGCCCGTCACAATCTTTCCGCTTCTCCCATCTTCAAGCACAAAGTCGCCAAAACAGAACAAATTTTGGGCAAGTTTCATCTTTGCCTTCTCGCCCTTAACTCCTTTCAATGTTGCCCAAATTTTGCCCTTTTCAAGAGAAAAAAGAAGAATGTTTTTATCCTTCTCTTTCCTATCATTTGACCTAATTACTATTGCTTTGATTTTCTCAGACATCTCTTTCCTTTGGTTTTTTATTATTATTTTTGTTCTTTTCTCTCAGTTCATTTCGCCCTTCAACAAACTGACCAACTGCTTCCAGGTTTCCTTCTGACATCAAAACCGCATACCATCTCAGTTCATCATCAATATTCGGGAAAGTTTTTTCAATATCCATAAAGCACCTCCTTGTCTAGTTTGTGTAGAACAAAATGGAATATTCTGCTGTCAAGATTTTGTTCTATCTTACAATCATTTTAGCATAGCAAATCAAAAAATCAAATAAATTTGGAAGAAAAATATGTATTGTGCCAAAAAATTTGGCACATTTTTTAAATACTTCTGATGAACAAACTTGCGTTTGTATATGTTGTGGTGTCACTTGAATTGTTCACAAGTTGTAGTGTGCTTGTTTGTGGAACAGTGATTACAATCGTTCTCGCAAGGTTGACAGCATTTCCAACTGTTTGTGTCCCAGATATGATTGATCCCGCAACATCAACACCATTGATTTGAAGTTTTATGCTGATAGTTCCACTTGCAGGAACAATTCCAGCAGCAGAATATGAAATCTCATATGTCCCCGCACTGAGAGTCACAGCACCTGCAGTGGTTGTGCTTGGAAGCACACCTGTTCCGCTTCCCTGAACAAATCCAACAGGAATTATGGCCTGTGAAGCAATTGCTCCGCCAACTGTGTTGTTGAAAAATCCAAATGCGGAGGTGATGATTGGATTGATAACTTCGTTCCCGCCATTGCAAGCCAAATTCACAAACGGACAAAAAATTGGACAAGGATGATTGAAAACGCAACAATTAAATCTTCTGCACATATCTTTCTCCTTTAAGACAACATTAGTTGTCTATATTCAGTCTATTTTTTGCAGAGAAAAATTGTTACTTGCAAAAAAGAGTGCCACTGCACTCTTTTTGCTATCCTTGAATTGAACCAACAGTCCTTGGGAAAAATTCGACATCTCTGATGTTTGAAATTCCCGTCAAATACATAACAAGTCTTTCAAATCCAAGTCCATAACCAGAATGAACATTTGTTCCGTATCTTCTTGTGTCAAGATACCATGCATAGTCCTCTTCCTTGAGTCCAAGTTCTTTGATTCTGCTTTGCAGTTTATCCAATCTTTCTTCTCTCTGGCTTCCACCACAAAGTTCTCCAATGCCAGGAACAAGCATATCCACCGCTGCAACCGTCTTTCCATCATCATTTTGACGCATATAGAAAGCTTTGATGTCTTTTGGATAGTTCTTCAAGAAAACTGGTTTCTTATAGACCTCCTCAGTGAGATATCTTTCATGTTCGGACTGCAAGTCTGTCCCCCAATTGACAGGGAAAACAAACCTATCCTTAACTTTTTCCAAAATTTTGATTGCATCAGTGTAATCAAGTCTGACAAATTCATGATCAACAACATTTTTCAATCTTTCAAGAAGACCCGTGTCCACAAATTTGTTTAAAAAGGCAAGTTCGTCAGGGCATTCTTTCATGACATAACTTATGACATATTTGATCATTTCTTCTTCGTTGTCCATAAGTTCTTCAAGGTCACAGAAACACATTTCTGGTTCCATCATCCAAAACTCTGCCGCATGGCGTGAAGTGTTGGAGTTTTCTGCTCTGAAAGTTGGTCCAAAAGTGTAGGTTTTTCCAAAAGCATGTGTGATTGTTTCTTCATGCAATTGTCCAGAAACCGTCAAAGAAACTTTCTTTCCAAAGAAATCTTGACTGTAGTCCACCTTTCCATCTTTCATTGGAAGTTTGTCGAGGTCAAGCGTCGTCACTTGAAACATTTCTCCAGCCCCTTCACAATCATTGGCTGTGATGATTGGAGTGTGAACATAGACAAAATTTCTTTCATTGAAAAATTTGTGAATCGCAAATGCGGAAACAGAGCGAATGCGGAAAACAGCATTAAACAAATTTCCTCTTGCTCTGATTGTTGGAATTGTTCTCAAAAATTCAATCGTGTGTCTTTTCTTTTGAAGTGGATAATCTGTGTCACAAGAACCCAAGATTTCCACTTTTGAAGCGTTGATTTCAAAAGACTGTTGTGCATTTGGTGTCACAATGACCGTTCCCTTGATTTTGAAAGATGTCCCAACATTTTCTTTGACAACATCTTCATAGTTTGCAATCTTGTTTCTTTCAACGACAATTTGCACACTTTTGAAAGCACCATCATTGAGTTCAATAAAGGCAATGTTTTTGCTGTCTCTTACCGTTCTTGCCCAACCACAAACAACAATCTCCTTGTTTGCATACTGACTGAAAGTTTTGTTCAAATCTCTAATTTCAATTCTTTTCATATTTTCTCCTTAAAAAATTTTTCGCTCGACTATGGAGTCATTCTGTCCGGTCCTCTAAACAAGAACATAGATTCTTTGATGTTTGGAAGTTCAAGCAAATTCATTGTTATTCTATCAAGCCCCAAACCAAAGCCACCATGAGGAGGACAACCATACTTGAAAAATTGCAAATAGAACTCAACGTCTTTATCAAGTCCTTTTTCTTCTGCCTGTTTTCTCAAAATGTCATAACGGTGCTCTCTTTGTGCTCCAGTTGTGATTTCAACACCCTTCCAAATAAGGTCATATCCTTGAGGCACTCCATCTTTTCTGAGATGATAGAATGCTCTTTTTCTTGCACCATAGTCAGTCACAAACAAAAACTCGTGACCAAAAACCTCTTTTGCAAACTGTCCACAAAGTTTTTCTGCTTCTGTTGTCAAGTCGTCCTTTTCTTCTTCTGGGCAAGTGTAACCATATCTCTTTTCCAATTCTTTATAAAGATCTGCAAGTTTGATTCTTGGATAAGGCAAAGACGGAACAATCACCTCAACACCAAAGACTTGTTTGATTTCTTCGCCATACTTTTCTTTGACAACTTTGAGAGCATAAGTCAAAAGTTCTTCTTCCATTTTCATGACATCTTTAAAGCTTTCAATTCCCGAAAATTCAAGGTCAAAGCCTGTAAATTCTGTTGCGTGCTTTCTTGAATGGGATTTTTCCGCACGGAAAACTGGACCACATTCAAAAATTCTTCCAAAACCACCAGCCATTGCCATTTGTTTGTAGAATTGTGGACTTTGAGCAAGATAGGCGAAAGTGTCAAAATACTTGACTTGAAAAACTTCCGAACCAGATTCTGAAGCTGTGCCAATAAGTTTTGGTGAGTGAATTTCAATGAATTCTTTGTCAAGCAAAAATTCTCTCATGGCATTTGTGAAGGCAGTTTGAACCTTGAAAAGCAACAAATTTTTTTCTTGTCTTAAGTCAAGCCAACGATAATCGATTCTTTGGTCAAGATTGCTTTCTGGTCCAATTGGATAAACTTCTGCAGTGCTTGTCACTTCAACTTTGTCCGCCAAAACTTCTTGACCGCCCATTTTGACATATTCACTCTTGACAAGTTCTCCTTCAACCAAAACAGTTGAGCCTGTCAAAAGATGAGAAAAAACTTCTCCAACTTCAGGGTGTGCAACCTTGTCAACTGTGACTTGAATTTTTCCTGAAAAATCTCTCAAAATGATGAATTGAATGTTTTTCTTGTCACGAACAACATCAATCATGCCTTGAAATCTGACCTTTCCTTCTTTTAACTTTGAAATTTGTGTTGTCATAATACCTCCCATAACACTTTATTGTCATGTTTTGCATTATAAAAAATCCCAATGCAAAACTGCATTAGGACGAAATAACCTATTCCGCGGTGCCACCTAATTTGTCAAAATGACCACTCTTTCTTTTTGTGTCAAACTCAAAAGTGTCCTTCGCTTTGTTCTGTTTGATAAATCTCACCAATTTTATCTCTCTGTGAAACAGTTTTCAAAACTACTCTCTTTCTCAACGCTTGGCATCTAAACAAACAAATTATAACAATTGAAATGATTGTTGTCAAGCAATAATTTGAAATTATTTCCAAACATCTGGACAAGTTCTGTTGTTTTTGAACCAGTCAGAATTTTTCAAAATCGTATTGTTATTCGAGCAAACAACCGCATATTCATCAACCTTTGACAAATAAACAATGTTCCCATTAAATGAAGTGAATTCGTTGTTTGCATAGTCAACGCACAGTGTTGTCACAAAAATTTGGTCGGTGTATGGTGCAACTCTGTCAATAAATTCTTGTGTTGGAAATTGATTTTCTGCAACTTTTGTGTATTCACTGCTGCCCGCACAGCAACAAACACAAACAACTTTTGGTTGAATGACAGAAAGAAGAGTCGTTGTGGAAGATGTCTTTGAACCATGGTGGCCAGCCTTATAAAGTTCCACTTTTGGCAAATCGTTCATTTCCACCAAATATTCTTCGCCGTCCGCTTCCAAATCACCTGTGAATAAGAAGTTTTTTGACTCTCCGTTTCCGATGTCTTGACTTATCATGCAGCACACAGAATAGTTGTTTTCTGTGCTTGATTTGTTTGTGTAATAGAAACTTTCCAAAATTTGCAATGTTATGCCGTCACCAATTTCAAAAACATCTGTGGCGCCATTTTCTTTGCTAATGCAATCCAATGCTGTGTAATGTGTTGCACCTTGTGCAATTTCGTCTGCCAACTCTCTTTGGTAATTGGAATACATAGTTGATGTCTCTTCTTGATTTGTCATTGAAAAGTCTATAATCGTTTCACATTCATACAAATCAAAAATGCTGTCAATTTTTGTGCTTGTTGCAAATCCAGCATAGTGGTCCTGATGTGCATGAGTGACAATGACATATTCCAAAACCCCGTCTGTCACATATTGATTCAGATAATTTGAAACAGTTGAAATGCTGTTTGATTTCGACCCACAGTCAATCAAAATATCTGCTTCAGCAGTCTGAATGAAAGTGCAATCTCCGGTGTATTTGTTGCCAAGTTCCAAGAAATGAATAGACAAGTCCGCTCCATAGGACGAAATGTCAACATTGATGCTGTCATTGCCATTTGGGTCATTTGAAAAATACACCTCATCTGTGACCGTAACTTCATCGGTCAAAGGAAGTGTGAAAAAGTTAAACAAATAGAAACTTCCAACAACTCCAATCACAAGTGCAAGAAAACTCAACAGAACCTTATTTGCCGTGCTTGTCTTTTTCTTTGCCACAATCACTCACCCCCTTCGCTTATTTCAACAAACGTAACCAATCTAACTTTTTGGACTTTAAACAATTTTCCAAATTTGAAACATTCCGACTTGTAGGTGATGTAAAAAGTTCCAATCTCGTCAGAATAAAAGTTTCCCGCTTCGTTGACACTCAAGTTTGTTTCAATGACAACATTGTCACTTTCGTCCCTGCCGAAAGCAATAATTTTGACTCCATCATCAACATATTCTTCGTCCAACGTCAAAACAATTTCGTCATTTCCAACCAGTTCAAAACAATCATCTTTGCAAACAAACCACCAAGCACCAGCACCAACAACAATTCCAACAATCAGAAAAATGAAAACACTCAAAAGAACTTTTGCTCCCATACTTTTCAAGGTTTTCTCTGCACCTCTCTTGGTTTTTGATGAAACTTCAATGTCAGAAACAGAAATTCCACTCTCTGCTCTTTTTGAAGTTTTTGTTGCCTTTTTTCTTACTGCCATACAATCTCCTTACAAAATGATTATATCACATGAAGATTAAAAACCGTTACTCATTGCAACCAAAACATTAAAAGTTTAACAAAAAAATTGGAGCACTTTCACTCCAATTTTTCGTATCTCTTAAAGTGGTAAATCTTTCTTTTCGAATTTTCTTCCGCCAATGATATAACAAATAATTCCGATGCCAAGCAAAATTGCCAATTTCCAAATGAACGTCACCGTTCCGTTCAAAATCGAGGTCACATCAAACAGCGATATGATTGAAACATAGTTGAAGAAGTTGAGTGAATCAAGTCTGACAACTGAAGGCATTGCACTTGAACCGAAAAGTCCAAGGATTGTCGCAACCAAGAAGAAGATATTAAGTCCGCCACCAATTCCCAAAGAATATTTTGTTCTGTTAAACCAGCAAGAAGTCAAATATGAAATTCCGCTCATTGCAAACATCGCAATAAATGCTCCCACGTTGAGAAGCAAAAGTTCTCCATAACCCAAAGTGATGTTTGAACCATTAAGACAAGCAAGACAAATCACACTGGTGAGAGTTGTGCATGCAAACATTGCAAACAGAGAACCAATCAAATACACCGCTTGAGTGAACACAACTTGACGTCTCTTTACTGATGTTGAGAGCACGTATGCCATTGAACCTCTGTCCACCTGACCTGCAATAAGGTTGTTTGCAACCATAACCATATAAATCATTGGAAGCAAAAGTCCTGCAATGTTGTAGAAAATTGTCCCCACAATCATGCTGTAGATATCAAGTTCTCCAATTTCCTGCAAAGATTGTGCAAGTTCATCTGGAAGAGTTGAAAGGAAAGTTGCTGTCAAATCTCCAATAATTTCTTCAGTCGCTGTTGCTTCATCTTTTCCTTGTGAGATTTCATATTCAAGTCTTGCTCTCAAAGTCACAATTGCAGAATTCGACAAATAGTCGATATATTCTTTTCCGTCTTCTCCAACAAACTTTGAAACTTCCGTTTTTACTCCAGTTTCAGGATTGGTTTTTTCATAAGTGAAATCGGCATATCCGTCTGCAGTTATGCCATAATCTGACAAACTTGCCAAAATCAATTGAATATAGTCATCACTTGTCATATCTTGAGCAACAAGAATTGACACATTCTTTTGAACATAATTGCTCATTCTGTCTGCATCTTTAGACAAAACTACGTCTTTAAAATTCTCAGGTTGAACATCTTCTGAAATTGCTTGATGGTCTTTGTTGAAAACTCTGATAATGAATGAAGAAAGTTGATTTGCTTCTTCTTCAGTTATATCCAATTCTCGTTGTATCAATTTTGGAAGCATTGGAATAAAGTTATCATACATAGTATCAAAATTTTCATCGGTTATCATGCCAGTATTTGCGAAACCTAAAATAATTGTGCCCATTTTATTTGAAGCAACGTAATAACTCAAAGCAGTCTGCTCCATTGTGGATTCAACCGTGCTTTCAATGATGGAACTGCTCATGCTTCCGGTCAATTTTGTCAAATTTCCATTTCCAGAAATGATCATAACACATGCCAACATGAAACAAGTTGCAAAAGTTATGATTGCCCACAACAGTCCATTTGCCTTGCATGATTGTTTGAATAAGGCCTTACTAAACATTCTTCTTTCCCTCCTTTTGTTTTGCTAAAACTTCTCTGAAGTATTTTTCAAGAGTATATTTGACTTCTGAAATAAACTTAACATCAAAATTCTTCAAATCCTTAAAAAGTTTGTTGATATCTTTATGTTTGATGTTGATTGTAACCTGACTGTATTTTTCTTGGTCTCTTATGATTTTATACTTCAAATTTTTAAATCGACTGTAGTCATCGACATTGTTAAATTCAATCTTAAAATCTTTGCTTGGTCTGTTTTTGATTTTGTCCATATCAACGACATCAATCAAATGTCCATCACTGATAAGTGCAACCTTGTCACAAGTTTCTTCAACTTCGTTGAACATGTGACTGCTCATGAAAATTGTTCTGCCTTTCTTGTGTTCTTCTTTGACAATGTCCAAAAAAGATTTTCTCATGAGAGGGTCAAGTCCTGTTGTTGGCTCATCAAGAATCAAAATTTCGGCATTGTTCATAAGTGCTGCAACCAAGGCGGTTTTTTGTTTCATACCCTTACTCATACGCTTCAAATTTGCTTCTGTATCAAGTTGCAATTTTTCAATCAAAGAATTGGCATATGACATATCTTTGATTTTGAAATATTCCGCCTGACTTTTCAAAAATGCCGTTCCGGTTGGCAAATCTGGAAAAGCAATTTCACCTGGGACATATCCAATTGATTTTGCCACTTCACTGGCATTTTTCCAAGTTTCCAAACCTTTGACATATGCATTTCCACTTGTTGGTTTGATGAACCCCATAAGACATCTAATTGTGGTTGTTTTTCCAGAACCATTTGTCCCAACAAAGCCGACCATCTCTCCTTTTTTGATTTTCAAATTGATGTCAAAAATTCCTCTGCCTTCCCCATAATCTTTGGTGAGGTTTTGTATTTCAATAATATCCATCACAAAGCACCTCCAAAGTCTTTTTCTTCTTTATAGAACTTCATGAAATAATCTTCCAAAGTTTCTTTAATGTTGCTGAATTCTTTAATAGAATAGTTGCTCAATATATTCACAATGTCGTTGATATATTTATCATTTGTGGAAATAAGCACACACAATTTTTCTTCATCCCTATCCAAAATTTTGAGTTTTTTCTTGTTTTTTGACTCTTCACAAAATTTCTTGAAATCTGTTTTCTTGTTAAAGACAATTTCATAATTTTTTGTTGTGGCATGCTTCAAATCATTTGCCACAAATTCCGAGACAATTCTCCCATCTTTGATGATTGCAATTCTGTCGCAAGTCGCTTCAACTTCACTGAAAATGTGACTTGACAAAAGAATTGTTTTCCCACGCTTTTTTTCTTCCTTAACAAATTGAATAAAAACTTCTTGCATAACTGGGTCAAGTCCACTTGTTGGTTCGTCAAGAATCAAAACTTCGGGGTCGTTCATGAATGCAACCACAACAGCAAGTTTTCTTTTGACACCCAAACTCATTCTCTTTGTTTCACATTTCAAGTTGACATCGTCAAGTTCAAAAAGTTCCAACATTCGACTTAATCTTTCTTCATTATGTATTTTTTGCATATCCTGAATCATACGAATGAATTGCCAACCCGTCAAACCTTGAGGCAAAGCAATTTCTCCTGGTATGTAACCTACTTTGCTTAAGATTTCATAATACTTGGCGAATGTTTTTTTACCAAAAATCTTAGTCTGTCCTTTGTCCGGCTTAGAAAAACCCATAAGGTGCCTTATTGTTGTTGATTTTCCAGAACCATTAGGCCCCAAAAAACCAAAAACCTCACCCCTTTCAATCTTGAAAGAAACATCAAAAACACCACGACCAGAGCCATAATCTTTGGTTAGATTGTCAACTTCAATGACGCTCATAAACACCCCTTTTATGATGTAAATAATTTTAGACAGTTGACTAAAATTATACACAATGTTATTATATTAAATAATAGCAAATTTTTCATAAACAAGTAAACAAAAATATGTGTAAATTTAAACAACTTGTTCAATCTTGTTTAAAATTAAGGAGCAAAATGAAAGCAACATACAGAAACTCAATTCGGTCAAAAGAATTAATAAGAGAAGCATTGATCACACTTCTTGACAAAGAAAAGGACATCACTGACATAAGTGTAACTGACATAGTTAAAGTTGCAAACATAAACAGAGGAACTTTTTACAATCACTACAGCAATGTCATTGAAGTCATTGAAGAAATGGAGCAAGAACTATTTGGAGAGCTCTTGGCTTGCATAAAGCAAAATTCCACACACTACGATGTAAGCAGAATTTTGCACACTCTTCTTGACTATTTCAAAAAAAATGAATTTAAATATAAACCAATCGTCAAAGGGCTATCGAAATCTGCAATTGACAGTTTGATTTTGAAATTTGTTTCACAAATCAAAACGGTTATGCCCAATTCCGATGAAATTCTGCTGCTTTTCATAATCAATGGGTTGGCAGGGATATATTTTGACTATCTTGAGGAAAAAATTCCTGTTGACTTAGATGCACTTTGCAACCAATGCATCGCAATAATAAACAAAATTGTCACTTAATGATGCTTGAAAACATATTTCATTATTCCAAATCTTTTGTCACAATGTTAAATATCGTTTCAAACGTAATATCTTCTTTGGTTAATTTTTTTCTATGTATAATTTTTTCCAACCTGTCCAGAGCCCATGCTGCACCCAACATTAATGATGCCGCCAAAACAAAACCGATTATATAAATTGCCAAAAAGATCACATAAGGCACTGCTTCATATATAATATCTAAAATCACAA
Source organism: uncultured Clostridia bacterium (assembly GCA_944372585.1). Lineage (GTDB taxonomy): Bacteria > Bacillota > Clostridia > Christensenellales > UBA1242 > Caccovivens. Next base: position 45,338 of record CALVZQ010000009.1, read on the forward strand.
GTGTGCATGGCAAATATGGACTTATGTAGAACATATTGAATGTTGCATCTGTTCCGCAGTAATGCCAAATTATGTTCATGACAAGTGCAATAGCAAGCATGATTAAAAACACATATGTAGCTTTGATAATTGTCTTGAAACTAAATTCAACACTTCTAGTTGCAAGAATCAAAAATCCGATAGTAAACATACTTGAGTGCCAAAACATAGTCTGAATATTTATTCCAATAGGATTTGTGAAGACATCTCCAGGATAAATCATAACAATCAAACCCGCAAAGAGAGCAAAAGTTGCGAGATAACTTATTATGCAATCATAAACTTTCCCCTTGCGTATAATTCCGGCTATCAACATTAAATACATTGGTGTTGAACAGAATTGGAATGGAAAGGCATACCACTGATATGACCATGACGAATTTCCTTCCCCCCCCCGCCATTATAATTAAAACTGTTGATAATCTGCTTGTAGATTTCAAAAATGATTAGAGCAATCCCTACAGACAACAAAATGATATTCAATGCTTTCTTTGATATCTTTTTTCTGAATATGTAAACAACAACACATTCCGCAATCATGATACATATCCAAAGAATATGAAACCAACCAAACCAAGTTGGTCTTGCCATAGTGCCTTGAAGCCAATGTAAAAATTCTTCCATCGTTGCCCCCTAAAGTTTAAATATCAATTTTATAATATAACAAAAAGCCGGATTCAGTCAACAAAATTAAAAGATTATAAATTTTGATAATAGAAATAAAAATTTTTTGATAAATGCTTGACATAAATTTGATTAACAGTTATAATGAAACAGCATTCTTAAAAATACGGGCATATCCCCGCCAGTATTTAGAATGTTCATGATGGCTTGTAGCTCAGTCGGTTAGAGCACCACCCTGATAAGAAAAAATTTGGGGTTTGGAGACAGTGGTTCGAGCCCACTCATTCCGAGAAAAACTTAATATAGGATTGTAGCTCAGTCGGTTAGAGCACCACCCTGATAAG
>CALVZQ010000010.1 GCA_944372585.1 uncultured Clostridia bacterium
TATAATAAAAAAATCCCACTTCCCCACAATAAATCGTATTCAAAACGATTTTAACGCGGGGGGGGGATTTGTCAAGTGAATTTTCTAAATTTATTAATATAATATAAATTGTGTCCTATTTATTATACAGACCCAAATTGTAGTATTCGGCAACAAGTCTTATCAACTCTCCTGCTGTGGGCTTGTCATTGACTGTGTATAATTGCATCTTGAACATTTTGTTGAGTTCTGCAAAACTTTTGTTTATGTAAGCGTTTTCAATGGCATGTCTAATGCTTCTTTCTACACAACTGTCTTTTTTGACTTCAAATTTTTCGCTTACTTTGGTGTATAAGTTTTTGCAAAGACTGTGAATCAAATCTGGATTTAAAATGACAAGTTCAATTGCGTAGCACAGATAACTGAAACCAATCAAATCGCATCTGATGCCTATTCTTATTAATGCAAGTTTGATGATTTTTCTCATGTTTGACAATTCTTTGTCGTCCATAATAACCTCCTTTTAATAACTCATTTTAGAATAGAATTTTTGCATGAGAAAATTATACAAACGATATGTTGCACTTATTGAATTTTTTAACATATAATTTTTCGCTTATTGCTAGAATTTTATAAAAATAAGTTAAAATTCATGCTCTTCTTAAAGAAGTATTAAAAGGTATTGAAGAAACACTTTGTTATTATATCACAGTGTAAATGAATTGTAAAATGATTTTTCAATATTTTACAAATTGTTTGCTAATTATAATGATTGTCTATTTTGCTGTTGACAAATCAAGTCAAACTTGACAAAAAAAGAATAAAATCCAATCGTTTGCTTTTTTCTTTGATTAATGTTAGAATGATGCAAAGGAGAAAGAGAAAATGAAAAAATTGAAATTTTATCGTTGTCAACATTGTGGGAACATTGTGATTAAAGTGGTTGATTCCAAAGTTCCTGTGATGTGTTGCGGAGAAGTGATGAGAGAACTTGTTGCAAACACCACTGATGCTGCACAAGAAAAACATGTTCCTATGGTTGAAAAGAAAGATGGAATAACTCTTGTTAAGGTTGGTTCTGTTCCACACCCTATGGCTTCTGAACACTACATAAATTTTATTGCTTTGGAAAATGAATCAGGTTATCAAATCAAGTTTTTGCAACCAAATGAAAGTCCAGAAGCAAAGTTTCATGTTGGAGAGGAAAATGTTGTTGCCGTTTATGAATATTGCAATCTTCATGGGTTGTGGGTTACAGAAAATGTTTAAGGCTTAATGATTTAAGTAGATAATTCGGTTATCTACTTTTTTATATCAAAACTTTGTTTGTCATCATAAATAAGTCTGAAAGGAGACAAATATGAATGACATGAACAAATATAAAATTATCTATGAAAACTTAACAAAATCTTTTGTTTTGGTTGAAAAAGAAAGGAAGGTCGATCAGGCGCTAAACTTTTCACCCAAAGTGTTTGCCCATAAATTTTTTTATAGACTGGGAGAAGAAATTGAAAAAAGAGGGAATCAAAGCATATCTCAAGATCATAGAACAAGAAGAAAAATCCTTCTCAAGCAGGGAGACTGTGAAGTTGATGGAGAAAGAGAGAATGGAAGTGATGAAAGATTGAATTTGAAAAAATCACAGTTTCAACAACCACCAAGACCTCCACAGTTTCCGTCCTTTCCAGGTCGGCAACCTGTTGAATTGTCGAGAGATATATATAATAAACTAAACATATTGACTATGCTATATCAAAACTTATTAAATTTCAACACGGATTATGATGCACAATTTCAAGAAATGATTTCTGAATTGAGAATTGTCACTTTTGCAATGTTGAGAATATATCAAGATTTGTCTGGCAGACAAAATATTCCAATTCAAAATCAAAGAATACCAAGTTTTGACAATTTTTGTCAGGGTGTGACAGTTGCTTCAAACTATTTGAGAGGAATAATGTTTGATGTGAGAAATCTCCAAAGATTGACAGACATTCAGAGCATAGACAGACAATTGATCATCATCAACTTCACACTTCAGGCACAACAATCACAACTGCAACAAATTCGTCAAGATTGCATTGAAGGAGGACAATTATGAATCAGCAGTATCCAATTGTGACAGATATTGTTCCTTCCCAAAACACAGCAGGAGCGCTTAAGAGAATCCTATATTCTCAAGATGGAATTTTGACATCACATTTATCTTATATGTATCAAAGTTGGCTTAATAGTTTGTATGACAAGACATTTGGGAATTATTTGCAAAGTCTGGCAGAAAATAATGGAAAGATTTTTAATGCTTTGGGGAATTTGGTGTTTGCTTTTGGAGGAAATCCAAACTTTGCAACTCAAAATGGCAGAAATTGGTCTGTTCAATATCTTTTACTCTCAAAAGACAGAAATGTTTTTTTGAAAAATGCCGTCCAAATGGAACAGCGAGCAATCAAAGAAATAGACGGAATTATTGACAAACTTGACAACGAAAGTTTGAAGAAACTGCTTGAGGAGATAAGAAAAGACAAAGAAGACATAATTAAAGATTTAATAAATTTTGCCATATAAAAAGTACCTTGCAAGCGAGCAAGGTATTTTGTTTTTGTAAAAAAATATTTTACGAATAGATTATAAAAAATCCAAAGTGGAGACTAAAGTTATAAAGATATAACAACAATATTTTAAAATCTTGGCAAAGAGTCTGATGAAATTTTTTTGAAAAATATTATAAAATGAATTAATTTTAAAAATTCAAAAAATACAATATGTTGTGATTTTTGTTTGACAAATACACTATATATATTGTACAATCAGTCTTGTAAAACTTGATATTGGGAGGTTGAATTATGCAAGTTGTAAAAAGAAACGGAAAAATTGTGGATTACGATGTTTCAAAAATAAAGATCGCCATTGGCAAAGCCAACAATGAGGTCAGCGAAGAGGAGAGGGCAACTGATGATGAGATCAAACAAATCTTGAAATATATTGAGGGTTTGAAAAGAAAGAGATTGTTGGTTGAGGACATTCAAGATATAATTGAAGAAAAGTTGATGTCCTTTGGGCATTATGAACTTGCAAAGAAGTACATTATCTATCGATACACCCGTGAACTTGTTAGAAAAGCCAACACAACTGATCAGTCTATCAAAGAGTTGATTGATGGGGAAAGTGAATATTGGAACACCGAAAATTCAAACAAGAATGCAAAAGTTGTCACAACACAAAGAGATTATTTGGCTGGAATCACAAGCACAGACATAACAAGAAGATTTTTGCTTCCAGAAGATGTTGTCAAAGCTCATGATGAAGGCATTATTCATTTCCATGATGCAGATTATTTCGCACAAAATGCACTTCACAATTGTGACTTGGTCAACCTTGAAGATATGTTGCAAAACGGAACAGTGATCAACAGTGTTATGATTGAAAAACCTCACAAGTTTTTGACAGCAATGACAATTGCAACACAAATCATCACCGCAGTCAATTCAAGTCAATATGGTGGTGTGACTGTCACAATGACACATTTGGCACCATTTGTTAGAGACAGCTACAATCGTTATCTTGAAAAATACAGAGCAAGGGGTTGCAGTGAAGAAGATTGCAAAAAGTATGCAGAGCAAGACACCAAAAAAGAAGTTAAGGACGGAGTCCAGACATTTCAATATCAAGTCAATTCCATGACAACTACAAATGGACAAGCTCCTTTCTTGAGTGTATGTTTGTATTTGGGCGAAACTGATGAGTATAAAGAAGAACTTGCCCTCATCATTGAAGAAGTTTTGAAACAAAGAATAGAAGGCATGAAAAATGAAAAAGGTGTTTACATAACTCCTGCATTCCCTAAGCTTCTTTATGTTTTGGAAGAGGACAATATTCATGAAAATAGCAAGTATTGGTATCTGACAAAACTTGCCGCAGAGTGTACAGCAAAAAGAATGGTTCCAGACTATATTTCAGAAAAAATCATGAAAAAACTCAAAGTGGACAAAAATGGAAATGGAAATTGTTATCCATGTATGGGTTGCCGTTCATTTTTGACTCCTTATGTGGATCCTAAAACAAACAAACCTAAGTATTATGGCAGATTCAATCAAGGCGTTGTGACAATCAATTTGGTTGATGTGGCATTGTCTTCAGGTGGAAACTATGATGACTTTTGGAAAATTTATGAAGAGAGATTAGAACTTTGCCACAAAGCCTTGAAAATAAGACATGAGAGATTGGCTCATGCAACGAGCGACGTTGCGCCAATTTTGTGGCAGCATGGGGCTCTTGCAAGACTTGGCAAAGGACAAAGCATACACCCATTGCTTCATGGTGGATATTCAACAATATCTCTTGGTTATGCAGGCCTTTATGAATGTGTGAAATATATGACTGGGCACAGTCACACAGATAATGGTGTGGGCAAAGCATTTGGTTTGGAAGTTATGAAAAAACTCAATGACAAATGCAAAGAATGGAAAGAGGCTGAAGATATTGATTACAGTGTTTATGGCACACCTATTGAATCTACGACATACAAATTTGCAAAGAACTTGAGAAAGAGATTTGGAACAATTGAAGGAATCACAGACAAGGACTATATAACAAATTCTTATCATGTCCCTGTTTTTGAAGAAATTGATGCATTTTCAAAACTTAAACTAGAGAGTGAGTTTCAGGCATTAAGTCCTGGCGGAGCAATCTCTTATGTTGAAACTCCAAATTTGCAAAACAATTTGGAAGTGGTTCTTCAAGTTATCAAATTCATCTATGACAACATAATGTATGCAGAACTTAACACAAAGTCAGATTATTGTCAAAATTGTGGATACAGTGGAGAAATCATGATAGATGACAATTTGGAATGGTATTGTCCAGAATGTGGCAACAGAGATCACGACAAATTGAATGTTGCAAGGAGAACTTGTGGCTATATTGGAACAAACTTCTGGAACAAGGGAAGAACTCAAGAGATCAAAGAAAGAGTGCTCCACATTGACAATAAAGATGCAGAGTAGAGGCGAAAATGAGATATAACAAAATCAGAAAGATGGACATCTCGAATGGTCCTGGAGTCAGAGTCTCCATTTTTATGCAGGGTTGTGTGTTTAATTGCAAAAATTGCTTTAACCCTGAAACACACGATTTCAACGGCGGAAAAGAATTTACTGATGAAACAATTGAAAAAGTTTTGGAACTGTGCGAAAATGAAAATGTTGAAGGTTTGTCGATTTTGGGGGGAGAGCCCATGCACCCAAAGAACATTGAAGGCACAACAAAACTTGCGCGGGCATTTAAAGAGCGTTTTCCCAATAAAAATCTTTGGGCTTGGACAGGATATAATTTTGAGAACTACATAAAAGACAAAGAAATTTCAAAATACTTAGATGTTTTGGTCGACGGACTTTACATCGAAGAGAAACACAGCCCATTACTTCATTGGAGAGGTTCTTCAAATCAAAGAGTCATAGATGTTCAAAAATCTTTGAAAGAAGAAAGGGTTGTTGAGATTGAATAAAATCTGAGTCAACAGATAGAGAATAGCGGAGGAAAAAATGAGAAAATTTGAAATGGTAAAACCAGAGTTTATGATGTATGGTGTTGATCCTAAAACTTTGAAAAAACCATACAGAGCGACAAAACATTCTGTTTGTTATGATTGTTTTTCTCCAATTGATTTGACGATCGAACCAGAGTCTACAAGGCTTGTGTTTATAAACTTCAAAGCATATTGCAATCACGATGAGGGATTTATTCTTGCCTCGACAAGTGGTCTGGGGAAAAGGGGAATCATTTTGGCGAATGGTATTGGCATCATTGAAAGTGATTATGCGGACAACGAAACTAATGATGGGAATATAGGATTTTTATTACATAATTTAAACAAATCTCCTTTTGAAATCAAAGCGGGAGACAAAATAGGGCAGATATTCTTTTTCAAATTCTTGACAGTTGATGATGATATTCAATCCGATGTTGTCAGAACGGGTGGTTTTGGATCTACAAATAAAAAACAATGAGGTTTTTCTTGCAACACTTAAATTTGAAAAAGTATAGAAAAGGCATGAAATTGAGCAAGGTGCTTGATGTCATGCTTTTTTGTGTAATTAATTGCTTAAAAAACAAAATCAGTTTTTTGATAACTTGTGATTAATAATGCCATTTAATATATGCAGAGGTTTTGAGAGTGCTTCAAGGAGTGATTGTTGGTGATCAACCAAGGAGAGATCGCGACTTGATAAAAAGGCTTCCAAATGTTTGCAAAAGGATGAGTTATTAATTATAATCTTGATAAGATCTGGAGGGATTAAATGGATTTAAAAGTTATGCTTTCTGGAAAGGAACAATTTTTGACAGATGAGCAAAAGCAAAAAATAAAACAAATTTGCGAAGAAAAATATCTTTTGGAATTTAAAAAAATTGAAGATTTAGACAATTTGACATTTGAAATCAAAGACTATCAAAGAGGATATAGATGGACAAATATCGAAGTTGAAGCGCTCTTGGAAGATATTGAAGGAGTAAATATCGATGACACGAGTGAGGGCTATTGTTTGCAACCAATTGTTGTTAGAAGAGTTAAAGGTAATGAGTTTGAATTGATTGATGGACAGCAAAGGCTTACAACCTTGGATTTGATTATACAAGAGCTTAAAATTAATGGTCACAACATTGAATTCTCATGGAAAATTAAAAACAGTGAAACAGAGGTTCGTCCTATTGATAAATATTTCATAGACAATGCAAAGAAGGTTGTGGACTCGTTTTTTTGTTTTAAAAAAGAATCAAAAAAAAGAGGTAAAAAAAATAAAAATGTAGATATCTCAGCCTTTTGTCAAAAACTTGGTAAAATATTTTTTATTTGGTACGAAGAGAAGGATAATGGGCAATCTGTTTTGTCAGAAGATATTTTTAGAAAACTGAATGAGGGAAAAATTGCACTTACAAATGCAGAATTGTTTAAAGCATTGCTTTTGAATCCTGACAACATCAAAAATATGGACAAAAATGCATTCCGCAAGCAAGAACAAATTGCTTTTGAGTGGGACAAAATTGAAGCCGCCTTACAAAATGATGACTTTTGGTTTTTTCTTTGTTCAAACAGTGAAAAAGACAATGAAATGATGCGAATAGATTATGTCATTGAACTTTTTGCAAGAACAATTGTGAACCAAAATAAACTTGAATTTGGCACTTATAAACCTGACAAAGATAGATTTTCCTTTTTGGTTATTCAAAAAATGATTGACGACAGTCAAGACAAAACCAAAAAAGTTGAAGAGATATGGGAAGCGGTTGTTGAAGTTTGCAACACTCTTCTCACATGGTATAGAGATTTTGAATTGTATCATTTGATTGGTTTTTTGACCTCTTGCACAAAGCAAGTCATAGGTTCGCATTCTCTTGTGCCAGAAAAAATTGGAGAGATTTATAATGAGATTGCATCAAACAAAAATGATGAAAATGATAAAAGTTTAGGCAAAGTCAAAAAACTTGTGAGAAAGGCAATTTTCAGCGAAATTTTCAATGGACAAAGTGACGAAAGATTCAAGAACGCTGTTGACAAAGCATATAAAGCAAGCAAAAACAACAAAACAAAAGAAGTGGGCTTTATAAGTCAGATCAAATATAATGGTGAGGGTTTGATAAACAGCAAAAACAATCTTAAAAATATTTTGCTTTTTAGCAATATATATCCGTATCTTGCTTCCATCAAAGAAGATGAAAAAAATGAAGAAATCAAACAAAAAAGAAAAAATGTTCAGAGATTTTCGTTTAGCAAATTCTACAACGGTAAGTGGGATATTGAGCATATTCAGCCACAAACGTTGAATAATGACATATCAGACTTGTCAGAAGCAGACCAAAAGCAAAAGATTGAAGAAGCAACTATTTATGCAAAAAATCACGAATTTCCAGAAATTGAGGGGCAAAACAATAAGGAAAAATGGAAAAGATTTGTAGAAATATACAATGCACAAACAGATGATGATGAATGTAATTCAATAACAAATTTGGTGTTATTGGATTCTGCAACAAATCGATCATACAAAAATTCCTTTTTCAGCGAAAAACGAAGGGTTATTGTCAGTCGAGATTATGAAGGTGTTTTCGTTCCGCCATGCACAAAAAATGTCTTTCTAAAATATTTCACCGATTTATTTGGAGATGGCAATGAATCAAACAACTATGATTGGACAAAGAATGATTCTGACGCATATGGTTTGTATTTGGCGGATATATTGTTTAAAATTAGAGAATGGGGGAGTTGAAAATGAACACAGGACGCTCGTGTAGTTTTTGGGATTTGTACAACAATCCAAGCACAAAAGGCATAAAAATCCCGCAAATTCAAAGAGATTATGCTCAAGGTCGAAAAAGTGAAAGAATCAGAGAAAACAGGGGTCGACTTGTTGAAGATTTGGCAGCTTCCTTAATTGATGAAAAAGAACTTAATTTGAACTTTGTGTATGGTTATTATGAGGACAATTGCTTTGTTCCAATTGACGGACAGCAACGTTTGACAACATTATTTTTGTTCCATCTCTTTGTGTTTGCAAAAGCAGGAGACGAGGCAATAAAAAATGGAAAACTAAAATTCTTCTATGAAACAAGATTTGACAATTTGCGATTTTTCGAAAAATTGAAAAAATTTGATTTTAATGCAACGGAAAACACAAATCCTTTGAGTAAAATCATCACAAATTCATTTTGGTTTGCAGGGAGCTGGTGTGACAATCCGACAATTATGTCATGTCTTGTTATGATTGATGAAATTCAGAAAGTTTTTGCCAAGAAGCCAGATGTTGATTGGAAAGAAATGTGCAAAAGGTTGACTTCAAAAGGCTGTCCAATTAGATTTATGTTGTTGGAAATTGACAAAGGAAAACTTGGAAGGCCAAACGAACTTTACATCAAAATGAATTCTCGAGGCAAACAACTCACAGATTTTGAAAATTTTAAATCATCGCTTTTTGGTTGGATGAAGGATAATGGAAAAAACAACGAAATGTTCTCAAAAATCAGAAAAAGTGTTGATAATGAATGGCTTGAAATGATTTGGAATATTCAAGAAGAAAAAAGCAATGCAGAGAAATATGCAGATATATTTTATCGTGATATTTTTCATTGGATTTTTATGACTAGAATTGCGGTGGAGAGTTGTAAGCTGACAAAACAAGAGAATTTGTTTGAACAACTCAAACCTAAAAGCGAGAACATAAAAGAAGTTTATTTGGGGAATTATTTGGATTGGTGCAAAGAATTTGGTGGAAACAAGTTTGAAATTTGTCTTGAAGATGTTTATTGCACTATGAATGTTTTGTGCCAAATACAAAAAAATGAGGATTGTTGGAAAAAGATCAAAGAATTGTTATTGAATTATGTGGTAGACAACAAATATTCAAACATTTTATCGTCATATAAAGAAAGAGTTATGCTTTTTGCGATTACAAAATTCGGAAAAGCCATAGAAAAGATCAAAGGAAATGACGAAAAAATCAAAAAATTTCAAGAATGGTTCAGAATAATAAAAAATTTAACTACAAATTCTCAAATTGATAGTCCGAAGTCTTTTGTTGAAGTTTGTGTGGAGATTGACAATTTTCAGTATGCTGACAACATCACGGAGAATATTGAAAAGATTAATTTTGAAAAGTTCAGAAAGGAAATTGTTGAAGAAGAAAAATTCAAGCAAAAACTTATAAATAGTGATTCAAATTGGGAAAAAGAAATCTTGAAAGCGGAAGATTCGGAATATTTTAATGGAGAGATACGCTTTATTTTTCGTCTTTTAAATATTGATGAGAAAATAGGATATGACGAGGATACAAAAACAAAATTTGACGAAATTTTGAAAAAAGTTATTAATATTTTCGAATTTGCAAAAAAAGATGAAGAGCAGGAACATCTTTTTCATCGTTTACTTTTGACTTATGGAGATTATTCATATGAAAATGAAAACGGAGTAAGGTGCTTCTATCGTTTTTCTGAAGCACATCATAACAACGATTGGCGTGGAATGTTGCGTTCAATAGATGAAGGAAACAATGGATTTAACTGTTTTAATAGTTTGATCACTGACATTAAAGTTGGTACTGACCTTAAGCAATTTGCAGAAAAAAGAATAAAAAACAACAAAAATTGGTCTCAGTTAACAAAAAATGATATTGATGAGGGATTGAGGACAAATCTGATAAATATGGGAGAGTTGTTTGATTATTGCAAGAATTACTATTATATTTGGCATGATTATAAACTTGACTGTGAGAGATGGCTACTTATGAAAAATTCGGTGTTGAATTGCTATGTCGAAGCAAATGTTTATGCATTATTTTCAAAACTTAAAGGGAGTCGATTTGTTGAGGGTGCGACTAGATATGACGAAGAAAGACGTAGTTCTTATTTGGAGTACAAAGGATATAAGGTTGAGTTTAAAAAGAAGCCAAATGAAAGTTCTGGAAACTTTGCAATAAGCAAAGCAAATAATATTATTGAAAATATTGAAAATCTTGATGATGTTGTGAAATTTCTTAAAAAGAATAGTTGACAAAAATGTTCAAACTATTCTTTTTTTTATTTAATATATGTTATATTTTTATATTAAATTTCGAATTTTTTATTTTTTAAATAAAACAATAATTTAAAAAATTATATAACATATAACAAATGCGAAAAAATTTGATGTTAAATCTACTTTTTATTAATTTTTTATATTTTTTTCCATTTTAAGAAAATTTTTTATTTTTTACAGACAAATATCCAAAATCATCATCAGTGCAAAACCAATCATGAAAGCCCAAGTTCCAATTGAAGTTTTGCGCCCAAAATGTATTTCAGGAAGAAGTTCTTCAATTATGACATAAATCATTGCGCCTGCTGAAAAAGCTAGGAGCCATGGAAGAAGATTTGAAATTGAAGTGGCAAGAAAAAATCCTGCAACAGCAAACAGGGGTTCGACAATTCCGCTTAATGTTCCCAACCAAAAAGCTGTTTTTTTGTTTTCAAGACAACTATACAGAGGAAGAGAGGTTGCAAGTCCCTCTGGGAAATTTTGCAAGGCTATCCCTAATGCAAACATAAATGCTGTCAAAAATGAAGATTGAGTTGCAACAGCAGTGCCCAATGTGAAACCGACAGACAACCCTTCAGGAATATTGTGAATTGTTATTGCTGAAAACAATTTAAAAGCTTGTTTTTTGTCAATTGTTTGTGTTTTTGACGAAATATTATCACTTTTGTCAGAAAAATGAATGGTTTTCTTGTTGCTGCTTCTTTTGGATAAAAATTTTGAGCTGATAAAATCAAGAACAATCATGAAAATTCCGCCAATTAGAAATCCGATTACGGCGGGGATAAATGACAGTTCTCCCCATGTTTTTTCTGCATTTTCCAATGCCGGCAAAAGTAATGACCAAATTGAAGTCGAAAGCATTATTCCAGCAGCAAGACCAATTGTAAGCATATTAATGATTTTTGATGACTTTTTGAAGAAAAATACTAGTGCTGCACCCAACGTTGTCATCACACAAGGCAATGTGAAACTTAAAATTAATGTGGTTGTTTCGTTCATAAGTGAGTTTAAATTGCTCCTCCATAATCAATTTATGGAAATATTGTTTTTTTGTTACTGGAAGAAGATTGGTGCAAATTTTATAGAAATTGCAGTGATTTTTCAAAAAAAACACAAAAAATCGCATAAAAATTGACATTTTTTGTATTTTTCGTGAATTTGGGAGTAAAAAGTTTGTATTTTTATTAAAATTTACATTAAGTTTTGAAAATTAATAAAAAAATACTGTAAATAATCAAAAAAATAAAAATTTATTGCATTTGTTGTTTTTTATATTATTTAATCTCGGCGAAATAATCGGTTTTTCTTGCATTTGAAATGCGACAAAAAAACCTTTTGGAAAATCTGCTGTTATTCAAGAATTAAATTGACTTTTTTTGTTTAATATATTATAATAAATGCGTAAGAAAAAATTGGAAAAACAGGCTTTCAAAATTTCTCTTACACGAACAGAAAAAGTTTGTTTCTCTCAAATGGAATGATTTGGGAGGATTTTGGCGTTTTGAGAAAGTCTGTGTCCAATTGAAGTCCAAAAGAGATAAGGAGTTATTGAAATGGATAGATTAAAACGCAGATTTGGATTCTACATAATGGCGAGCATATTTATTTTGTCTTCTGCCTTTGGGTTTGGAATGATTTTCTCTGGAAATGGAATCAGTCCAACTTCGTCTTCTGTTGTTGAAGAAGATGGCAGTTTTTCATCGGACGAAAACAACATTGAAAACAATGAGGATGGAATTATAAATGCTCATGCAGACAGAGAGTATTCTGGATACAATCCGACCATTTCAGTGACCTCTGGTTCTGTTGTTGAGATTTCGAATGCGTATTTCAGCAGCACAGTGACTCTGTCAAATGTCAGTGCGGATGTCTATTTCGAAAATGTCATTTTTGAAATGTCAAGTGCTTCGACGTCAATATTCTCTGGGAACTACTCAAACTTGAACATTCATTTCAGAGATGTTTTCATTCGTATGGGAACTTTGACAACCACTGTTGGCAGTTTTGAAAGGGAATGTGTTTGGAGATCATCTACCAATACCACTGTGGGAGGTTCGTTCAGTGTTGATGGTTCTGTGTCATACACCTATATCTACAACATCAACTTTTTGACGGCTCAGACTTATAATGGAACACAATATTGGACCGGAGCATGGGACTTTGAGACTAAGTGGGGATATTACATAAGCTCTGTAGATTCGGTGGCAACAATTAGTGCCACACCAAAACCTTTGGATTATCTTGAAGATGAATATGGTGATTCCACAAACAATTACAGGGTTATGTTGTATGACACATATTCAAGACAGGGAATCAGAACATATGTTTCTGCCTCTTCAGTGTTGAACTCAAAGACAGGAGTCCGTTTCACAAGAAGTGGTTATACTCATAAATGGGCATATTCAAATGGTGGTGTGGGTGCTGAAGAAGTGACTATCACGCAAGATGGTGAATTGTACACAGTTTGGGAAGCAAACACATACACAGTGACATATTATCCAAATGGTGCTCCTGGAAATGGTCAAGGAAGAACTGTGACTTATGGTCAAACTTTTACGACTTTGGCAAGCAGCACTTTTACCAGGACGGGATATACATTTGGTGGCTGGAGCACGAGTACTTCTTCTTTGACAGGAAGTTACACCAGCGCAAGCACCAATTACACGTACTCAACAGTTGGAAACACAGTCTTGTATGCTTATTGGATTCCTAATTCATACGATTTGACAATCAATTATTACAGTGCTTTGTACACAAATGCAACAAGTTTGACAATTTCAACTTCCGCTGGAGAACTTTCAACTTCGAGCATAGACCTAGATGGAAGTGCAACAGTTACACATGATTACACAACTTCAAGTGTGGATATTTCTTTGACTGTGGCACAACAATCAACTTATGACTATTTTATCAGCATTGGATCAGCGCCAACAATCAACACCACAAACATTGACACGATCACATACAGTTGGACTCCAACTGGAGATGAAGAAATCGATGTCTATGTTTATCAGAGATATAGAATTTCTTTCAATGGAAATGGAAACACGGGTGGAACTGTGCCGTCAACAATATACAAAATTCATGGAACGTCAAGGGCTTTGCCTACAAACGATTTGACAAGGACTGGTTACACCGCAAATGGTTGGAACACCGCTTCTGATGGTAGTGGAACAAGTCATACAACATCATATGACTATTCAACAGGAGATGTGACATTGTATGCACAATGGACGGCAAATCCTTACACGATCACATACAATCCAAATGGTGTGGTTGCGGAGGAGAAAACGCAAAATGTGACATATGGTTTGGCTTTCACCACTTTGGCAGATGATGCCTTCACTCGCACAGGATATGTTCTTTCTGGCTGGAGCACTGATCCGGAATCGACCGCTTCGACAATTGAAGGACGCTATCCTCAAACATCAACGGTGTACACTTATTTGACAGCAGGAAACACAACACTGTATGCAGTTTGGACGCCAGTGACTTACACGATCAGCTTGGACAGCAAATATTATGCAACTTCAAGCACTGCAACAGGCACTGCGGTTACAACATCTGGAACAAGTGTTATTTATGAAAAATACGACACAGGTTGGTATTCAAACAGTGGAGCAACATCTTTGATAACCAGAGTTCCAACCTTGCCTACCTATAGGGGACATACTTTCCAAGGATATTACACAGGAAAGGCTGGCACGGGAACACAAATTATCAACAGTGCGGGAACTATTCTCGCTGCGAACAATTATTTCAGTTCAAGCAGGACTCTCTACGCTTATTGGACAATTGACATCTATGAAATAACATTGGATAACCAAGGGGCAACCACTGCAGGAAGTCCAGAAACTCTCTTTGTTAAATATGGAGAAGGTTATTATTCAAACAGTGGGGCAACCAGTTCGGTTACTTCAGTAACAACTCCTAAAAAGACGGGTTATATATTTGGTGGATATTACACAGGAGTGAATGGAACAGGCACCCAGATCATTGCAAGTTCTGGAAATATTTCCGCTTCAAGCACTCAATTCACTGATGAAGCAACTGTTTATGCCAAGTGGACGGCAGAGAGATATGCACTTTCTCTAAATATGGCAAATGGTGGAACTCTCTCTGATGAAATTCAAGCCAATAACAACATAATTTATGCACAATATGACAGCACAAACACATATGAAGAGGATATGGTTGAGAATGGTTCGACAGTTCTCAAAGCAGAAGCCACAAGGGCTGGCTACACACTCACAGGTTGGTGGACCGGCATCACAAATGGTACAAAAATTATTGAAGCAGATGGAGAATTTGTTTCAGGTGTGAGCGGTTATACAAATTCTTCTGGCGAATGGATAAGAACAAGTGGTGTGACGCTTTATGCTCAATGGGACAACAATGGTTACACAATCACATACAAAGCAAATGGTGGTGTTGGAAATGATCAAGAGCAATCAGTGACCTATAACACAACTTTCACAACAAAACCAAGCACAACATTCACGAAAGTTGGTTACACACTTGCAGGCTGGAGTTTAAGTTCTACATCTCTCACAGGAAGTTACCAAAATGTTAACACAGCATATTCATACACAACTGCTGACAACATCATTCTTTACGCATATTGGGTAGAGAATATTTACAGAGTTAATCTCGACAATCAAAGTGCGACTTCAGCAGGAACAACTGTTATATATGAAAAGTATGCAACAGGTTGGTATTCAAACAGTGGAGCAACAACAGTTTTTGAAAACAACACAATCACAAGACCAACAAAAAGTGGATACACTTTTGGTGGTTATTTCTCGCAGACAAATGGCAATGGCGATATGATCATTGATGAGAATGGTGTGATTGTGGGTTCTAATACATATTTCAACGGTGCTGCTGGAACAAATTACACTATCTATGCAAAATGGAATGCAAATCCATATCAAATCACATACAATGCCAATGGCGGAACTGGGGCCGATCAAACTCAAGACGTGACATATGGAGTTTCATTTACGACAAAAGCAAGCACAACATTCACAAGAACAGGATATACATTTGCTGGTTGGAGCACAGACGATTCGACATTGACTGGAAACTATCAAAATGCAAGTACTTCTTATATATATAATACACCTGATGACATCATCTTATATGCAATTTGGACAGCAAACACTTATGAAATCACTCTTGACAGTTACAATTTTGTTGACTATGTGACTTTCAATGGTGGATATATTGACACTGGTGTGAAAGCAAGCAGTAATCTTTCTGTGTACGTTGAATTTAGTGAAGGGGCTTTTGGCACTTGGATTTTTGGTTCAAGAACAAGTTCGTCCGCAAATGATATTTATGCTTTGTATAACAATGGGGCAACATCTATTTGGATGCAATATTACAATAGTGGTTCTACAGTTGGTTCTGTTGACAATTCAAACGCCGCTGGGAATATTCACAGTTTCTTTGTTGACAGCGATCATGCTGTGTTTGACGGAACGCAGATCTATGATTTTTCTTCAAAAG
This sequence comes from uncultured Clostridia bacterium, assembly GCA_944372585.1. Taxonomy (GTDB): domain Bacteria; phylum Bacillota; class Clostridia; order Christensenellales; family UBA1242; genus Caccovivens. The sequence goes on from CALVZQ010000010.1 coordinate 16,049, forward strand.
GCACATTTACATCAAATCTGAACATCTATTTGGGAGGAATGAACCAAAATGGTTCTCTTGAATCGAGGGTATTTAATGGAAATATTCATGCTTTCCAAATTTGGGACGGAGGAGAATTGATAAGAAACTTTGTTCCTGTTGTGTCAGAGCAAGGGGTAGGTTTCTTGGATTTGGTTGAAAACAAATTCTATGGCTCGGCTAATAGCACAGCCTTGACAACTGGTGGAACACAATCGACAAGCACAAGAACTGTCATTGCGACATACAATTCTTCCACAATCTCTGGTTATAGTGCAGTTTCTCGCTCAGGATTCACTCTTGATGGTTGGTACACTGACGACAACATCAAAGTTTTGACAAACACAGGGACATTGATTGCAAATGTCAGTGGATACACAAACTCTTCTTCTCAATGGATAAGCACGGAAGATGTGACACTTTATGCAAAATGGAATCCTGGCACATACACTGTCAACTTCAATGCAAATGAAGGCGAAGGGTCTATGACATCGCAGACTTTCACATATAGTGTCGCTCAAAGTTTGAAAGCAAATGAATTCACAAGAACAGGTTATGAATTTTTGGGTTGGGCAACTTCGGCGACAGGCTCTGTAGTTTATTTAGATGAAGAATATGTCAGAAATCTTACAACAGGATCATCAACAATGTTGTATGCAAAATGGTCATCTGAGATATATAAAGTGACTTTGGATAGCAAGCATTATGCAACGGCCGACTCTTCAACAGGAACAGCTGTAACCTCTGCTGGAACGACAGCAATTTATGAAAGATATGCAACAGGTTGGTATTCAAATGAAGGTGCAACAGTAGGAACTTCCAGCATAACACGACCTACATATACTGGATATACATTTGACGGTTATTGGACAGGCAAAACTGGAACGGGTACGGAAATCATCAATGAATTGGGAGAAATTATTGTTGACGACACTCAATTCACAGCAAATGTCACATTATATGCAAAATGGAACGCAAATCCTTACACAATCACATATGACAAAAACGATGGTTCAAACACAACGGACGCTCAAAATGTGAACTATGATAGTACTTTTGCAACAAAAGCTGCTCCAGTTTCTGGAAACAGTTTCTATAGAGAAGGATACACTTTCATAGGTTGGAGCACAAACAAAGATGCCAGTGGAGATTCGTTCTCTGGGGCTGCAGCAAACTCAAATTTTGTTGGAACGGGCAATTTGTCTGCAAATACAACTTATATCTATAAAACTGCTTCAAGCGTGACTCTTTATGCAATATGGTCAGTAAATTCATATGAAATCGATCTTGTGACTGGTGAAGGCGAATCTGTCACAGTAAACTCTCCAGTTTCTGTGACTTATGATTCAAACGAAATCAGAAAAGACGGTCAAATTGTTGTTCCTCTTTCTTCAAAGACTGGATATACATTTGCTGGCTGGTGGACATCTCCAGATGGCGGGGTTCAAGTCATTGATTCAAACGGTTCTTTGGTTCCAAATGTAAGCGGCTATACTGGTGCTTCTGGAATTTGGAAGCATGCTTCTGATGTCACATTATATTCAAGATTCAGTGTGACTGCTTGGGACGTTACGTTGCAGTCAGGAGAAAACTCTGCATCTGGAAAGATTGTTCTTGATCAGGATAGCATTGGAAATGGTTGGAAATATCCTGATGGTGTTAATGCGACCGATGGATATTTCCAAGTTGTGAGAGAAGTGAGCTATGATAACCCATATCTTCTTCCTTACGTAAATGCAGATGGAACTGCAACAGCTGAGGGCAAGACATATGTAACTTTGGACGGTTATGAATTCATGGGTTGGTCAACTGTTGTTGGAGACACGACAACAAACAATCTTGTGAGACCAAATGATATATTCTCCGGTGCGGCAGCAAACAAAACCTTCTATGCTGTTTGGAATGAAGTTGAATACACCATCACATATCAGACTAATGGTGGAACAATCAATTCTGGCAACGTTACAAAATATACGGTAACTTCAACATCATCTTTGCCAACAAGTGTCAGCAAGACTGGACACACATTTGCTGGTTGGAAGGCAATTACAGATGAAGGTAATTGGGAACTAAACAAAGTTTATGCAAATCCAAGTGCAACAAATGAGGCTGACAGAACAAAAGTTTTGACCGGAATGTTTGGCGATGTCACTCTTTCTGCAGAATGGACAGTCAACAGATATCAAGTTTCATTCAACGCAAAGGGTGGTGCATTTGCAGATGGCTCGACGACAACTGCTTGGGTTGTTTACGGAACGCAAAACTATTACACAAGTCAGACAGGAACAACTGCCTATACTTTCTTGGTGCCAACAAGATCCGGATATACCTTCCTTGGCTATGCTGACAGTGAAGTTGCGGACTCTGCGACAAACACTGTTGCTTTGGCGGATTATATCAAATACGAAAATGGCGAATTCACAGTTGTAAAAAATTGGGATAAAGCATCAAACACAACATTGTATGCTGTTTGGAAAACAAATTCATACACGATCACATACAAGGCCAATGGTGGAACTGGAAATGATCAAACAGAAAATGTTGTTTACAATGCAACCTTCACAACAAAATCAAATTCAATTTTCTCTCGCGTAGGGCATACATTTGCAGGCTGGAGTACAAATTCAAACTCAACTTCAACTACACTTGCTGGAAATTATACAAAAGCATCAACAGAGTACACATACACAACAGCAGATAACACAATTTTGTATGCAATTTGGACGGCAAATCCATACACAATCACCTACAATTCAAATTATGGCTCATCGCCTTCAACAGAAGTTCAAAATGTGGTTTATGGTGCACAATTCACAACTTTTTCAAGCACAACATTCACAAGAACTGGATATTCTTTTGCAGGTTGGAGCACAAGCCAAACAGCTTTGGCGGGTGATTATCGACAAGCATCAACAGAGTACACATACACAACAGCAGGCAACACAACATTGTATGCAATTTGGACAGCAAACAGAATTCAAGTTGTTTTGTCAGCAGAGTATGGAGATATCTATTCTGATACGAATACGATCAGCAACAATACAATTTGGATTGAATATAATTCCAAAAATATATACACAAGTCAAACTGGAAGTGCAACGTGTGTTCCTAGAGCCAGAAGAAATGGTTACAACTTCCTCGGTTGGTTCTCATCTACAGCAGGCGGAACACAATATATTTCTTCAACAGGAAGTTTGATCAATAATTGGACAATTTCAACGCCAACAACAATCTACGCACAATGGGAAAAGGCAACATTTACGATCACTTATGTTTTGACTGATGGGGCAACATTCAATGGTGTCGCAGACAAACAAACATATCAAATTGGAAACTCTTTCACTTTGTATAATGTTGGCTCTCAAGTTGTGAAAGAAGGTTACTCGCTCAGGTGGAGATCGACAAGTTCTTCCGGAGCTTCACAACTTTGGACAAATGCTGCCAGTGTTGCAGGTTATATTGCCGGTGGTTACACCCTGAGTTCAGGACATACGGAATATGGAAATGTGACATTGGAATCTGTTTGGACTGCCACAGAATCACAAATCACCATTGATTTTGAAATGAACGGTGGCTATGGTCCAACATCTCATGTTGCAGAATATGATAATGTGCCTGAAGATATCAAAAAACTGGACACACAACCTTCTGCGGTTGTTGGTGTGGTTGCATGGAAAACAGGGTATACATTCAATGGTTTCTATACATCTGCGACAGGAGGAAACAAAATTTTCAATGCAGATGGTTCTGTTGTTAAGGATATGGAAATTGACAATTGGTTGGCATTGGGAGGAATTTGGAAAAATTCAAACACCCAAGTCACCCTGTATGCACAATGGACGGTCAACACTTACACATTGAACTACACAGTCGGAAATGGGGTTGACAGCATTTCAATTTCAGGACAAAGTGGTCAAATTCAAACAAGTGGAACAATTCAAGTTTCTTATGGCGAAAGCATAACTGTCACGGCTGCGCCAAAAACAGGTTACACGATCCAAAATTGGAGAGCAGGAACAAGTGCAAATCCAACTGCTCAAGTGGGAAGTGTAAATTTGACAAACAGGACAGCAACATATACATTCACTTTTGATTACAGGTTGTTTGGGGCAACAGACAATGGATATTTGGCAAGCAACAGCACCTATTATGTTGTGTCTCATGCAACAGCAAATGAAGTTGAATACACAGTCAGATACAGAACGCAAAACAAAGACGGCTCATACACTGATCCGACAATAGCGATTGAAGATACAGCACCTACTGATTCAACCTTGACTCTTGAAGAAATCAGAGAAATGGTTGGAACAATCAATGGATATCAATATTCAGCAAACAGATATTACATTGGCGGAAGTTCGGTTGCTTCTGGAACAAATGCTCAGTCATTTACTGTGCGCGGTGATGGATCTTTGATTATTGAACTTGATTACAACTATTCAACATACACAATCACATACACTTTCCAAACTGGTCAAATAGGAACGTGGGTTAATGGGGCGACATCAATTCAACAATACACAATTCATGACAGCATTGAACTTAGGGGTGTTGATGATGTCAGAAGAATTGGTTACAACCTTGCAAGTTGGACGCCAAATGGTGTTGGCAATTGGGGAACAACCACAATCACACAAGGCTCAACTGTTTCAAATGGCAAGTATGGAAACGTCACTCTTACAGCAGTGTGGAATATTGAAACATATTCAATCACTTACACATTAAATAGCGGGGCTTGGAATTCTGGCTATACCGCACCATCAAGTTACACTTACACTTCAAGTGCAATATCTTTACCTACGGCTTCAAACATAAGCAGGGAGGGATACAGTTTTGATGGTTGGACAGAAACTTACACAATCAAGACATGGCATAATGGTTTCATCAACTTGACTTCTGGTGTTTTTGGACCTGATAATTCATATCCAAACTCAATCTATTCAGAACCTATCAGTTTGAAGGCAGGAGTCAGATACACCATCACTGGTGGAAATGCCAATGTGAGATGGAGAATTTTTGATTTCTCAGGAGGTTATATTGCAAATTACAGTGCCTCCAGCTATACTGCCGCTCAAGATTGTGTGGTTTACATTATGTTCTTTAATGGGGCAACGAGTGATGAAAGAAATTGTGTGATCACAGCAAGTGAAAAGGCCACAACAATTCCAACACAGAGTTTGGGTCACAGAACATATGTTGCAAATTGGACAGCAAACAGAATTGAAGTCACATTAAATGCCAATGATGTCAACAACTCAAATGGATCAACGACAGCAACAATAACTCCAAACTTGACAAACAACAGAGTCTTCATTGAATATGACAGCAAAAACATTTATGCAGGCATTAACTCGACTGACACAATTGCACCAACAGCAAGCAGAAATGGATATTCATTTAATGGTTGGTTTACATCGACAACAGGTGGAACAAAAATTATCAATGCTGATGGAACTTTGGTTTCTGATTGGACAACTGCAACATCAACCACTTTGTATGCACAATGGACAGCAAACACATACACTGTCACATTGAATGGAAATGGTGGAAATGTCACAAGTTTGACTGCAGGAAATAATGTCACGATTTCTCAAGCAAATATGTCATTTGTTGCAACATTTGACAAAATTGGAACATTCACAGCAGAGCTTTCCAGAACAGGATACACGTTCAAAGGTTGGTTTAACATTGATGAAAGTGCGATAGATGGACTCACAAACGGAACAATAAGTGGCAGCAACGGAAATTACACCTCTTCTGGCACATCTGTTCTGAATTTGGCATTCACAGGAAATGTTGATTTGTATGCAATTTGGGAAGCTGACTATGTTGAGGTCACTCTGAATGTAAACAAAGGAAGTGGAAGCACAACTCCTACAGTTGCTCACGCAATTCTTTATGTGAAATATGGGTTGACTTATTCAGAAGCTCTTTATGACAAAGAAAACACAACGACAAGCAAGACAGGACTTCTCAATGCAACAAGAAATGGATACAATTTCAGTGGTTGGTGGACTCAAGCATCAAACGGAACACAAATCACAAACGAAAACACAGTTGGATCTGGTGTTACATTTGACAGTGCTTCAGGAACATATAAGATAACTTTGTATGCTCATTGGACAGCAATGCAATTTATAGTTACGTATTTCAAAAACTTTGACGACATAACAACAAATCATGCAGATTCGACTCGAGCAACCTTTGATCAAACATATACAATCTTGGATATCAGCAACAGTCAATTTGATTTTGATGTTGACGGTTGGACTTTCCAATACTGGGCAAGCACAACAACAGGAGGAACAATCTACAACCCTGGAGATATCACTTACAGAGTCAATGGAAACTTGAGTATATATGCAATTCGTGAGGCAAACACTTACACAGTGACTTATGATGCAAACGATTCAAGATACCAAGGGACAGCAGTTTTGAAAGATGGAATGTCAAGGGTCGTTGAATATGCTTACAATGAGTCTGTCGATATTTCTTCAAGATACGACAGAATCGGTTATGCCTTCAATTCTTGGAATACCAAGGCAGATGGAACAGGATTGACAATCACTTCTTCAAACAACGTTGGGTTGGTTGCAGATCAAGACGGAAGCATCACTTTGTATGCAATTTGGACTGCAGGTGCTGCAAACTACACGGTTTATCATTATGCTCAAACAATTGATGCTGCAAAAAATGGCAGAACAGAGTTTAGTGTTTCAAATATGACAAACTATTCTCTGACAGGCAGTGCAGAAACAAAACAGGGAGTAAGTGGAAATGTCATCTCAAATGAAACTCTTGAAACATATTACAAGACTTTGACAGGATTCACAAAATCAACTTATATCACAAATCTTTCTGGAAACGGTTTGACAGTTCAGGCTGATGGTTCATTGAGGATTTATTTGCTCTACACAAGAGATGCATATTCAATGACAATTCAAAGGCTGACAGGAATTTCTTCTGTTTCAGCAACAGCAAGAGATGGCCAAACAGGCACAACAAGAACGTTGTCCGGAAATGTTTCTGGAAACAACACAACTTTCAGCGGAATTTATTATGGAGAGACAATCACAGTTTCTGCATCTCTTCTTGCCGGTTACAACAATCCAACTTTTGCTGTGATTTCGCCAGAAGGATTGACATTCACATCAAATTCGTTCAATATGCCAGCTTCAAATGTCACACTCACAGTTGAAGCAACTCCTGGACAAGTTCCATACACAATCAACATCTATTTGATGGATACTGAAGGAAATTATCCAGCGGACAACTCTCCATCAGAAGTGATTACCGATGGTTTGTCTGGAACGATAAACACACAAGTCACAGTAAGTTCAACAATCTACACGCAGGCAGGCTTCACATTTGACTCAACGACAACGACTGCTGATGACATGACAAAGACTTTGACTGCGACATATGAAAATGGCCAAGTTGTTGGAACAACAGTGTTTAAACTTTATTATTCCAGAAACAAATATAACCTGACGATCAATCCAAATGGTGGATCTTACAATGGAGTTTCCACAAACACGGTGGTTGAAGGTTATTATGAAAGTGCATATGAATTGACAGCACCTGTCCGTGAAGGATATACCTTCACAGGTTGGACTCTTTCAGGTGGTGGAAATCTTGGAACATTGCCTTCAAGTGTGGGCAGGTTTAGTTATTCTATGCAAACTGACGAAGACGGAGCAAGTTATGTAAACTACAAACTCACAGGCTCGCAAGGTAGCACAGATTCATGGGCAGTGGTGACATATCCAACATTTGCTTTTGAAGCTGGACATAGCTATGCTTTGACAGTGGAATATAGAGTCAATGATGCAACATTAACAAACTCCAATTCGGCTCACCCTTTTGCGATCAGATTTTCAAGATGGAACAATGATTATCAATCTGGATTGAAGTCTATTGGCATCACTGGAGTCACAGATGGTTGGGTGACCGACACTGTGATTTTGGACAATCTGCAAGAGAGTTATGTGATCAATGACAGAACATACACAACAAATCCTATGGTGCAAATCTACACACATGACTTGAAAGACGGAACTTACAGTTATGACTTTGACATCAAGAGCATTATCATAACTGATCTTGGAACTGAAGAAAATCCTGAAAACACGGTTATCTATTCTTCGACAACATATGTTTATGGCACAAGAGACGGGACTGTGACTGCAAATTGGAGCGCAAACACGGTTGAGGCAACACTTGATTTGAATTATGAATCATCAACAAAATCCCAACCAAGTTTTGTGGGCACAAATGGAACAATTTATGTCACATATGGCACAAAAAATATTTATGCCAGCAGAACAGGAGAAAATTATCCATATTCACCTTCTGGTAATGTCATCTCACCAAGTGCTCAAAGAAATGGATATGATTTCCTTGGTTGGTACACTGACGAGACTGGCGGAGATCTTGTCATAAACAGAAATGGTGCTTTGGAAAACGAATGGACACTGAGTGACCTTGATGGACAAATTCTCTATGCTCATTGGGACGTTATAGATTATACAATCACATATGTCAGAGATGGCGGAACGCTAGATTCTTCTGCAGTTACAACATACACAATTGAAAGTTCAAATTCTCTTCCAGGCATCACAAGAAATGGATATTCTTTCTTGAATTGGAAGGCAACAGACGTTGAGGGAAATTGGGTGTTAAACAGAGAATATTCTGCTCAGACAGCGCTCGGCGGAATGTATGGAGATGTGACACTCAATGCTTTGTGGCAAGCCAACGTCTATGAAATTCAACTGAATGGAAATCAAGGAACAGGAACATCAGAAGTCACAATGATTCCAACAAATGGATTGGTTTACATTGCTTATGCTGGCACAACTTTCTATACTGGCAGAACAGCATCAACATATCCAAACGAGGTTTCTGGTTCTGAAGTTGAACCAGTCGCAGAAAGAGATGGATACAACTTCAACGGTTGGTGGACTTTGGCCACTGATGGAGTCCAAGTGATTTCAAATTCAGGAGCATTGATTGCAAATGTTGCAAATTGGACAGATGAAAATGGAAACTGGATTGCAACAGGTGACAAGATTTTGTATGCACAATGGACAGCAAAAGACGATATTGTTGTGACTTTTGATGACAACATATCAACAAATTATGAAAGAGAAAATGTCACAATTTCGCCAAGTTCGAAGATTGTCAGATTCAATGGAACTTATGGTGAATTGGCAACAGCAAGCAGAACTGGATACACTTTTGGTGGTTGGTTCAGGGAAGCATCATGCACAAACGAAGTCACAAGTTTGACACAAGTTACAAATTCAAACAATCACACATTATATGCAAAATGGACAGCAAACACTTTGACAGTCACATACACAACACAGAATGTTACTGTTGGATCAAGTGCGACAAAATCTCTTGCTGCTCACAGTGGAAACGTGACTGCAACAATAACTGCAGACACAGGATATTTCATGCCTTCATCAGTTGTTGTCAGAGTTGGAACAACTGTTTTGAGTGGTGGATACACATACACAAGAGCGAGTGACAACAAATCTGCGACACTCACAATCAACAGAGGATACATCAACGAAAATGTTGAAGTGATAATTACTGGTGTTGCAGGGACAAACAATGTGACATTTAACCTTGAAAACATCACATACACAGGCTCTGAAACAGCGACAACTGGTGTGACTTACACTGCTTATCTTCATAGAGTGTATGGCTACGATTTGCCAACATCTATTTCAATTTCAATAAATGATCAGCCAGCAACAGTTGCAACTGATTATACCTATGTTATCGGAACAGACAAGGAAAATGCGACAATAACAATCTTTGCAAACAAGGTTGTTGGAGATATTGTCATAACAGCAAGTGCAACACCAAAAACTCCAACAGTTCATTTTGATGCAAATGGTGGAACTGCTGAAACATCAAGCAAGGTTGTGACATTTGCTTCAAACTATGGTGATTTGCCAGAAGCAACAAGACCAGGATATGATTTTGGTGGTTGGTATTCAACAAGGTATGCAATTGATGCAGAAGTTGATTCGACAAAGAAGATTGAGACAACGACCGAAGTTGCTCTTGAGAGCGATCATACACTTTATGCATACTGGACTTCTAAGACGATTAGAGTTGAATTTTCTATGCTGGAAGATTATGCCGGAGAAGTTGCAGGTGACTGTTCTCCAAATGGAACATACAAACTTGGTGACGTTCTCACATTGAATTACACAACTTATGAAAACTTTGTAGATTCTTATGCTGATTGGAAAAGAAGAAATGATGAAGGATCTTGGTCAACGGTTGCTGATGCTGGGGTTCGCCCTTGGACATACACAATCACTGTCGAAGATGTTGAAAATTATTCTACAATCTATTTCAGATTTGTAAGCCGTGTGGCTTACAACAGTGTCGCTGTGACGGATTATGAAACAAGTGGAGTTGGAGGAAAGGTTTACAGCATAAACTCTTCAGCTCAACCAACATCGGCAAGTTGGGTAAATTCTTCGTACAGAAACAGTTATCTTTCAAATACAACAAGATATATTCATGCAAAACCAAATGATGGTTATTCATTCGTTGGTTGGTATCTTAGAGTTATGCCAACAAGCGCAAACGAAACAACAGCTATCTTTGTTTCTGCAAGCGATTGTGTTTATAATGCGGAAGGTGGTTATTATTCTTACAACTTTATCAATTCCGAAGTTCTAAGAGAAAATCCAGCTGATGGAGAAATTGGTGGCGGAACTTTCTATGCATTATTCAAATCAAACTCATATACAATCACATACAATCGAAATGGTGGAAATTGGACTAGCGGATACACCCCAACAACATCATACAAGATAACGCAAAGTGTCACACTTCCAGTGGCAGCAAATATAACAAAAACAGGATACACTTTTGCAGGTTGGTTCACAAGTTCTGATTTGAGCGGACAGGCTGTCACAGAAATTGCTGTTGGAAATTATGGAAACAAAACTTTCTACGCGAAGTGGACAGCGAATGAGATAACAATCAATCTCAATCAAAATGGAGCAACAACAGAAGGAACAGAGAGTGTTGT
>CALVZQ010000011.1 GCA_944372585.1 uncultured Clostridia bacterium
AATTCTTTCCCAAACTTTTTAGAAAGTCTTTCAACTTCTGCACAAATTAGTTCTTCAATTTTCATTTTTGCCTCCGATTTTTGTTTTCGGTTTAAGCATACACAGAAAATTTTCACTTTTTTAGCAAGTTTATCTATACAAATTCTCAACTTTTCCCCAAATTCTCTAAACTTTATCCAAACTAAAACTAACATATGCTTAACTTTGAACCTCCTTTTAAGCCGATGTTTTGCTTTCTTTCGGCAAAACACCAAAAAAAAGAGTAAAAACGGAAGAAGTCAAACACATTAAAGAAAAAATATTGCCTAATTATCTTTTGATTTTTGGTTTAAGCAATATTTTTTCTAACATTTCATTTTCAATCTTTCGTATTTGACTTATTTTGTTTTTACACAAACTAACACAGACGAAAGAAAGCAAAATATCGGCGGATTTGGGATAAATTTGGGGAAAAGTTTGCAATTTCTTTGATTTTTTGTGGATTTTGTTTAGAAAAAGTTTCTTAACATATCCAAAAACTTGGTGTATTGTGTAAACATCTCAAAACAAAAGGAGGGTGTTTAATGGAAACAAAAATTTTTTCAAAATGAAATATTTTTTATTAAAAGTTGTTGACATTGCCATTTTTATTGTTTATAATTTTTCTAAATTGAACTCGTGACAAATTATACTAGATCATACAAAACTTGTCAAGAAAATTGTATGAAAAAATACAATTTTTTGTTAAAGATTTACTATAAGTTTGACCTTTTACTGTTTTTGTTGTATAATAACCTAATAAAAGTGAGAAAAATTATGGAAAATTTAGAAGAACAATATAATCATTTTAATTATTTATATAAAAGACTTGATGACAAATATAGCACACTTGCAAGCATTTATGGAATTTCAGATTGTGCTATGTGGATTTTGTATGCTATGCGTGAAAATGATAATAAACAACTCACACAAACAGAAGTTGCGAAAGGACTATATATGTCTAGGCAAAGTGTCAGTTCTGCCATTAAAAAATTGGAGAAAGATGGTTTAATCACTCTTGAAAAGCAAAAGGGAAATGAAAAGAATAAAATTCTTCATTTGACAGAACAAGGCAAGACTCTTGCTCAAAAGACTGTTGACAAGATTATTAAAAGCGAAAGATCGGCCTTTCAAAGTTTAAAGGAAAAAGAAAGAGAATCCTTTATTAAGCTTACAAAAAAATATGTCGACTCTTTGCTTACAAATTTAGACAAAAATTAAAAGGTCTGGCAAAATTTATGAAAGGAACAAGTATGCACTTGATGCTTGGAACGGAAGTAATCTATGATGGCGCTTCCTTTCAAACTTCTCCACTTGACAAAATTGGAGTTGTGGGTGTCAATGGTGCTGGAAAAACAACTCTTTTTAATGTGATTTTGGGCAATATTACTCTTGACAGTGGGTCTCTCACTTTTGGAAATGCAAAGGTAGGATTTTTGCCACAGGAAATTAAATTTGAAAATCCAAATTTGACAGTTTGGGAATATCTTTTAGAGGCAAGGCCAATCAAAAAAATAAATAAACGCCTTGAAGAAATCTACTTTCTTCTTTCCTCGGCAAACGAAAATGAAACCTCATCACTTTTGAGAGAAATGGGAAATCTTCAAGAGCAACTTGACATACTTGATTGCTATAATGCCGAAAACACACTTCTTGAAATTGTGGCGGATATGCAACTTGATGACAACCTGTTAAACACCAAACTTCACACACTTTCGGGCGGACAAAAGTCAAAAGTTGCCTTTGCTTATGTGTTATATAGCAATCCAAATTTGCTCCTTTTGGACGAACCGACAAATCACCTAGACGCAAGCACAAAGCAATATGTTATAAATTATTTAAAAAACTACAAAGGTTCAGTGCTGGTTATAAGTCACGATGCTGAATTTTTGGATATGATTGCAAATAAAATTATGTATATTGATAAAATAACTCACAAAATCAAAATTTATGACGGAAATTATACTAATTTTAAAAAGCAACTCTTGGAAGAGAAAAAAATGAAGGAACTTAGAATTTCTCAGCAAGAACGGGAGATAAAGAAACTTGAAGATATTGTAACCAGAGCAAAACAGGCAAGTCGAACAAATCACAATTTAAAAAGACTTGGAAAGGACAGAGAAATTAAACTTGAAAAGAAAAAGGCAGAACTTGAAACGCGTGACAAGGTCTACAAACGTGTCAAAATGAATATTGAGCCAAAAAACAAGGGTGCAACCGTTCCGCTTGTTGTGGATAGTATATCTTTTCACTATGACGACAAATCTAATCTTTATGAAAATCTCTCTTTCACACTTGTAGGTGGTGAAAAATTTTTGATTGTCGGCGAAAATGGTGTGGGAAAATCCACCCTTTTGAAGCTTATATCTGGCAAACTTAAACAGGACAAAGGAACGATAACTTTAAACAGCAAAACTGACCTTGCCTACTACGCTCAAGAACTTGAAATCCTTGATGAAAACAAGACGATTTTTGAGAATGTGCAAAACGAACATTACACCGACTTGCAGATAAGAAACGCACTTGGAAACTTCTTGTTTTTCGGGCAACAAGCTTTTAAAGATGTTAAACTTTTATCACCTGGCGAAAAAGCGAGAGTGGCACTTTGTAAGATACTTCTTCAAAAGGCCAACTTCTTAATTCTCGATGAGCCAACAAACCACCTTGACCCCGACACGCAAGCGGTCATCGGCGAAAACTTTGGGCAGTACTCGGGCACAATCTTGCTTGTCAGCCACAACCCAAGTTTTGTTGAACAAATTGGCATCACCAGAATGTTAATCTTGCCAGAAGGCAAAATCGTCGACTATTCACGTGACCTTCTTGAGTACTACTACCTTGTTAACTCTCTTGAATAGCTTATTGGAAGCACACACGAGATATTTAATAAAACACAAGAAGATTTAATTTTGCTTGATATAACCGCCAATACGAAATAACATTCAACACAAACAAAAAAATAGTAGTAAGAGTGCTGTCGGCAAAATTGCTTTTAACACTCTTTTATCTTTAGTTAGGTTAATTATCTAATCTTTATACCAGCCAAATAAACTCCTTCCTTCGTCTAGATCTTTAAGTTTGTTCATTCCATTTTCATCTATTGTAAAATCTATATCAAGATTTTCTTCCAACCGGCTTGGATTTTTACTTTTTGGAATAATATAAATATCTCTTTGGAGCAAAAATTTCAAGGCAATCTGTGCGGATGTTTTGCTGTATTTTTGAGCAATATCGTTTATTATTTTGTTGTTTGTAATTTTAGATATGTCGGCACAAAGTGGACTCCAAGCAACCACCTTTATTCCTTTACTTTGCAGATATTTCACATATTCTTCTCGCTGATAAAAGATGTGATTTTCAATTTGATTTACATAAGGAATGACCGTGCAATTATCAAGCAAATTATTTATCTGTTTTTGATTAAAATTTGAAACTCCTATGTGTTTAATAAGTCCTTTTGCCTGCAAATCTTCAAGTGCCTTATACATCTCTATTGAACTGGCATAGGGTTCGTGAATTAAAACTAAATCTAAATAGTCTAACTGCAAGTTTTTTAAACTTTCTTTTACTCCGCTAATTACTGAATTATAAGTGGTGTTTGGTGAGCAAAGTTTAGTCGTGATAAAAAGTTCTCTCCTATCAATTCCAGAGTTTTTTATTCCCAACCCAACTTCTTTTTCGTTTCCATACATTTGTGCTGTATCAATATGTCTATATCCGATTCTTATAGCACATTCGACCACTTTTTCGCATTCATTTCCCCTTAAATTCCAAGTGCCAAGTCCAATTTTTGGTATTTCCATTCTCCCCCCCCAATTTTGCATAATCAAATCAAACTAATTATAACATAAACTTTAAAAAAATTATAGTCTCTTATAGAACAATATAAACCAAATATAGACAAACAAATTCGTTTTGGTAGGTGGAAATGATTATAAAGAAGATTAATGTTAAAGACTTTCTTAGCTTGTTTTTATATGTCCATAGTCTCTTACTTATTTTGGTATATAAAATATTCTTATAGACTCATAAAAAAGTCAGTGTAGTATTTATAGTTATCCTTTGGCAATTTGTGGTTTTGTGTATTAATATACATATAAGGAGAAACTATGAAGAAAGAACTTAGACTCATTATCACAAGGGCATGTAATTATAATTGTTACTTTTGTCATGGCGAAGGAGTTGAAGCAGATTGCAAATCTTTGCTTGACAGTGAAGATTATTTATTTCTCGCAAAAACATGTAAAAAGTTGTTTGGATGGGACACGATTACTTTGACAGGTGGAGAGCCATTTGTTAGAGCTGATTGCAAGGATATTATTGAGAAAATCAACAACGAAAATATCAAAATAACAGTCGTTAGCAATGGTGAACTGCTAGATAAATATTTTGATTCCATGTCTATGATTGATAGACTTAACATATCCATACATTCACTTGATGAAGGTAAATATTCGAAAGTGGTGCAACGTCAAAACAAACTAAAAAAAGTTTTATATAATTTAATGGAACTTAGAAATAGAAACAAAAAGATCGACATACGAATTAATACAACAATTGTCAAAGGCTTAAATGATGATGAACGAAGTTATGATAAACTTATTGCACTCGCAAAAAATTTAAAAGCAAGCATAAAAATAATAGAGCTTTTCTCAACAAACAAAAATGAAATAGTGTGTCTAAGTGAAATTCAAAGTGTTCTATTTTCTAAAGGGTTTAAACTTAAGGAACAAGATTTGTTTAAAAACACTTTAACTGATGGTGAAACGGAGATAATACTGTCAAAGATATTTTGCGCCATGGCGACCGATTATTATGAACCAAATACATTTTGTAATGTAAACAATGACCTTTTTATAACCCCAAACGGAAAGATAAAAATGTGTCGTAATAATTCAACTACAATTGATATTTTGACTGAAATAAAAAATAGAGATGCTGACAAATTAAAATATAAGTTTGACCTTGCAAATGACATGCTTGGTAAGGCTTGCCCATTCTATTTTGAAAAGAAGATGAAAAATCTTGCAGTTGATGGCGGCGAAGCTGTTATGCAACCGTCGGAAGGAAGATTTATTCACCCTAAAATAACAAATTCATTGATAAACGTCGTAACAAAGCAATTAAAGGATACAATTTCAATCTATGATAACAGTAATATTTTTAAAACTTTTGAAACAAATTTTAAAAATTATCTGCATAGTAAATACGCATTAGTCACAAATTCTGGAACGACAGCAATTTGGTCGCTTTACGATTCGATTGGACTTAAAAAGGGAGATGAGGTGATTTGTCCTATTTATACGTTTTTTGCAACGGTCAGTCCAATCTTGCAAACAGGAGCGACCCCCGTTTTTGTTGATTGCGACGAAAATGGGAATATGGATTATACAAAGATTGAAGAAAAGATTACAAGCAATACAAAAGCAATCATGGTTGTCCATATGTGGGGATATCCTGCAAGAATGGAAAAAATTCGGCAGATTGCCGACAAGCATGATCTGTATCTGTTTGAAGATTGTTCTCATGCTCATGGTGGGAGTTACATGAACAAAAAGTTGGGAGAATGGGGAGATGCATCAGCTTTTAGTTTGCAAGGCAATAAGATTATAACTGGCGGAGAAGGTGGAATTTTGGTTACTAATGATAAATACATCTATAAAAATGCATTATTGCTTGGACACTATAACAAAAGATGCAAACAAGAAATAGATAAATCTAGTTTAGACTATAAATACGCGACTACGGGAAAAGGAATGAAGCTTCGAGCACATCCATTGGCTATTTCAATTGCAAATCATTTATTAAATAATCTTGATGAGATGAATTATTATAAAAAATGTTATGCAGATATGTTTGATAACTGTATAAAAGACATTGAAGGACTCTCAACCATCAACTATGACAGACAAAATTCACCAAGTTTCTATGCTTATATAATCAAGTTTGACAAAAACAAATTTACAGTTAATAGAGAACAATTTGTTGAAGCATTGCATGCGGAAGGCTGTTGCGAATTTGATATACCTTCTTCTACAACTTCTTTGGCAAACTTTGAATTATTCAAAAATCCTGGTTATTTCTTTCCTTCTTACAAGAAATCTCTAATAGAGGGCGAATATGTAAATGCAGACAAGTTTGCTAATGAAATTATAAAACTTCCTGTATGGTATGCTAAAGAAGATTGGATGATTGTATATAAATATTGCGAAGCTTTAAAAAAAGTCGCGAAATTTTATAGGAGGTAGATATGCAGATATATGATATATTAAAACAAAAGGCGATTGATGACAAAATATATAGTTTAGTTTTGGGAGGAATCATTGTAAACGATGATAAAATTCTTCTTATTAAACGTGCCGACAATCAGTTTATGAAAAACTTATATGAATTTCCTAGTGGTAAACTAGAGTTTGGGGAGACCTTTGAACAATGTTTGGCAAGACATATAAAAGAAGAACTCAACTGTCAAGTTAAAGATATAGAATGTTATGCAGGCCATTTTGATTATCTCTCTGACAAAGGGCAGCTTGTAAGACAATATAACTTTGTGTTAAAACTTGAGAATTTAAATGATATTTCACTTTCTACTGAACATACAAATTTTGGTTTTTTTAGAACAAGTGAATGTAACGATTTAATTGAAATTTCTGATGAGATATTATATACTATGGATATAGTTGCTTCAAATCGAGTATTGTATGAGGAGATAAAATGAATATAGAAAAAGAAGTAAGGTTTTTAATTAATGAAGAACAATACCAAAATATTTTGCAAAACACCACCCCTCTTGAACCTGAAAGTGACACACTTGATATAACGTTTGGTTATGATGGCTTCAACTCATTAAAGAAATATGGTTTTGTTTGCAGAGTGCGTAAAAAGAAGAAAGGTATTGTGCTGGAGATAAAAAAGAAAACGACAGACGGTTGGTTTGAACAAGAGGCAAAGGTCGAAACTTTGTCTGATGGAATAAACTTTTTCTCCTTTTTAAATATGTCACCCTATATGTATCTTTGTAAAAAGAGAGAAATTAGAAAATATAAAAATTTAAAAATATTCATTGACAAAGTTGAACTTCTTGGAAATTTTGTAGAAATTGAATATCAAGATTCCAAAAGTTCAAACGAAGAAGTTGACGAGTTTAAAGTCAAGGTTGGAATAGATTCTTCAGAAGAAGACTTATATGGCAATATAATTATGGAAAAGTTGGAAATAGATTCGGAATTTAAAGAAAATTTTGAAAAAGGCCTAAAAATATTAATTGATAAAGAAAAGGAGGGAATATGAAAATAGAAAATTTGTTAGAAGAAAGAGCCAAGGAAGATGGAATTGAAAAAATTGTAGTAGGAGGTGTCGTAACCAACGAAAACAATGAAGTCTTGATTCTTAGAAGAAAATCAGATGATTTTTTGGGGGGTATTGACGAATTGCCTAGCGGTAAACTTGAATCAGGAGAGAGCATTTTTGAAGGGTTGATTCGAGAAATTAAAGAAGAGACCAATCTAGATGTGGATAAGATATGCGGTTATATAGACTTTTTTGATTACTTGTCTGGAAGTGGCAAAAAATCTAGACAATACAATTTTTGGGTTAAGACTAAATCAACGAAGGAAGTGAAATTGACGGAACATGATGAATATAAATGGCTCAGAATAGAAGAATGTTATAAAAACAAAAATATAACTCCTAAAACCATGACGACCATCTATATTTGCGATTTTAATTATCTTTCAAGACAATAAAAAACAAAAACAAATTCTTAATATTAAGAATTTGTTTTTTTAATGTCTATTTTCAAAGGACAGTAGTTTGTCAAAGTTGTAGCTCTTTCTATCAGATTTTTTAATTGTTTTTTATCTCTACTTTTTATAAAATCATAAGCGTTTAATGATTCTTTATATCTGCAATAGTTTATTTGTCCATCTGGTGTTAAAAAGAGATCATTAAATTTTTGACAATAATCATTTGAGTCATCTCTTTCTTTTATGTAATTACATAGACATCTTTGTATGATGACCTTGCTTGTATCATTTATTAAAACTTTTCCACCCCTATAGTCTCTCAAAATTTGATAACCCAATTTTTGTAGTTGTGATTGAATTTCCTCATATGGCAAATATAATGAAGATTTATGATTCAAGAGTTCGATTATTTTAAGGTCTATGCCCAATTGTTTGCATATATCAATCATTGCCAAAAGATTATTCTCATTTAATGTAAGATTTGATAGGGCAAGCATATTAATTTTTATTGGCGTGCTATTAACAGATTTAAATTCTTTTATATTATTTAGAATATCCATAGGATCTTTATTCGAGTTTGTTATTTGGTTATAAACTTTTTTATCCAAAGTGTGCAAAGAAATATTTATATGGTCGATACAATTTATTTTGTTTAATTTATTAAGCAAAATTCCATTAGTTGTTATTTGCAACTTACATTTAGTTTTTGAAATAGCTTTTATTATGTCTAAGATATCCTCCCTTAATAAAGGCTCCCCACCCGTTAAAGCGAAAAAATTAAATCCAAGTTGTTTTGCCGTTCGCACAAAAAAAGCATAATCCTGCACATTAAGAGATTTGCTTTGATTATGGGAAAGCATATTCTCTTTGTGGCAAAATATACAATTATATTGACAATTTTGATTAAGAATCAACCTAATTTTTTGCATTTTTGTTTTCCATATACTTTATAAAATTTTTTGTTGTTGTTGATAGATATTTTTTGTTATAGGCGTAACCATATTCTGTTACTGGCATTTCTTTGTCTTCCACCCATATTTCTTGTAAAATGTTATCTTCCAAGTAACTTTGCACTGAAGGCTTAAGGAAAAAACCTATTCCCTTTCCTCTTAGGACAAGTTCAAGAGATATTTCTGTTGTCGCAATTTCGTAACTACACATATTGTCAAAATAGTGTTCCCCAAGCAAAGCATCTATACTATGTCTCGTGGCTGTATATTTATTTGGGAGAATATAAGATCTCTGTTCCGCATTTATGGCTTCTGGAGTGCCCGCAAAACATGTCTCAACCATACCTAACGATTTTACGATTACATTGTTATTCTCAGTTGCTATTGGAAAGGTATCAATTATCAAATCAAGAGCATTGTCCAACAACTGATTCACCATCTCTTGAGTTGACCTACTTATCACACTTACTGAAACACTTGGATGGTCATTTTTAAATTTTTCAAGGACTGGTATTAAATAATATTTTGCTATATGAGTAGGGACACCTATAGCTAAGGTTGTGTTTAGCAAAGATGATGCCTCAAGAGCATTACGTTCTCCACAGACAAGGTTATTATGAGCTTCTTCTAAGAATTTGTATAATTTTTCACCTTCTGGAGTCAAATCGATCGCTTTGTTGTTTCTTATAAGCAGCGAAACACCCAATTGCTTTTCAAGTTGTTTGATATTGTAACTAATGGCCGGTTGAGAAACAAATAGGCATTTTGCAGCCTTAGAAAAAGACCCTAACTTTGCTACAGCCAAAAAGTTTTTGTAAAGATTGTAGTCACACTTTAAGTCTATAAATGTTCTCATGTAATAAGTATAATATAAAACATACTAAATGTCTAGTATATTTTTAATAAGTTTTTATACCATTTCTGACAACTCTTCTTCTTTAATTATATGGCAAGTGCCAAAAATATCAGCAATGAAAAAAGCAACGATTTCTGTGGAATTGTTTGCTTAATTGTTTTTCTATTGCAATTTTTTATATCTAATCCAATTTCTTTTTTCGCATCTTTTTCCAGTGCTTTCTTAAAGATCAAACCCCAACAACATGACCAGTCCAAATAACATGGCTGCTGTGATTTTGTGTTGGGTTGTTCAAAAGAAATCTTTGCACATTATTGTCTGAGCATTTCTGTGATTTTCAAATTGTTTTTGAAAATAATGAACAAAACTTTGTAATTTGAAGGCATCAATCTCTACAGACCATAACATCTTTAACAATTTTAATGACATTGTCGGCACCCTTTTTGTCATGCACAAAATATTCTACTATGTTGTCATTGAAACATCTCAATGAGTGAGTGAATCTAAGCCTTTTCTTTTTCATATAAACAACAACTTTCTTACATTTTGTGTTTAGACAAAAATCAACAAGCCCAGAACGTATGGAAACCAATCCATGAATATGCTTGCAAATTTCAAACAATTCTTCAATTGAACATTTCAGTGGCAATGTTCCATCAAGGACTTTTTGATCTCCAATGACATTGGTGTAAACAACAAACCCTTCTTTGACAAGCATATCTGCAACTGGTTGAAGAATTTTTACACAATTTTTTGCATGAGATTTTGCATATGGATTCATAACAATAATTCTGTCTTTGATCTCTTCAAAGTTTTGAATTGCTGTAACTTTTGTCTCAGGCAAATCCAAAAATTGCTTGTTGTCATGGTCTATACAAAAAATGTAATCTCTGTAGATCTCATTGATCATAAGTCCTTTATAATATTTTTCCTGTGGCAATGTATAAACCAAATCAGAATATTTGTATCTATCTCGCAAAAAAGTATGTCTCATTCCCAACAGCAAAAAATGTTTATTTGCATATTTCTTTGTATTTGGAACAGTGACAATTCTGTCCACACAGCCATAACTTTCAATAAATTTGGCAAATTGTTCTGGACAAAGCACAGCCAATTTTTTGCCCCTTTCCTTTTTCAACTCTCTTGCATACATCATGCCATATATAAGATCTCCAAATTTTGGTGCAAGCACGATAAAAATCTCATCATCATGCTTCATTTTTGCAATCTTTTTTGCATAACTTCGATTTGCAAAAAAGATGCCAATATTTTGAAAAATTTCTCCGAGTTTCATCACAAAATCTCCCTAAATTTCCTCTGTAATTTCAAACTTTTCTTTCATAAACTCATCTCTCTTTGTGTTGATGGCAAGAGAAGTTTTGAGTCCCTTGGGTTTTTCATCATTGACCAAAATTCTTTCCCCCACAGGCATATCAAATCTAATTTCATCAAATCTGATTTTGTTTTGCCTTAAAAATTTGATGGTCTTTCGCCTATATTTTTTCTTTCGAGCAGACAAAATCAAAACATAATCTTCTTTTGGAATTGAACAGAAAAAATCTCTTGCCCCCTCCAAAAGTGTGTCTTTCCCATCAATAAGATAGCCATTGTGTTTGACAATAGTGCCGTCCAAATCAAAGATCCAAGTTTTTGGCAATGTCGAAATTTTTATCATTTGACAACTCCTTTCAACTTTTGCCCAATTCCTCCACCCGGGTGATTCATCTTGAAATCGTTCAAACTCACACCCATTTTCTGCGACAACTCAATTGCAAGAGTCTGCAAAACTATCAAAAACACTGTTGTGGAATTGTTTGGAGCAATATCCCACAAATCTCCTTCCGCAATCAAATGCATGCAGAGGTTTTTGTTTGTATATTCTGACATTTTGCAGTGCTTGTTGAATGTCATGATCCAGAGTTTCACATTTCGATCCAACAAATGTTCTATAAGTTCAACTGATTCTCTTGTGTTTCCACTTTTCGAAAGAACAATCACAACGTCACCATTTTTGACTATTCCCAAATCTCCATGAACGGCAGTGTTTGAGTGCATAAAACTTGCATTCAATCCAAAAGAGTTCATTGTTCCAACAAATTTTTCACAAATAGGGACATTTTTTCCAAGTCCGCTTACAACAATTTTCCCACCTTTGTTCAAAGTTTCAACACAGTCAGAAATCAACTCTTGAAAAACAGTTTCATCAACAGATTCTATTGAATCTTCGATTATTTTGAGTGTATTTTTAAAATATTCATTCATTTTCCACCTCCTTCAAAAAGTTTTCCAAAAGTTCGGATCCTCGATAAAAAGCTCCACAAATTGAATCATAATCGTTCCATGCATAAGTTGTCAAAGAATACCAAATAATGATATGAATCAATTTGATTTGACGTCTGTTGACAATGCCATTGAGCAAACCGAAAAATTCTTCTTCCATGTCTTCCCAACCTGAAGAATTTATTTTTAATTCAACATCATTTTCATTGATTTGAAGGACAAATTTTCCCAAATTAAATTGGTCATAATTTCCAACAATAGAATAATAAAGTTTCGCCCAGTCGTAAGCTTCATCACCATAAATCTGAGTTTTTCCAAAATAACCCCTTGGATCAATCAAAACAGGACGATTGTTTTTCCCAAGTAAAATATTCGAAAAAGTGCAATCACCATGAATGACAGAAAAATGCTTTGGATAAGATTCAAACAAATATGTCGAAACTTTGTCCCAATTAAACAAAATGTTTCTGCACTCTTTTCCATTTATGACAATTTTTTCTTTGTTGGCAAAAGGTACCAAATTTTTGATTTTTTCCAATCTTTTGTATGTTTTCAGAAGATATGCATCAACAAAACTTTCAAAATCAGTTTCAACTGATGCAATATTGTGAATTTTCTTGAGTGTGTCAACAATCTGTTTCAAAATGGTTGATTTGTCATTTTTTGATAGGTTTTGACTGTTGTAAAGATGTATGGAATTTGAATTATCACCAACAATTCTCTCCAGTGTCAAAGGGTCAAAAGAATAAATTTTTGGCAAGTTGACAAAATCTGTAGAATTTTCAGTTATGAATTTATACCAATTCTTTTCTTTGACTGCAAGTTCAACACCTTGTTTGTCCAAAGGTGTTTTTATGATTTTGTCGTCGAGAACAACCATTTGATTGAAAGGTCGACATTTTGGTCTTTCAATTCCTTCCACAACATCTAAAAGTCCATATTCTTGAGTTTTTGTCAATTTTATTGTTTCAAATGGGATATTTTGCGTGCTTAAATACCTAACAAACTCTCCATCTTGTGGCATATCTTTTAGGACGCTTTTGTTTTTGAACATAAACAATCCTGCCACTCCACTTGTGTTGGAAGAAATTTCTTCAAATTTTTCATTTTCATATCTCCACCTGCATGGAAAACTTTGAGAAATTCCAATATAGTTTTTTGAGTCGTCATCAGGAAGAAGAAATTTGTCGTCCAAAACCAAATCACACCAAATCAGCATAAAACTTGATTTGTCATCAATCAAAGAGATGGCACTGTCAAGCCCAGCGAGGGTTCCAACATGTCCCACCCCCGAAATCAAAGTGTAATCCACTTCAGCAAAACATTTCAAATATTTTTCCAAAACATCAAACTTATAATCTCCAATGATGATAAATTTCTTTTCAGGAAATTTCTTAAAAAGATGAAAAATCATTGGCAAATTTTTGATTGAAACCAGTGCTTTAGGTTTGTTGTAAGTCATTTGTTTCAAACGACTCCCCTTTCCACCAGCTTGCACAATTATGTAATCAAACATAGACAATCTCCAGTTAATATAACCATTATATAAATCATGAACTTTTTTGTCAAGCAAAAACAAAATTCAATTAAAAAGGCACAAATGCATTTTCAAGAATGAAAACTTTATCTCAAAAAATTGATTTTGATGAACATTTTGCTTATAATATTCATCAAGGGAGAAGCTTATGGTTGTTGATATTGAAGGTTTTGGTCAGATAGACGAACTGATAAACACAGAAAAAGAAAAATTGAAAGAGGCAGTGAAAGCCAAAGCTGCAGCATTTCAAAATGACACAAATTCTTGGCATGACAATGCAGCGTACGATGTTGCACTTGAAAAAGAAAATGGTGCCATAATGGAAATTAACAGATTGATTGATATCAAAAACAACATTGAAATCATTTCAAAACACGACGATGGCTCTGCCGTTGACATTGGAGATGTCGTAACCATTGAACTGGACAATGAAGAAATTTTTGATGTGATCTTGACAGGAAAATTTTTGGCTAATTCCAAGAATGGAGAGATAACATTAAACAGCCCAATTGGACAATCAATATACAAGAAAAAAGTTGGAGACATAGTGAAGTTTAAAACACACGACAACAGAAATAGTCTCCTCAAAATCATTGAATTAAGAAAAACAAACTCTTAACTTGCTAAGAGTTTGTTTTTATATCTGACAATATTTCACTGACAGGTTCATCAAACAAAATCGTTTTTTCTTTTATCTCTTCTGGACAGACTGCAAAATCTTTGTTTATTCTTATCAGTCTCGTCTTTTCATTTCGAAAGGTCATTTGTTCAAAAGGATATTTTATTATCGCAGGTGTATTAAATCCAACTCCAACTTCAATCAATACAACCTTTTTATCTTTTGTTCTTTCCAAAAATTCTCGGTATAGTTTTGCATGTTCATACCAACCCTCATCTTGCACAAATCTATCATCTGCACGCAAGTTCATTTCCATTTCTCTTCCACAGACAGGACATTTCGGAATCAATTCACTTGGTATTTTCATATTTTTCTGCGAGTTAACCATTTCAAGAATGAGATCTTCATTGTCATATGTCTTGTTATGGCAAGGAACACTGCATTGAAAAAGTCCATAATCGCCTTGAGTATAAAAAAGACGATTTTTTTCAAAACCAGCAAGTTGAAATTGGTGATCAACATTGGTTGTAATGACAAAATAATCTTTGTCCTTAATCAAATTATAGAGTTGAACATAAAGTTTATTAGATTTTGATTTGTATCTGTTGACATAAACATATCTTGACCAATATGCCCATTTTTCTTCTTCTGTTTTGAAAGGATAAAAACCGCCTGAATACATATCATTGATACCATATTTCTCTTTGAAGTCAGAAAAATATTTTTCGAAGTTTTTCCCAGAATATTCAAAACCTGCAGCAGTTGAAAGTCCTGCTCCTGCACCAATGATGAAAAAATCAGCATTTGCCAAAAATTCTTTTGCTTGCTTAATTCTTCTCTCGTAATTTTTCATCATACAACTCCTTGTCCAATTCTGTGAAAGTGTCAAAAATCACCTTCAAATTGCCGTCATTTTTCGATAACCACATTTTTACTGTGTCAACCGCAACATCACAAGCAGTTTTGTTTGGAAAGTTGTATTCCCCTGTTGATATACAACAAAAGGCAATGGAATTTAGTTTCAAAGATTTTGCCTGTTCCAAACAATAAATGTAACAATTTCTCAATTCCCCAATCTGTTTTTCTGTCACTTTATAACTCACAATTGGTCCCGCAATATGAAAAACATACTTGCATGGCAAATTATAACCCTTCGTCACCTTGACCTCTTTTTTGTCGTAATCTTTTTCTTTTTTAAGAGAAAAAAGTTCGTTTCTCATTTGAAATCCACCAGAACTCATTATGACATTGTCAATGCAATCATGACAAGGAAAGAAACAACCAAGATATTGATCATTTGCAGCATTAACAATGGCATCGACTTTAAGAGTTGTGATGTCTCCATAATAATGAGCAATTCCATTTTTGAAAAGTAACGTTTGAACATCAACCACTCCTTTTTCTTCCCTTTCCTGACTTAACAACATATCCTGAAGGGTATAAAATTCTTTGTCAATTCCGCTCAAATCCAAACATTGATTGCACAATCCACGAAAAAGTGCTCTATCTCTTTCATAATTATTACCAACCTCAACTTTTATCTTCTTAAATTCAGTTAAAATATGCAACAACCTATATAAAATTTTATACTTATCCATGGTGCCTCCAAAATTAAATGTATTCTCGCTGTTTAAAATAAATTGACTATTTGTTTCATCTTATTGTATCATATAAGAAGATTTTTCATATAACATTTAGTTATATTTCTTACAAAACTTATAGGAGAGAAACAATGCTGAAAAAAGATGAATTACCAAATTGCCCGGTGGCAACAACAGTCGGTCTCATAGGTAACAAATGGAAACCACTCATTTTGAGAGATTTGTTGAAAGGTCCTCAACGTTTCAAATATCTGCAGTTTGGAATAGATGGAATCAGTTCAAAAGTTCTGACCGAAAATTTGAGGCAAATGGAAGAAGATGGTCTTGTGAAACGCGAAGTTTTTGTAGAAACTCCTTTGCGAGTTGAATACTCTCTCACCGACATAGGAGAGAAAATGCGACCTATCATTGAGACACTTGCCGAGTTTGGCAGTGAATATAAAAAATATAAACTTCAAAACAATTCTTCCAATTAATTTTTCTTGTTTGATAACATTCAAATTAAAACCAATTTCAACGCAAAGATTGGCATATCATGCCTTTCTTTTTATTTTCACAAAATCTCTTATTCATTATGATTGAAAAAAGAAATTTGTTGTCATATCAAGATAATTTTGTCCTGAATATTGTGAATATTTGGTTTGAACCTTTGTTTTAAATTCCTCAGCAGTTTTGCAAGAATTTGCAATTTGAATCAAATCTTCAAGATATGCGATCTTTGTTTTCACATCTTTCAAATCTTCAGGTGTGTAATGAGATGTCAAAATCAAATCGTACCCTTTGACAAGATAGTTTTCAAGTTCTTTTATCATATTTTCAGCATGCCCTTTCCCTGCAACTATTGAATGACAATCATGACCAAGCATATGAGTGTAAACCGCATTTATTTCAGGTATAACAATGTCAAACCCTTCTTTTGTGTCAATAATATCAAATTCAATGTCTCCAATGAAATTTTTGCCTTCACTTAAATAGTCAGTAATTTCATGAATTGAATTGTCAAAAATTTCTCCAAACGAATTTGTAAAACTGTCAATAAGTGCTTTTCCTCCCCCATTATGACCATACTCATCTGCATTTTTTGTTGCAAATTTTTTTTCATTTTCCATAAAACTTGCGCCCGCAGCATGATAAGATACAAGCACTCCACAAACATTTGCGTTTAAGGAACACACATACTTTTCCAATTCTTTGCAATTATCAAAAAAGCAAGGGCTTTCAATCACAACAACGTTGCCATTCTTTTCGACAACATAAACTTCATCTTCCAAAAAATCATTTGTCTTGTATGCATGAAGTTTGACAGCCCCAAAATCATAGACGTGCATTTCTCCTTTTTCAAGTTTGATTGTTTCAAAATTGTTTTTTTTCATTTTTATTTTCTCCTTTTTTTGTTATGTTGACATTTACATGTCGAGATTATCATAACATACTTGCAAATTTCTTGTATAAAGGCACTTTTTTGTAACCTAGTTAACTTCAGGTAAGTCAAAAATTTTGTTGATCCAAAAGATAACAATCAAAATAAAAAAAAGCGACCATATCGCATAGTCTCAATTTTTTTTCTTTTTGTTTTCTTGACGAACTCTTCCAATGACAAAATCACCTTTTTCGGTATCTTTCGTCACAGTGGTTCCTGCACAGATATATGTATCGTCTGCAATATCAACTGGCGCCACCAAATTGACATTACAGCCAATAAAGACATTATTCCCAACTCTTGACGATTGCTTTTTCTTTCCATCATAGTTTGCAAAAACAACACCACAACCAATATTGACATTCTCACCTATCTCCGCATCTCCGACATAGGACAAATGTGGAATTTTGCTACCTTCTCCAATGTGAGCATTTTTCAGTTCCACAAATGATCCAACCTTGACACCGTCAGCCAGAATACAATTCGGTCTGATATGAGAAAAAGGTCCGATTTTGCACTTGTTGCCAATATTAGATTCCGTTATGATGGAACTGTCAATCACACAATCATTTCCAATGACAGAATCTTCCACTCTTGAACCGGATAAAATTTTGACATTATCCCCAATCTTGCAACAGCCCAAAATTTTGAC
The DNA here is from genome assembly GCA_944372585.1 of uncultured Clostridia bacterium. Taxonomy (GTDB): domain Bacteria; phylum Bacillota; class Clostridia; order Christensenellales; family UBA1242; genus Caccovivens. Next base: position 17,679 of record CALVZQ010000011.1, read on the forward strand.
ATTCCCGTCAAGCGTTATATTCTTTCCCCAAATAACATCTCTACTTATATGACATTTTTTTTGTTTCATAAAAATATATATTCACAAAAAAGTGATTTTGCAACAGTCTTACATGCAAAAACGAGAATAAGACGAAACATTTTCAATTTGATTTCTAAGACTGTTGTATTTGTCCAATGTAGAAAGCAAATATCTTTCCTTTGCATTTCCGTCCAAAACATTGAAAATCTTGTCATCAATCAAATAATGTACAGGATTTGTCACAACATCTTTCTGTGACAAAAGATTTTCAACTCTAGACTTGAAGTCTTCATCTTCATTTGAAATCACCTTAATCCTTGCTTGTGGAACATTCTCTCTTCCTACCAGCCTTCTTTTTGCCTTTTGTGCAATTGATCTCAAAACATCATTGTTACTCATATTCAACCTCCTTTTATGTAACAAGCAAATTATATGATAAATAGTGACAATAAACAAACAAAAACTTCTCTTAATTTTTCCTATATTGTCGAAATAAATCTAATATAAAAATCTTTGCTCAAAATGAACAAAAACTCCCATATTGACTATGAAATACAATTGTGCTATAATTTTGACAGGAGATATTTTTATGTCAGAAATAATAGTTTCAGCCTGTATTCCAAGTCTAAAAGAACACTTTTTATGCTCATGCAAATTTAAAGCATTTACAAGCGCAAGTCCTTCTCCCATAGCACGATCGCAAGGTGCAATGGAAGATTCATACTTCAATGCCGGCAGTTATCCTCTGAGAACAGCCTTCAAAGATTATGAAAAACTCATATTTTATGTTGAAAGTGATGGGTCAACAAACTGGAATTCAGGTTACGTTATTGGTGCAGGATTACGAATTGCTCTTCAACTTGTTTACAATCCTCACAGTCCAACAGTCAAGAGTTGCAAATTCATAAATAAGACTGCTAAAGTGTGGAATAAAGCAAATGCAACTGCAAGAAATCAGGAAGGGAAATATGAAGAGGTAACTAGCTGTGCCCCGATAATTATTTTCGGCAAAAACAAATATATTTGGCTCAACAAAACAGAGTGTGAAGCAAAAATTGATACAACAATGAAATGTTTGAGTTTGGAACTTTTGGAATGTGCTGTTCCTTTTGATTCCACCCTTTCTCACAATGATTTTGGAAAGGCAACAGGTTTGATTGAACAGTGCAACAAAGTCGCAACTGAAAATTGTTCAGATGAAGAACTAAAATTGTTGGTCAAAGTCAAACTAAGCGACAAAGATGGATATTCAGAACCAAAACCTCAATTCACAGACAATCAATTGCAATTGATTAAAAATGTCAAAAACGAAGAGGGAAAAATGAATCAATAAATACGATCTAAATCATCAAAATAAATTTATCAAAATTCAAACCAAACAATTTAACCTATTATAAACAGATAAAATAAAAAAAGCAGAGATTTCTTCTCTGCTTTTTTCGTATTAATTAAATAGTTGTTCGAACAATCGTTATCTCGT